>NZ_JCAFTO010000005.1:0-392488 GCF_059370315.1 Stenotrophomonas sp. YJH_SMC_46
TCAAAGATCCGGGGAAGTGGCCTCAGCGCCGTTCCCGTGTGCTGCGAAGCTTCCTTCGTAGCGAGCCGCCCATTATAGCCGGCTTTTCCGCTTCGTCAACACCTTTTTTCAAGGCCGTCTCACCGGAGTGGACGTTGTTGCCGATGCTGCTTCGTCGTTGGACCCGAAGGCCTTTCGTCGTTGCGAGCCGCCTATTATGCCGGACTTTCCGAGTCCGTCAACACCTTCGTTCGATCAACTCGTTCGCCGGTGATGGCGTTGCTGATCGCGTGCCGTTTCCGAGGAAGCGATGCGTTGCAGCAAGGGGGCGAATTCTAGAGATCCTGCAGATTTCGTCAAGGCTTTTTTTTATGGTGATGACAGAAGCGCCGCGACTTCAGGCATGACGTACGCTCGAAGATCACTGCGGCGTTGCCCGCGCGTTGCGCGGTCAACGCCGCAACGGCTATCAATGCACGGATGCAACAAGGAGAGACGGCAATGAACATGCAGGTGCGGCAAGCATGGTGGCGCGACCTTTCAGTGCCGGCCGTGGTCGCCGGCTTCATCACCGTGCTGGTCGGCTTCGCCAGTTCCGCAGTGATCGTGTTCCAGGCCGCCCAGGCTGTCGGTGCCGACCAGGCACAGATCGCCTCATGGATGTGGGCACTGGGACTGGGCATGGGTGTCACCTGCATCGGGCTGTCGCTGCGCTATCGCGTGCCGGTGGTGACCGCATGGTCGACACCGGGCGCGGCGATGCTGGTGGTCGGTGCTGGTGGCGACTCGCTCGCTGAAGCCACCGGCGCATTCCTGCTCGCTGCGGTGCTTGGCATGCTGGCAGGCTTCTCCGGGGTGTTCGCACGATTGATGCAGCGGGTGCCGATGGCGCTGGCCGCCGGCATGCTGGCCGGCGTGCTGCTGCGCTTCGGTCTGGACGTGTTCGTGGCCATGAATTCCCAACTGGTACTGGCACTGGCAATGTTCGCCACCTGGCTGGCGGGACGCCGCTTGTTCCCGCGCTATGCGGTCATCGCCACACTACTGGTCGGCATCGCGGTCGCAGCCAGCCGTGACCTGCTGCACGCACAGCAGGTGCAGCTGCAGCTGGCGGTGCCGCAATGGGTGACCCCGTCCCTGTCCTGGACTGCGGTAGCCGGCATCGCCCTGCCCCTGTTCGTGGTCACCATGGCCTCGCAGAACATCCCCGGTGTGGCAGTGATGCGTGCCTCCGGCTATGACGCGCCGGTGTCGCCGCTGATCGGCTGGATCGGCGTGGTCAATACATTGCTGGCGCCGTTCGGTGCCTACGCACTGAACCTGGCCGCGATCACGGCCGCGATCTGCATGGGCCGTGATGCGCACGAGGATCCGGCACGGCGCTACACCGCCGCCATGGCCGCTGGGGCTTTCTATATTGTCATCGGGCTGTTCGGTGCCACCGTGGCCGCCCTGTTCGCGGCTTTCCCAAAGGAGCTGGTGGCCTGCGTGGCCGGTATCGCGTTGTTCGGCACCATCGCCAACAGCCTGGCCAGTGCGCTGGCAGTAGAACAGGACCGCGAGGCGGCACTGGTCACCTTCCTGGTCACCGCCTCCGGCGTCTCACTGGCCGGCATCGGTTCGGCGTTCTGGGGCCTGGTGGCCGGTGCGCTGTGCCTGCTGGTGCTGCGGCCGCGTCAGGGCCGCTGACCTGTCCTACCCCGCCAGTGCGGCGCCGACGGTGCTCAACACCACCGAGATGACGATGGCGGCCAGTGTGGCGACCACGCTGGTGCCGCCGCGTGCGGTCAGCTCGCTGCGCAGCCGTGCGTCATCGCCGCCGCTGACGGCACGGGCTTGGGCGATCAGGCGTTGGCAGTGTGCCAGGTACCAGGTGTTGCCAAAGGTGCCGGTGGTGACGCTGAGCGCGATGGTGATGACCAGCGACACGCCTTCGGGCACATCCAGCAAGGTCTCCACCACGCTGATCAGCAGCAGCAGGCCGACCCACATTGCCGCCAGGCGGTACATCCTGCGGTACATCATCCAGATCGGGCCGAGCAGGAAGGCCGGCCAGTGCCAGGTTCCACTGGCGGTGGCAATGCCCTGATCCAGTCGCCAGCGCTGGCGATAGATCGGGAAGTTGCCGCCGACCACGCTGGCGTACAAGGCCATCTCGCCCTCCAGCCCCGCGGCGGCAGCCGTATCCGGTGCAGCGGCGGGGGCTCGATACGGATCGGACGGATCGCCGACACTTGGCGCAACGACCTCAACCGGTGGGGCTGTGTCGATATCCGGAGCCGGCGCCATCTCGATGGGCGTTGAATCCTGTTCCAGCTCCGCCAAGGGGCGCCACGCGGGCATGCCTTCGCGCCACAGCAGCGTGCGTGCCGTCACCGTGCCGTCCTGCTGCAGGCGACGCAGGGCGGCCAGGTCCACCGGTCCTTCGCTCTGCCTGCTGTTGGCGTACCACCACTGTGCGTCCTGCATGAAAACATCCTTGCTGCGTTGATTCGTTACCGGGTTACCGGTGTCCACGGTGCCGCGGACAATGTCTGTGACAGCACATGGCTGCCACCCGGCGGCAGGGTCACCACGTCGGGTCCGGCGTTGGCCGCTTCCAGGCAGACGTAGTCGCGCCAGCCCTCACCCACATCTGCCATCTTCGCTGCAGCCTCGGCACCGGGATTCCACGCCACCAGCGAGCGGCTTCCTTCCGTACGGATGTCGATGCGGCGTTTCAGCACCGGATCACGCAGGACATAGTGACCCTTGGCCTGCGTGTAGATGCGGTCGCTGCGCCCGGGATCACGGGGATCGCGCAACGTCCAGGCGCCCTGCTGCCGACGCGGCGTCGCATAGTTCTCGAACTTGTCCAGATAGTCCAGTCCGTCCACGCCGTCCACGTCCACCGCGCTGGCATCACCCACGCGGAAATAGTTGTGCAGCGCCTGGGTGATGCTGGCAGGGGAACTGCCGACGTTCTCGGTGATCAGTCGCTGGGTCAACTGGCGGCCTACGCGCACAGTCATCCTCAATCGCAGGTCCAGGCTCTGCAGCACCGGGGGTGCCAGCGTGAGCTCGATGCTGCCGTCGTCCAGGCGACGGGCCTGTTGCAGTTCCCACGGCACGGTACGGACGAAACCGTGGGCGGGCACGTCGTTGCCCTGGCCTTGGCGGCCGAAGTACGGCCAGCAGACGGGGCTGCCTCCGCGGATCGGCATGGGCAGTTCGGCGCGCCGGGGGGACAGCCACATCAGATCCGGCTGGCCCTTGGGCACGAAGGAAAGCAGCTGGCCGCCAAACACACTGATGGCCGCGCTGGCGTCGCCGGTTTCCACCAGCCAGGCATCGAGCCCCTGGTACTGCCCGCTGCGTACACCCTGGATCTGCTGCACGTGGGATCGACTCCGTATGGCCGGCGATTGCACGGCACTGTAGTTGCTGGGAAGCATGAAACGCGTGGGCACCGGTGCAGTGCGCGGCGCGTTCTGCAGAGTGCGAAGGATACGCTGTCCCGCGCGCCCATCTGCGTTGGCCCAGCCCAGGCGCTGCTGCTCGACCTGGATGGCGCGACGCGTGTCCGTACCGATCATGCCGTCGGCGCTTCCGATGTCGTGGCCGCGGGCCAGCAACAGGGTCTGCAGCTGGCGGCGCTCATCGCGGCCGATACCGGGATCATCGGTCGGCCAGGCCGTGGCCAGGCCCGTGCCGCCACGCAGCTGGTCGGCCAGCGTGGCGATCGCCAGCGCGTAGCTTTCGGCAGCGTTGTAGCTGTAGATCGCGTCGTAGTTGCGGAACACCAGCAACGCAGGGCCCTTGCCGCCCGCCGGCAGCAGCAGGGCCGCGCGCGCGTCGGCAGGCAGGTTGGCCGGGGCCAACGCGCTGCCATCCAATGCGGTCACACCTTGCGCACGCCAGTCGGCCAGCGCCCGACGCTGGGTGCGCCCGGCCTGGCTGGCGTCGAAACCGGGCGGGATACGCACTTCCATGCCCCACGGCTCTCCGCTGCGCCAGCCGGCGCGCTTGAGGTAATTGGCGGTGGAGGCCAGCGCATCGGGAATGCTGCCGACCAGATCGCGGCGGCCATCGCCATCACCGTCCACGGCGATGCGTGCATAGGTGCTGGGCATGAACTGCGTATGCCCGAAGGCGCCGGCCCAGGAACCGGTGAGCCCCTGTGCCTGCAGGTCGCCGCGGTCGATCAACTTGAGCAGGGCCAGCAGCTCACCACGGAAGAAGGGCTGGCGGCGGCCGGCACAGGACAGCGTGGCCAGCGACTGCAGCAGCGGGCGCTTGCCGAACACACGGCCGTAGTCGCTCTCCACGCCCCAGACCGCGACGATGGTGGCCGGATCGACGCCGTACTGGGCCGACACCCGATCAAGCAGGGCCCGATGCTGCTGCAGCAGGACGCGCCCATCGTCCACGCGCTGGCGATCGACCAGCGCGGCCAGGTAGTCCCAGATCGGCGTGGTGAATTCCGGCTGCGCGTCGAGCAGGCCGAGCACGCTGGGATCGGGGGTGAGCCCGGCGATAATCCCATTGAAGCGGTCGGCACTGATGCCCTGGCTGGCGGCTGTCGATTGCAGGACGGCCAGGCAGCGGCTGAAAGCGGCATCGCTGCTGGCCGCAGGCGCTGCTGTCGAAGCGGGTGCCGCGGCGAGCACGGCCGCCAGGCCGAGCGTGGTCAGAATGGGCATGGCGTCCTCCGTGTTGCCGTTGCAGGGCCATCTTAGGCGCAGCGTAGGCGAACCTGAAGCAGCGCGGGCTGGCGGCGGCTAAAGGGCGCGAAGCAGGCGCAGGCCATAGGCCGGGCTTTCAGCATCCCAGCGCCGCACGACCTGCAGGCCCGCTGGCAGCAGCAACGCTTCGAAGCTGTCGTCGGTGTACTTGTGGCTGTATTCGACGCGGATCGGCTCGTCGGCCTGGAAGTGGAAGGTGCGGCCATCCAGACGGACGTCCTGTGCGCGCTGGCTGACCAGATCGGTTTCGATGCGCAGCCGCGCGATGCTGTAGCGGGCGCGGTGGCGGAAGCCGTCCAGATCGAAGTCGCTGCCGATCTCGCGGTTCAGGCGCGCCAGCAGGTTGAGGGTGAATGCAGCAGTGATGCCCTGCACATCGTTGTAGGCGGCTTCGATCAATGCCGGGTCCTTGTGCAGATCGATGCCGACCAGGGCCAGGCCATCGCGGCCCATGGTCTGGCGCATCGCGCGCAGCAGTGCGACGGCATCCTCTTCGACGAAATTGCCCAACGTGGAGCCCGGGAAGAACAACAGGCGCCGCGCAGGCTCGCGTTCCGGTGCCGGGACGGCGACCGCGCGGGTGAAGTCGGCACAGACCGGCAGCATCTCGACGTCCGGCAGCGCCGGGGCCAGATGGTCGATGCTGGACAGCAGCGCGGCGCGCGAGATCTCGATGGGGGTGTAGGCCACGGGGTCCTGCAGTGCCGCCAGCAGCAGCGCGGTCTTGCGGCCACTGCCGCTGCCCAGCTCCACCACATGAGCATGAGGACCGACGCTGCGGGCGATGTCCGGCAGCACCCGCGCCAGCAGCGCCAGCTCGGTACGCGTGGGGTAGTACTCGCAGGTCTGCGTGATCTGCTCGAACAGGCGTGAGCCGCGTGCATCGTAGAAATACTTGGATGGCAGCTGGCGCGGTGTGCGCGACAACCCGGCCACCACGTCGGTGAGGATCTGCTGGCGGCCGGGGGTGAGGTCGGTCAACGCCTGCAGCGCGTCGTGCACGGTGCTCATGTGAGGTCCCTGGCCAGGCGCAGTCCGGAGAACTGCCAGCGCGCCGGCGGCATGAAGAAATTGCGATAGCTGGCGCGCACATGGCCCCGTGGCGTGACGCAGCTGCCGCCGCGCAGCACCCATTGGCCGCACATGAACTTGCCGTTGTACTCACCGAGGTTGCCCGCGAAAGGGCGGTAGCCGGGATAGGCGCCATACGCGCTGTGAGTCCACTCCCAGACATCACCGAACAGCTGGCGCAGGCCGCTGCCCTGCCCCGCCTGCGGGTGCAGGTGATCGTCATCGGCAAAGTGGCCCCGCACCGCCTGAGACGCGGCGGCGGCCTCCCACTCGAACTCGCTGGGCAGGCGTGCCCCGGCCCAGCGGGCACAGGCATCGGCCTCGAAGTAGCTGAGATGGCAGACCGGCGCGTGCGGATCCAGCTCGCGCCAACCGCCCAGGGTGTATTCGCGCTGCAGGGTGTCATCCCAGTACAGCGGGTGCTGCCAGTCCTCGGCTTCACGCAACGCCCAGCCTTCACTGAGCCACCAGCGCGGTTCGCGGTAGCCGCCGGCATCGATGAAAGCACGGTACTCGGCATTGCTGACGGGACGTTCGGCCAGAGCATGTGCCGGCAGCAGCACGCGGTGCGGCGGCGATTCGTTGTCGTAGGCAAACGCAGCGTGCTGCGGCCAGGCTGCAGCGCCGACGGTAACGATGCGCTCGGGTGATTCGATCCAGCCCTGTGCACTGGCAGCGCCAGGGGGGGTGGGCAGGTCCTCGCGGTAGGCCGGCTGCAGCGGATTGCACCAGAACGCGTGCTTGATGTCGGTCAACAACAACTCCTGATGCTGTTGTTCGTGCTGCAGGCCCAGCTGCAGGTTGTGCAGCGCGTGTGGGTCCAGGTCACCTGCCGATAGCCGCGACTGCACCTGTGCATCGACCTGCTGGCGATAGTCATGCACCTGCTGCAGCGAGGGCCGTGAGAGGAGGCCGCGCTGCGGCCGGGCATGGGCGGGGCCGATACTCTTGTAGTAGCTGTTGAACAGGTAGTCCCATGCAGGGTCATGTGCAGGCGCAGCCGGGAAGCCGGCCAGCACGAAGCGTTCGAAGAACCAGGTGGTGTGGGCCAGGTGCCACTTGCTGGGGCTGGCATCGGCCATGCTCTGCAGCATGGCGTCCTCGGCGCTGAGCGGGCCGGCCAGTTGCATGCTGCGCGCACGCACGCGTGCGAACTGGTGGGCGAGATCGTGCTGCGGGGCAGCGACGGCGGCGGGTACGCTGTCCATGCCGACAGCATCGGTGCCGGCGGGTGAGTGCGATGTCATGGTCCGGCGTCACTTCGTTCACATGGATGGGCCTGCCGCATTCAAGAAGCCGCCCCGAACGCCGCTAACGGCAATGCTGCGGCCGCGTCGTCACCGCGCTGGAATTCCTGATTGCCCCTGCATCCGCTCCGCCAGCCTGCGCACTACCTGTTCGTGCTGCCCGCCGTGCTGGTTGCCGTGGTGCTGTGGGCGGCGTTGGGCAACGAAGACGTGGCCAGTCCGGCCCAACGCGTTCTGCCCTGGCTGCTGGCCTGCCTCGGTGCCGGCCTGGCCCTTCTCTACCACCAGGTGCGTGCGCTCTGCCTGCTGTTGGTGGTGGCAGTCATGTTCGCGATGCTGCACCAGGATGTCGGCGGCTACCTGCGCAGCGGCCATGTCAGCGCGCTGACACCGCTGCGCTTCCATGCCATCTCGGCGTGGCTGCCGTTGCTGTTCGCCGGCCTGTCATTGTGGCCGGAGCGTGGGCGGCGCAGGCACGACCTGCTGTTGCGCTCCGTCGCCAGCAGTACGGCATTGCTGACCTTCCTGCTGCTGGCCGCGCAGCAGCCGCGCGGCATGCATGATCTGCTGTCGAACCGTCATTGGGCGTGGATCCCGGCCGACTGGAACGCGCTGGCGCAGCTGCCGGCGCTGCTGTTCCTGCTGGCCACGGCGGCGCTGGGTTGGCAGGCATGGCGGCATCCGCGGCCGCTGCACACGGCTATGCTGCTGGCGCTGCTGTGCCTGTGGTGGATGCTGCCGAGGGTCTTCCTGCAGCCGGTGCTGCTGCCTGCGCTGGCCAGTGCGGCCCTGCTGCTGATGCTGGGCGCGATGCTGCAGGAGTCGTTCCACATGGCGTTCCGCGACGAACTGACCGGCTTGCCGGGGCGCCGCGCCTTCAATGAGACCCTGCAACGGGCGCGCGGCACCTACAGCATCGCGATGGTGGACGTGGACCACTTCAAATCGTTCAACGACACCCACGGCCACGACACCGGCGACGACGTGCTGCGCCTGGTGGCCTCGCGGCTGGCGCGGGTCGGTGATGGTGGACGTGCGTTCCGCTACGGCGGCGAGGAGTTCGCGGTGGTGTTCCTGGGCCAGCCGGCCGACGCCTGCATGGATGCCGTGGAAGCCTTGCGGCAGAGCATCGAGGACACCCGCATGCAGCTGCGCGACCGCAGCACCCGCAGCCGCGACGATGACGCCGGGCGTCAGCAACGCGGGCGCGGCGGCAGCGGCCCGGTGGTGCAGGTGACGGTGAGCATCGGCCTGGCCGACAGCCTTGTGGACCTGCGCCCGGCAGCGGTGGTCAAGGCCGCCGACCGGGCGCTGTACGCAGCCAAGGACGGCGGCCGCAACCAGATCCGGGCGAACGCCGGACAGCGGGCTGAGGCTCAGACTGCGTCGAGGTAGTACCAGCGACCGTCGATGCGCAGGAAGCGGCTGTGTTCGGTCATCTTCACCGCGCTGCCGCCGCCTACCCGGTAGCGGGCGGTGAACCTCACCTCGGCGCTGTCAGCGCCGGTGACGGTGTGCTCATGGACGGTCAGGCCCAGCCAGTGCGTACGCTGCCCGGGCGCGTCATCCAGCGACAACTCGACCGGACACGTGTCCGGATGCCAGCTCTGGCGCAGGTAGCCTGCCAGGCCCCGCACGTACGCGCTGTAGCGCGAACGCATGAGGCGTTCGGCGTCGGGGACGGTGTCGCCGGCATGGAAACGGCCACAGCAGGCGGCGTACTCCGCGGGAAGCCCGCAGGGACAGGGATCGGCAGGTTTTCGGCTCATGCGCGCATTGTCGCGCGGGGCGCCGCCAGCATCCATCGGCGAAGGGCGTATGCTGTCGCGCCCCCACCTTGATTGATCGCCGTGCTGGAACTGGTTCCCCCCGAGTTGTGGTGGCTGGTGGTGATCGCCTTCATCGCCGGTCTTGTGGATGCCGCCGTCGGTGGCGGTGGCCTGGTGCAGCTGCCGGGACTGTTCACGGTGCTGCCGCAGCAGACACCGGCGATGCTGTTCGGCACCAACAAGTTCAGTTCGATGTTCGGTACCGGTGCGGCTGCCTGGCGTTACGCGCGCAACGTGCGTTTCCCGTGGAAGCCGGTACTGTTCGCGGCTGGTACCGCCTTCATCTTCTCCTTCGCCGGGGCCACTGCGGTAAGCCTGCTGCCCAAGGACGCGGTGCGCCCGCTGGTGCTGGTCCTGCTGATCGCGATGCTGGCCTACACGCTGTGGAAGAAGGACTTCGGCGCGTTGCACCGGCCACAGGAGATCGGCCGCCGCGAGCTGGTGATCGCACTGGCGATCGGTGCGGCGATCGGCTTCTACGATGGCTTCTTCGGGCCGGGCACCGGCAGCTTCCTGATCTTCCTGTTCGTTCGCTTTTTCGGCCTGGACTTCCTGCGTGCGTCGGCGGCGTCGAAGGTGGTGAACCTGGCCACCAACGTGGCGGCGATCTCGTTCTTCGTGCCGACAGGCAACATCCTGTGGCTGTTCGCGCTGCCGATGGCCGCAGCCAACATCATCGGTTCGGTGGTGGGCACGCGCCTGGCGTTGAAGGGCGGCACGCCGTTCATCCGCAAGCTGTTCGTGGGGCTGGTGGTGGTGCTGATCGCGCGGATGGCGTGGGACACGTTCCGCGGTTCGTGAATGCGGTTGCCGGCCAGCGGCCGGCACAGCCGGGTCGTGAACCCCGCCCATGGGTGGTGCCGGCCGCTGGCCGGCATTCCCCATTCGATCGGCCGGGTCAGGCCTCGGCTTCTTCCGGTTCGTTGGCCTGCTGGCGACTGCGCTCGGGCAGCTTCAGGCGCTTGCCTTCTTCGTCGTACTCGATCAGCAACACCCCGGAGTCGTGTCGGCCGCTGATTTCGACGAAGCAGGCGCCGCCGATGAACGGTTCAAGCGTCATCACCGACTTCAGCGGGGTGGCGACCACCATCTGGAAGCCGAAGTTGTCGAAGATGTTCATCGCCAGCGCGGTGAACTCGTTGTCGGCCTTGTCGAAGGCCTCGTCGAGCACGACCGCCGCGTAGCTGGGCAGCTGGCTGTCGGCGCCGCCGAGCTGGTAGCGCAGCGCTGCCGCCAGGCAGGTGGTGGCCAGTTTCTGGCGCTGGCCACCGGACTTGCCCGCGCCACTACGGTAGATCTCGACCTGCTGGCGCGTTTCCGCATCCAGCTCGACGCCGATGAACTCCACGTGCATGCGCACGTCCAGCACCAGCTCGCGCCAGCGCTTGTCCTCGCCTTCCTGCGAGCCCAGTCGGTTGACCAGCTGGCGCAGCACGGTGAACTGCGATTCGGCCAGTTCACGCTGCTCGGTCTGTTGCTGCGACAGCACCTCGCGCAGCTGCAGGTGGAACTCGGCGACTTCCGGCAGGCGGCGGTCGCTCAGTTCGATGGTCAGCAGCGTGCCACGGTTGAACGGCACCTGCTCCAGGCTGGCATTCACTTCATCCAGGCGCTGTCCGATCGACTTCCGGGCTTCGGCGCTGTGGCGCTGCAGGGCCAGCAGGTTGTTCTTGCTCTGGTTCTGCAGCAGATCGAAGAAGCGCTCTTCGTGCTGCGGCAGGCCATCGCGTTCCAGGCGTTCGAGGCGGGCGAGGAAGTCCTCGGCCGAGGCCACCGAGACGGTGAAGTCACCCGACTCCTCCGGCCACTGCTGGATGAAGCGGCGGAAGCAGCCGATCAGCTGGTTCTCGATGCGGTTGAGGTCCTGCTGCGAGGACGACAGCTGCTCGTTCAGCGCGTTGCTGACCTGGCGCATGTGCGCTTCGAGCGTTTCCAGGCTGAGCGGACCCTGCTCCTGCAGGCGCTCGGCAAGCCCGGCCTCCTGCTCCTGGGCCAGGCTCGGCAGCACCAGTGCACGGCTCTGCTGGCGGGCGCGATCGAGACGGTCGCGCTCCTTGACCAGCTGGCCGCGTTCGACGCGAACGTCCTCATAGGTGCGGCGTGCCTGTTCGATATCCGCACGCACGGCGTCGATCTGCTTGGCCAGCCTGGCGAGATCGGCGTTGCCTTCGCGCAGGTCGCGCAGGGTGGCTTCGATATCGCTCAGGCGCTGCTGCGGAGCGGCGATGTCGATCTCGTTCCAGCTGATGCTGACCAGCTCGTGGCAGGCCAGGCGGCGTTCGTTGTCGCGGTCACGTTGCCCGCGCAGGCGCGCGATGTCGGTCTCGCAGCTGGCGATGCGCTTGGCCAGTTCCTGGGCTTCGCGCTCGAAGGCACCGACCTTGTCGTGGTTGTTGAAGCCGAGGATCCAGCGGCGGCGGTCGCCCACTGCACTGCGGTCGTCCTTCTCGAAACGGTCACCTGGATGCTTGACCTGGCCTTCGCGGGTGATGCCGCGGTCGACGTTGCGCAGTTGCTTGGCATCCACGCATTCGTAGTCGAAGCGCTTGCCCAGCTCCCGGCGCAGCCAGCTTTCGAACACATGCTCGCGCAGTTCAAGCTTGTGCAGCAGCGATTTCGCCGAGGGTTCGCGCGCGAACGCATCATCGTTGCGGCGCACGCGGTAGTAGGTGAAGCGCATGCCCAGGTGAGTGCGGTTCACCCACTCGGCAACATCGTTGTAGTGCTTGTCGTCGACCAGCAGCGACAGCGCGAAACCGCCCAGCACGCGCTCGATGGCACCCTGCCAGCCCTGCTCTTCCGCGCGGACCTGGATCAGTTCACCTACGAACGGCAACGCTGCCTCGGCGATGCCGGTCTCTTCGGCCAGGCGCGCACGCAGCTTCTGCATCGGCGCCGGGATGTTGGACGGTGTGCGCTGCATCGCTTCGAGTTCGGCACGGACTTCGCCGAAACGGCGCTCGTCATCGCGCTTGCCGCCCAGGCGGTCACTGATCGCGTCGTCCAGTGCCGAGGAGGCACGCTGGCGGTCCTGCAGCTCGTTCTGTGCGCGCTCGACCAGTTCGGCGAAGCCATGGGCGTCGTCCGGCAGTTCGGCCCCCAGTTGCTGCGCCGCCTGGCGTGCCTGCTCGCGCTTGGCCTGGCGGCGGTCACGCTCAGCTTCGGCACGGCCCTGCTCGCGTTCCAGTTCCTCGATGCGCTCACCGCCCTGCTGGCGGCGCTGCAGCTCCAGTTCGGCCAGGCGCTCGGTGTGATTGTCCAGTGCGGCACGGCGCTGGGCTTCTTCGCCAAGCAGGCCGCGGTCACGCACGTCCATCTCGCGCAGGCGCGCTTCGATCAGCGCCTGGCGGCGGCTCTCGCGGAAGCTGTCGACGCCAAGTTTCAAGGCTTCGTCGTCACCGCGCCGGCGGTGCATTTCCTTCAGGTCGTTGTAGTAGGCGCGCGCCGGCAGCAGGGTTTCCACCTGGCGGCGGGCGGTGACCACCGCCTGGTGTGCGCCATCAAGCTCGGCGAAATCGCTGACCAGGCGCTCGGCGGCGTCGAAGGTCTTCGGCGTGTCGAGCATGAAGTCGCGCAGGAAGACGTTGAGGTCTCCCAGGTTCTTCGCCGACTGCGTCTTGTGCAGCAGGCGCAGCGCCATCTCGTTGTCGATGCCGAGCAGGTCGCGGAAGCGCTCGGCGTAGCCGGAGAAGGTGTCGAAGTGGTGCAGGTCGGACAGCTTCTGCTTGAGCTTGCGCAGGTCCAGGTCGAAGCCGCCGAGATCCTTGGCGATGTCGAACGGGCGCTCGGCGATCATGTAGTGCTTGCGCACATCGCCGGCCGAGGTGCCGTTGCCGGAGATCCAGAGCAGGCGCACCAGGCTGACCACGCGGCCATCGCCGGCGCGGTATTCCAGCACCAGTGCGGTCCAGGTGGCGCCTTTGCGCAGGTACTGGGTGGCGATTTCGCCGGTGCCGCTGTCCTGCTGGTCAGCCCACGCGCCACGCACGTAGGACACCAGGTTGCGGTCGCGGCCGCTGCGCTCGGCTTCACGCGCAGCGGCGTTGAAGTCGACGATGGCCGGCGGCGTCAGCAGCGCGGACATGGCATCGAGCAGGGTCGACTTGCCCGAGCCGGAGCGGCCGACAAACAGGAAGCCGCGCTCGGCGATCGGCACTTCGGTCAGGCCGTTGAAGGTGCCCCAGTTGTGCACCTGCAGGCGGCGCATGCGGAACTGCTGCAGGCGCGGGTCCGGCAGGCCTTCGTTGAACAGTGCGGGAGTGTGCTTGGAGATAGCCATGCGATGGTCGGGTCTCTCAGGCCTCGGCGGCCGGGGTTTCGCGCAGCTGGCGGTACACCGCCGAAAGCTGGGACACGTCTTCGGCGGAGAACAGCAGCTTCAGCGCCGGCGAGACTTCGTGGCGGTCATCCTGGCCGCTGAGGCGGGTCAGGATGTGGTTGTCCTTCATCTTCTGCACCGCCGAGGCAACGCGGCGGTTGAAGCCGGCGCGGTCGGTGGACAGGTTCTTTTCATAGATGGCCAGCGCTTCGGCCATCTCGGCGTCGGCGACCACCGCGCGGTTGCCGCGTGCATCGGCCTCGGCCAGCTGCTGGCGCAGGTACAGCAGCAGCACCGAGTCGATGAAGGTCAGGGGCGAGGTGCGCAGCAGCACCGGCGCATCAACGTCTTCGGTATCGGCCTGGCGGGTGAACGCCACGCCGCTGTCGCGGTCGAGCACCAGTTCCAGGAACAGGTCCGCCAGCGATGAGCGGATGGCCGCTTCGCTGCGGATCAGCGCGGGCCACAGCTTGGCGTGGCGCAGCTGGTCGATGCTGGGGCCGATCAGCAGCTGGCACAGCGCGCGGCGCGCATCCAGCGGCAGGCGCCCGGTGTCGCCGAGGTAGTACACGTCGTTGCCACGGCGGGGCTGCGCCATGGTCGCCGCCGGCTCGGCCTCGTAGGCGTCTTCCGCCACGTCGGCCTGCGGTGCTTCGATGGGATCTTCATGCCAGCTCATGGCGTCTCTCCTGGGTGAACCAAACCAGCGGGATGCGGGCGCGGCGGATCTGGCCGTCGCCACCGCGCCATTGCGCAAGCTCCTGCTCGCCGGCGACCACGTTGCCGAAACGCGTGCCCAGCGACAGGTAGCCGATGACGCTGCCGAGGCCCTGCGGCGCTTCGCGCTGCGACAGGGCCTGGGCGATGCTGAGCCGCGGCTGTGCATCGAGCAGGTCGTGCAGGTCGCGGCGCAGGGTGCGGAAGTCGATTTCGGACGAAGCGACCAGATCGCCGACGCTTTCCAGACTGATCGCGGCCGCGTCGTTGTACTCGACGTTGCCATCGACCTGGGCACTGCGCGGATCGTGCAGCTTCCATTGCGACCACGAACGCAGGCGGCTGGTGGTCAGCTGCAGGTCGCGGCCGATGCCGCGTTGTGCGGGGAACTCGTCACGCAGCGCCAGCGCTTCGGACTGCGCCTGCTTGAGCAGCTGGTTGAGGCGGCGCTGCTCCAGATAGCCACGGCTCTGTACGAAGCCGCGCAGGCTGCGCGCGAAGTGCTGCAGCACGTCGTGCACCTGGCCACCGCGCTCGAGCATGGTGCTGGTGAAGCCGCGCAGGAAGTTGCGCTCGTTGCGGTCCAGGCGCCGGGCAAAGCCACGCGCCAGCACCGCTTCCAGCGCGGCATCGAGCTGGGCGCTCTGCTCGGCGTCATTGAGCAGACGCCAGAAGGCCTGGAAGCTGCGCCCTGCATCACTCTCGCCGATCACGTCCACGCCTTCGAACAGCTGCGACAGCACGTCGCCGCGCTCGCCTTCATCGTCGATGATGCGTTCGCGGAACTCGCGGTTGAGCTGCTCGAAGTCATCGCGCACGCGCCGGAAATCCTCGGTCAGCTCGTCGGCCAGGCCGATGATCTGGCGCGCACGTTCCAGGGCGCGCTTGCCATCCAGCGCGGTGACGCGGCCGGCGCCGACGCGGGCGATCTCGGCGTCGATGCGGTCGCGCTCGTCGCGCAGCGCCGAGAGGCGGGCATCGGGGTCGGACTCGGTCTGCGCGGCCAGCTGCGAGAGCTGTTCGATGACCAGTGCCAGGCGGCTCTCGGTGGCGGCCACGCGAGCCTGCTCGAGGCCGTCGGCGAAGCGGATCGCCTGTAGCGCTGCGGTCGACAGCTCGTACTGTTCCTGGTCGGCGCCTTCGGGCAGGCGGCGCTCCAACCAGCCTTGGGCCAGCCAGTGCGCGATGTAGGCCTGCGCGGTCCGCGGCAGCTCGCGCGAGAGTTCATCGCCGGCCAGCTGGTCCAGCGCGCGCTGCAGGCGCTCGTTGAGCACCGACGAAGGCAACGTGCGCTCGCCGTCCATCAGCAGGCCCTGCAACAGGCCGATGATTTCCGGGGCATGGTCGGCGGCAAGCAGCTTCCACTGGGGCTGTTCGCGCAGGTGACGGTAACGGGCAATGCGTTCGCGATGCTTCATGCAGCGAAAAGAGTCATGAGGTCTGGTGGGGACAAGCAGCCACCCACGGCGGCTGCGTGGGCAGCCGTGGGCATGCCGGCCACCAGGGGCCGGCGCGGTGCGGGCAAGCGGCTCAGCGCTTGCCGCCCACTTCGATGAAGCGCAGGAACTCGGCGCGGGTGCGCGCGTCGTCGCGGAAGCTGCCCAGCATCTTGGAGGTGACCATGCTGACGCCGCGCTTGTGGATGCCACGGGTGGTCATGCATTCGTGGGCGCCTTCGACGACCACGCCGACGCCGATCGGCTGCAGCACGTCCTGGATGCACTGGGCGATCTGCGCGGTCATCTTCTCCTGCACCTGGAAACGGCGGGCGTAGGCTTCGACGACGCGGGCCAGCTTGCTGATGCCCACCACCTTGCCGGCCGGCAGGTAGCCGACATGCACGCGGCCGATGATCGGCGCCATGTGGTGTTCGCAGTGGCTTTCGTACTCGATGTCACGCAGGACGATCAGTTCGTCGTAGCCGGCCACTTCCTCGAAGGTCCGCTCCATGTAGGCGCGCGGGTCGTCGCGGTAACCGCTGAACCAGTCGCCATAGGCTTCGGCGACACGGCGGGGCGTATCCAGCAGGCCTTCACGGGACGGGTCCTCACCGGCCCAGCGCAGCAGGGTGCGCACGGCATCCTCGGCCTGGTCCTGGGTCACGTCGCCCTGCGGGGCGGCCTTTTCGTTGTTCTTGCTCATTGCGTACAGCGTCCCGAACGGGGGGCGAGCATCGTACCCGACCGGGGGGTGGGTCGTCCTGTTGGGACGGTTCATCGGGGGTCTTGTTGGTGCGTCGTTGCTATCGATTTGGAGTGGGAGAGGGGGATGCGCAGGACACGCCGTAAACCCGTCCATGGGGGCTCGATGGCGCCATCCATGGCGCCAACGGTCCTGCGCAGCCCCCTCTCCCCCTCCCTGACGGTTTCCTGCGGGCGCGGCCGGACCGCCCGAAAGCGGGGTCAAAAGCTTGGGTTCATGGCTTCGGAAACAGCGCGCCGCTGCTTTGGCCACTGCCCTGGTGGGTGCGGACCGTTGGTCCGCACTGCTTCTGCTCTTGCTTCTAAGAGCCAACCCACCGCGCTCGCGGGGTGATGGGAAGGCAGCGGGGGCCGGGCGGGGCAGGACCGTCCGCGGCATGGATGCCGCGGCCGAGCCCCCAAGGGTGAGGGCGCCTTGCTTGCGAGGCATGCCTCGCAAGCGCCCGAACGCACAGCCGCCAGCGGCTGGGCCGGACCCCGGAGGGGGTTCACGGCGTGTCCTGCACCGTCCGCCCCCCCTGCCCCACCCGACACCAGGCAGGCGCAACGCTTTCCTCACTACACCCCCCATTCAGAAAAACCTATTGATAGGAATGAAATTAGTAGTATCCTATCTATCTCTTATGGACCGACCTCTCGACGAGCGCACCGTGCTGCAGATGCAGCTCAGCTCCGGCCTGCTGTACGCAGGGCGGCAGTGGCAGCGCCTGGCCGACAGTCGGCTCGGCAGCTACGGCATCTCCACCGCCTGCACCATGCCCCTGCTGATGATCGGCCGCTCCGGCGGTGGCATCCGCCAAGTGGCGCTAGCCCAGCAGCTGGGCATGGAGGGTCCTTCCCTGGTGCGCCTGCTGGACAAGCTGTGCGCCAGCGACCTGGTCCGCCGCGAGAGCGACGCCAGCGACCGCCGCGCCAACCTGCTGTGGCTGACCGACGCGGGCCATGCGCTGGTCAGCGAGCTGGAAGACCAGTTGATCGGCCTGCGCCAGGACGTGTTCGGCGAGCTTTCCATGGATGAACTGCACGCCGTGCTGAAGGCATGGCGCCTGCTGGCCGAGGCCGCCGACCGCATCACGTAAGACCGCTGCCCCCGAACACCGCCGCTGCCGTGCACACGCCAGCGGCTTTTGCCCGTTGCCGTTGTTCTGTTGTCCCTCCCCTCCCCCACCTCGCCCCCGCCCCTTCCGATGCCCGGTGAATTCAGTCTCCATGGAGTGTTCGTCCCGACCCTGCTCGGGTTGATGTTGTTGGCCTACCTGGTCAACAGCGGCCTGCACGCGCTGCTGCAGCGTGCCGGCGCCTATCGCCATGTATGGCACCCGGCGCTGTTCAACCTGGCGCTGTACGGGATCGTGCTTGGCCTGCTGTTCCACCTCCTGCGTTGGATGCAATCGTGAACAAGATCGTGAAGAAGACCCTGCCCATACTGCTGACCAGCGCAGCCGTGATCGTCGCCCTGCTGGTGCTGCGCCAGCTGTGGGTCTATTACATGGATGAGCCGTGGACCCGCGACGCCCATGTCGGTGCCGACGTGGTGCAGGTGGCACCGGACGTGTCCGGGCTGGTGGAAACGGTGAACGTGGCCGACAACCAGGCGGTGAAGAAGGGCGACGTGCTGTTCGTGATCGACCGCGCGCGTTACCGCATCGCGCTGGAACAGGCCAAGGCCAGCTTGGCCGAGCGCCAGGCCTCGGTGGCGCAGCTGCGCCGCGAAATCGGCCGTGACCGCAGCCTGCAGGATCTGGTCGCCGCCGAGGACGCCGAAGTGCGCCGCGCCAAGCTGCAGGCTGCACAGGCTGCGCTGGGCACCGCACAGGCGGCGGTCGACCTGGCCGAGCTCAACCTGGGCCGCACCGAGGTGCGCGCACCGGCCGATGGCCGGGTCAACGACCGCACCATGCGCGTGGGCGACTACGTGGTGGCCGGCAAGCCGGTGCTGGCGCTGCTGGACACCGGCTCGTTCCGCATCGACGGCTACTTCGAGGAAACCCGGCTGCGCGGCGTGGCCCCGGGGCAGCGCGTGGACATCCGCCTGATGGGCGAATCGGCGCCGCTGCGCGGCCATGTCGAGAGCATCGCCGCCGGCATCGAGGATCGCTACCGCAGCAACGGCAGCACCCTGCTGCCGAACGTGACCCCGGCCTTCGACTGGGTGCGCCTGGCGCAGCGCATTCCGGTGCGCATCGCGATCGACGAAGTGCCAAAGGGCGTTGAGCTGATTGCCGGCCGTACCGCCACGGTGACCGTACAGACCAACAGCACGAAGCATGCAGACAAGGTCGGCACCGCGCCGACACAGGCGGGCCTGTGAACGCCACCCTGCCCCGTCTCGGCCTGATCGTCGCGCTGGCCAGCCTGGCCGCGTGCAGGACCGTCGGCCCGGACTACGCGCTGCCGGAAGGCTCGGCGTTCAAGCGCCCGGAGGCCAATGCGGCCTTCATCGATACGCAGAACCCGCAGGTGGCCGCCAACCAGGCGCTGCCCGACCGCTGGTGGTCGTTGTACAACGACCCGGTGCTGGACGGGCTGATCACCCAGGCGCTGCGTGACAACGTGGAACTGAAGGCCGCCGATGCGCACCTGCGCCGCGCCGCCGCCGTGTACGAACAGGCGCTGGACGCTGGCGGCTTCGAGTACGAGGCCGAGGCCGGCGTCAGCCGCGCGCAGCTGTCGGCCGAATCGTTCCTGCAGGAGCACGAGCTGCCGGTGATCAACCTGGCCGATGGCAAGTTCGCGGTCAGCTACCAGTTCGACCTGTTCGGCAAGCTCAAGCGCGGCGCCGAAGCGGCGCGTGCCGACGAGCAGTCGGTGGCGGCGGCACGCGATCTGGCCCAGGTCAGTGTGGTCGCCCAGGTGGCCGACAGCTACCTGGAAATCTGCCATGCCAACCACGAACTGCACGTGGCCGAGCATTCGCTGCAGCTGCAACAGCGCAGCCGCACCGTTACCGAGCGCCTGATCGCGGCTGGCCGTGGCACGCCGCCGGAGCTGGCCCGCGCCAATGCCCAGGTGGCGCTGCTGGAAGCTGCACTGCCGCCGCTGCATGCGCAGCGCTCGGCGGCCGCCTATTCGCTTGCCGCCCTGCTCGGGCAGACCCCGGGCCAGCTGCCGGCTGGCGTGATCGACTGTGCACACGCCCCCGGCCTGGCGCAGCCGCTGCCGGTCGGTGATGGCCGTGCGCTGCTGCAGCGCCGCCCGGACGTGCGCCAGGCCGAACGCAAGCTGGCCTCGGCCACCGCGCGCATTGGCGTGGCCACCGCCGAACTGTATCCGGACATCCGCCTGGGTGCCTCGGTGGGTGCCGCCGGCCTGCTGGAAGACTTCGGCACGCCGATGACCCAGCAATGGTCGATCGGCCCGCTGATTTCGTGGACGTTGCCGTCGTCGGGCACGCACGCGCGCATCCACGCTGCCGAAGCGGGCGCCGATGCGGCCCTGGCCGAGTTCGACCACACCGTTCTGCAAGCGCTGCGCGAGACCCAGACCGCGCTGGACCGCTATGCGCAGGACCTGCGCCGGCTGCAGTCGCTGCGCATCGCGCAGGAACAGGCCGCACTGGCTGCCGAGCAGAACCGCCGGCTGTACCAGGGTGGCCGCACGCCGTACCTGTCCAGCCTGGATGCCGACCGCAGCCTGGCCACCAGCGATGCCACCCTGGCCGCCGCCGAAGCGCAGGTCTCACGCGACCAGATCCATCTGTTCCTGGTGCTGGGCGGCGGCTGGCAAGCCAGCACCGCTGCGGCCGGCACCCCGACCGCAGCGAAGTAAGCCATGAACGCGCTGACCGACCGCCAGGCCTGGCTGTTCTCGATCAAGACCTACCTGGCCGCGGTGGCCGCGCTGTACATCGCCATGGCCGGCAACCTGTCGCGCCCGTACTGGGCGATGGGCACCGTGTACATCGTCAGCCAGCCGCTGCTGGGCCCCACCCGCGCCAAGGGCGTGTACCGCATCGTCGGCACCCTGGTGGCCGGCCTGGCCACCCTGCTGGTGCTGCCGGCACTGGTGGAAACTCCGCTGGTCCTGAGCGCGGCAATGTCGATCTGGCTGGCCGGCTGCCTGTTCATGGCCCTGCTCAACCGCGGCCCGCGCGGCTACGCGTTCCTGCTGGCCGGCTACACCACCGCCTTCATCGGCTTCCCCGCAGTGACCTCGCCGGAAACCATCTTCGACACGGTGGTGGCGCGCAGCGAGGAGATCATCCTCGGCACGGTGGTGGCGGTGCTGTTCGCCTCGCTGCTGTTCCCGGCCTCGGTGCGGCCGATGCTGCGCGCCCGCATCGGCAACTGGATGGAGGACGCCGCGCAGTGGTGCCGGCAGATCCTGGAACGTGGCCGTGCACACGCGCCACGCAACCGGTTGGCCGCCGATCTGGTGCAGTTCGAGGCGCTGATCGAATTCCTGCGCCGCGATGATCCACGCCATGCAGGGTCGGCGGTGTCGATGGAGCGCCTGCGCGAGCGCATGCTGCTGCTGTTGCCGGTGCTGTCCTCGATCGCCGACCGCCTGAGTGCGTTGCGCAGCGATGGCCAGGCGTTGCCGGAAGGCCTGCCGGAACTGATCGACGACATCCACGACTGGCTCGACGGGCCGACCAATGCCAGCGAGTACGCCCGCCTGCGCGCACGCATCAGTGCGCTGAAGCCGCAGGTGGACCGCGACCTGCAGCACCTGCAGCTGGCCAGCCTGCTGCTGCGCCTGGAAGAACTGGTGGACCTGTGGCAGGACTGCCGCACCCTGCAGCACGCCATCGACCACGGCACCGCGCCGCTGGACCGCGCGCACTACCGCATCCGCACCGAACGCGTGGCCGCCGACAAGCACGTCGACTACGGCATGGCGCTGTTCTCCGCGCTCAGTGCCGGCGCGGCGCTGATGAGCTACTGCGTGCTGTGGATCGCGCTGGGATGGGAAGGCGGCGGCAACGGCGCGATGATGGCCGCGGTGACCGCCGCGTTCTTCGCCGCACAGGACGATCCGGCACCGAGCATGGTGTCGTTCCTGGTGTGGGCGATGGTCGCCTCGGTGGTGGCCGGCGTGTACCTGTTCGGCGTGTTCCCGGCCGTGCACGACTTCGGCCTGCTGGCACTGGTGCTGGCGGTGGCGTTCCTGCCGCTGGGGCTGATGCTGCACCACCCCAAGAGCGCGCTGTTCGCGCTGCCGCTGACGGTGAACCTGGCCGCGCTGTTGAGCCTGCAGAACACCTACAGCGCCAACATCCAGACCTTCCTCAACTCGTCGATCGCGATGTTCATCGGCATTGGCTTTGCAGTGGTGATGACCCGCCTGTTCCGTTCGGTAGGTGCCGAGTGGACCGCACGCCGGCTGGTGCGGCAGGGCTGGACCACGCTGGCCGAAGCCGCCGAAGGACGCGGCCAGCAGGATCGGCAGCGCTTCGCCGCACGCATGCTCGACCTGCTGGGCCTGCTCGCCCCGCGCCTGGCGGCGACGCCCGAGGGCAGTGACATCGCTTCGGTGGACATGCTCAATGAGGCGCGCATCGGCCTGAACATCCTGCAGCTGCGCCGCGCGCGGCTGGAGCTGCCCGAGCGCAGCCGCGAGGCGGTCGAGCACATCCTGGAGGAAATCGCGGCGCACTACCGGCGGCAGATCGCCGCACGCAAGCCGATGGTGGCGGCCGAGGCGCTGCGCGAACGGCTGGATACCTCGCTGGGCCGGGTCGGCAGCGTGGGCGCCTGCAAGGCCCGCGACGAGGCGCTGATGGGCCTGATCGGCCTGCGCTTCGCGCTGTTCCCGGAGGCGAAGGCGTTGGCGCCGGGATGGGAAGGCGCCGAATCGCCGTCCGTGTAATGCGATCCGCCAGGCGCGGCCCGGCGCTACCATCGTGGTTCGGTAGCGCCGGGCCATGCCCGGCGGCCACTCGCGATCCCCACAGGACGGTTCAATGAGTTACGACATGATGGTGTTCGAGGCCAGCGCGGCCCCACGCGAGGCGGCGGCCTTCATCGCCTGGTTCGAGAAGCAGACGCAGTGGAACGAGCGCCACGAGTACGACGACCCGGCGGTCAGCAGCCCGGCGCTGCAGGCGTGGTTCGCGGAGATGGCGCAGGACTTCCCGCCGTTGAACGGCCCATCGAGCAATGGCGATGACGATCGTGCCGAAGTGACCGAGTACAGCATCGGCCGCGAGGTGATCTATGGCGCATTCGCCTATTCGGTGGCCGAGCGCGCGCACGGCCGCGTGCAGGACCTGGCCGAGAAGCACGGCGTGGGCTTCTTCGACGTGAGTGCCGATGAAGCGGCGATCGTGTTTCCGGATGGGCTGGTGTTGATCGCGGAGTGAGGGGGGCGGCAGGGCCTCACCCTGCACCTGCTCAATGCAACGTCAACGTCAAAAGCTGGCTATCCGTGGGATCGCGGGGCGGGTCCGATTGCGGGGGACGCTGCAAGTACGTCCCTGTAAGCTCGGTCGCCGCATCCATGCGGCTCACGCCCCCGCAACCGGACCCACCCCGCCTTCGACAGTTTCCCGCGATCTGTCGGAATGGCATGGCTTGCTTCTGGTGGGTGTCGACCTTGGTCGACACGGTAGATCCACGCCATGCGTGGATGAAGGTGCGCGTTGTGATTGGAGGAATTGGAAGGACTGAGGTCAGAACAGCTGGCCCTGCACCGTCGGTTCTTCGATCAGTGTCGATGGTGCTTCGATCACGTCTTCCGCACCCAAGCGCCAGGCCAGGCCACCCAATCGACTGGCGTGGCGTTTCAATGCGGCCTGCAGCACCTCTGCGCTGCCCGCCACATGCAGCTCCTGGCGAGCACGGGTCAGGCCGGTGTAGACCAGTTCGCGCGACAGCACGCGGCTGTCCTGGCGTGGCAGCTGCAACCACACTTCATCGAACTCCGAGCCCTGTGCCTTGTGTACGGTCGTCGCAAAGGCGCTTTCGTGCGCGGGCAGTGCTGCGGGGTGGAAGGCGCGCGGCTGCTCGACGGTGTCGCCGGGGAACCAGGCCACCATTGCGCCGCTGCTGTCGCGCAGGCAGATGCCGATATCGCCGTTGAACAGGCGGTGCCGGTAGCTGTTCTCGGTCACCAGCAGCAGGCGGCCCTGGAAGTAGCCCGGGGTGTTGCCCGCCAGCAGCTGCTCGATACGGCTGTTGAGGCCACGCGCGCCCTGCGGGCCTTCGCGCAGCGCGGTCAGCACGCGCAGTCGCCCGGCCTGCTGCAGGGCAAGCGCCGGATCGGCGGCGTCGGCCAACGCACGCCAATGGCCCAGCAGGTGCTCGCGCTGGCCGCGCAGCGGGTCGGCCTCACCTTCATGGAACTGCACGCCGGCCAGTTCACCGCCGCGCAGCAGCTGCAAGGCGGCGCCGGCGTCACCCTCGCGCACGGCATCTGCCAACGGGGCCAGCACCAGTGCATCGGTCTGCCGGTACCCACGTTGCAGCTGCACGCGGCGGCCGGCGAAGGCGCGCGGTTCGGCCTGGGGCTGCAGCGTGGACGGCGCCAGCAATCCACGCAGCGCCTGCGCGTCATCGGCGCGGGTGCCGATGCCATCACCGCTGGCACGCAGGATCGCGCTGAGTACGTCGCCGGCTTCCACCGACGGCAGCTGGTCCGGGTCGCCGAGCAGGATCAGCCGGGTGCCGCTGGCGATCGCGTCGACCAGCTTGGCCATCATCGGCAGATCGATCATCGACGCTTCGTCGACCACCACCACATCCACCGGCAGTGGATTATCAGCGTGGTGGCGGAAGCGCGGTGAATCGGGAATCACGCCGAGCAGGCGATGCAGGGTGGTGCCGGTACTGGGCAGTGCCGCGCACAGTGCCGGGTCCACACCGTCCTCCTGCAGGCGCTGCACGGCCAGCCGCAGGCTCTCGGCCATGCGTTCGGCAGCGCGCCCGGTGGGTGCGGCCAACGCCACCTCGGGCAGCGGCTGGCCGGCCTGCCGGGCCTGCGCTGCCAACAGCAGCAACAGGCGCGCGATGGTGGTGGTCTTGCCGGTGCCGGGGCCGCCGGTGACCAGTGCCAGCGGATGGCGCAGGGTCACGCCGGCTGCGCGTGCCTGGTGATCTTCACTGTTCAATGCCTGCGGGAACAGCTGCGCGAACAGCGGCGCCAACGCCGTTATGTCCGGCGCCGGCAGCGGATGCCGGCCGATGCGCTGCAGCCCAGCCGCCAACTGACGCTCGTACTCGCGATAACGGCGCAGGTAGAGCAGGCCGTTCTCCAGCACCAGTGGTGCATCCTCGGCGATGGCGTCGGACTGCTCGGGTATCGCCACCCACGGCGACGCACGCAACTGTGCCATCCAGTCGTGCGCGGCAGGCCACTCGGGCACGCCTTCCAGCAACCGCTGCGGTTGTGCCGGATCGAACGCGGCGTGGCCCTGCGATACCGCCAGCGAGGCCAGCGCCGCCGCCAGCGCCACACTCTCGGGCGTGTCGTCGCGCAGCCGCTGCAGGCTGGTCGCCAACGCGTGATCAAGAGTGCGCAGCTGGCCCTTCTGGTGCAGTTCCTTCAGCAGGCTCATGCGCTGGCCCCCCGCGCACGTGCGGCCAGTTCGGCCTGGGCCTGCTCGCCACCGGCGAACAACGCATCCAGCGCATCCACCAGCGCGAACGGGAAGCGGTCCACATGCACGCCGTTGCCGGCAGCATCCAGGCCGCGGCAGAACAGGTAGCGGATGCCCCCCATGTCGCGCTCGTAATCGTAGGCCGCGCCCAGACGGAAGCGCAGCCAGCGATGCAGGGCCACGGTGTAGATCAGCGCCTGCAGATCGTATTCGCTGTGGCGCATGGCAATGGCCAGCAGGTCCGGGCTGTAGCCGGGCAGGCGGTTGGACTTGTAGTCGAGCACATACCAGCGACCGTCGCGCACGTAGGTCAGGTCGATCATGCCGGTCATCAGCCCTTCCAGGCGGCGGCGCTGGCCGAAGCCTCGACGACCACTGGAAATGCCGTGCGCATGCAGCACCTGCAGCAGGGCCGGCACCGTGGTTGGTTCGATGGCGAAATGGAAGTCGATTTCGGCGCGGCGCTCGCCTTCTCCCAGGCTGTGCAGCGCGCCGCCTTCGGGCAGCGGCACGGTCAGGGTGTGGCCAACCAGCGGCACCAGCACCGCCACGCCGTCGTCCAGGTCGACGTCGGCATAGCCTTCGTCGTGCAGCGCCTTGCGCAGTACCTCGGCCTGCCCCTCGGGCGCTTCCAGGCCCGGCTGCCAGTCACCCCATGCGGCGAAGTCGACGTTCTCCATTGCCTCATGCAGCACGTTACCGAAGCGGCTGCCCATGAAACGCGGATCAAGCGGTGCACTGTCTTCGGCGGACGCGGTGGGTTCGGGCAGCGCCGGTTCCAGTGGCAGCTCCGGGCCGGCCGGTTCATCGGCCGCCGGTGCCGGCAGCTCGGTGGCGGCCGCTTCAATATCACTGCCAGCGCCCGCATCGGCATGCGCCAGCTGGGTGAAGCTGTACACCCACCAGTCGTGCGGCACGCGCCGGGTCAGTGCACGCACCGCCGGAAGGTCACCTTCCACTTCGGCCGCCAGCTGCGGCAGCGCGGCCGGTGCATCACTGTCATCGATGTGCACATCGGCGTGTGCGCGCAGCGCCTGCAGGTCGCCCAGCAGCGGCGCCAGACGCGTCTTGCCCAGCCCGGCCAGATCACCCACGGCGATCCACAGCGCATGCTCGGCGCGGGTCAGTCCCACATACAGCAGGCGTGCATCTTCGGCACGCTGCTCGCGTTCGCGCTGCGCCGTAGCTGCTTCCCAGGCCTCGTCCTTGTCCAGCTTCCAGTGCAGCTGGCGCTGGCCGCCCACATGCACCGTGCAGTGCGAGGCCGTGTTCGGTGCGCCGCCGTCGATGCCGACGAAGGGCAGGAACACCAGCGGATACTCCAGGCCCTTGCTCTTGTGCAGGGTGATGATCTGCACGCGGCGCGCATCCGATTCCAGGCGCAGCAGCTGCTGCTCGTCATCCTGGTCGGCGCTGGCCATCTGCCCCTGCAACCAGTCCAGCAGCCCGTGCATGCCCAGCGCCTGCGCGGAGGCTTCCTGCAGCAGTTCACCCAGCTGCAGGTAATTGGTGAGGCGGCGCTCGCCATCGATCAGCGCCAGCAGACGCTCGCCCTGCGCGGCACAGACATCGGCGATCACCGCGAACGGCCCGCCGCGCTGCCAGCGCTCTCGCCAGTGCAGCAGCTGCGCCTGGAACCCGCGTTGCAGGTCGCCGTCGCGTTCCATCGCCGCAATCGCACTTGCGCGCTGGCCGAGCAGTACCGTGGCCAGCGCTGCGCGCAGGCGGCCCTCGTCGGCCGGTTGCAGCAGTGCCAGCAGCAGCGCACGCAGATCACGCGCTTCAGGCGTGGAAAACAGGCTCTGTTTGCCGGCTGCCACTGCCGGAATGCCGACCGCGGCCAGTGCGCGCTGCACCAGGGTGGCCTCGCGATGCGAGCGCACCAGCACCGCGATGTCACCGGGCTGCACCGGGCGCCCACGCAACACGGCATTGCCCGCACGCGCCTCGACCAGGATCTGGTGAATCGCGGCCACGCAGGCCTGGGTCGCCGCATCGCGCGAGGCATCGGCGCTCATCGCCTTGTCACCGCCACTGCGCAGCACGCGCAGGGTGAGCGCCGCGGCGGCATGGCCGTCGCGCTGGTAGTCCGCATCGCTGCGCACGCCACCGGGCCGCACCGGCTCGAACTGGATGTCGCGTTCGAGGAAGGCGTCTTCGCCAGCGTTGTCGTACAGCGCCTGCAGCGCGCGCAGCACAGCGGGTCGCGAGCGGAAGTTCTGGTCCAGTACCGGCGCCTGCTGCGCCACCTGCTTGGCCTTCAGGTAAGTGTGGATATCACCGCCGCGGAAACCGTAGATCGCCTGCTTGGGGTCGCCGATCAGGAACAACGCCGGTGCCAGGCCCAGCTCGCGCACCTCCGGCGAATCACCGAACACGGTGTGGAAGATGCCCCACTGGCGATCGTCGGTATCCTGGAACTCATCAACCAGCGCGATGCGGTACTGCGCGCGCAGCTGCCTGACCAGCGTCAGTCGCTGCGGGCCTTCCAGGGCGAGCGCTACGCCATCGATCAGATCGTCGTAGGTCTGCACCCGGCGGACGCGCTTCAGTGCCTGCAGCCGCTGCGTGGCGTCGGCGCGAAGCGCGTGCAGGAAATTCAATGCGGTGGCACGCAACCAGGCATCGCGTTCGGCCAGCAGCACGACATAGCGCGCCAACGGTGCCTGCAATGGCGACGACGGCGTGCGCTCGGCGAATTTCTTGTTGGTCTTGGTGGCCAACGCCTCCGGCAGCAGCGCCGGCAGGCGTTCGCTGATCAGCAGCTCGCGCGGGTCGGCGCGCTCGGCCCAGGCCAACAGCTGCCGGCCCAGCGGATGCAGCCAGCCCAGCTTGTAGGACACGCCGTTGAGCCACTTGTTGTCGACCGCATCGCAGAGGTCGATGAAGAACTGCTCGCCGTGTTCGCGCACGCGTGCAGACAGCTCTTCCGCCGCTCCCTGCAGGGCCGTATGCGGATCGGGCAACGCCACCGGCTGCGGCAACGGATGCAGTGGCGGCGCGGCCAGCAGCGCGCGCAGATCGGCGGCCAGCGCGTCCGGGTTGGACCACAGCCAGGTCAGCGGCTCCAGCGTGGCCGGGTCATTGGCATGCACGCGCCATAGATCCGCTGCCAGTTCCTCCAGCAGCTCGCGGTCACTGGCCAGCAGTTCCGGCGGGTCGAAGGTATGGCCGCTTTCCAGCGCATGCTCGCGCAGCACGCGGGTGCAGAAGCCGTGGATGGTGAAGATGGACGCCAGGTCGATCTCGTCTGCGGCCACCTGCAGGCGGCGTTTCAATGCGCCGGCGCTTTCGGTGCCGCCCTGCAGATGGCGCTGCAGCACGTCGCGGGTCAATCGCACCTCCGGTGCTTCACCGTCGGCCGCTTCCAGGTCGACCAGGCGCGCGGCCAGCGCCAGGCGCTCGCGGATGCGCTTGCGCAGTTCCTGGGTGGCGGCATCGGTGAAGGTCACCGCCAGGATCTGGCCGATGCGCAGGCCCTGCTCCACCACCAGGCGGGTGAACAGCGTGGCCAGGGTGAAGGTCTTACCGGTGCCGGCGCTGGCTTCGATGAGGCGGATGCCGTCCAGCGGCAGGGCCAGGTAGGGATCACGGCTGAGGGATTCGATGCCGTCTTCGGCCATGGCGGTGTTCATGCGTTGCCCTCCTGGCGTGCTTCGGTGCCGAGAGCGCGACCTTCGCGCACCGCGCTGAAGACCACCTGGCTGTTGCGCAGCAGGTCGGCGTAGCCGGCATCGGTGGCGAACGGGTCGGCACCGCGCAGCAGCAGCTGCCACGCGTCACTTCTGGATTCCCCCCAGGTGCGGTCACTGCCGTGCCACTGCTTCCAGCCTTCGCTGCGCTGCTTTTCTGCCGGCGCGTTGTACAGCACCCAGCCGGTGTACGGAGCAAAGCGCAGCGGCTCGCGCAGGCCACGCTGGCGCAGCTGCAGCAGCGCACGCAGCGCAGCACGTGCAGCGGGAACGCTCAATGCCGGCAGCACGTGCGGACCGGGACCGGCATCGCCGCCGTCATGGAACTGCACAAGCGGCAGCGCATCGCCCGCAGCGTTCGCCAGCAGCCAGTCCAGGCCGTGGCGGATCACTGCATTGCCATTGAGTGTGCCGGCACGCAGGCGCACCAGCCCTTCGGGATGCCGATCGGCCACGCGGCCATGCAGGCGCACGCCATCGATGTCCACTTCGTAGCGACGGCTTTCCAGTGGTTCGCCCTGCATCCAGCCCAGCAGCGCACTGGCATACGGGCGTGTCTTCAACTGCTCCACCTCGAACTGGCGCTCGCCCAATGGACCCGACGGCAGCAAGCCACGCGCGCGCAACCGCGGGTACAACGGCTCGGCATCGCCGCTGAGCGTGGCGCGTACCACCGCCGCCTGCACGCTGCGCTTTTCCGGCCCGCGCGACGAAAGCACCAGCGGTTCCAGGTCATCGACCTCCTCGACATCGTCGGCCAGGCGCAGGCCCAGCGACTGTGCGAGGAACTGCCCGGCCGGGTCGCACAGGAAGCGGCGCAGGGTATCGAGCGCGACCTCCTCTTCCACCGCATCGTCGAGCGGCGGCGGCAACGGTGCATCGAACCACGGCTGCAGGCCACCGCGCTGGCCGGTCAGGCGACCGGCGGCCGGATGCCACTGGCGGCGATAGCTGAAGCGGCGTGGATCGCCATCACCGAACGCGGCTGGCGAGAACGGCTGCAAGGCGTGACGCACGGTGAAGTCGCGGACCGCCGCAGTCGGATCGAGGTGATATGCGGCGGCGGCGTCGATCAGTTCGCTGACCAGTACCGACGGCTCACGCACGCTGCCATCGCGCGGATCGGCGCCGAGATAGCTGAGATAGAACACCTCCTGCGCGGCCGCGAACAGCTGCAGGAACAGGAAGCGGTCATCCTCGCGGGTGGAGCGGTCGCCCGGACGGCGGCGCGGCGTATCCAGCTCGGCGGTGAGCTGGTTGAGACCGGCGGCCGGGTCACGGCGGGGGAAATCGCCATCATTGAGTCCGAGCACGCAGATCACCCGGAACGGCAGCAGCCGCATCGGCACCATGCGGCCGAAACTGATGCCACCGGTCAGCAGCGGTGCGCGCGTATCGGCCTCCCCCAGTACGCCGGCGAAGTGCGAACGCACCACCTCCGGCGGCACGCCGTCTTCGAAACCGGCCTTGGCGGCATCGTCGGCGAACTGGTTGAGCAGCTTGCGCAGGCGCTCCAGCGCGCGCTGGCTGTTGGGCGAGCTGGGCGCGGTGGGCAGCAGTGCGTCCAGCAGCGACAGCAGGCGCTGCCGCCACTGCGCCGGGGTCAGCAGCTCGCCGAGGCGACGCTGATAGATCGCCAGCACGCGCAACAGGCGCAGCAGCCGGTCCAGCGCGTCCAGCGCGCCGCCTTCCAGTTCGATCCACGGCGCCACACCGGCCAGGTCAGCCTCACTGCCGGTGGCATGGCCGAGTACCAGGCGATCCAGCGCGAACTGCCAGGTGTAGGCGTCGTCGGCCGGTGCCTTGTGCTGGTTGCGGTGTTTCGCATCCAGGCCCCAGCGTGCACCGGCCTGCTGCAGCCAGCCATGCAGGCGGTCGAAGTCCACCGCTTCCAGCCCGGCCGCTTCGGCCAGCGGGGCGCTGGCCAACAGGTCCAGCACTTCGTTCAGGCCAAAGCGCGAGACCGGCAGGCCCAGCAGATGCACGAACACATCGGCCAGCGGCTCGCCCGCCAGCGGGCTGCTGTCGGCCAGCGCATAAGGAATGTGTTCCTCCTCGCCGCCGCGACTGCCGAACACCGCTTCCAGGTACGGCACATAGGGATCGATGTCCGGCGCCAGCACCGCGATCTCACGTGCCTGCAGCGGCGGGTCGAAGCGCGGGTCCTGCAGCAGGCTGCGCAGCTGGTCGTGCAGTACCTGCAACTCACGCAGGCGGGTGTGGCAGGCGTGTACCTGCAGGCTGGGGTCGTCGCTGCGCAGGCCGTCGCGCAGTTCACCCGAGGGCAGCGCGCGACGGTGGAACAGGTCACGCTGCAGGCGATGCAGCAGGCTGTCGGACAGGCCACCTTCGTCCAGGCTTGGCCCGGTGTCCTCCTCCGGATCGGAATAGGCGGCGATTTCGCCGGCCGGATGCACCACCTCGTAACTGCCCAGCACCGCCATGAAGTCGCGCCCGGCCGCACCCCACGCTTCCAGCAGCCGGTTCTCGCCGGCTGCTTCACCGAAGGGATCCGGTGCGCCACTGCGCAGGCGCTCGGCCAGCGTCTGCAGATCTCCCCAGTACGACTGCACCGGGGTGGGCATATAGAAGTGCAGCTCGCCTACCCGGGCCTGGGTGGCCATCACCCGCAGCACGTCAGGCGAGATGTTGAGCGTTGCGAACGCGGACATGCGCGGCGGCAGGCCCTGCGGCAGGGGCTGGCCGGCGCCTTCGAAGCGGTCCAGGTACTCCTGGATGCGGCGGGCGCGGTAGTCGTGACCGCGGGTGATGGTGCGCCACAGGATCGCCTGCGGGTCGGCCGGATCGGCACCGGCTGCCCAGCGCAGCAGCCAGTCGCGGCGCCAGGCCTGGTACTTCTCGAACACCGAGGCCAGCTCGCCGGCCAGCGCCCACGGTTTCAATGCGTCATCGCCGGAAAGATAGGACTGCAGCGCGCGCATCGGCGGCTGCGCCAGCAGCGCCGGGTCGCGCAGTGCCTGATACAGCTTCCAGTGCAGGCCGGCCGCGTCCAGATCGTCCTGCTCGCCGCTGACGTTGGCCTTCAGCGCCCGCGCCACGAACTCGCCGGGGGTCAGGAACTGGAGGTTGGCGGCGACGCCGAATTCCGCGGCCAGTGTCGCCTGCAGCCAGCGCCGCATCGCCACCTGCGGGATCAGCACCACTTCCGGCGCCAGCAGCGGCTGGCCCTGCACCGGCGCACGCACGTTGCGCGCCAGCAGCGCGGCCAGCACGTCCAGGGAATTGGAATGGTAGAGGCGGAAATCGCTGCCCGGGTCACTCATCATGCACAGTGTGCAGCACGGCAGGCAGTATTCAATGGTTGGCCCGCCAGCGGTACGGATTGTTCCGGCCCGCCGGCCGATTGTCCCGGCCTACGCGAGGCCTTGCCGTGCAACAATACTGGACCGTCCAGTCTGCTTATGTTCAGCCGACGGGCCCGATCCTTCGATGTCTAAAAAACGTTAATGGTGCCCATGTCGGCTTCCACCTCCAGTCTGGTGCAGTTATCCAACGTCCGCATCGACCGGAGCGGGCGCACGATCCTGCGCGACGTGTCGCTGCAGGTGCCTAAGGGCAGCATCACTGCCGTGCTCGGTCCGTCCGGCAGCGGCAAGTCGACCCTGCTGGCGGCACTGACCGGCGAACTGCGCCCGGTGGCTGGCGAGGTCACCCTGTTCGGCAAGCCGATCCCGCATGACAGCGGCGCACTGCTGGAAATGCGCAAGAGCGTGGGCGTGCTGCTGCAGGGCAACGGCCTTCTGACCGACCTGACCGTGGCCGAAAACGTCGCCCTGCCGCTGCGCACGCACACCCGCCTGCCGACCGCCGTGCTGCGCCGCCTGGTGGAAATGAAGCTGCATGCGGTGGGCCTGCTGGCCGCCGCCGATGCCTGGCCGCGCGAGCTGTCCGGCGGCATGGCGCGCCGTGTGGCGCTGGCCCGTGCGCTGGCGCTGGACCCGCCGCTGATGATCTACGACGAGCCGCTGACCGGGCTGGATCCGATCGCCTCCGGGGTGATCATGAGCCTGATCCAGCGTCTCAACCACAGCCTGGGCCTGACCAGCATCATCGTCAGCCACCACGTGCACGAGACCCTGCCGATCTGCGACCAGGTGATCGCGATTGCCAATGGCGGCATCGTGTTCCAGGGCACGCCCGAGGCGCTGCAGTCCAGCCAGGACCCGCTGCTGCGGCAGTTCCTGCATGGCCAGCCCGATGGCCCCATCCCGTTCGATGCCGCGCCGCGCGCGAGGGTCGCCTGATGCCGTTCGTCCAAGCCACCCGTTCGCTTGGCCGCGCCGGCCTTTTCTCGCTGACCGTTTTGCGCGGTTCGCTGCCCACGCGTGATTTCCTTGCCGAGCTGACCCGCGAGATCTACAAGATCGGCGCGCGCTCGCTGCCCATCATCGCCGTCGGCGGTGCCTTTGTCGGCCTGGTGCTGACGCTGCAGGGCTACCGCACGCTGACCACCTTCGGTGCGGCCGACGCGCTGTCGACCCTGCTCGGCCTGTCGCTGTACCGCGAGCTGGCACCGGTGCTGACCGCGCTGCTGTTCATCGGCCGCGCCGGCAGCTCGATCGCTGCCGAACTGGGCCTGATGCGTGCCACCGACCAGATCAAGGCGCTGGAGCTGATGGCGATCGACCCGGTGGCCAAGGCGGTAGCGCCGCGCTTCTGGGCGGCGGTGCTGACCGTGCCGTTGCTGACCGGCATCTTCTGTTCGCTGGCGATCAGCGCCAGCTACTTCGAAGCCGTGCACGTGCTGGGCCTGGACAACGGCGTGTTCTGGTCGGCGCTGCGCAACAGCGTGGATTTCTGGGACGACTTCGGCGTGGCGATGCTGAAGTCGGCGATCTTCGGCGGCACTGCCGCGCTGGTGGCCGCCTATGTTGGTTTCCACGCCGAGCCGACCATTGAAGGCACGTCGGTGGCGACCACCCGTGCGGTGGTCAACGCCTCGCTGCTGGTGCTGATGTTCAACTTCGTGCTGTCGGCAATGTTGTTCACCTAACCCCTCCACCGGCGGTGCGCAGGCGCGCGCGGCCACCACGACTCGATCAGGTAATCCACATGGCCATCCGCGGTCCCAGACTTGAATTCTCTGTCGGCGCCTTCCTGCTGCTGGCTCTGGCCTCGTTGCTGGTGCTGGCCGTGGCCTCGACCAACCAGCGCTGGAGCTGGGGCAGTGAGGGCTATGACCTGAAGGCGCGCTTCTCCCAGGTCGGCCAGCTGCGCAAGCAGGCGCCGGTGAAGATCGGCGGCGTGACCGTCGGCCAGGTCGCTTCGATCGACCTGGACCCGGTGAAGTTCGAATCCATCGTGACGCTGCGCATGGACAGCAAGGTCAAGGACCTGCCGGCGGACACCTCGGCCGGCATCTTCACCAGTGGTTTGCTCGGCGAGAGCTATATCGGTCTGCAGCCGGGCGGTGACCCGGACGTGCTGAAGGCCGGCGACGAGATCGTCTTCACCCAGCCGGCCGTGGACCTGATCCAGCTGGTCGGCAAGTACATGTTCAGTGGCGGCGCCGGTGGCGGCACTGCTCAGAAGCCCAACGATGGCGCGCAGGCGCCTGCAACGGAACCGCAACCATGAAAATGAAACTGATCCCGGCCCTGCTCGCCTCGGCGCTGCTGGCAGCCACCCCGTTCCTGGCCCAGGCCCAGGCCGCCGCACCTGCCACTGCCGCAACGCAGAGCCAGGCCGGCAAGGTGGTGATCGATGCCAGCAGCCGCATCCTGTCCACGCTGCAGCAGCGAAAGAGCGAGTTCACCAGCAACCCGGCCAGCCTGCGCAGCTACATCGACAGCGAACTGACCCGCACCTTCGACCGCGACTACGCCGCGCGTCTGGTGCTGGGCCCGCACGCCCGCGGCGCTTCCGACGCCGACATCAAGCTGTTTGCCGATGCGATGGCGGACAGCCTGATGCAGCGCTACGGCTCGACCCTGCTCAACATCCAAGGCAAGCCAAGCTTCCGCCTGAAGGGTGAAAGCCCGCTGCCGGGCAATCGTGGCGTGCGTGTCAGCACCGAACTGGTGCGCGCCGGCAACGAGCCGACTCCGGTCGAGTACTGGATGCGCAACGTGAACGGCCAGTGGAAGATCTTCGACGTCAACATTGAAGGTATTTCCTACGTGCAGACCTTCCGCAACCAGTTCGATACCCCGCTGCGCCAGAAGGGCATCAAGCAGGTGGCCAGCGAACTGCACAGCGGCAGCATGCAGGCCGGGCCCGCGGGCAATGGCAAGTAACGCACTGGCACTGCTGGAAGGCGACACCCTGCGCCTGCGCGGGGTGCTCGACCGTGCCGCGGTGATCTCGCTGTGGCCGCAGCTGCAGGCCCTGCCGGCAACGCTGTCACGGCTGGAGCTGGGCGAGGTGGACCGCGTGGACAGCGCCGGCCTGGCGCTGCTGGCCGAGCTGGCCGCACGCGCGCGCAGGAGCGGTCACCCACTGGTCGTCTCCGGCGCGCCGGCCGGCTACAACGAGCTGAGCGCAGCCTACCGGCTGTCGCCCGATCTGGATTTCAACGCTACTTCTGCTGCGAGCTGACATGAACGTCGTACGCACTCTCCCCTTGATCGTCCTGGCCGCCGCGCTGACCGCCTGCGCCGGCAAGCCCGCACGCAGCGATGCACCGGCAGCCAGTACCGTGGTCCCGGCCAGCACCGTCGCCGAGGCCTCCGCCCCCACCGCCGATACCGCTACGATTGATGCCGCGCCGGCCGCAGCCGTGGTTGCCGCCCCTGCACCGGCCACGCCACCCTCCGTACCGGCCCGCGGCGCCGACACCGATGCGGCCAGGGCCGCAGCGGCGACCGCCCCCGGTGGTGATGACGACTTCGATGCCCTCTATGGCGGCAGCGGCAACACCGGCAGTGCGGCAGCCTACGACCCATGGGAACCGTTCAACCGCAAGGTGCACAAGTTCAACAACGCGGTCGACCGCGGCATTGCCCGTCCGCTGGCCACCGCCTACACCCACGTGGTGCCGCGCTTCGCCCGCACCGGCGTCAGCAACTTCTTCAGCAACCTGCGCGCACCGGTGACCATCACCAACCAGCTGCTGCAGGGCCGCGGTGCCGATGCCTGGGACAGCCTCGGCCGCTTCCTGATGAACAGCACGCTGGGTATCGGCGGCCTGTTCGATCCGGCCAGCAAGGCGATGGTGCCGCGTCGCAATGAGGACTTCGGCCAGACCCTGGGTGCCTGGGGCTGGCGGCGTTCGCGCTACGTGGAACTGCCGTTCTTCGGCCCGCGCACCGTACGCGATGTATTCGGCCTGGCCGGTGACATTCCGCTGTCGCCGATCCGCCGCATCGAGGAGGACAAGGTCCGCATCGGCCTGCAGGGCCTGCAGCTGGTCGATACCCGCGCGCAGCTGCTGGCGGTCGACAACCTGCGTGACACCGCTGTGGACGAGTACTCGCTGGTACGCGATGCGTGGATGCAGCGCCGCAACTACCAGATCGAGAACGATCTGCGCAGCAAGCGCGACCGTGGCCACGACGATGCCAATTCGCCGATCCCGGTCGATGCCATGCCGATGCCGAACTGGAGCAACTGATCGCTGCAGCCCGTGCATGAAAAAACCCCGCCTCGGCGGGGTTTTTCTTTTCCGGTAGGCGCCAACCCTGGTTGGCACGCTTTCCTCAGGCCGCCAGCGCGGCCTCGATGGCTTCGCGCAGGCGCGCGTCATCGGCAGCCACGTCCGGGGCGAAGCGCGCGATGACCTTGCCGTCGCGGCCAACCAGGAACTTCTCGAAGTTCCACAGCACCGCCGGTGCTGCGTGGATCGGAATCTCCTTGCTCGCCAGGCGCTCACGCAGCGGGCCTTCGCCGATCGACTGCGGCTGGGCGGCGGTCAGCTGCTGGTACAGCGGGTGGGTGTCATCACCGGCCACGCTGATCTTGGAGAACATCGGGAAACTGACGTCGTAGGTGAGCTGGCAGAACTGCTGGATCTCCGCCTCGCTGCCCGGCTCCTGGCCGAGGAAGTTGTTGGCGGGGAAGCCCAGCACTTCCAGGCCCTGCGCGTGCTTTTCCGCATACAGCGCCTGCAGGCCTTCGTACTGCGGAGTGAGGCCGCACTTGGAGGCGACGTTGACCAGCAGCAGCACCTTGCCCTGGTAGTCGGCAAGCGAGGACGGCTGGCCGTCGATGGTGGTGAGGGAAATGTCCTGGATCGGGGTGCTCACGTGGGGCTCCGGCAACAGCGGGAAATGGCCCACCAGCATAGCGCTGTGCGCGCGGTTGTAGAGCCGAGCCTACGCTCGGCTGCTGTGGCATCAGCCGAGCGTGGGCTCGGCTCTACAGGCAGGATTCAATCCACGCAGATCGTGCCCTGCGCCTTGCCGTCATCAATGCGCTGGCGGCAACCGAAGTTCTGGCGCACGTCGCGCTGGCAGGTACCGGTGACGGCACTGCCGGCGGCCACGTCGCCCGTGGCCAGGCACTGGCCGCTGCAGTCGCTCTTGCGGCTGCAGGCCTTGCCGGCGTCGGCATAGGGAATCACGCACTGCTCGCGCTGCAGCCGGCCGAGCCGCTGCAGGGTGCCACCGGCGGCCTGGCAGTCCACGTCGCGCGCTTCGCGGTACGCCTCGTCCGCTTCGGGGGTGCTGGAGGCGGCCTGCGTGGTCGTGTCCACGGTCGTTGGCGTGCTGCTGCAGGCGGCGAGCAGCGCGGTCAGGACAAGGCTGGTGAAGCGGGGCAGGCGCATGGCGGTACCTGGTCGAAGCGGACAGGCCGCCAGCATACCCATCGGCGATGCAGGCGGCGTGTCAGTGTGGCTCAGGCCTCGTCGCCCTCGCCGTCACTGCCTTCCTCCTCGGCCACCGCATCACCCTCGGCCAGGTCGCCGAGCAGCGACTGCGCCTGTTCGGACGCCAGCGACTCCACGCCACGCAGGCGGCGTTCGATGGTACGGGTCTTGCGGCTGGCCTCCCCGATGCTGCGGCCAACGGTAGTGATCTGCTTCTCGGCCTTTTCCAGGATGCCGGCGAACTTCCCGAACTCGCTCTTGACCGCACCCAGCAGGCCCCACACTTCGCTGGATCGCTTTTCAATGGCCAGGGTGCGGAAGCCCATCTGCAGGCTGTTGAGCAACGCGGTGACCGTGGTCGGTCCGGCCACCACCACACGGTGCTCGCGCTGCAGCAGGTCGACCAGGCCCGGGCGCCGGATCACCTCGGCATACAGGCCTTCGGTGGGCAGGAACATCACCGCGAAGTCCGTGGTGTGCGGTGGCACGATGTACTTGTCGCAGATCGACTTGGCCTGCACGCGCACCGCGCGCTCCAGCTGGATGCCCTGCAGGCGCACGCCCTCGGCATCGCCCTGTTCCTGTGCGTCCAGCAGGCGCTCGTAATCCTCGCGCGGGAACTTGGAGTCGATCGGCAGCCACACCGGCGTGTCGTCGCTGCTGCGGCCCGGCAGGCGCACGGCGATATCGACCATCTCGCCACTATCCGGGCGCACCCTCACCGCACGCGCGTACTGCTCCTGGGTGAGTGTCTGCTCGAGGATGTTCTCCAGCTGCACTTCGCCCCAGCTGCCGCGGTTCTTGACGTTGGTCAGCACGCGCTTGAGGTCGCCCACGCCGGTGGCCAGCTGCTGCATCTCGCCGAGGCCACGCTGCACCTGTTCCAGGCGCTCGGAGACCAGCTTGAAGGAGTTGCCCAGCCGCGTTTCCAGCGTCGACTGCAGCTTCTCGTCCACGGTGTGGCGCATCTGCTCCAGCTTCTGGGCGTTGTCGTTCTGCAGCGCGCGCAGCTGTTCCTCCAGCGTGGCACGCATCTCGGCGATGCGCTGCTCGTTGCGCTGGGTCAGTTCCTGCAGGCGCAGGCCCAGACTGTCGGTCAGGCGCTGCTGCGACTGCGCGCCCTCCTCGCGGCCCTTGCGTGCATCGTCCACCAGGGTCTGGCGCAGTGCCCCGAGCTGGGTATCGGTGCGCGCAGTGAGCTCCTGCAGCTGCTGGCCAAACGCATGGATGCGTGCCTCCTGCTGCTGGCCGAAGGTCTCCAGCTGGCCGCGCAGTTCCTGCAGCCGCTGCCCCATCAACGCTGCGCCGCGCTGCTGGCTGTCGGCCACTTCAGCGCGGGCTTTGCGGGCATCTTCGCCCAGCGCTTCGCGCAGCAGGTCCAGGCGCTGGTCGGTGCGGGTGGACAGATCGGTCAGCGCGCGGGCGAAGCCATCGAGCTGTTCGCGCAGTTCGCTGCGCCCGGCGCGGGCCTCCTCGCGCACGGCCTGTTCCAGGCGGTCATGCGGCGGACGGCGCAGCAGGGCGACCAGTTGCAGGATGAGCACGGCCAATAGAAGGCCGGCAATGAGCAGGTATTCGGTTTGCATGGGGCAAGTGTAGGCTGGCCGAGTCTCAGCTGCTGCGTCAGGACCATGCTCGCTCTGTACGGAAAGCCCACCTCCATCAATGTGCGCAAGGTGCTATGGCTGTGCGCCGGTCTGGACTTGCCCCTGCACCACGAACCGGCCCCCCCGCCGGACCTGCTGGCCACGCTGAACCCCAACCGGCAGGTGCCGGTGCTGCGCGATGGCGACTTCGTACTGTGGGAATCCAACAGCATCTGCCGCTACCTTGCCGCGCGCGCCGGACGCGAGGATCTGCTGCCACGTGCGGCGCAGGCCCGTGCGCGGGTGGAGCAGTGGATGGACTGGCAGGCCAGCGATCTCAACAGTGCCTGGCGCCACGTGTTCATGGCGCGCGTGCGCCAGCATCCGGACTATCCGGACGATGCCCGCGCCGAGGCCAGCCTGGCGCAGTGGAACCGGCTGATGGGTGTGCTTGAAGCCCAGCTGGCCGCCACCGATGCCTATGTGGCGGGCAGCACCTTCACCCTTGCAGATATCGTGCTGGGGCTGTCGACCCAACGCTGGCGCAGCACGCCGGGCAGCAAGCCCGCGCTGCCCCACCTCGTCGCATGGTTCGAGCGCCTGCGAGAGCAGCCCGGTTTCGCCGAACACGTCGACAACGGCGTGGCGTGAGCGGTGGCTCCCGCAGCTGTTGGTAGGTGTCGACCCTGGTCGACACGGCTGATCCACGCCATGTGTGGATGAAGCTCCGTAGAGCCGAGCCTATGCTCGGCTGACGCCCACGCGCGAACGGCAGCCGAGCGTGGGCTCGGCTCTACAGGAGCCTTACCAGCCTTCCAGCACGATCTTGCCCTTGGCGCGATGGCTCTCCAGCAGCGCATGGGCACGGCGCAGGTTGGCCGCGTCGATGCGCCCGAAGTGCTCGCCCAGCGTGGTCTGCAGCACGCCGGCATCGATCAGCTCGGCCACCCGGTTCAACAGGTCGTGCTGGCGCTGCATGTCCACCGTCCGGTACAGCGGGCGGGTGAACATCGATTCCCAGTGCAGTGACAACGCCTTGCGCTTGAGCGCCATCACATCCACCTGGCCCGGGTCATCGATCAGGCCGAACTGCCCTTGCGGCGCCAGCAGCTCCACGATCTGCGCGTAGTGCTGGTCGGAATGGGTCAGGCTGGCCACGTGCTGCACCTCGCTGATGCCCAGCCGCGCCAGGCCCTCGGCCAGTGGCAGGCAGTGGTCGATCACATGGTGGGCGCCCATCGCATACACCCAGTCCTGGGTCTCCGGGCGCGAGGCGGTGCCGATCACGGTCAGCCTGGTGAGCTTCCGCGCCAACTGCACCAGGATCGAGCCGACACCACCGGCAGCGCCGATCACCAGCAGGGTCTGGCCTTCGCCCCCGTCCTCGGGAATGCGCAGGCGGTCGAACAGCAGCTCCCAGGCGGTGATCGCGGTCAGCGGCAGTGCGGCGGCAGCGGCGTCATCGAGGCTGGCCGGCTTGCGGCCGACGCTGCGTTCGTCCACCAACTGGTACTGGGCATTGCTGCCCGGGCGATCGATGACGCCAGCGTAGTAGACCGCATCGCCGGGCTGGAACAGGCTCACCTCGCTGCCCACCGCATCGACGATGCCGACCGCATCCCAACCCAGCACGCGCGGGCCGTCGGTGGCCACGCCTCGGCGGACCTTGGTGTCGACGGGGTTCACCGCCACTGCGCGCACCGCCACGCGCAGGTCGCGCGGGCCGGGCTGCGGCAACTCCAGTTCGAGGTCGATCAGGGCCTGGGGATCATCGATCGGCAGGCCGGCTTGGGTGTAGGCAATGGCGCGCATGGCAGCGGTCCAGTGGGGGAGGAGGCGACAGGTTGCGCCGCGCGCGGTCCCTCGGAAAGGCGCAGAATCGGGCAGCACTTTCACTCTGGCGATGAAGATGATCCGTTTCGACGATCTGCAGCTGTTCGTCCGCACTGCTGCGCTGGGCAGCTTTTCGCAAGCGGCCCGCGAGGCCGACCTGCTGCCGGGGCAGGTCGCTGCGGCAGTGGCGCGGCTGGAACGCGAGCTGGACCTGCGCCTGTTCGTGCGCACCACCCGCAGCCTGCGCCTGACCGGCGAGGGCGCGCTGTACCTGCCCTACGCACAGGACGTGCTGGCCACCCTGCGCGAGGGCCAGGCGCGCGTGCAGGCCGAGGACGCCGAACTGCACGGCACCCTGCAGCTGTCGGCGCCGTCGGACTTGGGCCGCAACCTGCTGCTGCCCTGGCTGAGCGCGTTCCGCGCGGCGCATCCCCGGCTGCGCCTGCACCTGCGCCTGTCCGATGAAGTGGCCGATGTGTTCCGCGACCCGGTCGACGTGGCCATCCGCATCGGCCACTTCGACGACGCCAACTACGTCGCCCTGCCCCTGCTGGAAGGCAACCGCCGCGTGTTGGCCGCCTCGCCCGATTACCTGCAGCGGCGTGGCACGCCCACGCGCCTGGAAGATCTGCGTGAGCACGATTGCCTGGTCTACCAGCTCAGCGGTCGTGCCTACGATCGCTGGTCTTTCGACGTCGATGGGCGTCGTACCGTGGTTGCCGTGCGCGGCCCCCTGGTCTGCGACGACGCCGATGTTGTAAGGCGCTGGGCCGTGGCCGGCGAAGGCATCACCTACAAGTCCTGGCTGGACCTTCGCGAGGACGTTCTGGCCGGGCGCCTGCAGCTGCTGCTGGGCGGTGTTGGCAGCGACATCCCGTTGCAGCTGGTGTGCCCGCACCGCAAGCAGTTCTCACCCGCGGTGCGGCAGCTGCACGCGCAGCTGCGCCAGCACCTGCAACCGCTGCTGTCTGGCATGCCGGTTGGCCCCACCGGCCCCCTGTCCTCCGCCGTGGTGCTGGCCGACAATGGCGGCCCCGCGTAAGAGAGAACACCGCCATGCCGTGGATGGGCATCCAGGACCTGTGGACGTTTCTGGTCGCCGTGCTGGTGTTTCTCGCCCTGCCCGGCCCCGGCACCTTCACCCTGCTGACCGCCACTGGCCGTGGCGGCGTGCGTGGCGGCTACACCGCATTGGCCGGCCTGCTGGTCGGCGACCAGATCCTGATGTGGCTGGCGCTGGCCGGCGTGGCCGCACTGCTCAAGGCGAACCCGCTGGTGTTCCACGCCGTGCAGTACCTGGGTGCGGCCTACCTGGTGTGGGTGGGCATCAGCCTGCTGCGCACGCCCAAGCACGAGGGTGGCGACGCCAGCCCGATCCGCATGCAGCCCGGCCGCTATTTCCAGCAGGCGATCCTGGTCAGCCTGCTCAATCCGAAGGCGATCCTGTTCTACATGGCCTTCCTGCCGTTGTTCATCGATCCGAAGGCACAGCAGGGCATCGCCACCTTCGCCGCGCTGGCCGGCATCATCCTGGTGCTCAGTATCGCCTACTGCTCGATGCTGATCGGCGTGGGCAACCTGGCCCGTCGCCGGTTGATCCAGCACCCGCGGATCAGCGATGCGCTGCGCCGCGTGGCCGGCCTGTTCCTGGTGGGGTTCGGCATCCGGCTGGGGTTGAACGGATGAACGGGCGGCTGCCGCTGCTCGGCCTGGCCCTGCTGTTCGCCGGCACCGCCTCTGGCGCCCCGGCCTGCTTTATGCCGATTCCGGCAGTCTGGTCGCGGTGCAGCGCGCGCGCCGGCAATCATGACCCCCGTCAGTGGTAATGCTGCGCTGCGTTCGGTCACACTCGGGAACTTGTCGTTCTAAGTCACCCCTTCCGAGGCCTGCATGTCCCTGTTCCGGCGCAAGTCCCTAGATTCCGTCACCGTCCACGAAGCCGGCAGGCGCCTGATCCCGACGCTCAGCTGGCCGCACCTGATCGCGCTGGGCATCGGCGCCATCGTCGGTACCGGCATCTACACGCTGATCGGCGTCGGTGCCAACCTGGCTGGCCCGGCCGTGCTGATCTCCTTCGCCATCGCCGGTGCGGTCTGTGCCTGCGCGGCGCTGTCCTACGCCGAGCTGTCGACGATGATGCCCGCCGCCGGCAGTGCCTACACCTACAGCTACAGTGCGCTGGGCGAGGTGTTCGCCTGGGTGGTGGGCTGGAGCCTGATCCTGGAGTACTCGCTGGTGGTGAGTACGGTGGCGGTGGGCTGGTCCGGCTACTTCGTCGGCTTCCTCGAATGGGTCCACACCCAGTTCGGCTGGAACGTGCACCTGCCGGCCTGGCTGGCGGCCGGCCCGCACGTGGAAGGCGGCATGATCAACCTGCCGGCGATCATCATCACCTGGCTGGTGGCCGGCATGCTGATGGCCGGCACCAAGGAAAGCGCCACACTCAACGCGATCCTGGTGGTGTTCAAGCTGATCGCGCTGGCCATCTTCGTGGCCGTGGCCCTGCCCGCGTTCGACAGCGCCAACCTGCAGCCGTTCATGCCGTACGGCTTCGCCAAGTCGATGGGCCCCGATGGCGTCGAGCACGGCGTGATGGCGGCAGCGGCGATCATCTTCTTCGCCTTCTACGGCTTCGATGCGATCTCCACCGCCGCCGAGGAAACCAAGAACCCGGGCCGCGACCTGTCGATCGGCATCATCGGTTCGATGATCGGCTGCACCATCGTCTACGTGCTGGTGGCGCTGGCCGCCGTGGGTGCGATGAGCTACGCGGTGTTCGGCCACAGCGCCGAGCCGCTGGCCCTGATCATGCGCCAGCTGGGCCATCCGACCGCGGCGATGGTGATCGGCGTGATCGCGATCATCGCCCTGCCGACCGTGCTGTTGGCCTTCCTGTACGGCCAGAGCCGCATCTTCTTCGTGATGAGCCGCGACGGCCTGCTGCCGCGTCGCCTGTCCAAGGTGAACGCACGTACCGGCACGCCGGTGGCAACCACGCTGTTCACTGCGGTCGTGGTTTCCGCGCTGGCCGGCGTGGCGCGCCTGGACGAGATTGCCGCACTGGCCAACGCCGGTACCCTGGCCGCGTTCACTGCGGTAGGCATCTGCCTGGTGGTGCTGCGGCTGCGCGAGCCGGACCGCGCGCGCACGTTCCGGACGCCGCTGGCCTTCGTGGTTGGCCCGCTGGCCGCGCTGGGTTGCATCTACCTGTTCATCAGCCTGCCGCACACCACCCAGCTGTACTTCCTGTTGTGGAACGTGGCCGGCCTGGTGCTGTACCTGCTGTACAGCCGACGCCATGCGCTGATCGCGAAATAGACCGATCACCGGTAGTGCCGGCCGCTGGCCGGCACCACCGCAGGGCGTTTCAACCGCCCTGCTTTGCGGCGTAGTCCTGCGCCTGGCGCATCACCCGCAGCAGGTTGCCGCCCCAGATGCCGGCGATCTGCTTGTCGGTATAGCCCTTGCGCAGCAGCCACGCGGTGATCTTCGGCAGCTGGCTGACATCGGGCAGGTCACTCAGTCCGCCACCACCATCCCAGTCCAGGCCGATGCCCGCGTGCTCAGGGCCGACCACCGTGAGGATGTGGTCGAAGTGGGCGAAGAAGTCGTCCAGGCTGGCGTGCCGCACCGGGTGCTCGTGGTCCAGTGCCTGTTCGGCCTTCAGCAGGGCAACGCCTTGTTCGATGCCCATGCCTTCCCAGCCGCCCAGCTGCTTGCTCAGCGCTTCCTCGGCCTGTTTGCGCTCGGGCGTCTTCGCGGTGTCGATCAGGTAGCCGCCATAGGCGTTCACCTGGATCACGCCGCCGGCTTTGGCCAGCTTGCGCAGGCGCGCGTCGTCAAGATTGCGCGGGTGGTCGTAGACCGCCTTGGCCGAGCTGTGCGACAGCACGAATGGTACCGGCATCATTGCCAGCAGATCGTCGAACACCGCATCCGATGCATGTGACTGGTCGATCACGATGCCCAGCTTCACCGCCTGCCGCACCAGCTCCTTGCCGGCCGGGCTAAGTCCTTTCCATTCCGCACCCTTGGGATCGGTGGCCGAATCGGCGAACTCGTTGTTGGCAAAGTGCACGGTGCTGAGCAGGCGCAGGCCGGCGCGGTGGTAGAACGAGAGCAGGCTGGGATCGGCCACCAGCGGGCTGGCGTTTTCCATGCTGATGTAGACCACACGCTTGCCGGCCGCCTTGATCCGCGCCGCGTCATCGGCGGTCAGTGCCAGCGCGAACCGCTCGGGGTTGGCGGCCAGCATCTCGCGTATTTCCAGCAACCGCTGCAACCCGTGGTCACGTTCGGCCAGGTGAGCGGCGGGGCTGCGGTCGCCCTGGTCGGTGTAGATCGCCCAGAACCCGCCGTCCAGCGCGCCTTCGACCATGCGCGGGTAGTCCACCTGCGAGAGTGCGTTGCGGTCGTGGCGCTGTTCGATGTCGAAGCCGGTGCGGCCGAAATTGGCCGGCGTATCCAGATGGCTGTCGAGGGTGACCAGGCGCTGCTGCAGGGCCTTGGCGCGGGCCAGCTCCTGCGTGCTGAACTCGATGGCGTGGGCGGACAGTGGCGCGCACAGCGCCACGGCAAGCACGAAGGACAGGTGGCGCAACGATGGCATGGGCTCTCACCGGTGTTGGGAAGAGCCCGACCATAGCGCTGTGGCCCGCCGTTTTGTAGCGCCGGGCATGGGCTCGGCTGCCAGACAGATCAGCCGAGCGTGGGCTCGGCTCTACAGAGATCGGCAGTCACGCGGTCAATCCACCACGCGGCAGAACACGGCCTTGAGGTAACGCGATTCCTGCACGTGGGCCATGAACGGATGGTCCGGGCCGGCGCCGGCGACCTTCAGGATCTGGATCGTGCGGCCGGAGAAATAGGCCGCGCGGCGCAGCATGTCGAGGAACTGGTCCTCGGCCACCAGGCCGGTGCAGGAAAACGTGGCGAACAGGCCGCCCGGCTTCACCACGCCAAGCGCCAGCTTGTTCATGTCCAGGTACTTCTTCAGTGCGGTGATGACCTGGTCGCGGTCGCGGGTCATCTTCGCCGGGTCCAGGATCACCACGTCGTACTGCTCCCCGCGGTTGGCGGCGTCGCGCAGCCACGGGAAGATATCGGACTGGATGAACTTCGGGCGCACGTTGTTCAGGCGCGAATTGCCCTTGGCGATCTGGATGACGTCCTCATCAATGTCGATGCCGACCACTTCCGAGGCGCCACGCGCTGCTGCGTACACGGCGAAGCCACCGGTGTTGCAGCACAGGTCCAGAACGCTCTTGCCTTCCACCTGCTGGCTCAGCCACTCGCGGTTCTCGCGCTGGTCGGCGAAGAAGCCGGTCTTGTGTGCACCGGCCGGGTCGGCGCGGAACTTGATGCCGTACTCGGTGATCACCGCCGCTTCGGTGGTGGTGTTGCCGTGGAAGTCGAAGCTCTCCTGCTTCTGCACGTGTTCGTCGGCGAAGCTGTGGAAACGGCAGCCCGGGAACTGCTCGCGCAGGGCGTCGTAGATCCATTCGCGGTGGCGGAACATGCCGGCGGCGAAGAACTCGACCACCACCAGGTCGCCGTAGCGATCCACCACCAGGCCGGACAGGCCGTCGCCTTCGCTGTGCACCACGCGCCAGGCGTCGGAGACCGCGTCGAGCTTCAGCACCTCACGGCGCAGCGACACCGCCTGGGCGATCTTGCGCGAGAACCAGCCGGCATCGACCGGCACGTTCTGGTCGGTCTCAAGGATGCGCACGGCAATGCGCGAGTGCCCGTTGTAGAACCCGCGGCCAATGAACTCGCCATCGATGCCGACCACGTCGACGATGGAACCGGGCTTGGGCCGGACGGTCGGCTTCTCGACCAGTTTCTGGAAGATCCACGGGTGGCTGGAACGCCACGCATTCTTGAGGCGGACAATCGGAAGGGGGGTATTCATCCGGTCATTGTAGCCGGGGGGCACCGGGGGCCGGAAATCCAGGGCCCGGCGCGGCATTTGACGGCGGCCCGGCCAGGCCGCAGAATCGGCAGCAGAAGGGGAGTAGCTCCCAGACGTTGTCGCCGTCATTTCGAGCCCGCAGGCTCCGGTGCAACGGCAGTTCCAGCCGACTGGAACTGCGAGCGAGACCTTCGCCGTACTGGCGAAGCTCTGTCCCTGGATCCCCCTCCCGATCCTCCGTTGCAGATCCTCGCCGTCCGGCTTGGCATTCATCTTTCCAACGGACATTCCCAATGCAGACGATCGGTAACGTGTGGTTGTGGGGCGGCTTCGCAGCGGTGGTGGTCATCGCCCTGCTGGTCGACCTCGTGTTGATGCGCCATGGTGGACCGCACAAGGTCACCTTCAAGGAGGCCCTGTGGTGGTCCATCGGCTGGGTCGCGCTGGCCCTGCTGTTCAATGCCGGCCTCTGGTACTACCTGAATGAGACCGCCGGCCAGGTGGTAGCGAACAAGGTCGGCCTCGAATTCCTGACCGGCTACTTGGTCGAGAAGGCGCTCGCGGTCGACAACATCTTCGTGTTCCTGATGATCATGAGCTACTTCGCGGTGCCGGATGAGCAGCGCCAGAAGGTGCTGATCATCGGCATCCTGGGTGCGATCGTGCTGCGTACGATCATGATCTTCGCCGGCAGCGTGCTGATCAGCCAGTTCCATTGGCTGCTCTACGTATTCGGTGCTTTCCTGCTCTTCACCGGTTGGAAGATGTGGTTTGCCGCCGGCCAGGAGCCGGACCTGGAGACCAACCCGGCCCTGCGCTGGATGCGCAAGCACCTGCGCCTGCTGCCCGACTACGCCGGCAACGCGCTGAGCGTGAAGCGCGACGGCGTGCGCTGGTTCACCCCGCTGTTCGCGGTGCTGATCCTGATCGCGGTCACCGACGTGATCTTCGCGGTGGACAGCATCCCGGCGATCTTCGCGATCACCACCGACCCGTTCATCGTGCTCACCTCCAACGTGTTCGCGGTGCTGGGCCTGCGCGCGATGTTCTTCCTGCTGGCCGGCATGGCCGACCGCTTCCACCTGCTGCCGTATGGCCTGGCGCTGGTGCTGGGCTTCATCGGCATCAAGATGATGATCATCGACCTGTTCAAGATCCCGACCCCGGTGTCGCTGGGCGTGGTCGCGGTCATCATCGCCGCCACCGTGGTACTGAGCCTGAAGTACCCGCCGAAGGAAGGCTCCGGCCACGCCTGATCATGGCCGGCCGGCGGGATTGTCCCGCCGGCCGCACCCACTCTCCCGCAGCGGTGGCCTTGGTTTCGCGCCAGTCACCGCCATTGCTGAGGTATGGACAACAACGCGCCCCTGCCCGCCGGCGACGTGCCGGCCCCTCGCGATGACCGCTCGCGCATCCTGCGGGCGTTCAATCTCAGCCTTGCCGCTGTGCTGGTGCTGGTGGCCGTGTTCGCCCTGCAGGGCACCTTCGACTGGCGGCCGTGGGCGGTCGCACCGCTGGAAGCCAAGGGCCTGCTTGGCCTGATCGGTGGGCCGATGCTGCATGCCTCGGTCGAGCATATCGCCGCCAACAGCATCGCGCTCCTGATCCTGGGCACGCTGGCTGGAAGTGTCTACCCGAAAGCAACCGTACGCGCCCTGCCCCTGCTGTGGCTGGGCTCGGGCATCGGCGCGTGGATGCTGGGCAATCCGGGCAGCGTGCACCTGGGCGCCAGCGGCGTGACCCACGGCCTGATGTTCCTGCTGGCCAGCCTGGGCCTGCTGCGCCGCGACCGCACGGCCATCGCCACCGGCCTGATCGGCATGCTGTTCTACGGCGGCATGCTGATGACCATCCTGCCACACGCCGATGGCGTGTCCTGGCAGTCGCACATGGGCGGCGCCTTCGCCGGCATCATCGCCGCGCTGCTGTTCCGCAACGCCGACCCGCTGCCGCCGCGCCCGCGCTACAGCTGGGAAGACGAAGAAGACGAGGCAGAACCGCTGGCCGACGACGAGCTGGAGCCGCCGTCGCCACAGCGCGTGCCGGTGCTGTGGCAGCCGCGCGAGGGCCAGGACTACGTGGTGATTCCTTTCCGCCGGCCGGACGAACCGCGCGGTTGAAGCGAGGGGCCGCCGGGCATGGCCCGGCGCTACCGTGAGTGGGCGTCCGGGGTAGCGCCGGGCCATGCCCGGCGACGCGTTGCAGCGTCAGTTCCCGGCCGCACCCATGCCATCCACCGCCTGCCGGCCCAGCGCCGGATCATCGGTGAAGAACGCATCGATGCCGGTCGCCAGATAGGCGTGCATCTCGGCAATCGAACCTTCGGGATTGCGCGCGGTGTCGGCGCCCTTGCGCAGGTTGCTGGCCTGGAAGTGGTTCTCCGGACGGAAGGTGTACGGAATCACCATCAGCCCCACTGCATGTGCGTCCTGTACCAGCGTGGTCGGAGTGCTCAGCGCGCCCTTGGCATCCAGCGGAATGATCGAGCGCAGTTCCGGGCCGATGCCGTCGGCGTAGCTGGCGATGTCCTTCAGTCCGGCCGGGGTCATCATCTGCGCGTAGGTGAGCGTGCCACCGGCCTTGGCGATGTCGGCCGGCTGGGTGCCGCCCTTCCACAGCAGTTGCAGCAGGCGGATGTTGCTGCCGCGCGGGATCTTGCCGCGCAGGTAGCGCAGGTTGGCGGTCTCGAACGACTGGATGGTGACCGGGCCGACGTTGGTATAGGCATTGCCACGCAGCGCGGTCAGGAGCTTGTCTTCCATCGGCAGGCCGATCGACTGGAAGTAGGTCGGGTGCTTGATCTCCGGCACCAGGCCGATGCCACGGTTGGCACGCCCGGCCTGCTGGACAAGGAATGCGAGGATCTCGTCCAGGCTGGCGATGCGGAACTGGCCGTCATAGGCGGTGCTGCGCAGTTCCGGCAGGCGCTCGCGCGCGTACAGGGTCTTCAGCTCGGCCAGGGTGAAGTCTTCGGTGAACCAGCCGTCGACCTTCTGCCCGTCGATGACCTTGCTGGTGCGGCGGCTGGCGAACTCCGGATGCGAGGCCACATCAGTGGTGCCGCTGATCTCGTTCTCGTGGCGGGCCACCATCATTCCGTCCCTGGTCATCACCAGGTCCGGCTCGATGTAGTCGGCGCCATCGGCGATCGCCTGCGCATAGGCGGCCAGGGTGTGCTCGGGCAGCAACGCGCTCGCCCCGCGATGGCCATAGACCGACACCTTGGGCGTGGCCGGGGTGGAGGATTCAGCACTCATGGCCACCGATGGTGCCACGGCCAGCGACAACAGCAACGCACAACCCCACGACTTCACTGCGACTTCCCCAAGCGGTATGTGATGGGCGCCAGTATGCGGCGGCAATGTGACAGGTGGGGGAAGCCCGCACCTGTAGAGCCGAGCCCATGCTCGGCTGACGGGTAGAGCAGCCGAGCATGGGCTCGGCTCTACAGTTACTTGCCGATGCAGAAACTGGAGAAGATCCTTCCCAGCAGATCATCCGCACTCATCTGCCCGGTGATATCGCCCAGCGCGTCATGCGCCAGCCGCAGCTCTTCGGCGGCCAGTTCCAGGTGCTCCTGCGCCAGCTCGCCATCGGCGCGCTGCGCGTGCTCCTGCGCACGCTCGATTGCATCCACATGCCGCGCGCGCGCGGAGAACTCGCCATCCGCCTGCTCCCCTGCCCCGGCCGAAGCGATCAAACGCAGGCGCGCGTGCAGATCCTCCAGGCCGGCACCGGTCGCAGCCGAGACGAACACACGGTCCGGGTCGTCCAGCATCGGCAGCGCATCCAGCAGGTCCGACTTGTTGTGGATGTAGACCTTGTGTGGCACCGCTGCCACGGCCTCGCCCAGCGCCGCTTCACCCGCCGCCGGATCGCGCGCGTCCAAGACGATCAGGGCCAGGTCGGTTCGCTCGATCTCCACATGGGCGCGGCGCATGCCTTCGCGTTCGATGGCGTCGCCGCCGTCGCGCAGGCCAGCGGTATCGACCAGGGTCAGTTCCAGCCCGTCCAGGCGGATGGTCTCGCGAAGCGTGTCGCGGGTGGTGCCGGCGATGTCGGTGACGATGGCGCGTTCACTGCCGGCCAGCGCATTGAGCAATGAGCTCTTTCCGGCATTGGGCGGACCGATCAGCACCGCGTGCAGGCCATCGCGCAGGCGGCGACCGCGTTCGGCATCGCGGCGCAGCAGGGCCAAGTCGCTGCGCGCCTGTTCCAGCCCGCGCCGCACCTGTGCGCCACCGAGCGTATCCAGCGGTTCGTCGGCGAAGTCGATGGCCGCTTCCACGTGGATGCGCAGCGTGACCAGCTGCTCGACCACGGCCTCGATGCGGCGCGAGAACACGCCATCCAGCGAGCGTCGTGCAGCGCGTGCGGCACGGTTGTCGCCGGCGGCGATCAGGTCAGCGATGGCCTCAGCCTGGGCCAGGTCGAGCTTGCCGTTGAGGAACGCGCGTTCGCTGAACTCACCCGGCCGCGCCTGGCGCGCACCGAGCGCGATGCAGCGCGCGACCAGCTGCTGCAGCAGCACCGGGCTGCCATGGCCCTGCAGTTCCACCACCTCTTCGCCGGTGAAGCTGTTCGGTGCCGGGAACCACAGCACGATGCCATCGTCGATGACCTCGCCGTCGGCATCACGCAGGCGCGCGTAGTGCGCGTGGCGCGGCTGCAGCGCGGGCGCCCCCAGCGCATTGGCAATCGCCGCAGCGCGCGGACCGGACAGGCGCAACAGGCCGACACCGCCGGCGCCGGGGGCACTGGCGATGGCCACAATGGTGTCGGTGCGGATCGCGTCGTTCATGGCTCAGAGCTTCTCCAGCTGCGTGCGTGCCTGCGCGGCACCGCTGCCCTGCGGCTGCAGCGCCAGGTAGGTGGTGTAGGCCTGCTTCGCCTTGGCCTTGTCGCCGGCGTTGAAGTAGGCATCACCCAGGTTGAGATAGGCCACGGCGCGCGATGGGTCGATCTTCAGCGTGTTCTCCAGCCAGCGCGCCGCTTCGGCATAGCGCTGCTGGCGGTAGTAGACGAAACCGAGGTTGTTGGCGGCCTGGGCAAAGTCCGGACGCAGCTTCAGTGCTTCGGTGAACTGCGCGACTGCCTCGTCGTACTGCTTCTCGCGGTACAGCTGCAGGCCACGGTCGTTGGCCTGCTGCGCGCGCTGGCGGTCGGACGCCGGGCCGGCGGAGGGCACTACCAGCTTGGCCTTGCCGCCCTGCAGGTCAGCCACCGTCACCGGCGCCTGGCTGCCCTTGGCCTCGCTGGCGGCATCCACCTTGTTGTTCAGTGCGATTGCATCGGCGGTCAGCTGGCGCGTATCGGCATTGAGGAATTCCTGGCTGTCCGGCACCTGGAACACGAACTCGCCGCCCTGCGAACCGGGCAGGCTGCCGAAGGCCGGCGTCTGGTGCGAAACGGCCGAGACGGCCGGCGCCACGTAGGCGGCCAGTTCAGTACCGGTGATCAGGCCGTCGCCGTTGAGGTCACCCTTGCCGGCCAGCGCCTGCAGCAGCACCCAGGTAAACACCGAGTGACCGTTCGGGCCGGCGTCGGCCACCTGCTGGTCGGCGCCGCCGGCGGTCAGCATCTGCCGCGCGCTGCGGCGGGCATTCTCGCGCAGGAACGACGACGACGACGGGCCACCACGGGTCAGGCCCAGGCCGCTGTAGCAGGCATCCATCACGAACATCACGTGCTTGGCCTGCATGCTCTCGGCGATGTTCTGGATATCGGTCATCGCGATGGCATCGGTAGCGAATTCCCTCGGGTCCGAATCAACCGGGATGATGTAGCCGAGGTCGCGCCCTGAGGCGAGCTGGCGGGTCGCGCCGTGGCCGGCGAAGAACACGAACACGCGGTCGTTCCTGCCAGTGCGGTCATCGGCCAGGCGGTCGTGGAAGGCGGCCAGGATGTTGTTGCGGGTGGCCTGCTCGTTCTTCAGCACGATCACCTGCGAGGACGGGAAGCCGAACTGCCCGGTCAGGGTACCGGCCACCGCCTGCGCGTCGTGGCTGGCGTATTCCAGCTTCGGCCACTTGGCGTAGTTGTCGATGCCGACCACGATCGCCCACGACTTCTCGTAGCCGGTGGTGACGGTCGCGGCACCGGTATCGCCCTTGCGCGCACGGGCGACGGTGAAGTCGCGGCCGTTCCAGCCGGCGAACTGGTAGCCATCGGCGATCAGCCGGTCGAGGATCTGCGGCAGTGCCTTCACTGCACGATCGTGGATGTCGTGGAACAGGATGATGCCGCGCTGTTCCTTGTTCACCTGGTCCAGCACGCGCTGCACGATCGATTCCGGCACCGGGTCGGCCCAGTCCATCGAATCGATGTTCCACATGATCGACTTCAGTCCGGCCTCGTTGAGCAGCTGCAGGCCTTCGGCGTTGCGCGCGCCGTACGGGAAGCGGAACAGCGGCGCGCGCTTGCTGTCGACATCCTTCAGCAGCGTGTCGGTGTCGAGCACCTGCTGGCGCAGCGCGTCACCGGTGGTGCGCGACAGTTGGGCGTGGGTCAGGCTGTGGTTGCCGACCGCATAGCCTTCTTCCATCAGGTTGCGGCTGATCTTCGCCATCGGGCCGAGGCTGACCTTGCCGTCGGCCTCGACCTTGCCCAGGTTGCGGCCCACTTCGAAGAAGACACCCGGCACGTCATAGCGCTTGAGGATGGCCACCACTTCATCGGTATAGGCCTTGTGCGGACCGTCGTCGAAAGTCAGCACCACGGTCTTGGCCGGCAGGTCGCGGCCGAAGATCTCGCGGTCGCTGTCCTTCATCGACATCGGGTACGGCTCGATCACGCCGTAGTCGCGCAGGATCGCTTCGCGGCTGTAGTCCTTGTGCAGGTGGGCGATGTAGTCCTCCCACTTCTCGCGCTTCAGCTCGATGGCGCGGGTGCGCTCGAAGCGGCTGAAGATGCGGGTCAGTTCCTGGTTGTAGTTGCGCTCGATCTCATCGAGCGCTTCCAGATCCTCACCGATGCGCTGGTGCAGCTTCACCGCCGGCAGCGACGAATCGGTGCCGACGCGCTCATGCAGATCACGCAGTACTTCGCGGAAGGCCAGGCGGTCGGCGTCGAACAGTTCCGGCGCCGACTCGATGTAGTCCAGCACGGTGCCGAGGGTGGCGAAGCGCTGCGGGCTGGAGCCGCGCAGCAGGGTGTCGAACTGCGCGGCGATCGCCGTGCGCTGTTCCAGGCCATCGTGGAACAGCTGCTGGCCCACGCGCGTGGAGGTACCGCGGTCGGCGGCCGACTGATGTTCCTCGTCGGCCAGCAGCACGATGATCCGGCGGTAGCCGTCGAGCTGTTTCTGCAGGGCCGCCAACAACGGTGCGGCCGCGGGATCGGCGGCGGCCGCGGCCTGCGCGCTCGCCTGGGTGACGGTGGTCGCCGGCGCCTTCGCGTCCTTGTCGCCGCAGCCGGCAACAACCAGGGTCAACAACAGCGAGGGCAGGAACAGGCGGAACGACGACGCACGCGGCATGGCGGACTCGAAGGTGGGAGGAACGGTGTGCCGGCGATTCTAACGCCGCATGCGAAAAGCCCGCCTTGCGGCGGGCTTTTGCTGGGGTCAGCCGGCCAGCGGCCGGCTCTACCGATTACTTCTTCTTGACCGGGGCCGGAGCGGTGGTGGCCGGGACCGGCTCGCCGCCATGGCGCTTGGTCATCCACCACTGCTGCAGCAGGCCCAGGCCGCCGTTGACCACCCAGTACAGGACCAGGCCGGACGGCATGAAGGCCATCATGACGCCGAACACCAGCGGCATGAACTGCATCATCTTCTGCTGCATCGGGTCCATGCCCGGTGCCGGGGTCAGCTTCTGGGTGAACCACATCACTGCCACGTTGATGACCGGCAGGATGAAGTACGGGTCGCGTGCGGTCAGGTCCTGGATCCAGCCGAACCAGGGCGCCTGGCGCAGTTCGACCGATTCCACCAGCACCCAGTACAGGGCGAAGAAGATCGGCATCTGGATGAGGATCGGCAGGCAGCCGCCCATCGGATTGATCTTTTCCTTCTTGTACAGCTCCATCATCGCGGTCTGGAACTTCTGGCGGTCATCGCCATAGCGTTCCTTCAGCTGCGCGATGCGCGGCTGGAAGCGGCGCATCTTGGCGCCGCTCTTGTACTGGGTTGCCGACAGCGGGTACAGCACCAGCTTCAGCAGCACCACCAGCCCGACGATCGCCCAGCCCCAGTTGCCGACCAGCTTGTGCACCTGGTTCAACACCCAGAACAGGCCCTGGCCGATCACCGCCATCATCGAGAAGCGGCTGTAGTCGACCACGCGGTCCAGGCCCGGCACATCTTCCTTGGCGATCAGGTTGACCAGCTTCGGGCCGACCCACAGGCGGGCTTCGGTGCTGGTCGACTGGCCCGGCGCCACGGTGAAGGCCGGGCCACGCGCTTCGATCAGGTCACGACCGGCCACCTGCGACAGCACGTAGTGTGCGGTCTGGTCCTTCTGCGGGATCCAGGCGGTGAAGAAGTGGTGCTGCAGCATCGCCAGCCAGCCGCCGGTGATGTTCTGGTTCAGCGTGCCGTCTTCCAGGTAGTCCTTGAACGCACGACGCTGGTACTTCTTGTCATTGTCGTACCAGGTGGCACCGTTGAAGCTGAAGGAATCCGGGTTGGTCATGCTCCGCGACAGAATGGTCGGGGTGCGGTCCAGGGTGCGGTAGACGTAGCCGTTCCACGGCGCGGTGCCGGCGTTGCTGACTTCGTCCTTGAAGCGCACGGCGTACTCGTTGCGCGAGACGGTCAGGGTGCGCTTGATGGTCACGCCGTTGTCGGCGGTCCACACGAACGGGATCTGCAGCTCGTTCTGGCCCTTGGCCAGCACGAAGTCGGTGGTGTCACCCACCAGCTTGAAGCCGTCGGCGCCGGGAACCGGGGTGTTCTTGTCTTCGCTGGCCCAGCCACTGATCGCGCTGTACGGGTGGGCGGGGTCTTCGGTCAGCAGGCGGACCGGCGGACTGCCTTCGTCCTTGGTCTGCGGGAACTGCAGCAGCTCGGCGTCGAGCACGCGGCCGCCGTCGAGCACCAGGCGCAGCACGTCGGTGGTGACCGTCACGCGCTGGCTGGCCGGGGTAGCGCTGGCCTGGGCCTGTGCGGCGGCCTGGCCGGGGGCGCCCGGCACCTGGGCGCTGGGGATGGCGCCGGGGTTCGCGCCCGGAACACTCTGTGCGGCGGCCGGGGCCGACGTGGTGGTTGGTGCCGGGGTCGGAGCAGCGTTTTCACGGCTCCACTCCATCCACAGCAGCACGGCCACCATCAGCCAGGCAAAAATGAGGAATACGCGGGTCTGGTTCATCAGCGGACAGGCTCGGCGGGGCCGGGACGCGATGCCGGCTCGGTCAAAGAAGGAGTTGCGATGCCATCAGGCGGCGGCATTGTGCCGTCCACGCCCGGCGTGGGCAATGCACGCAGGCGACGCAGCAGGCGCAGGAAGGCCTGGCGGATCTCGTCGTTGCTGGCGGAACGCGCAGCACTACGAGCCACGACGACAAAGTCGCCTGGCTGGATGTCGGTACGTGTCTGACGCAGGATGTCGCGCAGGACGCGCTTGATCCGGTTACGCCCGACGGCGTTCGGATCGACCTTGCGGGAAACCGCCAGACCCAGCCTGGCCGGCCGGTCAGCCGGCAGCCAGTGCAGGGTCATCAGCGGATCGGACACACGGCGGGCGCCGTTGAAGACCGTTGAATATTCGGCACGCGTGCGAACCCGCGCAGAGCGAGGGAATCGCTTGCGCGGGTCTGCAGTATTCACTGTCGAAGGGATTGCGTCTGCCGCGATGTGCGGCATGGCAATCAGGCGCTCAGGACTTTGCGGCCCTTGGCGCGGCGACGCGACAGGATCTTGCGGCCGTCAGCGGTCTTCATACGGGCACGGAAGCCGTGGTCGCGCTTACGCTTGAGGTTGCTGGGCTGGTAGGTGCGCTTCGTGGCCATTGGGGGCCTCTCGTATGAATGGGACGGAAAGAACCGGAAATTCTAGAGAGGCCCCCCCCCTCACGTCAACCCCTGGGGACTACGCGAATTCACCGGGCTGTGCAATAGCTGTGGATGTTTTTGTGAATAAGTAGGGGACAAGCATTCCGAAGGCGGGCGCTCGGTGGTAGTCTGAGCCATCCATTTCCCCCCTTTCCGGCCTGTGTCTGGGCGCCTTGTCGCGTCCATGCACCGGCCACCGGACGATTATTGCTGATGGATGCCTGGTCCCGTAGTCTCGAGCGCCTCGAAGCGGAGTTCCCGCCGGAAGACGTTCATACCTGGTTGAAGCCGCTGCAGGCCGATCTGCGCGTGGACAGCCTGGTGCTGTATGCACCAAATGCCTTCATCGTCGACCAGGTCCGCGAGCTGTACCTGGCCCGGATCCGCGAACTGCTGGCTCACTTCGCCGGTTTCAGCGACGTTTTTCTTGAAATCGGCTCGCGCCCGCGCCCTGTGGAGACGCAGAACGCGCCGGTTTCCACGTCGTCGGCGCCTGTGTCCAGCGAACCGCAGGTGCCGTTTGCCGGCAATCTGGACAATCACTACACCTTCGCCAACTTCGTCGAAGGCCGCAGCAACCAGCTGGGCCTGGCCGCCGCCTTCCAGGCAGCGCAGAAGCCGGGCGACCGCGCGCACAACCCGCTGCTGCTGTACGGAGGCACCGGCCTGGGCAAGACCCACCTGATGTTCGCCGCCGGCAACGCCATGCGCCAGGCCAATCCGGGCGCGAAGGTGCTGTACCTGCGTTCGGAACAGTTCTTCAGCGCGATGATCCGGGCCCTGCAGGAAAAGACCATGGATCAGTTCAAGCGCCAGTTCCAGCAGGTCGACGCGCTGCTGATCGATGACATCCAGTTCTTCGCCGGCAAGGACCGCACCCAGGAAGAGTTCTTCCACACCTTCAACGCGTTGTTCGATGGCAAGCAGCAGATCATCCTGACCTGCGACCGCTATCCGCGCGAGGTCGAAGGCCTGGAAGCGCGCCTGAAGTCGCGGCTTGCCTGGGGTCTGTCGGTCGCGATCGAACCGCCGGACTTCGAGACCCGCGCCGCGATCGTGCTGGCCAAGGCGCGCGAACGTGGCGCCGAGATTCCCGATGATGTTGCGTTCCTGATCGCCAAGAAGATGCGCTCCAACGTGCGCGACCTCGAAGGTGCGCTCAATACCCTGACCGCCCGCGCCAACTTCACCGGCCGCGCGATCACCACCGAATTCGCCCAGGAAACCCTGCGCGACCTGCTGCGCGCCCAGCAGCAGGCGATCAGCATTCCCAACATCCAGAAAACCGTTGCCGACTACTACGGCCTGCAGATCAAGGATCTGCTGTCGAAGCGTCGGACCCGCTCGCTGGCCCGCCCGCGCCAGGTCGCCATGGCCCTGACCAAGGAACTGACCGAGCACAGCCTGCCCGAGATCGGCGACGCCTTTGCCGGTCGCGATCACACCACGGTGCTGCATGCCTGCCGCCAGATCCGGACCCTGATGGAAACCGACGGCAAGCTTCGCGAGGACTGGGACAAGCTGATCCGGAAGCTGAGCGAATGATGCACGGATGCCGATGAGGCGTCATCGCACAAAACGGTGCAGAATCCGGTAGCAAGCGCGGGACACGTTGTGGATAAAAATGGCGTTTGAAATCGCGCTGGAGTTACCCACAGCTTTCCCCACCCTCTGGGGGTCGGTAATACAGAGGGTTTCGAGGCCAGAAACTCTTTTATTTACAAAGACTTAGCGTTGTTTTCCAGCGATTCTGTCTCTACCAGCACCACCAAGCTTTTGATTTATTCCACATTTTTTAAAGCATAGGGGCACGGAACCACATGCGTTTCACACTGCAGCGCGAAGCCTTTCTCAAGCCGTTGGCACAGGTCGTCAACGTGGTCGAACGCCGCCAGACCCTTCCGGTTCTGGCCAATTTCCTGGTCCAGGTGCAGAACGGCCAGCTGTCGCTGACCGGTACCGACCTGGAAGTGGAGATGGTGTCGCGGATCGCGGTTGAAGATGCCCAGGACGGCGAAACCACCATTCCCGCCCGCAAACTGTTCGAGATCATCCGCGCCCTGCCCGACGGCAGCCGGATCACCGTCTCGCAGACCGGTGACAAGATCACCGTGCAGGCCGGTCGCAGCCGCTTCACCCTGGCCACCCTGCCGTCCAATGACTTCCCGTCGGTGGACGAGGTGGAAGCCACCGAGCGCGTGGCCATCGGCGAAGCAACCCTGAAGGAGCTGATCGAGCGCACCGCGTTCGCGATGGCCCAGCAGGACGTGCGCTACTACCTCAACGGCCTGCTGTTCGACCTGCGCGGCGATGCGCTGCGCACCGTCGCCACCGACGGTCATCGCCTGGCCCTTTGCGAAACCGACCTGGCCAAGCCCAGCGGTTCCAAGCGCCAGATCATCGTGCCGCGCAAGGGCGTGACCGAGCTGCAGCGCCTGCTGGAAAGCGGCGATCGCGAGATCGAGCTGGAAGTTGGCCGTAGCCATGTCCGCGTCAAGCGCGACGATGTCACCTTCACCTCGAAGCTGATCGACGGCCGCTTCCCGGATTATGAAGCCGTGATTCCGATCGGTGCCGACCGTGAAGTGAAGGTGGACCGCGAAGCCCTGCGCGCCTCGCTGCAGCGCGCCGCGATCCTGTCCAACGAGAAGTACCGCGGCATTCGCGTGGAAGTCTCGCCGGGGAACCTGAAGATCAGCGCGCACAATCCGGAACAGGAAGAAGCCCAGGAAGAGATCGAAGCTGACACCACGGTCAGTGATCTGGCCATCGGCTTCAACGTGAACTACCTGCTGGATGCCCTCTCTGCCCTGCGCGACGAGGAAGTGATCATCCAGCTGCGCGACTCCAACTCCTCGGCGCTGGTGCGTGAATCCAGCAGCGAGAAGTCGCGCCACGTGGTGATGCCGCTGCGTCTCTGACGGAAACGCTGTTTCACGTGGAACCCAGAAGCGCCCGGGACCTCCCGGGCGTTTTTTTATGTTCCACGTGGAGCATTGTCGAAACAGATCGGAGAAAGTCCGGACGCGCCCTGCTTGGCTCCAGACCAACTCGATCTCGCTTGCTCGAAGCAACTCAGGATCCAGGACCGTGGGGGGTCGCCTTGCAGTGCTCGTCGGGCTCCATGTTTTGGGGGTTCTGGCAGCGAGTTCTTCGCATATCCCACTTCGCTGTCCTGATCTTCACTGCTGGAAGCAGCAGATCCTCTTCCTGGAGGAGGTCCTCCGCTTCTGCAAACGGCACTGTCCACAGACCGGCTCGGGGGCAATTTTGGGAAATCCTAGCTTCTAAATCTGGGTATAAATCTAAAGCGTGGTGGTGATGGTAGAGCTAGATTTCGTGGAAAAATGTATTATCTATTTGTTTTTAAAGGGATTTATGAGCCTGAAACCCCCTGTATAGAGGGTCCTCGGGCTGGGGGGTAACCTGTGGATAGTTTTGAGCGCTTAACAAAAGGGCTTTTTTATCCACAGATTGCCCATACCTTGTGTATAAGTCATACATCCCCGCTGTGGACAGCGTGGAACGAGCGTCCTGAATTTCTTGAAATCTGTGGAACCCTCCAAGGCATCGGATCGCAGATTTGAAGGAATCGGCGGGGTCATCCGTCGGAGCCACCCGCGAGGTGTCCAGCGGGTGGCCCTGCAGTGCTCGCGAAATCGGCGAAATCCGAGGGCCTGGACGCTGGAACCTCGCGCAGATTTGAAGAAATTTCGGGCCTTTGCGGCCCGGAACGTGCGAGCGCGTCATCCGCATTCCACGTGGAGCGCGTCCATCGATGGTGCAGAAGCTGCACCTTCGGCTCGACCGGCCTGCCACCGCGCCCGGCTTGACCGATGCAGTAAGCTGATGGATTCCCTGCCCCTCTACCGCCTCGTGCGGATGGTCTTTCGCGCCCCATGCAGATCCGCCGCCTCGCCTTGCATCAACTGCGTCGCTTCAGTGCGGTGGACCTGTCGCCCCAGCCGGGATTGAACCTGCTGACCGGTGACAACGGTGCCGGCAAGACCAGCGTGCTCGAAGCCCTGCATCTGATGGCGTATGGGCGCAGCTTCCGTGGTCGAGTGCGCGACGGTCTGGTGCGGCAAGGCCAGGAAGCGCTGGAAATCTTCGTTGAATGGGACGAACAGCGTGCCAATCACCCGCCCCACCGCCGAAAAGCCGGGTTGCGCCACAGTGGCCAGGACTGGAAGGGGCGATTGGACGGGGAAGATGTCGCGCAGCTGGGCAATCTCTGCGCAGCACTGGCCGTGGTGACGTTCGAGCCCGGAAGCCACGCACTGGTCAGTGGTGGTGGCGAACCCCGCCGCCGCTTCCTCGATTGGGGCTTGTTCCACGTGGAACCGGATTTTCTGGCCTTGTGGCGCCGCTACTCCCGGGCGCTGAAGCAGCGCAACGCCCTGCTCAAGCAGGGCGGGCCGTCGCGGATGCTTGATACCTGGGATCACGAGCTGGCCGAGGCCGGAGAACCGCTGACCAGCCGCCGCCAGCACTACCTGGAGCGTCTACAGCGGCGCACTGTAGCTTTGGCCGCCAGCCTGGCGCCGCAACTGGGCATCCAGGGATTGGACCTGAGCCCTGGCTGGCGGCGGCATGAACTTCCGTTGGCCGACGCCCTGCTTCTGGCCCGGGAACGGGACCGGCAGGCCGGGTATACCTCGGTCGGCCCACACCGGGCAGACTGGAGCGTGGATTTCCAGAGCATTCCTGGTCGCGATGCGCTGTCCCGAGGCCAAGCCAAGCTGACGGCATTGGCATGCCTGCTGGCGCAGGCCGAGGACTATGCGGAACAGCGCGGGGAATGGCCGGTGATCGCGCTGGATGATCTGGCGTCGGAACTGGATCGCACTCACCAGGCGCGGGTATTGGAGCGCCTGCTCAATGGCCCGGCACAGATCTTCATCACCGCCACCGAAACCCCGGCGGCATTGCAGGCGCTGACCGACATCGCCCGGTTCCACGTGGAACATGCACAGATCATGGCTGTGCCATAGTGGGCACACCAGGGCCGCTCGACCCCGGCTGGTATAATTCGGGTTGGAATCCTTTCATTCTCGGCACACCGCTCCACGCGGTGGCCGACCTGCGGAGCCTACGGCAAGCGCAATGAGCGACGAACAGAACACCCCGGCAAACAACGGCAACTACGACGCCAACAGCATTACGGCCCTGGAAGGCCTGGAGGCTGTCCGCAAGCGTCCCGGCATGTACATCGGTGACGTGCATGACGGTACCGGTCTGCACCACATGGTGTTCGAGGTGGTCGACAACTCGATCGACGAGGCGCTGGCCGGCCACGCCGACCACGTTGCAGTGACCATCCACGCCGATGGCTCGGTCTCCGTGTCCGACAACGGCCGCGGCATTCCGACCGGCAAGCACGAGCAGATGAGCGCCAAGCTTGGTCGCGAAGTGTCCGCTGCCGAAGTGGTGATGACGGTCCTGCACGCAGGCGGCAAGTTCGACGACAACAGCTACAAGGTTTCCGGCGGCCTGCACGGCGTCGGCGTCAGCGTGGTCAACGCGCTGTCGCAGAAGCTGGTGGTGGATGTGTTCCAGAACGGCTTCCACTACCAGCAGGAGTTCAGCAACGGCGCCGCCGTGACCGCGCTGGCCAAGCTGGAAACCACCACCAAGCGCGGCACCACGGTGCGCTTCTGGCCGTCGACCGTCGCTTTCCACGACAACGTGGAATTCCACTACGACATCCTGGCCCGTCGCCTGCGCGAGCTGTCGTTCCTGAACTCCGGCGTCAAGATCGTCCTTGCCGACGAGCGTGGTGATGGCCGTCGCGATGATTTCCACTACGAAGGCGGCATCCGCAGCTTCGTGGAGCATCTGGCCCAGCTGAAGACCCCGCTGCATCCGAACGTCATCTCGGTCACTGGCGAGCACAACGGCATCGTCGTGGAGGTGGCGCTGCAGTGGACCGACTCCTACCAGGAGACGATGTACTGCTTCACCAACAACATTCCGCAGAAGGACGGCGGTACCCACCTGGCCGGTTTCCGCGGTGCGTTGACCCGCGTGCTCAACAACTACATCGAGCAGAACGGCATCGCCAAGCAGGCCAAGATCAACCTGACCGGCGACGACATGCGCGAAGGCATGATCGCGGTGCTGTCGGTGAAGGTGCCGGACCCGAGCTTCTCCAGCCAGACCAAGGAAAAACTGGTCAGTTCCGATGTGCGTCCGGCGGTGGAAAACGCCTTTGGTGCGCGCCTGGAAGAGTTCCTGCAGGAAAACCCCAACGAAGCCAAGGCGATCGCCGGCAAGATCGTCGACGCCGCGCGCGCGCGTGAAGCCGCGCGCAAGGCCCGCGACCTGACCCGCCGCAAGGGCGCGCTGGATATCGCCGGCCTGCCGGGCAAGCTGGCCGACTGCCAGGAAAAGGATCCGGCGCTGTCCGAACTGTTCATCGTCGAGGGTGACTCGGCAGGTGGTTCGGCCAAGCAGGGCCGCAACCGCAAGAACCAGGCAGTGCTGCCGCTGCGCGGCAAGATCCTCAACGTGGAACGCGCGCGTTTCGACCGCATGCTGTCCTCCGACCAGGTCGGTACGCTGATCACCGCGCTGGGCACCGGCATCGGCCGCGACGAGTACAACCCGGACAAGCTGCGTTACCACAAGATCATCATCATGACCGACGCCGACGTCGACGGCGCTCACATCCGCACCCTGCTGCTGACGTTCTTCTACCGTCAGATGCCGGAACTGATCGAGCGCGGTTACGTCTACATCGGCCTGCCGCCGCTGTACAAGATCAAGCAGGGCAAGCAGGAGCTGTACCTGAAGGACGACCCGGCGCTGGACAGCTACCTGGCCAGCAGCGCGGTGGAAAACGCCACGCTGGTGCCGGCCACCGGCGAACCGGGCATCGAAGGCCTTGCGCTGGAGAAGCTGCTTCTGGCCTACGCGGCCGCGCTGGATTCGATCGAGCGCAACGCACATCGTTACGACCGCAACCTGCTTGAAGCGCTGGTCGATTTCGTGCCGATGGACCTGGAGAGCCTGCGCAGTGCGGGTGAAGGCGAAGGGCTGGATGCACTTGCCAAGCGGCTCAACCAGGGCAGCCTGGGCAGCCCGCGTTTTACGCTGGAACTGCAGGAAGCCAACGACGAGCGCCCGGCCGCTGTGCTGGTGACCCGTCGCCACATGGGCGAACAGCACGTCCAGGTGCTGCCGATGTCGGCGTTTGAAAGCGGCGAACTGCGCGCGATCCATCAGGCCTCGAAGCTGCTGCACGGCCTGATCCGCGAAGGCGCCACCATTTCCCGCGGCGCCAAGTCGATCGAAGTGGACAGCTTTGCCAAGGCACAGAACTGGCTGCTCGAGGAGGCCAAGCGCGGCCGCCAGATCCAGCGATTCAAGGGCCTGGGTGAAATGAATCCGGAGCAGCTGTGGGACACCACGGTGAATCCGGAGACCCGCCGACTGCTGCAGGTGCGCATCGAAGACGCTGTCGCTGCCGACCAGATCTTCAGCACGCTGATGGGCGATGTCGTCGAACCGCGTCGCGACTTCATCGAAGACAATGCGCTGAAGGTCGCAAACCTGGATATCTGACACAATCCGGACACGGCCGGCGCGCGGGGAGGCGCGCCGGCTTTCGACTCTTGAACGCAGGTACCTGATGTCCGCATCCGCCCCGGTTTCCGCTCCGCCCCCGGTTCCGCCGTCTTCTGTCGCGCCGCGTGCGGTTTCGCCGTTGGCGGGGTTCTTCATCGACCTGGGCATCGCCGCTGTCACGTTGTTCGGCCTGAGCCTGGTCAGCGGCGTGCTGTGGGGCTTGTACCGTGGCGTGGTGGTCGGTTACGCGACCGCGCAGGCCGGCGCTGGCGCACCCGACGCCAGTTCGGTGGCGGCGTCATTGGGCCAGCCCGGCGCACTTGCGCAGATTCTCATGGCGCTGTTTGCCACCGGCGGCGCCGCGCTGCTGCTGTACTTCTGGCGACGGCCGGCCAACGCCGCCGAACGTCATGCGTCGCGCCAGGCACTGCGCCGCCCCTCCACCTGGGGCTGGACCCTGCTGGTGGCGACCCTGATCGTGCTGGGCAGCAACGGTATCGCCTTCCTGGCCAAGCAGTTCGGCATCGAACCGGTCCCCACCAACCTGGCGCTGATGCAGAGCGCGATCGCGCGCTTCCCCTTGTTCCTGATGCTGTTCGCGGTGGTACTGGCACCGGCCTACGAGGAACTGCTGTTCCGCCGCGTGCTGTTTGGACGCCTGTGGAAGGCGGGGCGCCCGTGGCTGGGTATTGTACTGAGCAGCCTTGCTTTCGCCCTGATCCATGAAATCCCTGGCACCAGTGCAAACGGCCCGGCCGAAATCGCACAGCTGTGGCTGGTCTATGGCGGCATGGGCGCCGCGTTCTGCTGGTTGTACCAGCGCACCGGCACGCTCTGGGCCGCGATCACCGCGCACGCCCTGAACAACGGCGTGGCGCTTGCCGCGCTTGTGTTTTTCGGGGCAACGTAACGCCGTGTCCGCTTGACGAAAGATTAAGCCGCTACGCTACACACTGCGCATATGAACACGGGGGTGGACCCATGAAACAACTGCTGCTGGCCCTTGTCATCACCACCCTGGTCAGCGCCTGCGCGACCACGACCTCCCCTACCGGCCGCCGGCAGATGGTGGGCGGTGTGTCGCAGGCACAGCTGGACCAGCTCGGCGAACAGGCGTTCGCCGAAACCAAGCAGAAGGAAAAGATCAGCACCGACGGCCGCCAGAACGGTTATGTGCAGTGCGTGGTCAACGCTCTGGTCGCGCAGCTGCCGCCTCAATACCGTGGCGTACGGTGGGAGACGGCCGTGTTCGTCGACAAGGAGCCCAACGCCTTTGCCCTGCCCGGTGGCAAGGTTGGCGTGAACACCGGCATCTTCACCGTCGCCAAGAACCAGGATCAGCTGGCCGCCGTAATCGGCCATGAAATCGGGCATGTCATTGCCCGTCACCACGAAGAGCGCATCACCCGCCAGATGGGCGCACAGACCGGACTGGCGGTGCTCGGTGCGTTGGCCGGTGCGGCGTACGGTGAAGGTGCCGCCAGCACGGTCAACCAGCTTGGCGGAATGGGCGCGCAGGCGGCCTTCCTGCTGCCCGGCTCGCGCACCCAGGAGAGCGAGGCCGACGTAATCGGCCAGCGACTGATGGCCCAGGCCGGCTTCAACCCGGCGCAGGCGGTCGATTTGTGGCAGAACATGATGGCTGCCAGTGGTGGCCGCAGCCCGCAGTGGCTGTCCACCCACCCTGATCCGGCCAACCGCATCCAGGAACTGCGGCGCGATGCGCCGGGGCTGACGCCGGTCTACCAGCAGGCGCAGGCCGCCGGGCTGCGGCCAAAGTGCGGATGAGTGCGCAGTTCTATGCTGTATTGCAGCACATAAAACGATTTCTCACGCCATCTGTTTCTGATACGTTTGGCGGCTCAGATTTTTCTGACAGTCCGACTTTGCCGCTATCCGGCGGTTCGATCGAGGTGAACGATGATTTTCCGTAACCACAAAGCTGTGCTTTCCGTCCTCGTCGCGACCGCCCTGACCGGCGCCGTGGTCACTGATGCCTTCGCGCAATCCTCGCGTTCCTCCGAGCGTGGCAACCGCGGCGGCAAGCAGGCCAAGGCCGAAGCGCTGTACCCCAACGCGACCCGCCAGGAGCCGACCGTCAAGGCATCGGCCAAGCTGGGCAGCAAGCTTCAGAAAATGATTGACAGCTACAACAAGGAAAAGTTCCCGGAGACGCGCACGCAGGCCGACGCGATCCTGGCTGACAGCGCCGCGAACGAGTATGACAAGTCGCTGGCCGCGCAGCTGGCGTCGCAGGCTGCCTACCAGACCGACGATACCCCGGCTGCCATTGCCTACCTGAAGCAGGTCCTGCAGTTCAACGGCCTGGACAACAACGGCCACTTCCAGTCCATGCTGATGCTGGGCCAGTTGCAGCTGCAGGAAGACCAGACCGCCGAAGGCCTGGCGACCCTGGACAAGTACTTCGCCGAGAGCAAGTCGACCAAGCCGGAAGAGCTGATCGCCAAGGGCCAGGCGCTGTACCAGCTGGAGCGCTACCAGGAAGCGATCCCGGTGCTGAAGCAGGCCATCGCCGGTGCCACCGAACCGAAGGACAACTGGAACCAGCTGCTGATGGCGGCCCTCGCCGAAGCCGGCCAGTCCGGCGAAGCGGTGAAGGAAGCCGAGGCTCTGGCCGCCAAGAACCCGAACGACAAGAAGGCCCAGCTGAACCTGGCCAGCATGTACATGCAGGCCGACCAGATGGAAAAGGCCGCCGCGGTGATGGACAAGCTGCGCAGCAGCGGCCAGCTCACCGAAGAGCGCGAGTACAAGCAGCTGTACTCGATCTATGCCAACACCGAACACAAGGAAAAGGACGTCATCGCGGTCATCAACGAAGGGTTGCAGAAGGGCATCCTGAAGCCGGATTACCAGGTCTACCTGGCGCTGGCCCAGTCCTACTACTACTCCGACCAGGTGCCGCAGGCGATCGATGCGTGGCAGAAGGCTGCCCCGCTGTCCAAGGACGGTGAGACCTACCTGAACCTGGCACGCGTCCTGCATGCCGAAGGTCGTATCCCGGAGGCCAAGCAGGCCGCCCAGCAGGCGCTGGCGAAGGGTGTGAAGAACCAGGCTGATGCCAAGAAAATCATCAACCTGAAGTAAGTAGGAATAACGCCTGAATGCCTGCACAGTTGATGCGCAGGCGCTCAGGATTGGTATAAGCTTGGAGGTTCCTGCGGTGTCATGCACCGCTGATCAGGGATTCCGCCCCCGGCATCCCGGCCCCACTATTGAGCTCTTGGCGCATGACGGAACAACTAGTCGTTCACCGGTACGAACAACCCGATGACAAGGGGCTGAGCTGGCCTCGCATCGTCGGCATCGCGTTTGTAATTGCCCTGCATCTGGCCGCCTTCATGATGCTCCTCATTCCCGCCGTGGCTCCCAAGGCCGTTGCGGAGAAGGAGCGCAACGTCATGGTGACCATCGTCGACGCACCGCCGCCGCCGCCCCCGCCGCCGCCGCCGCCGCCGACGGATACTCCACCGCCGCCGGTGAAGAATCTGTCGCCGCCGAAGCCGTCGCCGGTCCCGCCGCCGCCGCAGGCGCCGGTCGTGGACGTGCCGGAGCCGCGCCCGAACGACATCGTCACCCCGCCGTCGCCGCCGGCACCGCCGGCACCGCCGACCTCGATCGAGGCCAGCGTGGACATCTCGTCGAAGGCCATGAATCCGCCGCGCTACCCGCCGGCAGCCTTCCGCGCGGGTATCCAGGGCGAAGTGATCCTGATCATTGATGTCGATGCCAGCGGCAACGTCACCAATGTCACGGTGGAAAAGTCCAGCCGTAACCGCGACCTGGACCGTGCTGCGATGGAAGCGGCTCGCAAGTGGCGCTTCAACGCCGCTGAAGCAGGCGGTAAGAAGACGGCAGGTCGCGTTCGCGTTCCGGTCAACTTTGCGCTGAACTGATGCGCCCGGGTGGCCGCCGGCCACCCCCGCTCCCGGTTCGATTGTTTAGCTTAGCTACACCCTTTATCACCACACACAACAAAGGTAAGCGTCATGCTGCAGGAAATTTTCATCGCCGCTGCTGCCGGGGGCAATCCGTCCAACGCCCTGTCGCAGATGGGCTTCGAGCACCTGATCCACGAAATGACCACCAAGCCGGGTGATTTCGCGGTTTCCTGGGTCGTGCTGCTGACCCTGGTCGTCATGTCGGCCATGTCCTGGTACTGGACCGTCATCAACATCTTCCGTGCTACCCGCCTGAAGAGCGCCGCCGATCGCGTCGTCAGCCTGTTCTGGGACACCCCGAACGCGCAGGACGCCATCCGTGCGATGGAAGAACAGCCGGCTTCCGAGCCGTTCTCGAAGATCGCCCTGGACGCTGCCCAGGCGGCTGCCCACCACCAGCGCGCTGAAGGCGGCGCCACCGGCGGCGTGGGTGAGAACCTGAGCCGTTCGGAGTTCGTCGACCGCGCCCTGCGTCAGGCCGTGACCCGCGAAAGCAACAAGCTGCAGTCGGGCATGACCCTGCTGGCCACCGTCGGTGCAACCGCTCCGTTCGTCGGTCTGCTGGGTACCGTGTGGGGCATCTACGGCGCGCTGATCAAGATCGGTGCCACCGGCTCCGCTTCGATCGACGCCGTTGCCGGCCCGGTGGGTGAAGCGCTGATCATGACCGCGATCGGTCTGTTCGTCGCGATCCCGGCCGTGTTCGCCTTCAACTTCTTCAGCAAGATCAACAGCGCGACCATCAGCAAGTTCGATACCTTCGCGCACGACCTGCACGACTTCTTCGCCACCGGCTCGCGCGTCCGCTGATTGCGGCGCGCGTCACCCAGCGACGAACGTAAGTAGTCACCAAGATCTAGACGGAGCCCGTTATGGCTTTCAGTAGTGGTAACAGCGGCGGCCCCATGGCCGACATCAACGTTACGCCCCTCGTGGACGTGATGCTGGTGCTGCTGATCATCTTCATCATCACGGCGCCCCTGATGTCCCACAAGGTCAAGGTGGATCTGCCGGAAGCCAACCTGATCCAGAAGCCGGAAGACGCTGAAAAGCGTTCCGGACCGATCACCCTGGCAGTCAAGGAAGACGGCTCGATCTACTGGAACGACGAAGAAATCAACAAGCAGACTCTCGAGTCGCGCTTGGCGACCGCCGCCCAGCAGACCCCGCAGCCGCCGCTGAACCTGCGTGGTGACCGCACCACCAAGATGCGTGTCATCAACGACCTGACCAAGGTCGCGCAGGAGCAGGGCATGCTTGACGTCGGCTTCGTCGCGACCAAAGAAAAGGGGCAATAAGCCATGGCATTCAGTAGTGGTGGTGGCAAGGGCCCCATGGCAGACATCAACGTCACGCCCCTCGTGGACGTGATGCTGGTTCTGCTGATCATCTTCATCGTGACCGCGCCGATCATGACGTACCCGATCGCCGTGGACCTGCCGCAGCGCGTGCTCAACCCACCGCCGCAGCTGGTCGAACCGCCGCCGCCGATCGAACTGAAGATCGACGCCAGCAACCAGGTCTCGTGGAACAACAGCCCGATCAATACCAGTGAGCTGCAGCAGCGGATGGAGCAGGAGGTCCAGCGTGACCCGACCAACCAGCCGGAACTGCGCATCGACGCCAGCCCGGATTCCGAGTACGACGTGATGGCCAAGGTTCTGGCCGCTGCGAAGAACGCTCAGATGAAGAAGATCGGTTTTGTGCAGCAGTAATCGCTACACCGCAACACAACAGTCATGACGCGACTGCAGACGCCCCTGGAGACAGGGGCGTTTTTTTTTATGCCTGCCGGCCTGGACCGCTATGATCGGCGGATGCTCGCCCTCTTCGACTCCCTGCGTCATTGGCTCGACGGCATCGCCCACCTTGGCTCGATCCTGGCGGTGGCCTACCTGCTGTACCTGCTCGCGCTGACCGGCTGGATCATGCTGCAGAAGCGTGAGCCGGTCGCCACGCTGAGCTGGATCCTGTCGTTGGCGCTGCTGCCCTACCTCGGTTTGTTCATCTACTACCTGCTGGGCCCGCAGAAGGTGAAGCGGCAGCGTCTGCGCCGTGGCCGCGCGCGGTCGGGCATGGAGCACTACAGCGACGTCTGCCCACCCGACGCCGACTGCACCGAGCTGGCCAAGATCGCCCAGGCCACGACCGGGCTTGCGCCGAGCAGCGCCACCGAAGTGACATGGCTGGTGGACGGCGCGGCGACCTACGCGGCGCTGCTTGAGGCCGTCGCACAGGCACGCGACCACGTGCATCTGGAGTACTACATCTTCAACCCGGACCATGCCGGCACCGCCCTGCGTGACGCGCTGGTGGAACGCGCACAGGCCGGCGTGCAGGTTCGCCTGCTGCTCGACGCCGTGGGCTCTTCCGCCCTGCCCCGCCGCTTCCTGCAGCCGCTGCTCGACGCCGGTGGTGAAGCGATCTGGTTCCACCCACGGCAGCTGCTGAAGCCGTTCAAGCGCCCCTGGTTGAACCTGCGTACCCATCGCAAGCTGGTGATCGTCGACGGCCGGCTGGCGTTCACCGGTGGCATCAACATCACCGACGACGAGGATGAAAGCCGCAGGGCGGATGCCTACCGCGACCTGCACATGCGCATCCGCGGCCATGTAGTGCGCAGCCTGCAGCTGGTATTTGCCGAGGACTGGCTCTACGCCAGCGGGCAGGATCCCTCGCGCATGGACATCGCCCGCCTGTGGCCAGCCGACATGCCGCTGCGCGGTGACGGTGCGATCAACGCCCAGGTGCTGGTCTCCGGCCCGGACTCGGGCTGGGAAACGATCCATCGCCTGCATGTGGCGGCGATCCAGGAAGCGCACGAGCGCGTGTGGCTGGTCACACCGTATTTCGTGCCGGGTGAAGCGGCGCGGATGGCGCTGACCTCGGCTGCACTCGGCGGCCTGGATGTGCGCTTGCTGGTACCGAAGATGAGCGATTCCTGGTTCGTGACCCAGGCCGCCCGCTCCTACTTCGATGAACTGTTGCACGCAGGGGTGAAGATCTACGAGTACGGCCCACGCATGCTGCATACCAAGGCCTTCATCGCCGATGATGATGTCTGCATCGTCGGCAGCGCCAACTTCGATCACCGCAGCTTCCGGCTCAACTTCGAGCTGTCGATGATGATCAGCGACCGTGACCGGGTGGCTGCCCTGGCCGAACTGCTGCAGGGCGAATTCGACCGTTCCACGCGGGTGCACGACCAGGCCGGCCGCTCGCTGTGGCTGCACCGCCTGCCGGAAGCCTTCGCCCGGCTGGCCTCGCCGCTGCTCTGACGCAGCGCTACACTGCGCCGATCACCCGGGGAGCCCGACTATGTACTGGTTGTACCTGCTGCTGGCGCTGGGCTGTTTCGCCTTCGCGCTGAAGACTCCCAGCGCCGGGCTGATGAGCCTGTGCCTGCTGGCCGCCCTCGCCTTCCTGCTGGCCTGGGTACGTGGCCGCTACGTGGCCCGCTTCGGTGATCTGCAGCGCGATCCGTCCACGCTGGTCGATGCCGAAGAACTGCGCCGCCTGCGTGAGCAGGCCCAGGCCCGCCGTGATGAAGACCCCATCGACCACGATCCATCCCCTCTTTCCAAGTAGTCCCGTTCCATGACCCAGCTCAGCGTCAACGTCAACAAGATCGCCGTCCTGCGCAATTCGCGCGGTGGTGCCGAACCGGACGTGGTGCGTGCCGCCCAGGCCTGCCTGGATGCCGGTGCACATGGCATCACCGTGCACCCGCGACCGGACCGCCGCCATATCACCGCCGAGGACGTGCTGGCGCTGTCCTCGCTGACCCGCGCGCGTGGCGTGGAATTCAACATCGAAGGCAATCCATTCGCGCCGCCGCGCGAGGGCTACCCAGGCCTGCTGCCGCTGTGCGCGCAGACCCGCCCGGCGCAGGCGACGCTGGTGCCGGATGGCGATGGACAGATCACCTCCGACCATGGCTTCGACTTCGAGCGTGACGGCGAGCGCCTGCGCCCGCTGGTTGCCGAACTGAAAGCAATGGGCTGCCGGGTCAGCCTGTTCGTCGATGCTGGCAACCCACTGCTGGAGCAGGCGGCCGAAGTCGGTGCAGATCGTGTCGAGCTGTATACCGGCCCCTACGCCGAAGCGCACGCGGCTGGCGACGCTGCGGCGATGCTGGAACTGTTCGCCACTGCGGCGCGGCGGGCGCAGGCGGTGGGCTTGGGCGTCAACGCCGGCCACGACCTGTCGCAGGACAACCTGCGCGATTTCCTGGCCCATGTGCCGGGCGTGCTGGAGGTGTCGATCGGCCACGCGCTGATCGGTGAGGCGCTGTACGAAGGGCTGGATGCTACGGTGCGCGGCTACCTGGCGCTGCTTTGATGTATTGCAGCCGAGCGTAGGCTCGGCTCTACAAAGGGTATCCGTATCCACTGTAGAGCCGAGCCCACGCTCGGCTCAGACTTGCCCTGAACCCTTCAGGCAGCCGTCGCAGCCATTGAGACGGCTGCGGCGTAACCTGCCGCAATGGGTATCGCGATCAAGGGCCGAGGTTCCACGTCCCACCTTGCCGGGCGCTTTGAAAGCACCGTCAGCGAGGCGGTGGACGACGGCTGGGCGGTCGATGAGAGCGAGGAATTCCTCGCCCCACGCCTGCGCACTGAAGTACGCGCCGAGACCGCACGCAGCATCATCAGCCGCAACACCTCGCCGGATGTCGGCTTCAGCCAATCAGTGAATCCGTACCGCGGTTGTGAGCATGGCTGCTCCTACTGCTTCGCGCGCCCCTCGCACGCCTATCTGAACCTGTCGCCAGGCCTGGACTTCGAGACCAAACTGTTCGCCAAGACCAATGCACCACAATTGCTGCGCAAGGAACTGTCGAAGCCGGGCTACGTACCGCAGCCGATCGCACTGGGCATCAACACCGATGCGTACCAGCCGATCGAACGCAAGTTCAAGCTCACCCGCCAGCTGATCGAAGTGATGCTGGAAACCAGGCATCCGTTCTCGTTGATCACCAAGAACGCGCTGGTCGAGCGTGACATCGATCTGCTCGCACCGCTGGCGGCGGAGAACCTGGTCAGCGTGCATTTCTCGGTGACCTCGCTGGACCCGCATCTCTCCGCGAAGCTGGAACCGCGCGCATCGGCACCGCACGCACGGCTGCGTGCGATGAAGCGGCTGCATGAAGCCGGCATTCCGGTCGGGGTGATGGTGGCGCCGGTGATTCCGTGGATCAACGACAGCGAGCTGGAAGCCGTGCTGGAAGCCGCACGCGACGCAGGTGCGAGCACCGCAGGCTACGTGCTGCTGCGCCTGCCACTGGAAGTGGCCCCGCTGTTCCGCGATTGGTTGGACACCCATCATCCCGATCGCGCCGCGCACGTGATGAGCACCATCCAGCAGCTGCGCGGCGGCAAGGACTACGACAGCCAGTTCGGTACCCGCATGCGTGGCCAGGGTGTGTATGCGGAATTGTTGAGCAACCGCTTCAAGCTGGCACGCAAGCGGCTGGGCTTCAATGCGCAGAACAGCCATTGGCCGAAGCTGGATTGCAGCCGGTTCCAGAAGCCGTTGCCGCCAAAGAAAGAGTCACCGCAGGGCAGTCTGTTCTAGAACTCTGGACCTCAGCGCCACGCAACGGTAACAATCCGCAGCAAAGGCGGGGACTGGGGAGAGGGGAGTTCAGCATCATGGATGCAGAACAGCTCCGCCTACCGGGTCGAGTCGACGCTTCCGGATCCTTGAGCGCATGAAATGAAGTTCATCTACTGGCTGGGCATCGCGTTCCTGTGGATGCTCCCATGGAACTTTCTTCTACTGACGGTGGCCAAATTGCTGTCAGCGGATCCGCTAGGCAGCGAAGAGCTGATCGGCCTCGGCACTGCCATATTTGGTGGGGCAGCGGGAGGGATCCTGTATCGCCGTCGTCCTCGCAAGCCCCTCGCTCCGTCGAGCATCCATGATCCGGTGCACGGGGCAAAGACGACTGAAGCCTTGCGGGATTCAAGTTGCGACGAACAACGACAGTCGGGGAATGGGCCTTGAAAAAGGTACCGTTGCGCCATCTGCTCCTGTGCACTGTCATTGCGGCCCTGACAAGCGGTACTTATCTTTCAATGTTTGGATCCATCGGACGTGGCGATTGGACCGGAAAGCCTACAGAAGCAGAACTGCGCGCTGCCACCGATACCTTTGAACTCCCTTCAGGGGTCCATCCCACGAACGTTACGTTCTTACCGAAGGTCACGTTCCTGGGGGCCGTCTTCGACGCCGAACTCGAATCTGATCCAGAGCAGATCGCCGCTTTCTTCATCAAACAAGCCGCAGAGAAGCGGTGGCGACTGCAGAAAGACAAACGGCAGCGCGATTACAGATTGATGGTCTTCTGCGAGGATCGCCTGGCGCGCTCGGTAGAGCTGACGACAAGGGGCAGTACGGTGAAGCTCTATGGAGGAACCTACTGGGACTCGGACAGGGGCGGCGACTACTACTGCTCTCCTGAGGCCCGGTAATCCACCGACGGCATAACGAACTTGCCTGGATACCGGCCTCAATCGGGAGGGGCGCGATGCCCTCACCCTCCCCCAAACAACTTCTGCGCGCTCTGGAACAGGATCCAACTCGTCGCGATGAACTTGTCCCCACCCTGTGGCCGGTTGCCACGATGGGTGTGGGTGAACGCAGTCGGCGCAATCAGCAGGCTACCGGTGCGTGGTGCGATCTTCCGCTCCTGGAACAGGAACTCGGTTTCGCCCTCTTCGAACTCGTCGTTGAGGTACAGCGTCCACAACACGTGCCGATGCAGGGTCTCGGCCTGCACATCCTTCGGGTACAGCTCGCAGTGCCAGTAGGGGTACCCGCCCTCGCCCGCCGCATACCACTGCAGGTTGATGGCGCCGGGGCGCAGGCAGGTGCGCGCAAGATCCGCCAGTTGTTGTGGCGGCATGTCGGGGAAGTCCTCGGCGGACAGGCGTCGCGGTTGGCCGTTGCTGTCCTGGACCTGCAACATCAGCGGCGCAATCAACGCCTGTGGATAACGGCGTAGATAAGTCAGCAGGCCATTGAACACCGCATGCTGCAGCTGATGGTCCACATCCTGCCAGCCATCAAGTCCGCTGATGCGCAGATCCTTGCTGTGCTTGAGTTCCGGGAACACACCACTGCCTACCGCACCTGGCCGCAGCCCCTGTGCGGCGCGCATCCGCTCGACGATCGCAGCGCAGACCTCGCTGGGGACCGCGTTGTGGATGACTTCGATGAAATCGACCGGGCCCTGCTCGTGCATGCATGCATTCCTTCGGCGGCAACGGCTTGATGGTGCCGTTTGCCGCCCCCGGTGTCACCCTGCGGTCATGTCATCGAACTGCCATGACGTCTGTCAGGCGATAGGCCGTCAGCCCTGTGCGTCGTCGTGCGCGTGGTGGTAGCGCACGGCTTCGGCCACTTCCTCGCGCGAACCCAGGAACACCGGCACGCGCTGGTGCAGCTGGTCGGGCTGGATGTCGAGGATGCGTTCGCGGCCGGTCCAGGCGGCGCCGCCGGCCTGTTCGACCAACAGGCCCATCGGGTTGGCTTCGTACATCAGCCGCAGCTTGCCGGCCTTGGACGGATCCTTCTTGTCCCACGGGTAGATGAAGATGCCGCCGCGGGTCAGGATGCGATGCACGTCGGCCACCATGCTGGCGATCCAGCGCATGTTGAAGTTCTTGCCGCGCGCGCCTTCCTTGCCCGCCAGCAGGTCGCCCACGTAGGCCTGCATCGGCGCTTCCCAGTGACGCTGGTTGGACATGTTGATGGCGAATTCCTGGGTGGCCGCCGGAATCTGCATGTTCTCGGTGGTCAGCACGAACTCGCCCTTCTCGCGGTCCAGAGTGAAGGCGTGGGTGCCATGGCCGACGGTCAGCACCAGCTGGGTGCTGGGCCCGTAGATGCAGTAGCCAGCGGCGATCTGCTTGCTGCCCGGCTGCAGGAAGGCGTCATCGCCCGGCAGTTCGACATTGGTCGGGCAACGCAGCACCGAGAAGATGGTGCCGACGGAGACGTTGACGTCGATGTTGGAGCTGCCATCGAGGGGGTCGAACAGCAACAGGAAATCACCGCGCGGATAGATGTCCGGCACCGGCTGGCTGTGGTCCATTTCCTCCGAGGCGCAGGCGGCGAGGTGGCCACCCCAGGCGTTGGCTTCAAGCAGGATCTCGTTGCTGATGACGTCCAGCTTCTTCTGCGCTTCACCCTGCACGTTGCCGGTACCGGCATCGCCGAGCACGCCACCGAGGGCGCCCTTGCTGACGGCGATGGAGATGCTGGTGCAGGCGCGGGCGACGACCGCGATCAGCTGGCGCAGGTCGGCATTGATGCGGCCGGCGTGCTGTTCCTGGATCAGGAAGCGGGTCAACGAAGTACGGGACATGGGCGGGCAGGTCTCGGCAGCGGGAAAACGCCTATTGTCGCCCGTATGGCGGGGGCGTGCGTGAGCGCGGGAAGGCGTAATCGTTTCCAGATGCGTTGCGCTCGTGGCGCCTTCCTTCTGTAGAGCCGAGCCCGCGCTCGGCTGCTCTTCGTCCTTCATGCCGCACAAGCCGAGCGTATGCTCGGCTCTACAGAGACCAGGGCGCAAAAAACAAAGGCGCCTTTCGGCGCCTTTGTCCTCAAGCTACTGGAGCGTTGCTTCAGCCCTTGGCGACGGTGGCCACGGCCTTGGCGACGTATTCCAGGTTGTTCTGGTTCAGCGCGGCCACGCAGATGCGACCGGTGCCGACGGCGTAGATGCCGAACTCGTCGCGCAGGCGCTCGACCTGCTCACGGCTCAAGCCGGAGTAGGAGAACATGCCGGCCTGCTCGTTGATGAAGCCGAACTGCGGGGCACCTGCAGCGGCCAGCTTCTCGACCAGGCCCTGGCGCAGGGCATGGATGCGCTCGCGCATCTCGGTCAGCTCCTGCTCCCACATCGCGCGCAGTTCCGGGTTGGTCAGCACGCCGGCCACCAGCGCAGCACCGTGGGTGGATGGGCTGGAGTAGATGGTGCGGATCACGCGCTTGACCTGCGACTGCACGGCCTTGGCGTCAGCGGCGGTCGGCGCCACCATCGACAGCGCACCCACGCGCTCGCCGTACAGCGAGAACGACTTGGAGTACGAGTTGGCGACGATGAAGCTGTCGATGCCGGCTTCGGCGATGATGCGCACCGCGGCGCCGTCCTGCTCGATGCCCTTGTCGAAGCCCTGGTAGGCCATGTCGATGAAGGGGAACAGCTGCTTGTCCTTCAGCAGCTGTGCGACCTGCTTCCACTGGGTGACCGTGAGGTCGGCACCGGTGGGGTTGTGGCAGCAGGCGTGCAGCAGCACCACGGTGCCGGCTTCCAGCTTGCCCAGGTCCGCCAGCAGGCCGTCGAAGTTGACGCCGTGGGTGGTCGGATCGAAGTAGGTGTAATCCAGCACCTCGAAGCCGGCCGCGCTGAACACGGCGCGATGGTTTTCCCAGCTCGGGTTGCTCAGCGCAACGGTGGCGTGCGGCAGCAGCTTCTTCAGCACGTCGGCGCCGACGCGCAGCGCACCGCTGCCACCAACGGTCTGTGCGGTGGTGACGCGGCCGGCGGCCAGCAGCGGCGAGTCCTTGCCGAACACCAGCTCACGCGTGGCCTGCGTGTACGCCGGCAGGCCATCGATCGGCAGGTAGCCGCGCGGTTTGGCTTCAGCGGCGAGCTGCTGCTCGATCTGCTTGACGGCGCGCAGCAGCGGAATGCGGCCGCTCTCGTCGTAGTAGATGCCCACACCCAGGTTGACCTTGGTCGGGCGGCTGTCGGCGTTGTACGCCTCGGTCAGGCCCAGGATCGGGTCGCCTGGGACCAGTTCCACGTTTGCAAAGAAGGACACGGCGGTACTCGTTCGGTAGACGGAAAGGGGGAGGAAGTGCGCTACGCGGTCTGCGGCGTTTCGGCCGGAAACAGCCCATCGTAACAAAGCCTGCCGGGGCTGGCCGCCGCCATCGTCATCCACGGCCCCCTACCATGGCGTGCGTTGCCGCCCGACCCATCAACCTGAATCATGAAAACTGCCGCACGCCGCCGTAGCCTGCCGCTTTCCGCCCTGCTGCTGTCGCCCTGGGCGGTGATGGCCGCGCCTGCGCCCACCGCCCTGCCGGCGGTGCAGGTACAGGCTGCACGGGTGCCGGGCATCGACCCGTTCGCGCTGCCGGCCAGCCAGGACACGGTCTGGATCGATGCCAGCCGCGCTGGCACCGGCGCGCAGCTGTCCGAAGCGCTGGCTGGGGTACCCGGTCTGCTGGCGCGCGACCGGCAGAACTTCGCCCAGGACACCCAGCTGTCGATCCGTGGCTTCGGCGCGCGTTCGACCTTCGGGGTGCGCGGGGTACGGGTGTTGATCGACGGGGTCCCTGCAACCATGCCCGATGGCCAAGGCCAGCTGTCACATGCCAGCCTGCTTGGTGCCGAACGCATCGAGGTGCTGCGTGGGCCGTTTTCCGCGCTCTACGGCAATTCCTCCGGTGGCGTGCTGCAGGTCTGGAGCGAACAGGGCCAGGCCGGCGACCCGTGGCGGTTGCGGCTCAGCGCCGGTGCCGACAACACGCTGAGCGTCGGTGCACAGCTGAAGGGGGCCGGCCAAGTACTGGACTACAACATCGCCGCCAATCACTTCCGCACCGATGGCTGGCGCGATCACAGCCAGGCACGCCGTGAATCGCTCAACGCGCGCATCGGGGGCGAGCTGGGCGGCGGGCGGCTGGAGCTGTTGCTTAATGCGCTTGATGCACCGGATGCGCAGGACCCGCTGGGCCTGACCCGTGCCCAGGTGGCGGCTGATCCGCGCCAGGCCACGGCAGTCGCGCACCAGTACAACACCCGCAAATCGGTGCGCCAGCAGCAGGCCGGCCTGCGCTGGACACGTGAAACCGGGCCGCAGCGCTGGCAGCTGATGGGCTATGCCGGCCAGCGCGCGGTACGCCAGTACCTGCCGATCCCACCGACCGCCCAGGCCAACCCCCTGCATGCCGGCGGGGTGATCGATCTGGAGGGCGGCTACGGCGGGCTGGACGCGCGCTGGGGCTGGCAGGGTGACCTTGCCGGCCGGCCGCTGGACCTGGTGGCCGGGCTCAGCGCCGACCGCCAGCGCCAGCATCGCACCGGCCATGAGAACTTCCTCGGCAGCGCCCTGGGCGTGCGTGGACGGCTGCGTCGTGACCAGATCGACGTCGTGCAGAACGTGGACCAGTTCGCCCAGGCCTGGTGGCAATGGAGCCCGCGCTGGTCGTTGCTGGCCGGCCTGCGCCACAGCACCGTGCGTTTCAACTCGGACGATCGCTACATGACCGCCCGCAACCCGGATGATAGTGGTCACCGGCGCTACCAGGCGACCACGCCGGCGGCCGGGATCAGCTTCGAAGCGAGCCCGCAGTGGCGGCTGCACGCGGCGGTGGGACGTGGCTTCGAAACGCCTACCTTCAACGAACTGGGCTATCGCGCCGACGGCCAAGCGGGATTGGCGCTGGATCTGGCGGCCGCCCGCAGCCGCAATCTGGAGATTGGAAGCAAGTGGCACGCGCAAGGCGGAGCCCAGCTCGATGTCAGCGTATTCCGCGCAGATACCAACGATGAGCTGGCAGTTGCCAGCAATATCGGCGGGCGCAGCACCTATCGCAACATCGGCCGCACCCGCCGCCAGGGCATGGAACTGCAGTACCGGCAGCCGCTGGGCGAACAGCTGGAACTGCAGCTGGCATGGACCTGGCTGCAGGCTCAGGTGCGCTCGCCCTACCTGACCTCGAACACCTTGGTCGCCGCAGGCAGCCGCCTGCCCGGCGTGCCCCGCCAACAGGCCTTCGCACGCCTGCAGTGGAGCCCCGCTGAGTGGCAGTGGGCGCTGGAGGCCTCGGCCAGCAGCGATACTGTGGTCAATGACGTGGCCACCGAGCGCGCGCCGGGCTACGCCCTGCTGCACCTGGAAGCCGGCCGTCGATGGACGCTGCCGGGCGGTGAGCTGCGCGCCTTCGCCCGGCTGGAGAACGTGCTGGACCAAGCCTACATCGGCTCGGTGATCGTCAATGACGGCAATGGTCGCTTCTACGAGCCGGGACCGGGACGGCGAGCCAACGTCGGCCTGCAGTGGTCGTGGCGCTGAAGGGGTAGTGCCGGCCGCTGGCCGGAATCGCGCCGCGCAGGGCGTCAGGAGGCTGCCGGCCTGCGGCCGGCACTACCGGTCAGTCGGGGGCCTTGGCCGGCACGAACGGCGAGGTCGGGTCGCTGGCCGGGAAAGTCTCCTCCAGCGCCTCGTCCTGGTTGTCGCTGGCGCGCTGCTTGCGCTCGCGGCGCTTGAGCGGGCTCTCCTGGCCACCACGGTGGCGGTCACCGCCATCCTTGCGGTCCTGGGCCGCCTGTTCAGCCTCGTGCTTCACCGGCAGGTGGTCGTGCTCGGCATCGAAGAACGGCGCGCCGGTGCCGCGGTAGTCGGCGTTGTCGGCATCGCGCTTGCCGCGCTGCTCGCCGGGAATGGGCGGGTGGTTCTCCCGCAGCGGGTCTCGCGAGGTCTCTCGGCTCATGGTCTGGTACCTGCCCTTGGGGGGATTCCACTACACCGCCCCGCAGGTAAAGCCGTTGCGAACCTGGCGTCATGAACATCTCGCTCACCCCCCGGTAACGGCACCGCGCGTATTCCTGCCCACCCGCCCCCGCTGCAGGAGCCGGCCATGCCCCGTCTTGAACGACCCGCACCGTCCGTGTTCAACGCCCTGCTCGATCCACTCGCCCAGCGCACTGCCCAGCGCCGCACGCGCCGCCAGGAAGATCCGCAGGCGGTGGCGCAGGACTACCTGCAGTACATGATCAGCGACTACGAGGAGAGGCGTGGCCAAAGCCACCGCAACTGGCGCGATCTGTGCCCGGTATATGCCTTCGCGCTGACGACCCATGCCGCGGATTGGCCACGCGGTGATGCTGCCGATACCTGCGAGGAACTGGCCGAGCATTGGGAACAGATGCGCGGGCAGTCGCGGCTGGGCTGGTCGCAGGCACGCCCGGTCGTGGAGGACGCCTGGCGCGCGCTGGACCATATCCCGGCGGCGGCGGTGAGGCCGTTGCTGCAGTAATGCCGGCCGCTGGCCGGCAACCCCGGGAAACCTCAGGCCGCGAGTTCCGCCGGCCAGTGCCCGGCACTACCGTTTTCCGTAGAACCCGCGTGCACGGTATCGACACGGGTGGTTTACACCGCCCATCCGAAGCTGGATGCCCTGATCCGCCAAAGGTAAGCCCATGGCCCGCCCGATCTGGACTGGCACGCTGTCGTTCGGCCTGCTCAATGTGCCGGTGTCACTGATGTCCGGAGAGCGCAAGGTCGATCTGCAGTTCCGCATGCTCGACTCCCGCGATCGCAAGCCGATCCGCTTTGAGCGGGTCAACGCCGATACGGGCGAGGAAGTTCCCTGGAAGGACATCGTCAAGGCCTACGAGTACGACAAGGGCAGCTATGTCGTGCTGGAGGAAGGCGATATCCGTTCGGCGGCACCAGAAAGCCACGAGGCCGTAGAAGTGGAATCGTTCGTGGATGCATCGCAGATCGATCCGCGCTACTACGAGAAACCGTATCTGCTGGTGCCCGGCAAGAAGGCCGAGAAAGGCTATGTGCTGCTGCGCGAGACCCTGCGCAGCACCGGCAAGGTCGGTATCGCGCGGGTGGTCGTGCGCACACGCGAGTACCTGTGCGCAGTGATGCCGCATGAGGACGCACTGGTGCTGATGATCCTGCGCTATCCACAGGAACTGGTGGATCCGGAGGAGTACAAGCTGCCCACCGGCAAGCTGTCCGACTACCGCATCACCAGCAAGGAAACGGCGATGGCCGAACAGCTGATCGAGTCGATGGCCGGCGACTGGGATCCGTCGCAGTATCACGATGAATTTCGCGAGCGCCTGCAGCAGGTGTTGAACAAGCGCATCAAGTCCAAGGGGGGTACCACGCGGGTCGACGATGAGCCTGCACCGCGCGACGACGCCAGCACCAATGTGGTCGATTTCATGGCGCTGCTGCAGAAGAGCCTGGATGCCAACAAGCGCACGCCAGCGAAAAAGACGGCAACGCGGAAAGCAGCCACCAAATCCACGGTAAAGAAGGCAGCCAAGAAGGCTGCGAAGAAGGCTGCAAAGAAGACCGCTGCACGCCGCAAGGCAGGTTGAGCATGTCGTTGGAGCAGTACCGGCGAAAGCGCCGACCTGGCGGCGGCGCAGGGCAGACGCCGGCGCCTGACGACACGCCCGCGCAGGGTGATCCGACGCGGCGGCCTACCTGCGCCAGGCTGGTTTCAAGCGGCTGCGCAGCGACACGCCGAAGGAGGACCTTGGAATGAACATCGCAGATACCGAAGCTGGAGGCGAGGTCCAGATTACTCATCCGGAGCGGGTGGTTTTTCCAAAGCAGAAGCTGACCAAGGGCGCCGTGGCCGACTACTACCAGCGCATGGCGCGCTGGATCCTGCCAGAAATCAGCGCGCGTCCGCTGTCACTACTGCGCTGCCCGGACGGCGTCGGCAAGGCCTGCTTCTTCCAGAAGCACCATGGTGCCGGCCTGGGCGATGCGGTACATGCGGTGCCGCTGCAGCAGAAGAGCGGGCGCGAGGATTACGTTTACATCGACGACGCACGGGGCCTGCTGCAGCTGGTGCAGATGAACACCCTGGAGTTGCATCCCTGGGGTGCAACCGTCGCCGACCCCGAGCATCCGGATCGGCTGGTGTTCGATCTTGACCCTGGAGAAGGCGTCAGCTGGGCACAGGTGAAGGCCGCTGCGCGTGACGTCCGTGACCGCCTGCAGGAGGCCGGCCTGAAGAGCTTCGTGCGGTTGTCCGGTGGCAAGGGCGTGCACGTTGTGGTGCCGCTGAAGCCCAGGGCCGACTGGGAACAGGCCAGGGTGTTCTGCGAGGCATTTGCCCGGGCGATGGCGGAGCGCGCGCCGGACCACTACGTGGCGACCATGAGCAAGGCCAAGCGTGGCGGCGTCATCTTCATCGACTGGCTGCGCAATACGCGGGGCGCCACCAGCGTGTGCTCGTGGTCGCTGCGTGCGCGTGAAAGTGCCGGTGTGGCGGTACCGCTGCGCTGGGAGGAACTGGTACGCGTCGGTGCGGCCGATGCGTTTTCGATGGCCAAGGCGCTGGCGCGCGCGAAGCGGCTGAAAGCGGATCCGTGGCAGGGCATCGATGCGTTGAAGCAGACGCTGCCGCGGATGGACCTGTAGAGCCGAGCCTATGCTCGGCTGCCTGTGTAAATGTGCATGAAAGCCGAGCACGGGCTCGGCTCTACAGGGGCGGCATCACGTTGCATCGCGCGAGGGACGACGGCCAAACCACCAGCCGGCCAGCAATTGCAGCGGCAGCGACGCCAGCAGCGAAATGACGAACCAGAACGGGAAATCCGCGCCCGTGGTCCACATGGCGTAGCCGCAGCCCAGCGCGATCAGCGACCAGATCGAGAAGCCGTGCGAACGCGGCCAGCAGGGCGCGTAGTAGGTGGCAAAGGCGATACCCGCGATGCCACCGAGCACGCTGAAGACCAGGTCCCAGCCCAGCTGCGCGCTGTTGTTGTCCGGCGGCATGCCCACCAGCGGCGGCAGCCAGCTGGCGACGCTGCTCACCAGCGCAAGTGAAAGTACGCCGCCGAGCAGGGCAACGATGGACAGGAACAGGATCTTGAGCACGCCGGGCATGCACGCATTGTACGGCCGCGCGGGTGCCCGCTGGCGATGAATCGGCATGGCCGCTGCGTCCGTGGGAGAGGGGGACGGAGCGGCGGCGGCCATGCACGGAGGGTCAGGCGGCGAAGTCCAGTACGACGCGGCCTTCGATGGTGCCCGCGTGCATGCGTGCGAACACGTCGTTGATGTTTTCCAGGCGATCGGTGCTGACGGTGGCGGCGACCTTGCCCTCGGCAGCGAACTGCAGCGATTCCTGCAGGTCCAGGCGGGTGCCGACGATCGAGCCGCGCACGGTGATGCCGTTGAGCACCATGCCGAAGATATCCAGCGGGAAGTTGCCGGGCGGCAGGCCATTGAGCGAGACAGTGCCGCCGCGGCGGACCATGCCCAGTGCCTGCTCGAACGCCTTCGGCGACACCGCGGTGACCAGTGCACCGTGTGCGCCACCGATCTCCTTCTTCAGGAAGGCGGCCGGGTCGGTGGTACGCGCGTTGACGGTGACCTGCGCGCCGAGCTGCCGCGCCAGCGCCAGCTTGTTGTCATCCACGTCCACCGCCGCCACGTTCAGGCCCATTGCGCGGGCGTACTGCACGGCCATGTGGCCCAGGCCACCGATGCCGGAGATCGCCACCCAGTCACCGGGCCTGGTGTCGGTGACCTTCAGGCCCTTGTAGACGGTCACGCCGGCGCACAGCACCGGCGCGATCTCCACGAAGCCCACGTCCTTTGGAAGCAGGCCGACATAGTTGGCATCGGCCAGTGCGTACTCGGCGAAGCCGCCGTTGACCGAGTAACCGGTGTTGCGCTGCGTTTCGCACAGCGTTTCCCAGCCCCCCAGGCAGTGTTCGCAATGGCCACACGCCGAGTACAACCAGGGGATGCCGACCCTGTCGCCTTCCCTGACGTGCCCGACCCCGCCACCCACGGCCACGACGTGCCCCACGCCCTCGTGACCGGGGATGAACGGCGGGTTCGGTTTGACCGGCCAGTCGCCCTCGGCGGCGTGCAGGTCGGTGTGGCAGACACCACAGGCCTCGATCCTGACCAGTACCTCGCCCGCCCCCGGGCGTGGTACCGAGACTTCCTCGATGACCAGTGGCTTGCCGAACTCGCGCACGACAGCGGCCTTCATGGTGGAATTCATGTTCGGATCTCCGTAGTGCGCTTGCCCACAGAATGACGCCGGCACGAGGCCGGCGCTTTGATCACGATCAAACCTTTGAAGATCCGTGCGCCGGGTTCAGCTGGCCAGCACCGAGGCCTCGCGGGCGAGGCGCTCGATGGCCTCCCAGTCGCGGGTCTGCAGCAGTGCCGGCGTGGTCAACCACGAGCCACCCACGCACAGCACGTTGGGCAGGTGCAGGAACTGCGGCGCGGTCTGCGCGCTGATGCCACCGGTCGGGCAGAAGCGCACGTCGGCGAATGGACCGTGCCAGGCCGCCAGCAGCGCGGCACCGCCGGCCTGCACGGCGGGAAAGAACTTGAACGTGTCTTGGCCGTGCTCCAGGCCCAGGATCAGGTCCGAGGCCGTGGCCGCACCGGGCAGGTACGGCATGTCGGCATCGTGCGCGGCCGCGTACAGTGCCGGCGTGGCGCCGGGGGACACCGCGAAACGCGCTCCGGCCTGCTTCGCCGCCTGCATCTGCGCCGGGGTAAGCACGGTGCCGGCACCGATCACCGCGTCCGGTACGGCCTCGACCATGGCCGTGATCGCGTCCAGCGCCTGCGGCGTGCGCAGGGTCACTTCGATCACCGGCAGGCCGCCGCGGAACAGGGCCTGGGCCACTTCGACCGCGTCATTCACGTTTTCGGGCGTGTACACCGGAATCACCGGTGCCAGTTTCAGGACCGCGCGTACGCGCGGATCAGCGGCGGACATCGAATCGCTCCTCGCCCATCAGGGCCAGCACGTCAGCTTCGCTGACAGGATTGAAATCGCCGGGGATGGAGTGCTTCAGCGCCCCGGCGGCCAGGCCGAACCGCACGGTGGCGTCGGCATCAAGGCCGGACAGGATGCCATGCAGGATGCCGGCCGCGAAGGCATCACCGCCACCGATGCGGTCGACGATGCCCTGCAGATGACGCAGTGGGGCCTGTGCGCGGGTTCCGTCGCAACCCAGCAGCACAGCGCCCAGCACATGGTGGTCCACGCTCAGCACCTGCCGCTGCGTGCAGGCCATCCACTGCAGTTGCGGAAAGGCACCGAACGCGGCGGCAGCGGCCGCGTCGATCCGCTCCATCAGGTCCGGCTGGGTGAAGCGGGTGCCCAGTAAGACCTCCATGTCGCGGTAGTCGGCGAACACGATGTCGGCCTGCGCGAACAGTTCGCGCAATACCGCCTGCGCATCGCCTCCCCAGCGCTGCCAGAGGCGGGGCCGGAAATTGCCGTCGAAGGAGACGCGGACACCGGCCTGTCTTGCCGCGCGCGCCGCCGCCAGCGTGGCCGCCGCCACGTGCGGGCCCAACGCCGGGCTGACCCCGGAGACGTGCAGCCACTGCGCGTCCTGCAGCAGCGCTGGCCAGTCGTAGTCGGCTGCAGTGCTGCGCGCGAACGCCGAATCCGCGCGGTCGTAGACCACTTCGCTCGCGCGCTGTACCGCGCCGGTGGTGAGGAAGTACAGGCCCATGCGGCCCTCGGCGTCCTCGCGCACACCGCGCGTATCCACGCCGTGCCGCCGCAGTTCACCCAGTACATGCGCCCCCAGCGCATTGCCGGCCACGGTGCTGACCATGGCCACCTGATGTCCAAGCCGGGACAGCGAGACACCCACGTTGGCTTCGGCCCCTCCCACATGGACCTGGAGTTGCGGCGACTGCAGCAGCAGTTCGTTGCCGGGGGCACCCAGGCGCAGCAACAACTCTCCAAAACACACGATACGACCCATCTCAGCTCCTTCACGCGTGCCACCAGCATGGGACACTGCATGGCGTGTAAGTGGACCACGCGAGGGGCGTGGCGATTGGCTAGCGGTGTCATTCTAGACCGAAGACGCCTTGAGAGCGCTTGGGCGATATGTCGAAACCTTTGTCCTGCAAGCGTCTTGGAGACATTGCAAATCTGTTGCGGTGCAAGATGCCCGATCCCGGTGGTGCTGCTAACGTCGGTTTTGACTAGCGGTGTCATTTCGCCGCGCAGCTGCGATACCAGACCTTTGGGAGAGGGGAAAGGCATGCAATCTCGGATCCATGGAAAAAAGACACCGGTTACCTTGCTGGCCCTGGGGGTGGGACTCGCCCTGTCCACCAGCGCGGCCGCCCAGCAGCAGACCGCTACCGACCTGGACACGGTGAACGTCACAGGCTATCGCGCCAGTGTCGAAAAGGCGCTGGACATCAAGCGCGGCGAGGCCGGCGTGGTCGATGCCATCGTCGCCGAAGACATCGGCAAGTTTCCCGACCTCAATCTGGCTGAATCGCTGCAGCGCATTCCGGGCGTGGTGATCACACGCGAAGCCGGCGAAGGCCGCAACATCTCGGTGCGCGGCCTGGGCCCGGATTTCACCCGCGTGCGCATCAATGGGATGGAAGCGCTGACCACCGTCGGCGCCGGTGACCAGAGCGGTGGTACCAACCGCGGCCGCGGTTTCGACTTCAACGTGTTTGCCTCGGACCTGTTCTCGCAGCTGGTGGTGCGCAAGACCGCCTCGGCCGACGTCGAGGAAGGCTCGCTGGGTGCCACTGTCGACCTGCGCACCGCGCGCCCGTTCGACTACGACGGCTTCACCTTCGCCGCAAGCGGCCAGGCCGGCTACAACCAGATGGCCGAAAAGGCCGACCCGCGGCTGGCCGCGCTGGTCTCCAACACCTTCGCCGATGGTACCTTCGGCGCCCTCCTGTCGGTGGCCTACTCCGAGCGCCAGGCACTGGAGGAAGGCTCCAACACCGGCCGCTGGGCCAACGGCCCGAGCAATGGCAACTTCGCTGCGTCATCGCCGTTCGCCGCCGCACGCGCCGCTGATGTATTCCACCCGCGCTTCCCGCGCTACGTGCAGATGGAACACGAGCAGAAGCGCCTGGGCGTGACCGGCTCGCTGCAGTGGAAGCCCAGCGATGCCAGTGAAGTATCGCTGGACATGCTGTACTCGAAGATCGATGCCACCCGCGACGAGCAGTACATCGAAGCGATTTCCTTCAGCCGTGGCAGCAGCAGCACCCCGCGCCTGGTCGGCAAGCCGAGCACCATCGTCAGGAACGGCGAGATCCGCAACGGCGCGCTGCTGTACGGTGAATTCGACAACGTCGACATCCGTACCGAGAACCGCCACGACGAGTGGAGCACCGAGTTCAAGCAGATCAGCCTGAACGGCCAGCACCGTTTCGGCGACGACTTCACCGTGTCCGGCAAGCTGGGCATCTCGCGCTCCAGGCACGAGAATCCAGTGCAGACCACCGTCATCATGGACAAGTACGACGTCAAGGGCTACAGCTACGACTACCGTGGCAACAGCCGCTTCCCGATCCTCAACTACGGCATCGACCCGACCGACCCCAACGGTTGGGAACTGGCGGAAATCCGCCTGCGCCCGCAGTACGTGGACAACGACTTCGATACCGGCCAGATCGACTTCAACTGGAACATCAGCCCCGGCTTCCGCCTGAAGGGCGGCGTGCTTGCCAAGGACTACACGTTCAAGACCACCGAACTGCGCCGTGCCAGCGAACTGGCCGTGCCGACCTTCGCCAGCGGCAGCAGGATCGTGCCCGTGGACATGATCAACCAGGCCGGCCTGAAGGGCATCAATGGCAATCCGTCCAACTGGGTGGTGCCGAACCTGGATGCAATCGCCGACCAGTTCGACATCTACAGCAACAGCGGCATCTATGCCGTCGCGCCGCGCGCCAACAACGTGCGCAGCGTGGAAGAGAAGGACCGTGGTGCCTACCTGATGGGCGAGTTCAGCACCGAAATCGGCTCGCTGCCGCTGTCGGGCAACTTCGGCGTGCGCTACGTGCGCACCAGGCAGACCTCCACCGGGCTGTCGACGCTGGCCAGTGGTACCACCTCCACCACCGCCACCCGCACCTACGATGACACCCTGCCCTCGTTCAACCTGGTGGCCGAGGTCACGCCCGATTTCCTGATCCGCCTGGGTGCGGCCAAGGTCATGACCCGCCCGGGCCTGGGCAGCCTGACGCCAGGTGCAACCGTGGCCGTGGCCGGTGGTGCGCGCACCATCTCCAGCGGCAATCCCAACCTGGACCCGACGCGCGCCACCAATGTCGACCTGGGCTTCGAGTGGTACTTCGCCGAAGGCGCGATGGCGGGCCTGGGCCTGTTCTACAAGGACATCGAGACCTCGGTCCAGACCCTGCGCGAGAACCGCCCGTACACCGACAGCGGCCTGCCTGCCGAACTGCTGACCGGTACCGGCGCCTCGCCCACCGACGACTTCACCTTCACCCGGCCAGTCAATACCCCCGGCGGTGAGCTGTACGGCGCCGAGGCGAACTACACCCAGCCCTTCACTTTCCTGCCGGGCAAGTGGTCGAACCTGGGCGTGCAGCTGAACTACACCTGGGTCGAATCGAAGATCCAGTACATCAACTCGGCTGGCCAGCCGGTGATGAAGAACGATCTGCTGGGCCTGTCCAAATCGTCATGGAACGCAACGCTGTTCTACGAAGGCGAGACCTTCGCTGGCCGCGTCTCCGCCACCAACCGCGATGACTACCTCACCCAGGTGCCCGGTCAGGAAACCGGCTTCAACCTGGACGGCTACCACGGCATGACCGGCACCACGGTCATTGATGCGTCCATCCGCTACAAGATCAGCGACCAGCTGGAACTGAGCCTGGAAGGCATCAACCTGACCAACGAAGCCTCGGATGAATGGGTGTACTCGCCCGCCACCGGCCGCCTGCCACTCCAGTACACCGAAACCGGCCGCCAGTTCCTGCTGGGCGTGCGCTACAAGTTCTGAGCAACGCCGGCGGCGCGTACCGATACGCGCCGCGGTTCGCCATGACCGCTGCTGCGCCGCAAGGTGCCGCTGCGGCGTGGCCTTGCTACGGTCCGGCGGCCCGCCGCCGGCCGTCGCCCGTTGAAAGGAAATGTCTCCATGCCGCACCGCACGACCGTGTCCCGCTGCCTGCTGCTGGCAGTGGCCCTGGCTGCAGGCCCCGCGACGGCCGCCGCCGATGTCCCCACCCTGCTCTTCCATGTGGATGCCAATCACGGCCTGCAGGCCGTGACCGCTCACGGTGAGGCCGTAGCGAACTTTCGCGACAAGGTCGCGGTGGTCGACGACGGCGAGCATGGCAAGGCCATCCAATGGGAAGACGACGGCGTGCTTGCCTGGGACGCGCCGGGCAACATCCTGGCCCAGCGCGGCACGCTGGCCTTCGACTGGCGTTCACGCTACGCGGTGGGTGAAGCGCCGTTCGTGATCTTCCGCGTCGGCTACGCCGACCACAGCAGCTGGGACATGGCCTGGCTGCGCATCGACTGGAACGGGCACGGCTTCGATGCCTTCGTCACCGATGCCAACCTGGCACGCACACGCGTGTCGTTCCGCATGGATGCACTGCCGCGTCCCGACCAGTGGTTGCACCTGGCCTTCGCCTGGGATGAGGACCACGGCGTGCGCCTGTTCATCGATGGCCGCGAAGTGGCGCGCGCGCAGGCCACCGGCAATTATGATGCCGCGCTGGACCAGCTCGGCCTTGCCGGGCGGGTAATGGCACCGTACCAGGTGCAGAGTCGCTACAACTTCCTGCGTGGGAGCGATTTCCAGCACATCCGGGTCTACGACCGCATGCTGGATGCGCCGGCGGTGGCAACGCTGGCGCGCGGCCGCGAGCCAGCCAGCGCCGTGGCGATCGGCGATGGCACGCGCGCCTGGCGCCACCGCTTCGGCTGGGAAGGGGCTGCACCCCCAGCGTTGGCGGCCGGCGGCACCCGCATCCGCAAGATCGAATTCGCCGACACCCGCGACCTGAAGGCGTGGATGTGGAAGGCCACCGATGGCATCGCCGAAACCACCTGGCCGGGCGTGTACAACCGCTCGCGCCTGCCCGGCCGCAATGACTACTTCCAGCTTCCGGACTGGAACACCTATGTGGAAGGCGGCCAGCACCTGGACCTGACCCTGCCGGCCACCGAAACGGTGAACCGGGTGGAGATCCGTGGTGCGGCCTTCGGCACCCTTTCCCACGGGCCCGACGCCGGACATGCCACCGACGTGCTGGTCACGCGCCCGCGCGGCGTGGTGCGCAGCGTCGACGACATTGCCGCGCAGCGCGGCGGCGTGCTGCGTTTCAGCAACGTCGAGCAGGAAACACCGATCCAGGAAATCTGGGCCTACCACGTGAGCAAGGGCACCGAGCCGGAAGGCACGGTGAAGCAGACCTACATCATCGACAGCCGGGCGCTGCCCGACTACACCAACCTGGACGCATTGCGCCGCTACATCGACGGACGTTTCCCGGCCGCCGAACGCAGCACGGTGATGGCGCTGCCGAAGGGCGCCGGTTCCCGCCGGCGGGATGCCGGCACCCTGCCCGCACATCCGCAGCCGATCGTGCACGTGCTGATTCCTTCCGGGGTGGGTGACGCGCCGGCCAACCAGCCGCTGATCCGCAGCTGGGCCTACAGCTGGGAGAACATGCACGACGGCCTGGACGGCGTGGCCATCGACCTTCCCGCGCTGGACCTGCCGCCCACCCACGATGGACTGATCCCGCTGAACATCCGCATCAAGGATCCGATCTGGCCGGCGCGCGACATGATCGATGTATCGGTGTCGGTGCCGCCACGGCAGGCGCGCACGCTGTGGCTGGACCTGCGCGATCGCATCCTCACCCCGGACAGCCTGTGGCTGAGCATCGCCTCGGCCGCACCAGGCTTCGATGCCGATGCCCTCGACGGTGCGCAGGTCCGGCTGGTGTTCAAGCCGCGTGCCGACGCGCTGAAGGAGCACGTGGCCGACCGCTTCAACCAGGTCCGCGACAACTGGGGCTTCCTGGTGGAAGAGCACACCACGTCCAAGCGCCAGCGCCTGTACGCGCGCGTGTACGCGGACCTGAGCGACCTGCTGCGGGTGGATCCGGACCATGAACTCGGCCGCCTGTACTGGAACTACATCAGCTACAACAGCCAGGGCCGCCCGCCCTACACGGCGCCTGCCGTGCCCAGGGGCGTGCCGGCGTGGGCATTCAACCAGGTGCAGGACCTGGCGCAGGTGCGGCAGTTCGTCGACTGGTGGATCGACGAACGGCAGGTGGCCTACGGTGACTTCGGTGGTGGCATTTCCGACGATTCCGACCTGACCCAGCAGTGGCCGGGGCTGGCCCTGATGGGTGTGCAGCCGGATCGATTGAACGCCTCGCTGACCGCGCTGTCCGATGCGGTGTACCGCAACGGCATGTTCAGCAACGGCTTGAGCACCATCGAGACCGACGAGCTGCATTCCTATGAGGAAGGCATCAACACCAACAGCGCCATGCTCTACCTCAACTGGGGTGATCCGCTGACGCTGGAACGCCTGATGGAAACGGTGAAGGCCTTCGACGAGCGCATCATCCTGCGCAACCCGCAGGGCCACCTGCTGTTTTCCAGCAACTGGTTCGGTGGCAACAAGGTCTACCGCGAACCGAACTGGCAGTGGCAGAAGCCGTATTCTTTCCCGGTGCTGCACCCGGCGTTCCTGCTGGGCCAGTACAACGCCGATCCCACCGGCCGCGCGCTGGTGATCGGCCTGGCCGATGGCTATCTGGCCCACGCAGGCAAGGACGACAAGGGACGCTTCACCCTGCCCAACGAGATCAACTGGGCCAGCGGTGCCACCCGCGGCGGCGAGTTGAACAACGGCTCCGGCAGCGGTGACACGATGCACACCTTCTGGGCGGCGTGGCGCTGGAGCGGCGATGCGAAGTACCTGCAGGCACTGGACTACCGCGTGGCCCGTGGCGGCCCGGGCGCACTGGCCAACCTGGGCGAGAACGTCGTGGACGTACTGGGCCGGCAACAGGACTGGTACCCGCTGCTGCGCGCCGAGGCCGACGCGGGAAAAACCGGTTTCGCCAGCCTGATGGCCTGGCAGGCCAGCGGCGACAGGTCATACATCGCCGCCCTGCATGCCGACGGCCTGCAGGCGAAAGTGCAGCGCGCATACATGAACACCGAGGGCCACTGGTGGTCCGACCGCGTGGAAGCGCCCAGTGAATTCCTGCAGCGCGCACGCCTGGGCGGCATCGCGCTGAAGCGCAACCAGAGCTGGCCCGGCCATACCGTCAGCTGGCGCTTCGACCGCGAGGACGCGGCCGAACAGGTCGCCCTGCTGGTGCATGCGCCGTCGCGTGAACGTTTCACCGTTACCAGCTACAACCTGGGCACGCGCACCATCGGCGCCGACATGACCGGCTGGAACGTGGCCAGCGGGACCTGGCGGATACGCAGCGGCGTGGATGCCGATGGCGATGGCCACATCGACGGCACGCCCGCCGAACGCCGCGTACAGCTGGAAACCAGCGCTTCGGTGGCGCTGCAGTTCCGTCCCGGGCGTACCGAGGTGTTCGAGTTCGAACGCGTGTCCGAGGGAACACCGGTGGAAACACGGCCGGACCTGGGCGTGGGTCGCGGCGACGTACGCATCGACGGCAGCCAGCTGCAGGTGACCGTGCACAGCCTGGGCCATGTCGGCACCGGCGTGGCCGTAGCAATGCTGGAAGACGCGCGCGGTCGCGAGATCGCCCGCACGGACGTGCCGGCGCTGGGGGCACCCAGTGACCTGCAGCCGAAGACCGTGCAGGTCTGGTTGCCATTGCCGGCCGGCGACCGCAGCGGCCTGCGCGTGCGCGTGGCGCTGGCCGACGGTGGCGAGGAAGTGACCCGGCTCAACAACGTGGTCGGCGTGCCGCGATGATGCCTGCATTACGCCGGGCGTGATCCGGCGTGGGTCAGGACGCCTCGGTCTCCAGCCGTTTCATCCGGCGCTGGTACCAGCCATCATCCAACGGCTCGAACACCGCGCTGCGTTCCATCACGCCCTCGTAGACATGCAGCGACACGGCCACGTCCGCGTCGCTGGCGTTGCACAGCGTGTGGTACTCGTGCGGCGGAATCAGGCTGCCGGCACTACCGCGGTGCCCGTACAGCGTGGGCTGGGCGGCAAAGCGATGACGTTCGCCATCCTGTTCAATCAGCGCATAGGGAGTGACGATCAGTTCGCCCTGCCAGACGCCTTCCACGCACCACATCGCATCGTGGTCGTGCAGCGGCGTGCCCTGGCCGGGGCCCCAGCACATGGCGATGACGCTGTAGCCCAGGGTCGGGCTGCGGTGCAGTTCACGGCGTGCGTAATGCCCTTCGACCGGGCGCCGCACGCAGGGGGGCAGCTGGATGGACGGATCGACGATGGCCTCGCGCAGCACCTGCTGCAGCGCACCGGTGATGGCCTCCGGCGTGCCCAGCATCACCGCGGCATCGATCGCAGCGAACAGCCGCTCCCGGCCGGTGAATGACGGTGGCAAGGACATCGTTCCCATGCCCCGACTCTAGCCGAGAGGGGTTAACAGAATGTTTGCACCGCGGTGTCATCACTGCGTGCCGCGCTGCACGAACGGTACTTTTGCATACAGCGCACGTTCGCCGGCACGAGGATCGTCCACCACGCAGCTCTGGCGATCAAACAGCATGGTCTGCCGCCGGGGCAGCGCGTAGGGGGGCCATTGCGGCATTCCGCGATGATTGGGGTCGCCGTTGCGCGCGAAGGCGATCAGTGCGTCGCTCATTGTCGCCGCCAGCGTGTGCGCGTCCGCGCCGCCACCGGTGCGTGCGCCGGGCAGGCCGGCGTTGTCGAACACCAGCGGGATGTCCAGCGTGTGGAAGGCGCGCAGCCGGCCTTGCTCCACCGGTGAGCCCCAGTCCAGCTGGTAGGCCCAGGTGGGCGCGGCCCCGCTGGGCTGGCGCGCACGCGCTTCCAGCTCCTCCACTGCGCCGCGCCAGGAACGTCCTGCGGTAGTGGCCGCGAAGAACACCTCCGAAGGCGTGTAATGCGGGTACAGGCGCCGGTACTCGGCGATCACCGTCTGCGGCAGCAGATCCACGAACTGCTGGCGTTGCAGCTGTGCCGGCAGCGTCTCCCAGGTCAAGGTGAAGTTGGCCGGATCGTTGCCGAGGAAGGCACGGGTCTCGTCGCGCGTATTGCCGATGACCATCGGAATGCTGGCCGACTGCCGCGGCGCCTGCGGCCAGAACGGATGCACCGGAAGGGAGACTTCGTCCAGTACCGGCCCGAAGTACAGCGACGTGCTTTCCACCCGCGATGGATCGCGGGCACGGGTGGCTGCAAGCAGATCCGTGGCCGGGAGCCGCAGCAGGGCAGACAGGTCCTTTGCACCCACTGCCTCCATTGCGATGGCAGCGCGCTGCGCGGCGGCACGCGGGCCGGCCGCGGTGACCTGCTGCCCGCTCATCGTCCACGCGCGCTGGAACAGGCCGCGTGCCGCCGGCATCGCCATCAGCGTGGCGATCTTGGCGCCGCCCCCGGACTGGCCGAACACGGTGATGTTTCCAGCGTCACCGCCGAAGATCGCCGCGTGCTCGCGCACCCACTGCAGCGCCTGTACCAGGTCGAGCTGGCCGACATTCCCCGACGCGGCGTAGCGTGCGTCGCCAAGTGCGCCCAGGTACAGGTAACCGAAGGTGTTCAGCCGATGATTGAGGGTCACCACCACCACATCGCCGCGGCGGCACAGCGCACTGCCGTCGTACAGCGGATCGCTGCCGGAGCCGTTGTTGAACCCACCCCCGTGTATGTAGACCAGCACCGGGCGGCGGCCGCCATCCCCCAGTGCGGGGGTCCAGACGTTGAGGAACAGGCAGTCTTCGCTGCCGGGGCCTTCCGCGCCGCCCTGCGGTGCGGCCGCGCCATAGTCCAGTGCATCGGCGATCCCGTTCCATGCCGCTTCCCGGCGTGGTGGCTGGAAGCGATGGGTGCCGGTATCGGCGCCGTAGCGCACGCCACGGAATACCAGCACGCCTTGTTCATGCTGGCCGCGCAGGCGCCCCCCGCGCACGCGGACGATCGGCAGGCGTTCGTCGCGTGCAGCGGGCATCGCCGCTGCCGGCAGTGCCACCAGCGTGGCCGTGGCCAGCGCCCAGCGCGCGCTGTCACGCAGGAAACGGCGGCGCTGCAGATCGTCGGGTGCTCCCGTCATCGGCTGCGCTCCGCATCCTTTCCTGCTGTCAGCCATGCTTGCGCCAGCGCTGGCCACTGCGCCAGGGTGGAGCCGGGCTGCAGGCGCATGCCGAAGCCGTGGCCACCATGGGCGAACACATGCAGTTCGTGCTCGACACCCGCCCTGGCCAGCGCCTGCGCCATCACCTCGCTGTTGTGCACGCTGACCACGCGATCGTCGTTGGCATGGATCAGCATCGTCGGCGGCATGTCCGCATGCACGTGCTCCTGCACCGAGTACTGCGTCGCCAATGCGGGGTCAGGGCGCTCGCCCAGCAATCGCCCGCGCGAACCACTGTGCGCATGCGCGCCCATGTCGATGACCGGGTAGACCAGCACCGCCCGTGCCGGGCGCGCGCTCAGCTGATCGATCGCATCGCGTGCGGGATAGACCGGCGCATCGAAGCCGGTGGCCAGCCGCGCAGCCACGTGGCCGCCGGCGGAAAAGCCCATGACCGCCACATTGTCCGCCTCCAGGCCGCGGCGCGCGGCCTGGTCGCGCACGACCCGCAGCGCACGCTGGGCATCGGCCAGCGCCGCCTGGCGGTCCCTGCCCGGCTGCGGCAGGCGGTAGCGAAGCACGAACAGGGTGAAGCCTGCCCGCTGCACCCAGTCCGGCACCAGCGCGCTGCCCTCCTTGTCGATTACCACCCGCTGGTAGCCGCCGCCCGGAATGACCAGCACCGCCTGCCCGTTCGGACGTGGCGGCGCGTGCACGATCATGTATGGCGCATCGATCCCGTCCACGAACCGGTCCGGATGGGCCGGATCGGGGCTGCGCTCAACCACCCGCGCCTTCCGCGCCGGAGCGCTCTGGCCAGGTACCTGGCCGTCCGGCCACAGCGGCAGGCGTTCGCCCGCCACCTCCCCGGCAAGCCGCTGGCCGTCGCGCAGCGGGACGTCGCTGGCACGTGCCGGGGCAAGCGTCAACAGAACGCACAGGAACAGCACAAGAGGGGGCAGACGCATGGCGGACCGGGCTCCAGCGAAGGGTGGGCAGCGTGCCGCAGGCGCCCCGGAAGCGGGTGTGATGCGCTGCGGCTTGCGTGATGACACCGGTTTACCATATACACCTCCTGCAGACGCTGTCGATGGGCAGTGCAACAACGCAGAGGGAGACCGTTCTTGAGCAACGAACACGGCACACAGGGGCAGAGGCCGGCGCCGGACGGTGCAGCCGCCATCGCCCGCGCCTTCACCGATGCACGCCGCGCAGGCAAGGCCCTGCCCGCGTTCCCCGGAGAGATCCCCGTCGATCTGGTGGCTGCCTACCACGTGCAGGACCAGGCCATTGGCCTGTGGAGCGATACGGTGGTCGGCTGGAAGGTGGGTTACATCGCTGCCGAGCGCCGCGACGGCTCCGGCGATGAGCGCCTGCTGGGGCCGATCTTCAAACGTCAGCTCTGGAATGATACCGGTGGAACAACCGACATCCCGGTCTTCGTCGGGGGCTTCGGCGCAGTCGAAGCAGAGTACGTGCTGGAGCTGTTGGAGGACGCGCCGGCCGGACAGCTGGACTGGTCCCCGGAACAGGCCGAAGCGCTGCCTGCGCGCCTCTATATCGGCGTGGAAGTGGCCAGCAGCCCGCTGGCCACCATCAACGAACTTGGTCCGCGCGTGGTGGTGTCCGACTTTGGCAACAACAACGGCCTGGTGCTGGGCCCGGAGATCGTCGACTGGACCGCACGCGACGAAAACTCGCTGCGTGCCGAGACACTGATCGAAGGTGAGGTGGTCGGCACCGGTGGCGCCACCCGCCTGCCCGGTGGCCTGCGCGCGGCCTATGCCTTTGCGCTGTCCCGTTCGGCCCTGCGTGGCCGGCCGCTGCGCAAGGGCGACCTGATCGCCACCGGCAATGCCACCGGCATCCACGATATCGAGGCAGGACAAACGGCGCTGGTGCGCTTTGCCGGCTTCGGTGACATTGCCTGCCGGGCCGTGCCCGCGGGATGACCGCGGGGCTGCCCTGGTGAACACGCGCGGGAGGGCGCAGATGATCACACGACGTAACTTCCTGGCCGGTGGCGCTGCTGCCCTGGCCACCCCGATGCTCGCCGCCTGTGGCCGCGGGCCGGGCGGCGATATGGCCGGTGGCGCGCTGTTGACCGCCACCGACGTGCATGTGGCCGACTACCCTACCGTCACCGCGGTGAAGTGGATCGGCGAAACGCTGCAGCGCGAAACCAACGGTCGCCTGCGCCTGCGCCAGTACCACTCCGGCCAGCTGGGCCGCGAATCCGAGGCGATCGACATGGCGCGCTTCGGTGCCATCGATATCACCCGCGTGTATGCCGGTGCGCTGAACAATGCCTTTCCGCTGACCCAGGCGCTGTGCCTGCCCTACGTGTTCACGTCGGTGGCGCACCAGCGTGCCGCGCTGGATGACGGCGTGGCCGAAGCCGTGCTGCGCGGCTTCCAGGGCCGCGGCCTGGTCGGCCTGGCGATCTACGATTCCGGTGCACGCTGCTTCTACAACACCAAGCACCCCATCGTTTCGCCCAAGGACCTGCACGGCCTGAAGCTGCGCGTCGCCTCATCGGACATCTTCATCCAGCTGATGCGCCTGCTCGGCGCCAACCCGACGCCGATGTCGCTGGGCGACACGTTCTCCGGGATGGAAACCCACATGATCGACGGCGCCGAGAACAACATGCGCAGCTTCCATTCCAGCCGCCACTTCGAAGCGGCGCACTACTGGTCGCAGAGCGACCATTCGTACGCGCCGGATGTGTTGCTGATGTCGCGTGCCAGTTTCGAACGCCTGTCGCCTGACGACCGCCAGCTGCTGCTGCAGATCGCGCGCGCGTCGGTGAAGGTGATGCGCGAGCAGTGGGATGCGTCGGAGGACGCCGCACGCCGCGCCGTGCTGGCCTATGGGGTGAAAGCCAACGAGGTGGACATGCCCGCCTTCCGCACCGCCGCCCAGCCGCTGCTGCAGCAGTACCTGCAGCAGCCGGAGATCGCCGCGCTGGTCGACCGCATTCGCGCCGCCTGAGGACACTGCCATGATCGAGACGACGACGCCCGCCACCGGGCCTGGCCAGCGCCTGCTGGACCGCATCGCCGACATCGCCATCTACGGCGCCGTTGCTGCCCTGCTGGGGCTGGTGGTGGTGCAGGGCTGGCAGGTGTTCGCGCGCTACGTGATCAACGATTCGCCCAGCTGGACTGAGCCGGTCACGCTGCTGCTGCTGGCCACGGCGATGAGCCTGGGTGCCGCCTGCGGTGTGCACACCAACCGCCACTTCGGCTTCTTCCTGCTGCATGCCTACCTGGGCCCCGGCCTGCGCCGTGCGGTGGACGTGCTGGTGCAGCTGGTGGTGGCGGTGCTGGGAGGCTTCATCGCCTTCTGGTCGGGTGATCTGCTGCTCGACGGCCTGGACATCAAGACCGCCGGCGCCGATCTGCCGCAGAGCATCAACTACCTGCCACTGGCGGTGGGCGGCGGGCTGATGCTGCTGTTCGCGCTGAACCGTGCGTGGAACGCGCTGCAGGCCCGCGCCACCGGCGCCGAAGACGCTGAAGGAGATCGTTGATCCATGGGTATCACCATCCTGTTCTCCGTGTTTGCCGTGCTGCTGCTGCTCGGCGTGCCGGTGGCCTACGCGCTGGCCGCTGCCGCGCTGGCCACCCTGCTCTACCTGGATATCCCCAGCATCGTGCTGGTGCAGCAGATCTCGGCCGGTACCGGCTCGGCCTCGCTGATCGCCATTCCGTTGTTCATCTTCGCGGGCGAGATCATGATGCGCGGCGGCATCTCCGAGCGCCTGATCGCCCTGGCCTCGTCGCTGGTGGGGCGCTTGCGCGGTGGCCTCGGCCAGGTCTCGATCCTGTCCTCGCTGTTCTTCGGCGGCGTGTCCGGCTCGGCCATCGCCGACGTTTCGGCGGTCGGCGGCACGATGATCCCGCAGATGGTCAAGCGCGGCTACGACCGCGATTTCGCCGTCAACGTCAGCATCACCGCCGCGCTGGTGGCGCTGCTGGTGCCGCCGTCGCACAACCTGATCCTGTTCTCGGCCGCTGCTGGTGGGGGCCTGTCCATCGCCGATCTGTTCGCCGCCGGCATTGTCCCCGCGCTGCTGATGACGTTGGCGCTGATGGTCACCGGCTATGCGGTGGCGCGCCGCCGCGGCTATGGCGTGGAGGTCTTTCCCGGCTGGCGCGCCGTGGCCCTGCGCATCGTCTCCGCCCTGCCCGGCCTGGGCCTGGTCGCGCTGATCTTCATCGGTATCCGTGCCGGCATCTTCACCGCAGTGGAAAGCGCAGCCATCGCCGTGGTCTACGCCTTGCTGGTGACCACCGTGCTGTACCGGCAACTGCGCTGGCGCGAGTTCTTCGACACCGTCATCCACGCTGCGCGCAGCACGGGCGTGATCCTGTTCGTGATCGCCACCGCCGCCGTGTTTGGCTGGCTGCTGGCCTACCTGCAGGTGCCCGCGGCCGCCGTCGAGTTCCTGCAGTCGTTCGCGCACAGCCAGTTCATGGTGCTGCTGATGATCGTGGTGATGCTGCTGCTGCTGGGCACCTTCATGGACCTGGCACCGATGATCCTGATCTGCACGCCGATCTTCCTGCCGGTGGCCCGCGCCTACGGCATCGATCCGATCCACTTCGGCCTGGTGCTGGTGCTCACCGGTGGCCTGGGTCTGGTCACGCCCCCGGTGGGCTCGGTGCTGTTCATCGGCACGGCCATCGGCAAGATCAGCGTGGGCCAGAGCATGCGCACGATCTGGCCGTTCTGGTTCGCCGCGCTCGCCGTGCTGCTGGTCGTGGCCTTCTTCCCCTCACTGTCGTTGTGGCTGCCCGCCGCGCTGCGCGGCTGAGCCACAAGGAGACTGCCATGCGTGCACTGTGTATCGCCGCCACCATCACTCTGCTCGTGCTGTTGCTGCCGGCACGGCCTGCACCCGCGGCGGAGCCCGCGCGCGCCCCGGCGCAGTGGGCGCGGGGGCTGGAACACCAGCGCCAGGCGGACCGGGGCGATGGCACGTTCCTCAATCCGGTGCTGGCCGGTGACCATCCGGATCCCTCGGTGCTCAAGGACGGGGACGATTACTACCTCACGCTGTCGTCGTTCGACGCCTACCCCGGCCTCCCGATCTGGCACTCGCGCGACCTGGTGAACTGGCAGCCGCTGGGACATGCGGTCACCCGCAACGTGGGGGCGATCTGGGCGCCGGACATCGTCAAGCATCGGGGGCGCTACTTCATCTACTTCCCGGCCCGCACCGGCGAGCGCCGCAGCAACTTCGTGGTCTGGGCCGATGACATCAAGGGCCCGTGGTGCGCGCCGATCGACATCGGCCTGGGTGGCTACATCGATCCCGGCCATGCAGTGGGTGAAGACGGCAAGCGCTACCTGTTCCTCAGTGGCGGTGATTACGTGCAGCTGGCCGACGACGGGTTGAGCGTGGTCGGCACGCCGAAACACGTCTATGACGGCTGGCGCTACCCGCAGGACTGGGACGTTGAGGCCTACGCGCAGGAAGGCCCGAAGATCCACGTCCGCGACGGCTGGTACTACATGACCACGGCAGTGGGCGGCACCGCCGGTCCGCCGACCGGGCACATGGTGATCACCGCGCGCTCGCGTTCGATCCACGGACCATGGGAGAACGCGCCCAACAACCCGATCACGCGCACGCAGTCGGCGGCCGAGCCCTGGTGGTCACGCGGCCACGCGACGGTGATCGAAGGGACCGATGGACGCTGGTGGATGATGTACCACGGGTACGAGAACGGCTTCTGGACGCTGGGTCGGCAGGCCCTGCTCGAACCGATCGAATGGACCGCTGACGGCTGGTTCCGGGCCACGGGCGGAGACCTTGGTCAGCCACTGCGCAAGCCGGCCGGACAGGCGCTGTCGCCGCATGGCATGGCGCTGTCGGATGATTTCCGCGGCAGCACGCTTGGCCCGCAGTGGGCGTTCTTCAACCCGGCGCAGGATGAGTACCGCCGGCTGGGTTTCAGTGGCAACGGCCTTGTCCTGCAGGGCAAGGGCAGCACGCCGCGCGACGCCTCGCCGCTGACCACCATCGCCGGCGACCGGGCCTATCAGTTCGAGGTGGAGATGGAGATCGCCCCCGGTGCCGTGGGCGGCGCGCTGCTGTTCTACAGCGACCGGCTGTACGCGGGCGTGGGCAGCAACGGCGAGTCGTTCATCATGCATCGCTACGGCGAGGAGCGCCCTGCCCGACCGGCCCCGGGCCGCGGCGGCCGGCTGTGGTTGCGGGTGACCAACAACCGCCACATCGTCACCTTCCACTCCAGCACCGACGGGCACACTTGGCAGAAGTATCCGGTTCAGATGGAAGTGTCCGGTTACCATCACAATGTCGCGGGCAGGTTCCTGGCGTTGAAGCCGGCGCTGTATGCGGCCGGCGACGGTGCGGTAACCTTCCGCAACTTCCGCTACCGCGCGCTGGACTGAGCGCGGAGCCGGAATCCCCAGACTTACCGGGTTCAAAACATGTCAGTGCGCAACAAGAACGATGCCGCTACGCCGGCATTGGCGAAGGGCAAGGCAGCCACCATCAACGACATCGCGCGACTGTCGGGTGTATCCAAGAAAACGGTTTCAAGAATCATCAACAACTCGCCACTGGTGCGCAAGGACACGCGCGACAAGGTGGAAGCGTTGATGCGTGAAGTGGGCTACACGCCCGATCCACTGGCCCGCGGGCTGGCGTTCCGCCGCTCCTTCCTGATCGGCATGGTCTACGACAACCCCACCGCGCAGTACATCGTGGACATGCAGTACGGCGCGCTGGATGCATTGCGTGGATCCAGTTTCGAGCTGGTGGTGCATCCCTGTGACAGCCGCAGCCCCGGCTACATCGAAGGCGTGCGTCGCTTCGTGCAGCAGCAGAAGCTGCACGGCGTCATCCTAGTGCCGCGTGCCTCGGAAGACCAGGCGCTGGCGGACATGCTCGATGAAATCGGCTGCCGGTTTACCCGCGTGGCAGCGCTGCCGCTGGACGAAAGCTCGCAGATGGTGGTTACCCATGACCGCGATGGTGCGGCCGAAGCCGCCGACTACCTGCTCTCGCTCGGCCACCGTGACATTGCCCTGGTGACCGGTCCCAGCGCCTACCGTTCGGCCCATGAACGTACCGCCGGCTTCATCGACGCACTGTCGCAACGCGGTATCGAGCTGCCGAAGGACCGCATCATCGAGGCCGGCTACACCTTCGAATCCGGTGTCGCCGCTGCCGAGAAACTGCTGCTGGGCAAGCGCCGCCCGACCGCCATCTTCACCGGCAACGATGAAATGGCCGCCGGTATCTACAAGGTGGCGCTGCGCGCGGGCATCAACATTCCGCGCCAGCTGTCCATTGTCGGCTATGACGACAGCCCGCTTGCCTCGCGCCTGTGGCCCTCGCTGACCTCGGTGCGCCGGCACACGCGCGATACCGGACGCACCGCCGCGGCGATGCTGATCCAGCCCGAAGGCCAGGCCGCGCTGCCCATTGCCAGCGTGCGGCCGCACCTGATCGTCCGCGATTCCTGCCAGCCGCCGGAGGATTGATCCCCAAGGATCAATCCTGCAGGTCACGATCTCTGGTCGTGACACGCCCCTGCCCCATCCACCCGATCCACCGCGCCCTGCCCGGGCCATCCCGGCATCGTGCGACGCAAAATGACACCGGTTTCCTGTCTGGCTAGAATCGACCGTGAACCGCGCCGGGGCCGACCCGTCGGCCCGCCCCCCGCTCTGGAGACGCCATGTACAGCAAGACCCATTACGCCACCCATCCCGATGCCATCCACGGTGCCAGCAACGACCAGCTGCGTGACCTGTACCTGCTCGATGGCCTGTTCAACGCCGGTGCGGTGACCCTCAAGTACACCCACTACGAGCGCTTCGTGATTGGTGGCGCCGCCCCGGTGGACGCACCGCTTGCGCTGCCGACCCAGACCGAACCCGTTTCGGCCGCAGGCCACCCGTTCCTGGAGCGCCGGGAACTGGGCGTGATCAACGTCGGCAGCGGCACTGGTACGGTCACCGTGGATGGCACCGGCTACACGCTGGGTCCGAAGGACGGTCTGTACGTGGCCATGGGCAGCAAGGAGGTCGTGTTCGCCTCGCAGGACGCCGCCAACCCCGCCCAGTTCTATCTGGCCTCGACCCCGGCCCATGCCCGCTTCGAAACCAGGCAGCTGTCCATCAAGGACGCCGTTGCACTGGACCGCGGCGCGCTGGAAACCAGCAACGAGCGCACCATCTACCAGTACATCGTGCCGGCCACCTGCCAGTCCTCGCAGCTGCTGCTGGGCCTGACCGTGCTCAAGCCGGGCAGCGTGTGGAACACCATGCCGCCGCACCTGCACGACCGTCGCAGCGAGGTCTACTTCTACTTCGACCTGGGTGACAGCGACCGCGTCTACCACTTCATGGGCGAGCCGGCCGCGCAGCGTCACATCGTGATCCAGAACAACGAAGCGGTAGTGTCGCCGCCGTGGTCGATCCACATGGGCGTCGGCACCAGCAACTACGCCTTCATCTGGGCGATGGGTGGCGAGAACCTGGACTACACCGACATGCACGTGCTGGACATCTGCCAGCTCAAGTAAGCCCGCCTGGCCGCCGCGCACCGTGTGCCGGCCGTCGACACCGCTCGTCTCTATCAAGGAACGCATACGCAATGGCTAATCCCTTCAGCCTGGAAGGCAAGGTCGCTCTGGTAACCGGTGGCAATACCGGTCTGGGCCAGGGCATCGCCGTGGCACTGGCCGCCGCTGGTGCCGACGTCGCCGTGGCCGGCATCGCCCCGCCCACCGATACCATCGAAAAGATCACCGCGCTGGGCCGCCGCTGCCTGGCCATCGAAGCCAACCTGATCAGCATCGAGCCGGTGGCGCGCGTGGTCCGCGAGACCATCGAAGGCCTGGGCGGGTTGGACATCCTGGTCAACAACGCCGGCCTGATCCGCCGCGCCGATGCGGTGGACTTCAGCGAGCAGGACTGGGACGACGTGATGAACGTCAATCTCAAGTCCGCGTTCTTCATTTCGCAGGCCGCCGGCCGCCACTTCATCGAACAGGGCCACGGCAAGATCATCAACATCGCTTCGATGCTGTCCTTCCAGGGCGGTATCCGCGTGCCGTCGTACACCGCCAGCAAGAGCGGCATCGCCGGCATCACCCGGCTGCTGGCCAACGAGTGGGCGGGCAAGGGCATCAACATCAATGCCATCGCCCCGGGCTACATGGCGACCGACAACACCGCCCAGCTGCGCGCCGACGAAGCGCGCAACAAGGCGATCCTGGAGCGCATCCCGGCCGGTCGCTGGGGCACGCCGGATGACCTGGCCGGTGCGGCGGTGTTCCTGGCCTCGTCGGCGTCGGATTACATCAACGGCGCCGTGCTGCCGGTCGATGGTGGCTGGCTGGCGCGCTGACGCGTGATCCGCGGTAGTGCCGGCCGCTGGCCGGCGTCCTGGCAATGCTTCCGCCGTTCATGAGGTTGCCGGGCAGCGGCCGGCACTACCGGAGACCGGACATGCGCACCCTGTTGCCTTTGTTGTTGCTGCTGTCGTTCACCACCGCGCAGGCGGCGCCCGTGCGGGTCTTCATTGCCGGTGACTCCACTGCGGCCGCATACGGCCCCGAGCGCGCGCCGCAGGCCGGCTGGGGCCAGGCGCTGCAGAGCTACCTGGACCCGGCGCGCTTGGAGGTGCACAACCACGCCAAGGGCGGGCGCAGCACGCGCAGTTTCATCGAGGAAGGGCGCCTGGAGGCCATCGCCGCCGAGCTGCGCCAAGGCGACGTGCTGCTGATCCAGTTCGGCCACAACGATGCGAAGTTCGAAGACCGCACGCGCTACACCGATCCGGACAGCGACTACCCACGCCTGCTGATGCGTTACGTACAGGTGGCCCGCGCAAAGGGCGCCACGCCGGTGCTGGTCACGCCGGTGGCGCGGCTGCTGTACGACTTCGGTTCACTGCTGGATACGCATGGCCGCTACACGCAGTCGATGAAGGCGTTGGCCGCGCGCGAGCAGATTGCGCTGATTGATCTGAATGACCGCAGCATGCGCTGGATCCGCGCGCTGGGTGAGGAGGGCGCGCGACCCTACTTCCTGTTCGTGCCCGAACAGAACAAGGCCGACGGCACCCATTTCAGCGTGGCCGGCGCACATGCGGTGGCCTGCCTGGTATTGCGCGAGGCGGTGCCGCTGCTACCCGCGCTGCAGCCGGCGCTGGTGCGGGATATCGACTGCGACGTGGTGGCGGAAGGGCAGGGTAGCGACCCAGCCCTGCCCTCGCAGGTGGTGCACGAAGACAGTGTTGTGCGCACGCAAGCAGGCCCGCACGGCGGTGCCGGCCCGACCACGGCGTATCCGTTCTTCGCCGATGCCGAAGGGCTGCCGTTCGTGCTGCGCAAGCGTGTGCTGCACAGAGGCGCGGGCATCGGCCTGCATCCGCAGCACAAGGACGAGATCTATTACATCGTCAGTGGGCAGGGCAGTTATGTGCTGGATGGCAGGCAGTACGACGTGCACGCCGGGCACGCGCTGCTGACCCGCAAGGGCAGCCACCATGCGCTGCAGCAGGTGGGTGAGGAGGATCTGGTGGTGCTGCTGGTGTACCCGCGCTGATTGAAACGTAGCCGAGCATGGGCTCGGCTCTACAGAACAGCGCCGGCGTGCATGGTCATCGTCGTTCGACAGGCTCCGGGCCGAAGTGCTTCAGCCCCAACCTGGCCAGGTCTTCCGGTCGCTCGAATAGGCTTCGTCGAAGGCGTGCAGCGCCTCCTGCTCCTGTTCGGTCATCGCGCCGTACATGTCGGTCAGTTGCTTGACCGCCGGGTCATCTTCCAGCCGGTCGACCAGCCCGCGCATGCCGGCCAGGATCGCGTGGGTCTTCGCCGCGCCCATCGCCTGCAGCGCACGTAACGCCAGCTGGCAGGTCGGGTCGCCCCAGTTGCACAGGAACTGCATGAAGCCGCCGTTGTTGATGTCGGCCTCCATGCGCCACAGCGCCACCAGCTGCTGGTCTTCGTCGGACAGCGCATCACACGTCGCCGCCGTCCGCCCAGCCTTCACCCGTGCCGGCCTGGAACACGTGATCGTCAGCCTGCACGTCACCGGCAGGCAGGTGCGCCTGGTCGGCCAGTGCCGCGTAGATTGGGGTGAAGTCCGGCGACGTCGCCTGCATCAGCTGTTCAAAGCTGTCGATGACGAAGTAGGTCTTCTGGAAGGTGTCGATGCGGTACTTCGTTCGCATGATCCGCTGCAGGTCGAAACCGATGCGGTTGGGTGCGGCCGATTCCAGCGAGTACAGCGACTCGCCCTTGGACGACACGATGCCGGCACCGTAGATGCGCAGGCCGTCGGGCGTGTCGATCAGGCCGAACTCCACCGTGTACCAGTACAGGCGGGTGAGGTTCTGCAGCGCGTCCGGGCCGATCGCGTGGGCTTTGACGCCGCCACGGCCATAGGCCTCCATGTAGTCGGCGAACACCGGGTTCATCAGCAGCGGCACGTGGCCGAACAGGTCGTGGAACAGGTCCGGCTCGGCGATGTAGTCGATCTGGTCCGGGCGACGGATCCACCAGGTCACGGGAAAGCGGCGGTTGGCCAGGTGGTCGAAGAAATCCAGTTCCGGCAGCAGGCCTTCGACGCCGACCAGGGTCCAGCCGGTGGCCGCGCCCAGCACTTCGTTGAGCTGGTCGAAGCGCGGAATCATGTGCGCGTTCATGCCCATCTCGTCCTGCGCGTCCAGGAATTCCTGGCAGGCACGGCCGACCAGCAGCTCGCGCTGGCGCTGGTACAGCGTGCTCCAGGTGGCGTGGTCGTCGGCGCTGTAGGTGTCCCACGGCTGCTCGACGAGCGCGGTGGTGTACACCGGCACGTAGCCCTTGTCGGTCTGCTGGTGTTCGACGCGGCGGGGCTGGGCGAGGTCCATGGGGCACTCCTTGAAGGGATAGCCACGATGCTAGGGCAGGGCGCGCGCAACAGGGTTGCAAAAGTTGCGCCGATTGGCATTGTTGGCGCAATATCCTTGCGCAGTCACCATGTTGCGGAGCAGCAATGGCCGGAGAAGTCCAGTTTGATCGCACGGATATACGCCTGCTGGCTGAAATCCAGCGGGATGGGCGCGCCACCAACGCGGAGCTGGCGACTCGGGTGAACCTGTCGCCCTCGGCCTGCCTGCGCCGCCTGCAGCGGCTGGAAAGCGAGGGCGTGATCGTCGGCTACGGCGCGCGGCTGGAGCCGCGGCAGCTGCGCCTGGGCCTGCAGGCCTTCGTGCGCGTGCAGTTGGAAAAGCACGACCAGGCCGCCATCGGCCACTTCGTGGACAGCGTGCAGGGCTGGGACGAGGTGGTGGCCTGCCATGCGCTGACCGGCGACATGGACTACCTGCTGCACGTCTACGTGCGCGACCTGGAGCACTTTTCGCACTTCCTGCTGGACCGCCTGCTCAACGCCGGCGGCGTGGCCGACGCCAATTCCAGCTTCGTGCTGCGCACGGTGAAGGGTTTCCAGGCATTGCCGTTGTCGCAGCTGGAATGAGCGCAGCGGCGATTTGACGCGGCCGGGCGGGTAGCCGAGCATCACCGCCCTGCGCGCGCCGCAGCGCTCCTTTCCGGTTCCACGCATGTCCGAACTCCAGCACCCGGTGCCCACCACCATCTTCCTGCCGCTGCAGCGCAAGTCGCTGGCACGTTACATCGCTCACGGCACGCCGCCGCAGACGGCAGTGGAGCAGGCCGGGCTGATGGCCGCGCAGTTGTGCCGGACGCGCCTGCATCCAGCGGCCGAGATCGAACGCCTGCTGCATGATGCCTGCGCGCTGTTTGCCGGCAACGAAGGCGCCGCCGCGCAGCTGGCCGGCCCCGGTGGCGGAGGCCAGCCGGAGCTGGATGCCTGGCTGACCGCATTGGCCGCCCACGGCGTGCTGCTGGCGCCGGCGCAGATCCTGCAGGACGTCATCGCGCAGTCGCCATTGGAGTATCCGGGCCTGGCCCTGCAGCAGGCCTGCCAGGAAACCCTGACCGAGCATGAGATCCGCTTTCCCGCCACCTTTTCCAGTGACGAGGCGCTCACGCAGGATGACGTGGCCGCCGAGGACGCGCGTGCGGTCGAACACCATGGCCTGTACACCTCCGAGCAGGCCCGCGTGCTGCGCGCCATCGCCGCCAACCCCGATGAGCTGATCGACCTCGATGGCTATGCCGGCACCGGCAAGGGCCACCTGGTGCTGGCGCTGATGGAGGCGCGGCCCGGCCGCTACACCTACGTGGCGCCCTCGCGTGGGCAGGTGGAAGCCTTCCGCAGCCGCGTGCCGGCCAGCACCGCGGTGCGCCTGCTGACCCAGATCGAGTTCGCCAACCGCGTGGCGCAGCATGCCGCGCGCAGCGGCCACACCGGTGGCTTCGTTGCCAGCTACCGGCGCAGCACCCGCACGCCGCGCGAGATTGCCGGCCGCATCGGCCTGCAGGGCATCGGTGGGCGCAGCCCGGAGCAGGTGCTGCTGACTGCGTTCGAGGCCATCAACCGTTGGTGCGCGTCGTCTGCACCGGGCTTGGCGTTCCAGCATTTCGACCGGTCGGTGCCCGCCGCGATGCTCGACGTGTCGCCGTACATGGCGGCCGCCGAGCACGTCTGGCGCTGCATGTTCGACGCCGAACTGCAGCGGGGCACGCTGCTGAGCCTCAGCCCGGCGCACATCGGCAAGTGGTTGGCACTGCGCGGCGTTACCCCGCCGCTGGACATGGGCATGCTGCTGGTGGACGAGGCGCATGACCTGAGCCCGTCGTGGAAGCAGTTGCTGGCCGGCCATGCGCCTGGCGTGGTCAGCCTGGGGGATCCGCACCAGTGCCTGACCGGTACGGTGCCGCGCTGGGCCGCGTCGAAGGTGCTGGAAATGCACCAGTCGGTGCGCCAGGGCAACCAGGTCGAGGGCCTGGTCAACCAGACCCTGGCACTGGATGGACTGGGGCAGGACAGTGGGCCGTTCGTCGGTGCCGCCGACCGCGCCACCGGTGTGCTGCATTACCGCCACTGGGCGCAGGTGCCGAGCGAGGGCCTGCGCATCCATGGCAGCGTCGCCGATCTGGCCCTGGATGCGGCACAGCTGCACGCGCTCGGGCTGCGGCCCTATCTGCATCCGGCATCGCTGCGCGCGCTGCGCAGCGTGCTGCAGCGGCCGCTGGATGCGTGGCGCCGGCGCCGCGACAGCGCCTCGGACCCGGCACAGGAGCGCTTCCTGGCCACGCAGGCCGACGAAGGGCAGGGCGCGCTGGTCGAACTGTTTGCGTCTGCCGATCGGGTGCAGTCACTGCTGCAGGCGCTCGACGACCAGGACACGCCTGCTGAAGGGCGGGTGGCGCTGTGCCTGGCCGAACACGCGAAGAACCTGCAGTTCGACGTGGTCTCACTGTCACCCGGTTGCTTCAGTGCGGGGCAGGGCGGGCGCATCTGGCACAACCCGGTGCGCGCGGTCTATCTGGCACTCACCCGTGCGCGACGCCAGCTGCATGTGCCGGCCGATGGCATGGAACAGCTGCAGCACACGGCGACACTGCAGGAGCAGGCCCGTCAGGCGCGCAGGCGCGAGCGGCAGCAGGCCAGCGGTTACCGGCCTGCGCGCTAGAACGCGCGCGTCGCTGTCTGGCAGCGACACGCCGGCTCAGCTCAGCACTTGTCCTTGCGGCCCATCAGCTTGCCCAGGCGCGAGGCTTCCTCGCACTTCGGCGCGGCCACGGGTGCCGGTGCGGCGGCCGCGGCGCGTGCACGCTGCAGCTGCTGGATCTTCGCGCGGATCTGCGGCATCGCGGCCATTGCGGCCTTTTCGCCCTCCAGGATCGCAGTGCCACGCTGGCTGAAATCGGCGGCGCCGATGTCCAGCACCTTCGGGCGGATGACGATGTCGGCGCGTGCCAGTTCCTGCTCGCCCAGGCGCTGGCCCATGATCGAGATGGACTGGTTGACGATGCCCAGCATGTCGGTCGGCGCCTTGCCGCTGGCCTTGCTGGAGATGTCCACGGCGATCACGAAGTCGGCGCCGAGCTGGCGCGCGGCATCCACCGGCACCGGGCTGACCACGCCGCCATCGATGTAGTTGCGGCCACCGATCTTCACCGGTTCGAACACGCCGGGAATGCTGCTGGAGGCGCGCACGGCCTGGCCGACGTTGCCGCGCACGAAGATCGCGCGCTCGCCTGTTTCCAGCTGGGTCGCGACGGCGGCGAACGGCTTCTTCAGGCGCTCGGCGGGGCGGTTGGCGACCTGCTCGTTGACGTAGTCCTGCAGCTTCTGGCCCTGCACCAGGCCACCGGAGAACAGGCGCACGTCGCGGATGCTGGCTTCATCCAGCGCCACTGCCTTGCTCTGCATCTGGAACGCATCCATGCCGCTGGCATACAGCGCGCCGACCACGCTGCCGGCACTGGTGCCGGACACCACGGCCGGTTCGAAGCCATTGGCCTCCAGCATCTTGATCACGCCGATGTGGGCGAAGCCCTTGGCTGCGCCACCACCGAGGGCGATACCGATCTTCACCGGCTTGGCCTGCGGTACCACGGTTGGCGCCGGCGGCGGCGCAGGGCGGACCGGGTCGCCACCGCAGCCGGCCAGCAGGCCGATCAGGGCGACGGACAGCAGCATGCGGGGTCGGAACAGGCTCATCGGCAGTGCGCTCGCGGCGCCGGATTCAGGAAAGGGCGCCAGCATACCGAAGCGGTGGCGGGGCGGGCAGGGTGGGGGTATTCCCTATTCATAGAACACCACGGGTAGCGCCGGGCCATGCCCGGCGAGCGCAGCGGTGGTCAGAACCGGTTGTCGCCGTCCAGCATCCGGCCCAGGCCGCCCAGCACCGAGCCTTCGCCGCGGTTCTGGCCGCCGCCCTGCGGCGCGGCCATCCACATGCGGCCGGCCAGGCGCGAGAACGGCAGCGACTGCAGCCAGACCTTGCCTGGACCGGTCAGCGTGGCCAGGAACACGCCTTCGCCGCCGAACAGCATGCTCTTGATGCCCGCAACACGGCGCACGTCCATGTCCACGGTGGGGTGGTAGGCCACCACGCAGCCGGTATCCACGTCCAGCCGCTCACCCGCGGCCAGTTCGCGCTCGACCACGCAGCCGCCGGCGTGAATGAACACCCAGCCGTCGCCCTCCAGCTTCTGCATGATGAAGCCCTCGCCGCCGAACAGACCGGTCATGATCCTGCGCTGGAACTGCACGCCGATCTGCACGCCGCGCGCGCCGGCCAGGAAGCTGTCCTTCTGGCAGATCAGGCGGCCGCCGTGCTGGTCCAGCTTCATCGCCAGCACCGTGCCCGGGTAGGGCGCGGCGAAGGCGACCTTGCCCTTGCCGTGGCCGCTCTGGGTGTAGACGGTGGCGAACAGGCTCTCGCCGGTCAGCACGCGCTTGCCGGCGGCCATCACCTTGCCCATGAAGCCGCCGCCCTGGTCGCCGTTGGCGGCGCCGAACACCGTGTCCATCTGTACCGTGGCGTCCTTGAACATCAATGCGCCGGCCTCGGCAATGGCGCTCTCGCCGGGGTCGAGCTCGATCTCCACGAACTGCATTTCATGGCCGACGATGCGGAATTCGATGTCGTCGGCGCGGCCGCTGGCGGAGGGGACCGGCGGCGGGCTGTTCGGCATGCCCGGGGCCGCAGATTGCAGTTCCGGCACCTCGGCAATCGAGGTCCATCCGCTCATGCCCTGGCACCAGGCCAGCGCGCGCGGGTTGGCCTGCGCATAACGGCGCGCAGCCTGGTCATCAAGCGGGCCGATACGCTCGGCCTGGGCGGAGGCATGGAAATACCACTGGGTCATCGCGGCGGCTCCGCAGGGCTGGAAACCCCCGAGTCTAGCGAGGGCGCCCGGGCCGGGGCGACAGGCCCATGAACGGCGGGCATTTGCGGGGCAGGTGCTGTATTGCAACAATTATCTGGTAGCGCCGTTTTACCACCCCTCCAAACACAGCCTACCGCCATGTCCCCGACCCGTACTTCCCGTGGCCGCCTTCCGGTCGCACGCCCCCTCGTTGCCGCTCTTTCCGCCCTGCTGCCGCTGGTTGCGGCCGCCCAGGAAACTCCCGCTGCCAAGGATCCGGTTGCCCTCGATGCCCTGCAGGTGACCGCGCAGCGGCGCGTCGAGAACGCCAAGGACGTACCGGTCGCACTGAGCGCGATCCAGGGCGAGAAGCTGGATGTGCTCGGCTCGGCCGGCGATGACATCCGCTTCCTGGCCGCACGCGTGCCCAGCCTCAACATCGAGTCGTCCTACGGCCGTGCCTTCCCGCGCTTCTACATCCGCGGCCTGGGCAACACCGATTTCGACCTCAATGCCTCGCAGCCGGTGTCGCTGGTGTATGACGACGTGGTGCAGGAAAGCCCGCTGCTGAAGGGATTCCCGCTGTTCGACCTGGCCAACGTGGAAGTGCTGCGTGGCCCGCAGGGCACGCTGTTCGGCCGCAACACCCCGGCCGGTGTGGTCAAGTTCGATTCGGCACGCCCGTCGCAGGATGCCGATGGTTACCTCCGTGTCGGCTACGGCAGCTACAACAGCTGGAACGTGCAGGGCGCCTACGGCGGCCCGCTGACCGACCGCTGGTCGGCACGCGTCTCGGCCATCTACCAGCGCCGCGACGACTGGGTCGACAACACCCGCGTCGGCGCTCCCAACAGTGGCTTCGAAGGCTATGACGAAGCCGCCGGCCGCGTGCAGTTCCTGTACGAAGGCGACGACTTCGAAGCACTGTTCAATCTGCACAAGCGCAAGCTCAACGGTACCGCCCGCCTGTTCCGCGCCAACATCATCCAGAAGGGTGGCAATTCGCTGGTCGAGAACTTCGACCGCGACAAGGTGGCCAACGACGGCGTCAACTTCTCCGACCTGGAGACCTGGGGCGGCAGCGCGCGCCTGCAGTGGAACCTCGGTTCGGTGACCCTGCATTCGATCACCGGTTATGAAACCGCCGAGTCGCTCAACCGTGGCGACATCGACGGTGGCTACGGTGCGGCCTTCCTCGGTGCCGGCAACTACGGTCCGGGCCTGATTCCGTTCTCGTCGGAGTCGGCCGACGGCCTGCCGCACCACCGCCAGTGGACGCAGGAAGTGCGCATCGAGTCCAACGAATGGGGCCGCTTCGACTGGCAGGCCGGCGTCTTCTACTTCGATGAAGACGTGACCATCAACAACTTCAACTACGACTCGCTGACCCCGGGCAATCCGCAGACCGGCCACGTGGTGCAGAACCAGCGCAACAAGGCGTGGGCCGTGTTCGCTTCGGGCGACTTCGATGTCACCGACCGCTTCAAGCTGCGTGCCGGCGTGCGCTATACCCAGGACAAGAAGGACTTCAGCGCCAGCGTGCTGCAGGCCGTTCCGTTCGGCACCCCGGTCAGCGGCCCGTACCTGGCCAACACCGACGTCAACGACGTCAGCTGGGACGTCAGCGGCGTGTACAAGCTGACCGACGACATCAACGCCTACGCCCGCGTCGCCAAGGGCTTCCGCGCGCCGTCGATCCAGGGCCGCCTGGCCTTTGCGCCGGGCCTGTCGCAGGCCGATTCGGAGAAGGTCATCTCGTACGAGGCCGGCATCAAGGCCGACCTGTTCGAGCGCCGCGCGCGCCTGGGCCTGAGCGTGTTCCGCTACAACGTTGACGGCCAGCAGCTGATCGCCGTGGGCGGTGCCAACAACACCGCCACCCTGCTCAACGCCGACAAGACCATCGGCCAGGGCGTGGAACTGGACCTGGAAGCCTACCTGGCCGACAACGTCCTGCTGACCTTCGGCAGCAGCTACAACGACACCGAGATCAAGGACAAGAACCTTGCGGTGGCGATCTGCGGTGGTGGCTGCACCATCAACGACCCGACCACGGTCATCAACGGCGGCACCTATGCGCTGGTGAACGGCAACCCGCTGCCGCAGGCGCCGAAATGGATCCACAACGCGACCCTGCGCGTGGGCTTCCCGCTCAGCGATGGCAGCGAGCTGTACGCTTACACCGACTGGGCCTACCGCAGCGCGGTGAACTTCTTCATCTACGAGTCGCCGGAATTCCGCGGCCGCAGTTCGCTGGAAGGCGGCCTGCGCCTGGGCTACAACTGGGATTACGGCCAGTACGACGTGGCGGTGTTCGGTCGCAACCTGACCAACCAGACCCGCGTGGTCGGCGCGATCGACTTCAACAACCTGACCGGCTTCCTCAACGAGCCGCGTACCTGGGGCGTGGAGTTCACCGCGAAGTTCTGATGCGGTGGTTGCGTTGATGCAATGCAGAAGGGCCGGCGCACTGCCGGCCCTTCTGTTTCCTGCTTCGTGTAGAGCCGAGCCTGCGCTCGGCTGCTCTGAGCCGAGCATGGCTCGGCTCTACAGAGGCGTGGCCTACAGCGCGCTCTGCGGGCGCACCTTCAGCACCGCATTCTCGGTGGCGCAGTCGCGGCTGGAGTGCAGGCCGGCCTTGCGCGCCGCTTCGATCTCCTTGCGTGCGGCCAGCAGGTCCTTGTTGAAGGCCGCGTTGTCGTGCAGGCGGGCCACGGCGGCCGCGCCCATGAAGCGGCCTTCGAGGATGTCGCTCTGCCAATGCACGTTGCACACCAGGCGGCTCTCGCCGTAGTTGCGGCCGCGGGCCTGGATGGCATCGGCGCGGTCCGGCGCGATCTCCGACAGGATCAGTGCCCATGCCCAGCCGATCGAGGTGTGGCCGGACGGGTACGAGCCGTTCTTGCGCAGGCCGTCTTCGTCCTTCGGCGAGCAGGTCGGTTCACCGTTGACCATGAACGGACGCGGGCGCTGGTAGTGGTTCTTGGCCGCCTTGGTCGCCGCACTGGCGTCGATCCGGCTGCGCTCCAGCAGGCGATACAGCGCCGGGGTCTTCACCGCATCGACGTCGATGTCGGCGGCGCAGGAGAAGTGGTTGGCGCCTTCGGGGAAACCGAGTTCCGCATCGACGCCGGCCTGGGCGAAGCGCGGGCTGCCACGCAGCGCGCGGGCCTCACGGCTGACCTGCTCGTCCAGGGCGAACGCGGCCGAACCGGCCACCGGTGGTGCCGGTACCAGGTCGAGGCTGGCCGGAACCGCGCTCTTGTCCAGATAACCCACCGCCTTGGTGGTGATGTTGGCTTCGACGGCGGTCGGCTTGGCGGCGGTGGCGGCACAACCGGCCAGGGCAGCGGCCACGGCAAGGCCGAGCAGCGGGCGGGCAGGGTGGGAGATCAGCGACATGGACGGGCTCCGGAGAAAGAACATCGCGTCATGATCGCAGTCCCAGTGCGGCACCGCAGTGGCCATCGGTCATACGGCCAGAACCGGCATGGTCATCGAAACAAGATGAAAAACGTCATCAAGTGACGCCAGTCTCCTGAATCCGGGCGCAGCGCACGGACTTTCACGCGCCCGCGCCGTGAGCATCGGCACATCGGCAGGCACCAGAGGCCGTCCAGTTCCAGCCGGGTCGGGGGGATCCGAAGACAGAGGGAGAGACGCGATGCGCAGCACCGCAACAGGAAGTACCGTCCTGGCCCTGCTCCTGGGGCTTGCAACAGCGCCGGCGCAGGCCGCCGACGTGGTCGGCGTGGCCTTCGTGCATGGCACCGGCGCGCAGACCAACGCCACCCAGGACTACTGGCAGCCGACCATCATCGACACCGTGCGCCAGGGCCTGCCCAACAGCAGCAATTACGTGGTCATCAACTGCGATTTCACCCAGTACATGTGGAAACCGGAAGCGGCCGGCTGCCTGGCCAACCAGCTGACCCGTTTCATCGACAGCCGTGGCATCACCCAGCTGGTGGTGATCACCCACTCCAACGGCGGCAACGTGGTGCGCTGGATCCTGTCCAACCCGACCTACGACAGCCGCTATCCGAACATCATCCGCACGGTGCGCAAGGTCACCGCGCTGGCGCCGTCTTCGGCGGGCACGCCGCTGGCCGATGCGGTGCTCAACGGCAATACCTTCGAAACCTCGCTGGGCTGGCTGCTGGGCTACAAGAACGACGCGGTGCGCCAGCAGCAGGTGGCGAGCATGGCCACCTACAACGCGCAGAACCTGTACGGCACCGCAGGCCGTCCCGCCCTGCCCAAGCCGTTCCGTGCGGTGGTCGGCAGCGACGTGGAATCGGCGGTATGGGACAGCAACAGCTACTGCGGTGGCTACGCCGCCAATGTCGGCCTGGAGTTCACCCAGAACTGGCTGTCCTCCTGCTCCGATGGCTTCCTGGAGTGCAGCAGCCAGAAGGCCGCCGGCACCACCTGGTTCACCGACACGCAGCGCACCCAGGGGGCAGAGCCGCTCAGCCACAACCAGAGCCGCCGCGAGTGCTTCGGCCTCGGCACCCTGCTGCGCAACGACCTGACCCAGTGAGGGAGACGACCATGACGATTCATTCCACCCTGCTGGCCAGTGCGGTGCTGGCAGTCCTGTCCCTTTCCGCCGCGCAGGCCGCGCAGCCTCTGCAGGCGGCCCGCGTGGGCGACCAGGTGCCTGCGGCGCTGGTTGCCGCGCCATTGCCGGCCGATGACAGCGAACGTGCACCGCTGTCCTTCGCCTGGGCGTTGGACCCGGCACAACCGCTGCAGGCGGCCACGCCGTATGCCTCGGTCAGCCGCAGCTACTGGCAGCAGGTCGATGGCTCGCAGCTGCAACGCGGCCTGGACCTGCCGCTGACGGCGCCCGATGCGGTGATCCAGCTGAGCCCGGCCGCAGGTGCCCGCGCGCTGCCTGCCAACACCCTGCAGATGCGCGACCCGGCTGGCCGCAGCAGCGTGGCCCGCAGTGTCGATGCGCGCGCGCTGCAGGATGCCGGCATGCCGGTGAGTGATGGCAGCAGCATGCTGCGCACCGGCGCGACCAGTTCGGCCGGTGCGTACACGCTGCAGAGCACGCAGGCGCAGGGCCGCTATGTGGTGCAGGTGCTTGAGCCGAACAGCCCGCTGCGGCTGGAAGTGCAGGCCAACCAGGCGCAGGTGCTGGCCGGTGGCAACGTGCAGCTGCAGGCACGCCTGCTGGAAGACGGCGCCACCACCGCGCAGCTGGCCTCGCGCCGTGGCGGCCTGGGCGGCGAAGCCCTGCTGGTCGCACCGGATGGCCGCAGCTGGCCGCAGCGCCTGCTGCGCACCACCGATGGTGCCCTGCGTGCACAGGTGCGGATTCCGGCTGATGTCGGCAGCGTGCAGGGGCTGTGGGAACTGCAGGTGTTCGCCCAGGCCGATGGCGTGCTGCGCGACGGCAAGGTGGCTTTCGCGGTGGCACGGCCCACTGCTCGCTTCAGTGGCCAGGCGGCACCCGACCCGGCCAGCCGCCAGGTCGCGCTGCCGCTGCAGGTGGCCGCCGCCGGTCGCTACGAGGCGCGTGGCACGTTGTATGCCACCGGCCGCGATGGCCAGCTGAAGCCGGTGGCGCAGGCGCATGCGGCCGCGTGGTTCGATGGACCGGGGCGTGGCCAGCTGGTGCTGCCATTCGACCAGGCCGCGTTGCCGGCTGGCTTCGGCGCACCCTACGAACTGCGCGACCTGCAGCTGCAGGACCAGAGCCGGATGGCACCGATCGAGTCGCGCGCGCTGGCGTTGAAGTTCTGAGCAAGGGTGCAGCGGGCGGGGTTCCGGCCCGCTGTACCGTTTTCTGTAGAGCCGAGCCTATGCTCGGCTGCCGTTCCCCGCGGCCAGAAGCAGCCGAGCATAGGCTCGGCTCTACAGTGGCATGTCGATTATCCCGCGTACGCGGTCAGCCGGCCTTCCTGCTCGCATACCGTGATCGCGCCACCGAACACCGCCGACAGCGGTTCGTTGCGCAGCAGCTCGGCGCGGGTACCGTCAGCCAGTACGCGGCCGTCACGCAGCAGCACCACGCGTTCGATCTCGGGAATGATCTCTTCGATGTGGTGGGTCACCAGCACCAGGGTGATGCCCTGCTGGGCCAGCACGCGCATGGTCGCCACCAGCTGCTCGCGGGCGACCAGGTCCAGCCCGGTGGAGGGTTCGTCCAGCAGCAGCGCCTGCGGCCGGTTGACCAGCGCGCGCGCGATCAGCACGCGGCGGGTTTCGCCGGCCGACAGCTCGGCGTAGGCACGTTCACGCAGGGACAGCGCGCCGGTCATCGCCAGTGTCTCGCCGACACGTGCGCGCATGTCGGCGGTCACCTCGCGGAAGCCGGGCACCACGTAGCTGGCGAAGAAGCCGGACAGCACCGCCTGTTCCACGGTCAGCCCCGGCATGTCGGCCAGGTTGCTGCTGAGGTCGCCGGTGACGATGCCCAGCTGCGAGCGCAGCCGGTCTACCTGCCAGCGGTTCTGGCCCAGCACCCTCACCGCGACGGAGCCGTCGACCTGCGCCAGCGGGTACAGCTCGCGGGTGATCAGCTTGATGAAGGTCGATTTGCCACAGCCGTTGGGGCCGAGCAGGGCGGTGTGCTGGCCCTGCGCGATGCGCAGGCTGAGCCCATGAAGCACCTTCACCTGGCCACGCACCACGGTGGCGCGGTCCAGTTCGATCAAGGGGGGCAGCTCCGCGACGGGCGGGGCGGCGGAAATGCGGCTGGCGCGTGGATCAAGGCTCGACAACTCAGGTCCCCAACTGTGAACGGTGCCACGGATGGCGATGCCAAGCACCGCCGCAGGGATGCAGTTTGCAACGCAAGCGCCCATCATGTCTGCCATCCCCGCGTGGATCCGGAGAGCTGCCATGCCTGATGCCCTGATGTCCCTGTTGACCGGTGGTGTTCTCGGCCTGGGGTGGTGGGCCATGCTGGCCGTGTTGCTGGTCTTCACCCAGATCACCATCTTCTCGGTGACCCTGTACCTGCATCGCAGCCAGGCCCATCGCGGGGTCGACTTCCACCCGGCGCTGGCCCATGTGTTCCGCTTCTGGCTGTGGTTGACCACATCGATGATCACCCGGGAATGGGTGGCCATCCACCGCAAGCACCACGCCAAGGTGGAGACCGAGGACGACCCGCACAGCCCGGTTACCCGCGGCATCGGCAAGGTGTTCTGGCACGGCGTGGAGCTGTATCGGGAAGCGCGTGGCATGCGCGCGGACATTGAGCAGTACGGGCGCGGCACCCCGGACGATGCGATCGAGCGCCACCTGTACACTCCGCACGCCACGCTGGGCCCGGTGCTGCTGCTGGCAATCAACAGCGTGCTGTTCGGCCTGCCCGGCGTGGCCCTGTGGGCGATCCAGATGGCATGGATCCCGTTCTGGGCGGCCGGCGTGGTCAACGGCCTGGGCCACTGGTGGGGCTACCGCAACTACGAGTCTGCCGATACCTCCACCAATCTCACGCCGTGGGGGTTCTGGATCGGTGGCGAGGAGCTGCACAACAACCACCATGCCTTCCCCAGCTCGGCGCGCTTCGCGATGCGGCGCTGGGAATTCGACATCGGCTGGAGTGCGATCCGCCTGCTGCAGGCGCTGCGCCTGGCCAAGGTGCTGCGGGTGGCACCGGCCATGGACGTACGCCCGAACATCGCCGTGCCCGATGCCGAGACCCTTAAGGCGCTGCTGTCGCACCGCTTCCAGGCGATGACCGACTACCAGCGCAACGTGTTCATGCCGGCCCTGCGCGAGGAAGCCGCGCAGGCCGGGGCCAAACTGCGTCGCCTGCTGCCGCGCCGGCTGCGCCGCGGTCTGGTCAACGATGGCCGCTGGCTGAAGCCGGACAGCCGTGCCCAGCTGAGCGCCTGGGTGGCACAGCGCCCGCGCATCCGCACCCTGGTCGAGTACCGCGCGCGGTTGGCGGCACTGCTGGAGGCGCGCGGCCACGATGCTGCCGAGCGCCTGCATCAGCTGCAGGCGTGGTGCCGCGAGGCCGAGGGAAGCGGTATCGCGGCATTGCAGGCCTACGCCGCACGATTGAAGGGCTACAGCCTGGTGGGCGCGTGAGGGCAGGGTACGGACTACTGCTGGCGGCGCTGCTGCCGGGCGCGGTGCTGGCCCAGGTCACCGACACCGCCAGCTACCTGCAGCGGATGGACAGCGATGGCGACGGCAAGGTCAGCGAGGCCGAGTACGTGCAGTGGATGCTGTATGCCTTCGACCGCATGGACCGCAATGGTGATGGCGTGCTGACAGCCGAGGAGCTGCCCGGTGGCAAGGGCAGGGCGATCAGCCGCGAGCAGCAGCGGCAGGTGATCGTGAAGCGCTTCCACACGCAGGATGCCAACGGTGATGGCGTCCTGGATGCGCGGGAACTGGCGGCACCGCCGCGCTGACTCTGCACCGTCGCCGGGCCATGCCCGGCGGCTTCGCATGGCCCGGCGTAGAATCACCCCATGCCCGAACTGCCCGAAGTCGAAACCACCCGCCGCGGCCTGGCGCCGCACCTGCAGGGCCGTCGCGTGCATGGCGTGATCCTGCGCCGCGCCGACCTGCGCTGGCCGATTCCACCGGAAGTGGCCGAGCTGATGCCGGGGCAGCGCATCGAGGACATCCGCCGGCGCGCCAAATACCTGCTGCTGGATACCGCCGTCGGCAGCGCGGTGCTGCACCTGGGCATGTCCGGCAGCCTGCGCGTGCTGCCCGGTGATACCCCGCTGCGGGCGCATGACCACGTCGACATCAGCCTGGACAACGGCCGCCTGCTGCGGTTCAACGATCCGCGCCGCTTCGGCAGCCTGCTCTGGCAGCCGGCCGGCGAGGTCCACCCGCTGCTGCAGGGGCTGGGGCCGGAGCCGCTGGACGAGGCCTTCGACGGCGACTACCTGTTCGCCCGCAGCCGGGGCCGCAGTGCGCCGGTGAAGACCTTCCTGATGGACCAGGCGGTGGTGGTGGGCGTCGGCAACATCTATGCCGCCGAGAGCCTGTTCAAGGCCGGCATCAGCCCGCTGCGCGAGGCGGGCAAGATCTCGCGCGAACGCTACCAGCGGCTGGCCGGGGCGGTGAAGGAAATCCTCGGCTATGCGATCACCCGGGGCGGCACCACGCTGCGCGATTTCATCAGCCCTGACGGCGCACCGGGCTACTTCGAGCAGGAACTGCTGGTGTACGGCCGCGACGGCCTGCCATGCCCGAACTGTGGCCGCGCGCTGAAGCACGCCACCATCGGCCAGCGCGCCAGCGTCTGGTGCAACCACTGCCAGCGCTGAGCCGGGCGGCCAGCGGCAGCTGAACGGGCAGGAGACGTCTCCGCTGCCCGTTAACGTTTGTCTGCCTATCATGGCCGACCTTCCCTTCGTGCCTGACGCGCCTGCATGCAACGACGCGACTTCATCCGCAATGCCTCCCTCGCCCTGGCAGCATTCGGCCTGCCGTCCCTGCCCGCGTGCGCGGCCAGCAGGAGCGGCCAGATGGGCCTGCGCCGCCTCGGCCAGCCGCAGCCGTTCGACTTCGCTACCCTCAAGGGCCAGGCGCGCGCGCTGGCACAGGCGCCCTACAAGAGCCACAAGCGGGTGCTGCCGGGCCGCCTGGAAGGCTTGGACTGGGACCAGTACCAGTCGATCGGTTACCGCCAGGACCATGCGCTGTGGGCTGACCAGCCAGGCAAGTTCCAGGCCAAGTTCTTCCATCTGGGCCTGTACTTCCATTCGCCGGTGCGCATGTTCGACGTGGTCGACGGCAAGGCGCAGGAGCTGGCCTATGACGGCGCGGCATTCAACTACGGCAAGAGCGGCATCAAGGACGGCGAGCTGCCGGCCGACCTGGGGTTCGCCGGTTTCCGCTTGAACACCCGCAAGGACACCGACCGCGACTTCGCCGCCTTCCTCGGCGCCAGTTACTTCCGCGCGGTCGGCAAGGAGGGTCAGTACGGCCAGTCCGCGCGTGGCCTGGCGATCGATACCGGCATGGGCAAGCCGGAGGAATTCCCGGATTTCATCGCCTACTACCTGGAACAGCCGTCGGCTGATTCGGACACGATCGTGGTCTACGGCCTGCTGGATTCGCCCAGCGTGGCCGGTGCCTATCGCTTCGCGATCACCAACGGTGACGTGCTGCTGATGGACATCGACAGCGCGCTGTACCCGCGCAAGGCGATCGAGCGGTTGGGCATCGCGCCGTGCACCAGCATGTACCAGGTGGGCGAGAACGACCGCCGCATGGGCTGGGACTGGCGCCCGGAGATCCACGATACCGACGGCCTGTCGCTGTGGACCGGTGCCGGCGAATGGATCTGGCGCCCGCTGCTGAACCCGCGCAACCTGCGCTTCAACATGTTCGTGGACCGCAACCCGCGCGGTTTCGGCCTGCTGCAGCGCGACCGCAACTTCGACCACTATCAGGACGACGGCGTGTTCTACGAGAAGCGCCCGTGCCTGTGGGTGGAGCCGAAGGGCGAGTGGGGCGAAGGCTCAGTGCAGCTGGTGGAGATTCCCACCGTGGACGAGACCTTCGACAACATCGTGGCGTTCTGGAATCCCAAGGAAAAGCCGCAGCCGGGCCAGGAGCTGCTGGTCGGTTACCGCCTGTACTGGGGCGCCGAGCCGCCGGCACGGCCGCCGATGGCGCACTGCGTGGCCAGCCGCACCGGCCTGGGCGGTGTGGTCGGCAAGAAGCGCGAGTACTTCAGCTGGCGCTTCGCGGTGGACTTCGAAGGTGGCGAACTGGCCAGGCTGATCGACAAGGGCGAGGTCGAGGCGGTGGTGGAAGCCAGCCGGGGCCGGGTCGAGATCGTGTCGGCGCGGCCGCTGCGCGAGATCAACGGCTACCGCGCGATGTTCGACCTGGTGCCGCCGGAAGGCAGTACCGAGCAGATCGACATCCGCCTGTTCCTGCGCAGTGGTGGCAAGACCCTCACCGAGACCTGGCTGTACCAGTACACCCCGCCGCCGGCCGGAGCGCCGGAGCGCACGCTGTACTGAGTGGTTTGGGATTGCAGGGCTTGCAGCCCTGCACCCGCTTCAAGCCAAGGCAACGTCAAATGCGTGCATTCCGTGGGATGGCGGGGTGGGTCCGGTTGCGGGGGACGCTGCAAGTACGTCCCTGTAAGCTCGGTCGCCGCATCCATGCGGCTCACGCCCCCGCAACCGGACCCACCCCGCCTTCGACAGACCTCCGCGATCTGTCGGAACAGCTCATGGGGTCAGATCCGTTTTCCGAAGGAAAACGGATCTGACCCCACGGAATTTCATTCGATATCTGACAACAGATGTGTCGACCAAGGTCGACACCTACCAACAGCCGCAGAAATCTGTCAGAGGTGGGGTGGTGTCGGAGTGCGGGGTGTCAGCCGCATGGATGCGGCTGCCAAGCTTACAGGGACGTACTTGCAGCGTCCCCGCACTCCGACACCGCCCCGCCATCCCACGGAATGCCCGCTGTTGCCGTTGCTTCGGCTTGAAGCAGGTGCAGGGCTGCAAGCCCTGCAAAAGAACACCCCTTACAGCGGCAGGGGCGCCTGCGCCGGATCGATCCGCCCTTCGCCGCGGGTGATCTTCTTGAACTCGGCGCGGCTGACCGACACGTAGCGGTCGTTGCCGCCGATCTCCACCTGCGGGCCGTCCTGTACTGCGTGGCCATGCTCATCCACGCGTACCGTCATCGTTGCCTTCTTGCCGCTGTGGCAGATGGTCTTGATCTCCTGCATCTCGTCGGCCCAGGCCAGCAGGTACTGGCTGCCCTCGAACAGTTCGCCGCGGAAGTCGGTGCGCAGCCCGTAGCACAGCACCGGAATGCGCAGCTGGTCGACCACCTCGCTGAGCTGCCAGACCTGGGCGCGGGTCAGGAACTGCGCCTCGTCCACCAGCACACAGCCCATCGGCCCGTTCGTCGCCAGGTCCTGCTCGACCCAGCGTTGCAGGTCGGTGTCACGATCGAAGGCCATGCCCTCGGCGCGCAGGCCGATCCGCGAGGCGACCACGCCGGCGCCGGCACGATCGTCCAGGCGCGGGGTCAGGATCGCCACCCGCATGCCGCGCTCGCGGTAGTTGTGAGCGCTCTGCAGCAGGGTGGTGGTCTTGCCGGCGTTCATCGCCGAATAGTAGAAGTAGAGCTTGGCCATCGACGGATTGTACGCCGCAGCTCCGCTCCGCCGAAGCCGTTCAGCAACCCCGCCGGCGGCCCGCTGTGGTCGTCACCCGGCCCCGCTACAATCCCCATCCCATGCACGGTCTCAATCCCCCCCAAGCCGCCGCCGTCCTGCACATCGAAGGTCCGTTGCTGGTGCTCGCCGGCGCGGGCAGCGGCAAGACGCGCGTGATCGTGGAAAAGATCGCCCACCTGATCGGCTGTGGCCGTTATCCGGCGCGCCGCATCGCAGCGATCACCTTCACCAACAAGTCGGCCAAGGAAATGCGCGAGCGTGTGGCCAAGCGCCTGTGCGAGCAGGATGCCGACGAGGTGACCATCTGCACCTTCCATGCGCTGGGCCTGAAGTTCCTGCAGATCGAACACGCCGCCGTGGGCCTGAAGCGTGGATTCTCGATCTTCGATGCCGACGATGCCGCTGCGCAGATCAAGGACCTGATGTATGGGGCCAAGCCCGACGACATCGAGGACATGAAGAACCTGGTGTCGCGCGCCAAGAACGCCGGCCTGTCGCCCGAACAGGCGATGGCCGCCGCGCGCAGCAACCGCGAGAAAGAAGCGGCCAGTGTCTACGAGCGTTACCAGCTGCGCCTGACGGCGTTCAACGCGGTCGACTTCGATGACCTGATCCGTTTGCCGGTGCAGATCCTGGAGGAAAATCCGGAGATCGCGCTGGCCTGGCGTGAGCGCATCGGCTACCTGCTGGTGGACGAATGCCAGGACACCAACGACGCGCAGTACCGGCTGCTCAAGCAGTTGGCCGGTGACAAGGGCAACTTCACCTGCGTGGGCGATGACGATCAGTCGATCTACGCCTGGCGCGGCGCCAACCCGGAAAACCTGCAGCAGATGGGGCGCGATTACCCCACGCTGGAAATCATCAAGCTGGAGCAGAACTACCGCTGCTCCAACCGCGTGCTGCGCGCCGCCAACGCGCTGATCGCCAACAATCCGCATGAGCACCTGAAGAAGCTGTGGAGCGACCAGGCCGACGGCGAACGCATCCGCGTGTGGGAATGCCGCAACAGCGAACACGAAGCGGAAAAGGTCGCCGCCGAGATCGCCTTCGTGGCGCAGTCGCGCAACGTGCCGTGGAGTGATTTCTGCATCCTGTTCCGTGGCAACTTCCAGTCGCGCCCGCTGGAAAAGGCGATGCAGCTGCTGCGCATTCCCTACCACCTGACCGGCGGCACCATGTTCCTGGAACGCCAGGAAGTGAAGGACACGCTGGCCTGGCTGCGCCTGCTGGTGAACCCGGACGACGACACCGCGTTCATGCGGGCGGTGCAGTCGCCCAAGCGCGATGTGGGTGCCGGTACGCTGGCCAAGCTGGCCGAGCTGGCGCAGGAAAAGGACATGCCGATGGCGCATGTGGCCGAGACCATCGGCGCCCTGCAGCAGTTGCCGCCGCGCGCGGCCAACAGCCTGGCGCGCTTCACCGACATCCTGCGCGACCTGCGGGCGCAGATGCGCCAGGTGACGTCCGGCGACATGATCCGCAAGGTGGCCAAGGAATCCGGGTTGCTGAGCGAGCTGCGCCAGCAGGCCAAGGAAGAGGCCAGCTACCAGCGCCGGGCGAACAACATCGAGGAACTGGCGCAGTGGTTCGAGGGCGGCCCGCGCGGTGCCACCGCCGCCGACCTGGCCGGCCAGCTGGCGCTGCTCTCGCGCAGCGACAAGGACGAGGGCGGCAACCAGGTGCGCATGATGACCCTGCACGCTTCCAAGGGCCTGGAGTTCCCGTACGTGTTCATCGTCGGCTGCGAAGACGGCGTGTTGCCGCACCAGGTCAGCCTGGATGAGGGCAACCTGCAGGAAGAGCGGCGCCTGCTGTACGTGGGCATCACCCGCGCCAAGATCCAGCTGTGGATGAGCTACAGCAAGCTGACGCGCAAGTTTGGCGAACATGTGCGGTTGAAGCCGAGCCGGTTCTTCGAAGAGATTCCGGCCGAGGAGATCCAGCGCGATGGCGCGGACCCGGTGGCCGATGCGGCGCGCAAGAAGGAACGGGCGAGCGCGGGGTTGGCCGCGATCGAGGCGCTGTTCGATTGAGGATCGAAAAGCCACTAAAGTGGTATTCCAATCCGTCCGATTGACGCTTCTGGCCTTGAGCCTGCATCGGGTTAAGGCCTAGTGTGAGCGCACCCGAAGTGCGCGCCGTGTCCTTCATCGTGTCCAACGATATCCCTGCTGTTCTCACCCGTACCTTCCTCGGGCTGGGCCTGGTCCTGCTTGTTTCAGCGCTTCTGGCCTACGTTGGGGCCAGGCGCTTCCTCGATGCGGCGGTCATTGCCGATGGCAGGATCACCCATGTGGATGCCGTCAGCGTTGATCGCGGTGGTTCGCGCACTTCAGGGGTGAAGTTCCTGTACTGGGTGGACTTCACTACCAGCAGCGGGCAAGTGATGCGGTTCTTCGCAGGTCGTACCCGCCATCGTGCCTACATGACGGGCGATCATGTAGATGTGCTGTACCTGCCGGACCGCCCGGACAAGGCCTTGGTGCGTTCGCTCTCATCACCCTGGGGCCTGAGCGTCATACTGGGAGTGACCGGCGGCCCATTCTTGCTGGGGGTGGGAATTCTGCACCTGCCGCAGGCGGCGAGGGCATGGCGGCGCAGGCAGCTCCTTCGCCACGGGACACGGGTGCAAGCCAAGGTCCGGGCGATCAAGCGCGATCGCGGAGTATTTTCGGGGGGAAGGCATCCGTTCGTCATCGTCTGCGCCTGGCGCGATCCTGAAACCACTCGATGGCATGTCTTCCACAGTGCGTATCTCTGGGCCGATCCCCGTGCACAGGTGAGTGGGCGTGAACTGGATGTCCATGTCATGCCGGGCAATCCGCGCTACTACCATGTCGATACCTCCTTCATCCGATCAGCGCCGGCACCTGCACGCTGATCGATCAACCCGGCCAGCACCCTGCCCACCCTCCTCAGATGTTTTTTGCTGTTTTTCTTTGCCGTGGGCCTGCTGATCCTTCTGGCCGCCGCCTGGCTGTTCGTGGACGTCCAGCGTTTCGCGCGCAAGGCCGTTTCCGTAACTGGAACGGTGGTGGCCGTCCAGGCAGAGGATGCCCGGTCGGAAATGGAGGGGATGCCCGCACGTGACATCACCCTGCATCGCCCGGTGGTGAGGTTCCAGACCGCACAGGGGCAGATGATTCAGTTCACCGCGTCCTCTGCTACCGGGGCACCACTGTACGTGGTCGGCGAACAGGTACAGGTGCTGTATCCCGGCGGCATGCCTTCCAAGGCTCGTATCCAGCACCCGGGATTGCGCTGGGGCGCACCGCTGCTGTTGGCGCTGATGGGCATGGGGTTCTGCCTGATCGCCGCATGCGTCCATCGCCTGTGCGTGCGCTACTGGCCGATCCTGTTCGGCCAGCGTGACGGGGCATGTGGCTAGGCTGGGCATCGTAGTGGCCCACCTGGCCTGAGCGTGCTGCACGGCGGGCGCTGGCGTTGCAAAATCGAGGTATTCCTTCCGGAGCCCACCCATGCATCCCATCGAAAGCGAACGCCTGCGGCTGCGCCGCCTGGAACCAGACCGGGATGCTGCGCCGATGCTGGCGCTGCTCAATGATCCAGGCTTCGTGCGCTTCATCGGCGACCGCAACGTGCACAGCGAAGAACAGGCACGCGAGTACATTGCGCTGCGGGTGCTGCACAGCTATGCGTTGAATGGCTTCGGCATGTATGCCATCGAGCGGTTGTCCGATGGTGCCTGGCTGGGCAACGCCGGGCTGGTGCGGCGGGATGGCCTGCCGGGGCCGGACATCGGCTATGCGGTGCTTTCGCAATTCGCCGGGCAGGGCTATGCCGGTGAGGCGGCGCGGGCGGTGTTCGCGCATGCACGCGGAGCGCTGGGCCTGCACGATCTGTATGGCATCACCGACCTGGACAACGTGGCGTCCGGGAAGATCCTGCTGGGCTTGGGCATGCAGGAGCGCGGGGTGATCCAGTTGCCGGGCGTGGACAGCCCGAGCCGGTTGTATGCCACGCCGGGTGCGGCGCAGGTCTGACCCTTGATGTTGGTAGGTGCCGGCCGCTGGCCGGCACAGTAGCGGCTGATGGTAGGTGCCGCTACTGTGTCGGCACTATTCAGATGCAGTGCCGACCAACGGTCGGCACCCACCCCCTCAACCGCGCAGTTCGGCCAACTGTGCCTGCAGTTCGGCCACCGCCGCTTCCAGCTGGGCCACGCGCTCGGCCAGGCCCGGGTCGGCCGCATCGCTGCTGCCACCGCCGCTGCTGGCGTACTTCGCCGCCAGCGCCGCGCCGTCCACTTCGCCGCACAGCAGGTGCATGTAGCGGTCTTCGCGCTGGCCGCTGGCGCGCGGCAGCACCACCAGCAGCGCGCGCTGCTGCAGGCGCTCGATGGCGTGGCGGGCTTCATCGGCGTCGGCGAAGCGGTGCAGGCGCTCGCTGCGCGTGATCAGTTCGCCCAGGGTCTGCGGCCCACGCAGCAGCAGCAGCGCCAGCAGCACGGTCTGCTGCCGGGTCAGGTCCAGCGCGGCCTGCAGGCGGTGCTCGTAGCGGTCCGCGCGCGAGGAGAAGTGCTGGCGGGCCAGGCCCATCGTTTCCAGCTGGCGCAGCGCGTGCTGCACGCTGCCGGCATCGACGTTCATCACCGGCTCGCGCGCGGTCTTCTGGTTGGCGGCCGATTGGGCGGCGTTGACCGTCAGCGGGTAGGTGTCCGGTGTGGTCGCCTCCTTTTCCACCAGGCAGCCCAGCAGGCGTGCCTGCACGGCGTCGAGCAGGGGGACGTCGGGGGTCTGGGTGGAATCGGTCATGGCGGCCTCCGGAAGGGCAACGGGTCAACCGCCAAGCATAGCCGTCCCGGGGCCGCCTTTGCCGGTAAAATGCGCCGGTATATCTGATTGCCGGTGAATCCATGCGTCGTCCCGTTTCCCTGTCCCTGACCCTGCTCGCTACCGCGGCGCTGGGCCTGTCCGCCTGCAAGCGCGTGGATGCGCCTGCTGCCGAAGCCGTTGCCCCGGAGGCCCCGGCCGCCGCTGCCAAGGCTGATGGCGCGCTTGATGCGACCGCCAACGACAATCTCAACGCAGTGCTGTGGATGCAGCGCGCGCAGGAGTACAAGGCCATCACCGAGCAGACCTACCGTGCCGCCGCCGACCACCTGGATGTCGCGCTGAAGGAAGCGCACTGGGATGCGCTGGTGCCGGAGGAACGCGGCAACGAGGCCAAGGGCCTGAAGCCGGCCGTGGTACTGGACGTGGATGAGACCGTGCTGGACAACTCGCCCTACCAGGCGCGCCTGGTGCGCGACGGCAAGGAATACGACGAGCTGAGCTGGGACCAGTGGGTGGCCGAGAAGAAGGCCAAGGCCATTCCGGGCGTGGTGGATTTCGCCAAGGCTGCCAACGCCAAGGGCGTGACCCTGCTGTACATCTCCAACCGCGCCGTGCACCTGAAGGACGCGACCCTGGCCAACCTGCGCGAGCAGGGCCTGCCGGTGGCCGATGACAGCGTGTTCCTGGGCCTGGGCACCGTGGTCGAAGGGTGCGAGCAGGCCGGTAGCGAGAAGAACTGCCGCCGCCGCCTGGCCGGGCAGAAGTACCGCGTGCTGATGCAGTTCGGCGACCAGCTGGGCGATTTCGTGGAAGTGACCGCCAACACCAACGAAGGCCGTGACGCACTGCTGCAGCAGTACCACGACTGGTTCGGCGAGCGCTGGTGGATGCTGCCCAACCCGACCTACGGTGGCTTCGAGCCGGCGCAGTTCAACAACGATTACAGCCAGTCGCGCCAGGCCCGCCACGACGCCAAGCGCGCTGCCCTGGACTACGCACCATGAGCCGCGCGCCACTGCCGCTGCGCGACGACGAGCGCCTGATCTTCGCGCTGGACGTGCCTGATCGCGCGCAGGCGCTGGAGTGGGTCGACCGCCTCGGCGACAGCGTGGCGTTCTACAAGATCGGCATGGAACTGCTGGCGTCGGGCGAGTACTTCCAGGTGCTGGACGAGCTGGCCCGCCGCGACAAGCGCGTGTTCGTCGACCTGAAGTTCTTCGATATCCCGGCCACCGCCGCGGCGGTGATCAAGCGACTTTCGCAGTGGCCGGTCAGCTACGCCACCATCCACGGCTGGCACCCGGCGATGATGGAAGCCTGCGCCGCCGCCAACAGCAGCGACATGCGCCTGCTGGCGGTGACCGTGCTGACCTCGATGGGCCGCCCGGACCTGGCGCAGATGGGCATCGACCGTGAACCGGTGGAGGTGGTGGTCGAACGCGCGATGGCCGCGCAGGCGGCCGGCATCGATGGCGTGATCGCCTCGGGCCAGGAGGCCGGCCCGATTCGCGCCGCGACCGGCGCCGGGTTCTCGATCGTCTGCCCGGGCATCCGCCCCGGTGGCCCGGTCGGCGATGACCAGAAGCGTACCGTTGGCGTGGCCCAGGCGTTTGCCGATGGTGCCGATGCCATCGTGGTTGGCCGTCCGATCCGCCTGGCCACCGATCCGCAGGCCGCGGCCCGGGCCATCCAGCAGGAAATCGCGTCGGCACTGGGTGCGCGCTGAGGTTCCGTTGCGAAGGCTGCAGGCCCGAACGCCATCCCGGCCCGCGCGGGATGGCGTTTTTGCATCTGTCTACCGAGCGGTTGTGCCCGAATCGCCGCAAAACCTGCCGTAGATTTCATTGCTTCCACCCCATCATCAGGTGGATCAATAAAATCAATAGTTTAAGGCGCACTACGTGAAGTGTTGCCTTAACTTGAGCGGCAGCGTAGGATCGCCGCCATCCGGTCCTCGGACCGGACATGTGCCACAACACTGTCCACCGGCCCTGCGCCGGTTTGAAGAGCCTGTGATCCCCGTGATCCCGGCTCTTTTTTTATTCCCGTCAGTGACTTGCACAGGCAACAGCGGAAACCGTGACGTCCCGGCTTGCCGCTGTCACGTCGCAGGCCGCAAGATGCGGACCGGTCCGGGGAGTCCGATTGCATGAGCGTGGCGGTGCGAGGAAGGTCTGCGCGTGGATGGGGGCTGGCAGCCATGCTGCTGCTGGCGGTGGCCGCGTGCCGCGAATCAGCCGATGATCCGGCCAAGCCGGCAGCCGAACCGGTCGCGGCGGTGCAGGCGATGGCCCTGCGCCTGGCCGAGGACGATCTGGTCGGCTACGCGAAGCTGTCGGTGCCGCCCAGCCAGTACCAGCGCCTGCAACAGGCCTGGACCGAAGGCCACAGCCAGTGGCCGCTGACCGAACTGCCGCTGGGTGACCAGCTGCTGCCGATGCTGGCCGCGCTGCGCAAGCCCAACGCCAGCGCCGAACTGCAGCGCAGCTTCGATCGCCAGCTGGCCGGACAGGCCGGCGCCGTTCGCCAGGCCGCGCAGTCGATGGGCAACTTCGGCGTGCAGTATCTGCGCCACCAGAAGGGCTATACGCCCGGCCAACAGGCGCATTACATCGCCCTGGTGGAAACCCTCGCCAGCTGGGCGCAGGGCGCACCGATCAGTGACCGCGCCCGCGCGCGCAGCACCATCGCCGCACTGGTTGGCGCGGCCGGCAAGGTTGGGTTCGATGATGAGGCCGGCCTGCAGGCCGCCGGCATGGAAGGCAGCCTGCAGCAGCTGGCGCCGTTCATCCACACCCTCAAGGCCGTGCTGGGCAGCTACGGACTGGGCGTGGACGAGGCGCTGCGCAGCGTGCGCGGTGAGCTGCTCTCGGTGGAGGGTGACAATGCGCTGGTACGCCTGCACTACGACCTGGCTGGCCGCGAAATGATCCTGCAGCTGCCGCTGAGCCGCCGCGAGGGCCACTGGTACCTGACCCGCACCCTGGCCGACACCGATGCGCTGCTGCGCAAGGCCGACGCGGCCCGCGCTGCGGCCTCGCCATCACCGGCTGAAGCCCCTGCTGGGGGTGGGGAAGCAGCAACGCCGCCGCCTAAGCCATAATGGCGCCGATGTCGAAACAGAACCCGCTGCCGTTTCCCGGCGAAGAATCCCAGTCGACGCCCGCCGATACGGTGCCGGCGTCCCCCTCGACCGGCACCGGCCCGAACCCGGTACCGCCGCCCGTGCACGCGCGTCCGGCCGGCCGCCGCCCGCTGTGGGCTCGCCTGCTGGGCCGCCTGGTCGAGCCGTGGCTGTCGCTGAAGATCGAGCCGGAAGACCCAGGCCAGTACAACGATGGCCGTCCGGTCGTGTACGTGCTGGAAGACTACGGCCTGTCCAACGCGCTGATCCTGGACAAGGCCTGCCGCCAGGCCGGGCTGCCCTCGCCGCTGGTGCCGCTGGCCGGTGACCCGACCGGGCGCAAGCGCGCCTACCTGGCGCTGTCGCGGCGCAGCTCCAGCAACTCGCTGATTCCCGAGCAGCGCGGCGCCAAGACCCACTCCGATTCGCTGGCCAAGGTCCTGCAGGCGCACCGCGTGCGCGACGACCTGGATGTGCACCTGGTGCCGGTGTCTATCTTCGTCGGCCGCGCGCCGGACAAGCAGAGCGGCTGGTTCGCGGTGCTGTTCTCGGAAAACTGGGCGCTGGTCGGTCGCTTCCGCCGCCTGCTGGGCCTGCTGCTGAACGGGCGCAATACCATCGTGCGCTTCGCCCCGCCGATCTCGCTGCGCAGCACCGTGGACGAAGGCCTGGAGCCGGAGCGCACGGTGCGCAAGCTGCAGCGCGTGCTGCGTACGCACTTCCGGCGCATCCGTGAATCGGTGATCGGCCCGGACCTGTCGACGCGGCGCCTGCTGGTGGACCAGGTATTGGCTGCCGAACCGGTGCGCGAGGCGATCGCCGCACAGGCCAAGCGCGACAATTCGAAGCCGGCCGATGCCTGGAAGAAGGCACACGCCTACGCCTGGGAAATCGCCGCGGACTATTCCAGCCCGGTCGTGCGCTCGGCCAGCTTCATGCTCAGCCACGTGTGGAACCGCATCTATGCGGGCGTGCTGGTGCACCACCTGGACAAGTTCAAGGCTGCCGCGCCGGGCCACGAAGTGGTGTACGTGCCCAGCCACCGCAGCCACATGGACTACCTGCTGCTGTCCTACCTGCTGTACGACCGTGGCATCGTGCCGCCGCACATCGTGGCCGGCATCAACCTGAACCTGCCGGTGGTGGGTACCCTGCTGCGCAAGGGCGGTGCGTTCTTCATCCGCCGCTCGATCCGCGGCAACGCGCTGTACTCGGCGGTGCTCAGCGAGTACGTCGCGCAGCTGGTGGCCGGTGGCTATTCGCTGGAGTATTTCGTTGAGGGTGGCCGGTCGCGCACCGGCCGCCTGCTGCAGCCCAAGGGCGGCATGATCTCGATGACGCTGCGTGCGTTCCTGCGCCAGCCGCGCAAGCCGGTGCTGTTCCAGCCCGTCTACATCGGCTACGAGAAACTGATGGAAGGCGGCAGCTATCTGGACGAACTGTCCGGCCGGCCGAAGGAAAAGGAATCGATCTGGTCGCTGCTGTGGGGCATCCCCAAGGTGCTCAAGCAGAACTACGGCCAGGTGGTGGTGAACTTTGGCGAACCGATCGCACTGAACGACGTGCTGGCCGAGAAGGCGCCGGAGTGGAAGGGCGAGGCGGTGTCCGAGGACGAGAAGCCGGCCTGGCTGTCGACCACGGTGGATACGCTGGCCGAACGCATCCAGGTGCGCATCAACGGCGCCGCCGACGTCAACCCGATCAACCTGCTGGCGCTGGCGCTGCTGTCCACGCCGAAGCACGCGATGGGCGAGGCCGACCTGATCGCGCAGATCGAGCTGTGCAAGACCCTGCTGGTCGAGATGCCATATTCGGACCGGGTGACGGTGACCCCGCACTCGCCGGAGCGGATCATCGCCCACGCCGAGGAAATCAACGTCCTCACCCGCATCAAGCACCCGCTGGGCGATGTGCTCAGCGTCAGCGGCGATACCGCGGTGCTGCTGAGCTACTTCCGCAACAATGTGCTGCACCTGTTCACCGCCTCGTCGTGGGTGGCCTGCTGCTTCCAGAACAACCGCCGCATGAGCCGCGCCGGCCTGGTCCAGCTGGGCCGTACGGTGTACCCGTTCCTGCAGGCCGAGCTGTTCCTGCCGTGGAGCGAGGACGAGTTCGCCCAGCGCATCGACCAGACCATCAACGTGTTCGTGCGTGAGGGGTTGCTGCAGAACGTCAATGACGACGACGGCGGCATTCTGGCGCGCAACACCGGGCAGACCGACGAGGTGTTCCGCCTGCGCGCCATCGGGCACTCGCTGCAGCAGGCGTTCGAGCGCTACTACATCGCCATTTCGGTGCTGGTGAAGAACGGCCCCGGCGTGCTTGGCGCCGCCGAACTGGAAAGCCTGTGCCAGCAGGCCGCGCAGCGCCTGAGCCTGCTCTATGCGCCGGCGGCGCCGGAGTTCTTCGACAAGGCCCTGTTCCGTGGCTTCATCCAGAAGCTGCGCGAGCTGCGCCTGGTGTGGCCGGACGAGAACAGCAAGCTGCTGTTCGACGAGCGCCTGGATGCCTGGGCCAAGGATGCCAAGTTCATCCTCGGCCGCGAGCTGCGCCACACCATCGAGCGGGTCAGCCCGGAAGCGGCGCGCCCGGACGAGCCGGCACCGCAGGATTGAACTGAATCCTGCGGTGGGTGTGGACCTTGGTCCGCACACCTTCCCGTCGTGCCGACTAGGGTTGGCACGTACCGGAGCAGGAGGCCAACCCGGGTTGGCACCCACCTGAACCCGGCTCAGGCCGGCTCGTCGGGAATCTGCAGGCTCTCCAGCCTGGCGATGCAATCCTTCAACTGCAGCTTGCGCCGCTTCAGGCGCTTGGCTTCCAGTTCGTCCTCGCCGTTGGCCGCCATGCGGGTGATCTGTTCATCCAGCAGGCGGTGCTCGGCGCGCAGGGCGGCGAGGCGTTCGACGATCTCGGCGGGGTCGTAGGTGTCCACAGGTCCCGAGCATACACAGCGATGATGACCGCCGGGAGAGGGGAATACCGACCCCCGGCCGGGGCCGCTCCGAGCCGTTAGAATGGAACCCATGAGTGCCGTGATTTCCCTTCCCGATCCCCTGCCGCGTTCCCAGCCGCGCGCCGCCCGCGATCCGCGCGTGGCCGAGCGCGAGCAGCACAAGCTGGCCAAGCGCCTGCGCCGCCAGGTCGGTGAGGCGATTGCCGACTTCGGCATGATCGAAGCCGGTGACAAGGTCATGGTCTGCCTGTCCGGCGGCAAGGACAGCTACACCCTGCTGGACGTGCTGCTGCAGCTGCAGAAGAAGGCGCCGGTGCCGTTCGAGCTGGTGGCGGTGAACCTGGACCAGAAGCAGCCGGACTTCCCCGAGCACGTGCTGCCGGAGTACCTGGCAGGGCTGGGCGTGCCGTACCACATCATCGAACAGGACACCTATTCGGTGGTCAGCCGGGTCATTCCGGAAGGCAAGACGATGTGCTCGCTGTGCTCGCGGCTGCGTCGTGGTGCGCTGTACAACTACGCCGAAAGCCATGGCTTCACCAAAATCGCGCTGGGCCACCACCGCGACGATATGGTGGCCACGTTCTTCATGAACCTGTTCCACCACGCCAAGCTGTCGGGCATGCCGCCGAAGCTGCGCAGCGACGACGGCAAGCATGTGGTGATCCGGCCGCTGGCCTACGTGCGCGAGAGTGACATCGTCGAGTACGCGCAGGCGCGCCAGTTCCCGATCATTCCCTGCAACCTGTGTGGCAGCCAGGAGAACCTGCAGCGCCGCCAGGTCGGCCTGATGCTGAAGCAGTGGGAGAAGGACCACCCGGGCCGCATCGAGCAGATCGCGCGCGCCATGAGTGAAGTCCGGCCCTCGCAGCTGGCTGACACCACCCTGTTCGATTTCATGGCGCTGGGCCGTCGCGACGACGCGCCGCTGCCCGACGCCCATGCCTGGCTGGCCGGTTCCCCGGCCGACGCCGACACAGATCCCGAGACGCCCGCCGTTTAAGGTCGGCCGCCCTTCCTCTTTGCCATCCGGAATTCCATGTTCTTTCGCAACCTGACGTTCTTCCGTTTCCCGACCACCACCGATTTTTCCGAAGTCGACACCCTGCTGCCGCACGCCCTGCTGAAGCCGGTCGGCGCGCTGGAAATGAACTCGCGCGGTTTCATCTCACCGTTCGGCCGCGAGGAGAAGGAGCTGCTCTCCCACCGCATCGCCGAGCACCTGTGGCTGACCGTGGGCGGGGAGGACAAGATCCTGCCGGCGGCGGTGGTCAACGACCTGCTCGAGCGCAAGCTGGAGGAGATCGAGGAGAAGGAAGGCCGCCGCCCGGGTGGCCGCGAGCGCAAGCGCATGAAGGACGACCTGCTGCATGAACTGCTGCCGCGCGCCTTCGTGAAGTCCTCGCGCAACGACGCCTTCATCGACCTGCAGCACGGCTACGTGGCAGTGGATACCTCCAGCCGCAAGACCGGCGAATACTTCATGTCCGACATCCGCGGCCTGCTCGGCAGCTTCCCGGCGATGCCGCTGAACGCCGAAGTCGCGCCGCGCTCGATCCTGACCGGCTGGATCGCCGGCGAGCCGCTGCCGACCGGGCTGAGCCTGGGCGAAGAGTGCGAGATGAAGGACCCGGTGGAAGGTGGCGCGGTGGTCAAGTGCCAGCACCAGGAGCTGCGCTGCGACGAGATCGACAAGCACCTGGACGCCGGCAAGCAGGTGACCAAGCTGGCGCTGATCTTCGAGGACAACCTGTCCTTCGTGATCGGCGACGACCTGATCGTGCGCAAGCTGAAGTTCCTCGACGGTGCCCTGGACCAGCTGGAGCATGCCGACGAAGATGGCCGCCGCGCGGAGTTCGACGCCCGCTTCGCCCTGCAGAGCGCCGAGATCCGCCGCCTGTTCCTGTTGCTGGAAGAAGCCTTCAAGCTCAGCAAGGCTGACTGAACAGGCAGCCCGACGGCCGCCGGTCATCCGGCGGCCCGAAGCAGCGCTATGCTGGGTGCATGAGCCGTCTGCTGCGCCGCCTGATCAGCCCGACCCCGCCCGCCACCGTACAGCGCGACACCGTTCGCCTGCGCCTGGAGGATGCCGAGATCGAGGTACTGCGCGTGCGTGATCCGCGTGCACGGCGCATCAAGCTGAGCGTGGATGAGCGCGGCGCGCGCCTGACCCTGCCGCCGCGCGCAAGCCTGGTGATGGGCGAACGCTTCCTGGAACAGCACCGCGACTGGCTTGCACTGCAGCTGCGCCAGTACCAGGGCCAGGGCCTGCCGGCGCCGCTGCAGCCCGGCGAAGACGGCGTGCTGCCCCTGCGCGGCGAACTGCTGCCACTGCGCTGGCAGGAAGGCCGCTATGCGCGCCTGGAGATCGACGCGCACGGCGCCTGCGTGCAGTGGCCCACCCGTGGTGGTGACGCCACCCTGCGCCGTCTGCTGCGCGAGTTCTACGAAGCCCAGACCCGCGCCGACGTCGGGCGCTGGCTGCCGAAGTACCTGCCCACCCTGCCGCGCGCACCCAGCCGCCTGCGGCTGAAGGTGATGTCCTCGCAATGGGGCTCACTGGCCCCCGACGGCAGCATGGCACTGGACCTGGCCCTGGTGCTCGGTCGTCCGGAAGCGTTCGAGTATGTGCTGGTGCACGAGCTCTGCCACCTGATCCAGCCCAATCACTCGCCTGCGTTCTGGCACGAAGTGGAACAACGCTTCCCCGCCTGGCGCGAGCAGCGCGACTACTTCCAGCTGGAAGGGCGACGCCTCAAAGCGATGCTGCACCAGCTGCTGTAGAGCCGAGCCGATGCTCGGCTGACGCGCGCAGCGCGGGGTTCCAGTCATCACGTTGAAGAGCAGCCGAGCATGGCTCGGCTCTACAGAAGAGCGCGCACAGCGCGCGACCCGCTTTGCTCCTGCTCTTCCTTCTTTCTTCCGTGGTGGGCACACCGGAAACTGTCGAAGGACGGGATGGGTGGGATTGCGGGGGTGTCCGCGGCATGGATGCCGCGGCCAAGCCCCCAGGGACGGGTTTACGGCGTCCCCCGCAATTCCACCCATCCCGGCCAACCTCATGATCGTGCAGACCCACCGACCACGAAGGGCTCAGCCGTTGGCCGAAACCCTCACCCCGCCCGCAGCGCCGCCGCCGCCGCCCACCGCGCCGCCACCCGCGGCGCCGTAATGCACACCGCCTGATCGGTCACCGTCGTCACCGCGCGCTCCAGCAGCTGGATATCCGCCTCATGTTGGCGCGCCACGTGCGGATCCTCGAAGAAAATCGCACGCTGGCAGCGCCCCTCCAGCACCCGGTCGGCAATCTGCGCATCACCGCCCATCGGGCCGCTCTGGTAGCGCGTCACCCACGGCGTATCACGTGGCCAGCCCCGGCTCCAGGCCAGTTCGTTCAAACGCTGGCCGGTGGTGCCCGTCGCCACCCGCTCGCCGAACCGGACCAGCACATCGAAGTGCTCATCGGCGAAGGCCAGCATCGCCGGCTTCATCGCATCGTGCGCGATCAGCGCCAGCGTCTGGCCTTCGAACGCATGCAGGTCGTCGGCGCCGCCGTCTGCCGCCAGCCCGGCGTGGACGCGCTCCACTTCGACCCAGTCGCGTGCGGTGGCCACGGTCGAAATGAACGGCTTGCCGTGAATCACGCACTGGCGCTTCAGCGCCGTGGCTTCCGGAAATACCGAGGACGGATCGACCGGGTCGATCAGGTAGATCGCGCCATCCAGTGTCCGATCCGGACCCATGCCAACGACTTCGGCGACCAGCTTCATCAGCCCACCCTCGCGACCGTAGGGATAACGGTGCAGGCCCGCGTACCCGGCTAGGAAGCCCTGTCGTTCGATCGCGTCATGGGTGCGACCGACCGCATGCAGCGACACGCCCAGCTCGCGCAGGCCGGCCTCGCTGCTGCGCAGCCAACGGAACAGCGCGGCGCGCGCGTCGTGGTGATGAAGACGGTTGGCAGCCAGGCCGATGCGCATCGAACGCTCCGCAGTTACGGGTGAAGGCGGCAGTGTATGTCGGCATTCCCCTATCTGGATGCTTTTACAACTTTCTTCATTGCCGTCGGTCCGCACGTCGATAGCGTGGCAGGTAGCGGTACCGCAGCGCGGCCGTTCCTTCCGCCCGCGAGATGAGGATGCCTACCGTGAATGTCGCCGGCTTCCCGGCAGCCATTGCTGTCATGGCCAGCCTGCTGCTGCCTGCCACGGCCTCCGCCACGGGCTGCAGGACACCGCTGCGCATCGCCTGGCCTTCCGACCGCGCACCCTTGTCGTCCAGCGAACAGGGTGAGGCACGGGGGCTCGGCGCGGTGTACCTGGAGCTGTTGGGCCGGCAACGGCCACTGCAGCTGCTGCCCGTGCCGGCCGCCAGCGTGGACCGGGATGAGCTGCCGGCCGGCACCCAGGCGCTGCTGGGGTGGCCACGCTCGCAGCTGCCCGCCGGGTGGGTGGCCAGCACGCCCTACCTGCAGCTGCCACAGGTGATCGTCCGCCGGGAGGGTACGCCGCCGGTGCTGGGCCTGGAAGATCTGCGTGGACGAACCGTGGCCAGCCCCAGCCGGATGCCGCTGCAGGGGCTGCTGGCCGAGCAGGCAGCGGGTGCACAGCTGCTGCCACCGGCAGCGCTGGACGATGCGCTCCCGCTGCTGGGCACCGGATTGATCGATGCGGTCGTCGCCAACCTCGGCGACGTCGAGGCCGCGTTGCGCCGCTACCAGGGCGATGCACTGCTGATCGCTGCGCCGGCCGGTTTCGATGATGCCCTGGTGCTGGCGACCACGCCCGCCTGCGCCGATGTCATCGCCGGCTTCGAGCAGGCGCTGTCGCAGCTGACCGATCCCGAGCGCGAACAGATCCGTGCGGACTGGCTGCCGGACCGGCCGCGTAATTCCCCGTCATCGTCGCCCCTGCGCTGGCTGGTGCCGGCCTCGTTGATCCTGCTCGCCCTGGCGCTGGTACATGCCTACGGTTACTGGCGGGTGCATCGCGAAAGCGTGCGCCGCCGAGTAGTGGAGCAGCGCCTGCAGGAGGTGACTGCGAACCTGCCGGCGGTGGTCTACCAGGCGCGTCGGTCGGCGGGCGGCCATTACAGCTTTCCGCAGATCGCCGGTGACGTGCAGGCCCTGTTCGGAATCAGCGTGGAGACCGCGCGGATCGATCACCAGCGGTTGTTGGCCGCGGTCCATCCGGATGACCGCAGCCAGGTGATGGCCTGTGTCGAGACGGCTGCATTGGCGCGTGGCCCGATCGACGTCACTTTCCGCACCCGTTCGCCACAAGGGTGGCGATGGGTGCGTTCGCATGGGCGGCCGTTGCCCTGCGACGACAGCGACGTCGAGTGGAGCGGCTATTGGATCGACGTCAGCGAGGTGCAGTCACGTACCCGCGCGCTGGCCGACGCGCGCCGCCAGGCCGAACAGGCAGCACAGGCCAAGGCGCACTTCCTGGCAACGATGAGCCACGAGATCCGCACCCCGATGAGCACCTTGCTGGGCATGCTCGAACGGCTGGCGGGCAGCAGGCTGGAGGCGCGCCAGCAGCAGGTGCTGGCCACGGTCGATGATGCCGCGCGGATGTTGCGGCAGATCCTCGACGATGTCCTGCACAGCCAGCGCCTGCAGGGCGCACCACTGCAGCTGCGGCCCATCGATCTGGCGGCACTGGTGCGCGCGGTGCAGCAGCTGCTGATGCCGGTGGCCGCCAGCCGCGGCCTGCACCTGCAGGTGGTGCTGGATCCGGAGATGCAGCCGGGATCGCTGGCCGACGGCCTGCGCCTGCGCCAGATCCTGTTCAACCTGGCCGGCAACGCATTGAAGTTCACCCGGCAGGGCCACGTGGAACTGCAGGTGCAGGTACTGCAGCAGCGTGACGGCGGCCAGCGGCTGCGCCTGCAGGTGAGCGACAGCGGCGTGGGCATCAGCGAGGAACGCCAGCAGGCGGTGTTCGCCGCCTATACCCAGGCGGAGCGCTCGACCACACGGCGCTTTGGCGGCAGTGGGCTGGGCCTGGCGATCTGCCGCGAGCTGGCAACCTCGATGGGGGCGGAGCTGCAGCTGCGCAGCTCCCCTGGGCAGGGCACCACGGTATGGATGGATCTGGACCTGGAGGCCTGCGAGGCACCCATGGCCGCACCTTCGGCGGCATCAGCGGATGAGCATCCATTGCCGGCGGCGTGCGTACTGGTGGTTGAAGACCATCCTACCAACCTGCAGCTGCTGGAGCAGCGCCTGTGCGCGCTAGGGCTGCGGGTCCACGCCTGTACCGATGGGCGGTCGGCGCTTGAAGCATGGCAGGCGCAGCCGTTCGAGCTGGTGATCACTGACTGCCACATGCCGGGCATGGACGGCTTCGCACTGGCGCGGGCGATCCGCGCTGATGCCTGCCCGGCACGTGCGCAGGTGCCGATCATCGCGCTCACGGCCAGCGTGATGGAAAGCACCCGCGAAGCCTGTCGCGCGGCTGGCATCGACCACTTCCTGGCCAAGCCGGTGGAGCCGCACGTGCTGCGGGCGCTGCTGGCGGTACTGCTGGCGCCGGACTCAGTGGGCCAGTAGCCGGACGATGCTGGCGGCGGCATCGCGGCCCTCGGCCACGGCGGTCACCACCAGGTCGGCACCGCGTACCGCATCACCACCGGCGAACAGGCGCGGATGCGCGGTCTGGAACGGCAGGCGATCCTTGCCTCCGGCCACGATACGGCCGTTGGACCGGCCTTCCACGCCGTGCTCGGCCAGCCATGCCGGAACGGTCGGCGAGAAGCCGAAGGCGATGATCACCACGTCGGCCTCCAGCAGCGATTCGCTGCCATCGATCGGCACCGCGTTCTGGCGGCCGTTCGCATCCGGCTCACCCAACCGGGTCTCGACCACGGTTACGCCGATTACTTCGTCATCGGCGCCGGCTTCGATCGACAGCGGCTGCCGGTTGAACAGGAAGCGCACACCTTCCTCGCGTGCATTGGCGACCTCGCGCGCGCTGCCGGGCATGTTTGCTTCGTCGCGGCGGTAGGCGCAGGTGACCTTGGCCGCGCCCAGCCGTATCGCGCTGCGCACGCAGTCCATGCCGGTATCGCCACCGCCGAGCACCACCACGCGCTTGCCGTTGAGATCGGGCAGGGCGATGGTGTCTTCCCAGCCGGCAATCGGCCGGCCCTTCGGATCATCACCACCGACGATGCGGCTGTTCTGCACCAGGAACGGCAACGCCGGCAGCACGCCTTTCAGGTCCTGGCCGTCGAGGCCGCCATCGGTGTAGCGGTAGGCGCCGGTGCCGACGAACACCGCATCGTGGGTATCCAGCAGCTGCTGCAGGCTGATGTCGCGGCCGATCTCCACGCCGAGGCGGAACTGCACCCCCATGCCCTCCAGCACGTCGCGGCGGCGACGGATCACGTCCTTGTCCAGCTTGAAGCTGGGGATGCCGAACTGCAGCAGGCCGCCGATCTGCTCGTAGCGGTCATAGACCACGGCGGCAATGCCGGCGCGAGCCAGGCGGTCGGCACAGGCCAGCCCCGCCGGACCGGCGCCGATCACCGCCACGCTGTGGCCGGTCGGCTGCACCGCGGCCAGATCCGGGCGCCAGCCACTGGCCAATGCGGTATCGACGATGTACTTCTCCACCGCGCCGATGGTGACCGCACCGAACTCCTCCAGCGTGCAGCTGCCTTCGCACAGCCGGTCCTGCGGGCACACCCGGCCGCACACTTCCGGCAGCGGGTTGGTGCTGTGGCACAGCGTGGCCGCCTCGTGGATGCGGTTCTCCTGCACCAGCTGAAGCCACTGCGGAATGGCGTTGTGCACCGGGCACTTCCAGCTGCAGTACGGGTTGCCGCAGTCCAGGCAGCGGCCGGCCTGGTACTGCGCGTCTTCCTTGCCGAACCTGCCGTACAGCTCACCCCAGTCGCCGGAGGTGCGCAGTTCCACCGGAATGCGCTGCGGCATGGTGCGGGGCAGGTCGAGGAACTGGAAAGCGTGCTTGCGGCTCATGGCGGGCTCTGTAATGCGAGGGGGAACGTTGCCGGCCAGCGGCCGGCACTACCGGAAAACATCACGCGGCGCGTCGCAGGGTTTCGGTCAGCGACTCGATGCTGGCGGCCTTCGGTTTGACCAGCCAGAACTTGCCGATGTAATCGCGGAACTCGTCCAGGATCTGCTGCGCCCAGATGCTGCCGGTCAGCTCGCGGTGGCGGCCGATCAGGCGGTGCAGGTGCTGGCGATAGTTCTCGAAGCCCTCGGCGGACACGCGATGGATGTCGATCAGCTCGTGGTTGTAGCGGTCGACGAAATCGCGATCAACGTCCAGCACGTAGGCCAGGCCGCCGGTGAAACCGGCACCGAAGTTCAGCCCGACCTTGCCCAGCACCAGTACCACGCCATCGGTCATGTACTCGCAGCAGTGGTCGCCGGCACCCTCCACTACCGCCAGCGCGCCGGAGTTGCGTACCGCGAAGCGCTCGCCCGCCCTGCCCGCGGCGAACAGCTCGCCGCCGGTGGCGCCGTACAGGCAGGTGTTGCCGATGATGGCGGTGCTGCGTGCCTCGAAGCGGGCACCGCGCGGCGGTCGCACCACCAGGCGGCCACCGGCCATGCCCTTGCCGACGTAGTCGTTGGCTTCGCCTTCCACCTCCAGGTGCAGGCCACCCACGTTGAATGCGCCGAAGCTCTGCCCGGCGCTGCCGCGAAAGCGCAGTTCCAGCGGTGCCTCGGCCATGCCCTGGTTGCCGTGCGCGCGTGCCACCGCGCCGGCCAGGCGGGTGCCGATGCTGCGGTCGGTGTTGTGGATCAGGAAGCGATGCTCGCCGCCGCGCTTGTGCTCGATGGCCGGGGCCAGCAGGCCATCCATCTGCGTGGCCAGGCTGTCCGGCGATTCGTACAGGCGCTGCGCGGCGCAGTGGCTGCCCTCGTAACGGGCATCGGCCAGCAGGCGCGACAGGTCCACGCGTACGTCGTCACGCGGCGCAGCCTCGATCTGGCGCAGCAGGTCGGTGCGGCCGACGATCTCTTCCAGCGAACGTGCGCCCAGGTAGGACAGCCAGCCACGCACTTCTTCGGCCAGCAGCCGGAAGAAGTTCTCCACGCGCTCCGGCTGGCCGGTGAAGTGGTTCTCGCGCAGGCGTTCGTCCTGGGTGGCCACGCCGGTGGCGCAGTTGTTGAGGTGGCAGATGCGCAGGTACTTGCAGCCCAGCACGATCATCGGCGCCGTGCCGAAGCCGAAGCTGTCCGCGCCCAGCAGCGCGGCCTTGACCACGTCCAGGCCGGTCTTCAGCCCGCCATCGGTCTGCAGCAGGGTGCGCCCGCGCAGGTCGTTGGCCAGCAGCGCCTGGTGCGCTTCGGCCACGCCCAGCTCCCACGGCACGCCGGCATAGCGGATCGAGCTGACCGGCGACGCACCGGTGCCACCGTCATGGCCGGAGATGGTGATCAGGTCCGCACCGGCCTTGACCACACCGGCGGCGATGGTACCAACGCCGGCATGGCTGACCAGCTTCACCGATACCAGCGCGGTCGGGTTGACCTGCTTGAGGTCGTAGATCAGCTGCGCCAGGTCTTCGATCGAATAGATGTCGTGGTGCGGCGGCGGCGAGATCAGGCCGATGCCCGGCCGCGCGTAGCGCAGACGTGCGATCAGTTCGTTGACCTTGTGGCCGGGCAGCTGGCCGCCCTCGCCGGGCTTGGCGCCCTGCGCGACCTTGATCTGCAGCACTTCGGCATTGACCAGGTACTCGGCGGTAACGCCGAAGCGGCCCGAGGCGACCTGCTTGATCTTGCTGCGCTTCGCAGTGCCATAGCGCGCGGGATCCTCACCGCCTTCGCCGGAATTGCTGCGGCCGCCGAGGCGGTTCATGGCGATGGCCAATGCTTCATGTGCTTCCGGCGACAGTGCGCCCAGGCTGATCGCCGCAGTATCGAAGCGCGGGAACAGGGTACTGGCTGGAGCGACCTCGTCCAGCGGCACGGGCGCGGCCGCCGGCACCAGCTCCAGCAGGTCACGCAGCGCCGATGGCGGGCGCGCATGCACCGCATCGCAGTACTGCTGCCACGCACGCGGGTCACCGCTGCGCGCCGCGCGCTGCAGGGTGGTCACCACGTCCGGGTTGTACATGTGGTATTCGCCGCCGTGCACGTACTTCAGCAGGCCGCCGACATCCACGCCCTGCTGCGCGTCCCAGGCCTGCGCGCACAGTTCGCGCGCGTCGGCATCCAGGCGGGCAAAGCCGGCGCCGCCGATGCGCGAGGCGGTATCGGGGAAGCACAGGTCCACCACTTCCGGTTCCAGGCCGATGATCTCGAACAGCTGCGCGCCGCGGTAGCTGGCCACCGTACAGATGCCCATCTTCGAGATGATCTTCGACAGGCCCTTGTAGATACCCTTGCGGTAGCGGCGGCCGATCTGCGATTGCTCGCCGCCCTTGCTGAGCTTGAGGATGCCGCGACGGCCCAGGTCGAACAGGGTCTGGTAGGCCAGGTACGGGTAAACCGCCGTGGCACCGAAACCGAGCAGGCAGGCCATGTGGTGCGGGTCACGTGCGGTGCCGGTCTCGACGATGAGGTTCACGTCGCAGCGCAGGCCCAGCCGAGACAGGTGGTGGTGGATGGCACTGGTGGCCAGCAGCGCATGCACCATCGGCCGCCCGGCCACCGGGTAGCGGTCGGACAGCAGCAGCATCACCATGCCATCGCGCGCGGCCTGTTCCGCTTCGCTGCAGATGCGTTCGATGCCGGCGCGCAGGCCTTCGTCTTCGCTGTAGGAAAGGTCGAGCAGGCGGTTGGCCTGCACGTACTGGTCCATCTTCAACAGCTGGCGCAGCTTGCGCTGGCTCAGTACCGGCGAATTGAGGATGACGTGGTTCACCGTCTCCGGGCCGGCATGGAAGATGTTGGTTTCCTTGCCGAGCTGGGTGGACAGCGACATCGCGCAGTCTTCGCGCAGCGGGTCGATCGGCGGGTTGGTGACCTGCGCGAAGGCCTGGCGGAAATAGTCGTACAGCGGGCGGCTGCGCTGGCTCAGCACCGCCATCGGCGTGTCGTCGCCCATCGAGCCGGTGGCTTCCTGCTCGGTCTCGGCCAGCGGCCGCAGCACCTGCTCCACCTCCTCGCTGCTGAGCTGGTACAGCTTGTGGTAGCTGCGCAGGGTGCCTTCGTCGAAGGGCTCTTCCACCAGCGACGGGTCGATCAGTTCGGTCTGCAGGTAGGTCACGCCCTGCTGCAGCCACTGCTTGTAGGGCGCGCGGCCGCGGTTGATGCGGTCCACCGCATCGGAGTCGAGCAGGTCGCCGCGCTTGAGGTCGATCGCGATCATCTCGCCGGGGCCGAGCTTGCCCTTGCGCACCACGCGCTCGGTCGGCACTTCCCACACGCCGGCTTCGGAGGCGACCAGGAAGTGGCGGTCGGCGGTGAGCATCCAGCGCGCCGGTCGCAGGCCGTTGCGGTCCAGCGTACACACCGCATAGCGGCTGTCGCAGGCGACGATGCCAGCCGGGCCGTCCCACGGCTCGCTGTTGAGGCCGTGGAATTCGTAGAACGCGGCCAGGTCCGGGTCCTTGAATTCCAGCGACTGCGTGGCCGGCGGCACCAGGATGCGCAGCGCCTGGATCAGCTCCATGCCACCGGCGACCATCAGCTCCAGCATGTTGTCCAGGCTCTGCGAATCCGAACCGTGCATGGAGATGACCGGATCGAATTCGGCGATGTCGAAGCGCGGGGTCTTCCACACCTTGCTGCGCGCTTGCGCCCAGCGCCGGTTGCCTTCGATGGTGTTGATCTCGCCGTTGTGGGCGAGCATGCGGAACGGGTGGGCCAGCGGCCAGCGCGGCAGCGTGTTGGTGGAGAATCGCTGGTGGAACACGATCGCGCTGGAGGCCAGCTCGCGGCGCTGCAGGTCCGGGAAGAAGCGGCTGAGCTTGTCCGGCAGCACCATGCCCTTGTAGCTGATCGCATCCGGGGTGAGGGTGGTGACGTAGAAGTCGGCGTGATCGCGCAGCTGCTGTTCGCTGCGGCGGCGGGCCAGGAACAACGCCAGCGCGAAGCCGGCATCATCCTGGCCAACCCCCGCATCGACGAACACCTGCTCGATGCGCGGCAGCGTGTCGCGCGCCAGTTGGCCGCAGACGCTGTCGTCGGTCGGTACCTCGCGCCAGCCAGCGACCTTGCAGCCCACCGCTTCCACCTGCGCCTGCAGCTGCGCGCGGCAGGCCTGCGCCGCGTCGGCGTCATGCGGCAGGAATACCAGGCCGGCGGCGAAACGCGCGGCGGTGGCGATGCCGGCTTCGCTGGCCAGCAGTTTCAGGAACGCATCGGGGCGGCGCAGCAGCAGGCCGCAGCCATCACCGGTCAGGCCATCGGCGGCAACACCGCCACGGTGGGTCATGCGCGAAAGCGCGGCGATGGCGGTATCAACCAACAGGCGCGATGGTTGATCGTCGAGCTGGGCGACCATGCCAAATCCACAGGCATCGCGCTCGGAGCGCGGGTCGTAAAGCCCTTGGCGGTTGCGGGGGGCCATCTCTACCTCGATGCGTATAGGGTTGGCGGCGACACTCGTCCCCGCTCATTCCCTGGAGCGCATCGTGAGGCCACCGGATGCCTCGACTAGATCACAGGTTGCTGCAACGCCGCAATACACGGTTGCAGGTGCAACAGAACGCGCCGGCAACCCAGTGCCGGCGCGGGGCGGGACTCAGCCGCAGCGCACGCCGCTGATGGCGCCCTTGGCGTCCACTTCGATGTTCAGGCGGTCGCCTAGGAACTCCATCGTGGCCACATCATTCGGCTTGAGCACGCGTACCTGGCTGGCGCCTGCATCTTCCTGCGCCTGCTTGCCCAGCCCATCGGTGTAGGCCTGGCCGACCAGGCTCTGCACCTGGCTGGCATCGCAGGTGCCGACCGGCGGCGCCTCGATGGCCTTGCCGGCTTCGTCGGCCGGTGCCTTGGCGGCTTCGGCCGCCTGCTGGGCGTGGGCCGTGGCCGAATCCTGTTCATCCAGCGCCGGTGCCTGGCAGGCGGTCAAGGCCAGCACAGCCGGCAGCAGCAGGGCGGAGAGCGAACGGGCGCGAATCGGGAACGACATCATGACTCCGGAAGGGGTTGTGAAGACCCGAGCATAGCGGCGAACCGGCCCTCACGTGTTTGTCTTGTGTTATCGACAGGATCGCGGCACGGCGACCGCGACACTACTGGCATGCCGACCGCCTCCACTCCCGAACGACAGGCCGCGCGCGCGGCCGGCCTGCGCTATGTCGACGACACCCAGCCGGGCATCAGCCGGCGCCGCGCCGGAAAAGGTTTCAGTTACCGCGATGCTGATGGCCACGCGATACGCGACGCCACCACCCTGCAACGCATCCGCGCACTGGCGATTCCACCGGCCTACACCGCGGTGTGGATCTGCGCCCACGCCAACGGCCACCTGCAGGCCACAGGCCGCGATGCGCGCGGGCGCAAGCAGTACCGTTACCACCCCGACTGGGCGAAGGAGCGCGACGCCGGCAAGTTCGACCGCATCATCGCCTTTGGCGAGGCCCTGCCCACGCTGCGGCGGCGGTTGTCGCGGGATCTGAAACGGCCGGGTTTCCCTAAGGAAAAGGTGCTGGCCATGGTGGTCGCGTTGCTGGCCGACACCCTGGTGCGGGTCGGCAATGAGACCTATGCGCAGCAGAACCGGTCATTCGGACTGACCACACTGCGTAACCGTCATCTGGAGCTGCTGCGTGGCGGCCGGGTGCGAATGCGTTTCCGCGGCAAGTCCGGGCAGCTGCAGGAGGTGACCGTGGGCGACCGCAGGCTGGGGCTGCTGGTGCGGCGCCTGCAGCAGCTGCCGGGGCAGGCGTTGTTCCAGTACCGCGATGACGACGGTGCGCTGCAGCCGGTCGACTCCGGTGCGGTGAACGACTACCTGCGCGAGGTGATGGGCGAGGACTTCACTGCCAAGGATTTCCGCACCTGGGGCGGGACCGTCGCGGCGGTGCAGGCGTTTGCTGCCACCGAGCTGCCGGAACCGGCCAGCCAGCGTGCGCTGGCGCAGGCACAGCGCAGCGTGGTGTGCCAGGTGGCGGCCCGGTTGGGCAACACGCCGGCGGTGTGCCGCAAGGCCTATATCGACCCGTGCGTGTTCGTCGGCTGGGAGCGCGGTGAACTGGCCAAGCTGGCCGGCCTGCGCGGGCCGCGCCAGTGGGAGCAGGCCACCCTGCGCGTGCTGCGCAGGGCACGCCGGCTCAGCCGCAGTCGTCAGCCGCAGTAGATCGCGACGATATTGTTGGTGCGGCCCTTCTCGATGGTCAGGCGGTCGCCGCCTTCGCTGGCCGGTGGCACCCGCGGGCCGTCGTGGCGCAGGACCCGCACGTGCAGGCTGTCGCTGTCCACGCGTGCGCGGGCCACAGTGGCGTCCGAGGCGGCCAGGCCCACCGCGCCGCGCACCCTGTCGCTGTGGCACTGGCCGGAAATCACGCCGTCGATCGGCTGCACCTGGGCCATCGGTGTGCTGCTGCAGGCGGCGAGGGCAAAGCAGACGGCGGCGGTGGCGATGGCATGTTTCATGGAGGCGTTCCCTGTGTGGTTGCGTGCAGGGTGCGACGGCGCACGTGGTGGCGGAATGAATGCCGTGCACATCGTGGACACGGCGCGCTCACTGCCGCCAACAGCGTGCGTAGAGAGACTGCAGGTGCGGCGTGCGCCGCCCCCCCGGTAGTGTCGGCCGCTGGCCGGCAGCCCCGTTCCCTCCCGAGGAGACCTGCATGGCCACCACCAAGAAGACACCCGCCCGCCGAAAGGCATCGCCGAAAGTGCGTAAAGGCAGCACCCCGGCCAAGGCGGTCGCCGACCCCGATCGCCCCCGCGTAGTGAAGACCGCGACCCGCAAGGCGGCCGCCAGCGATCCGCGGGCAGCACGCGTCGCGGCCCGGCAGCGGCGCCTGCAGGACCAGGAGAAGGCCAAGGACGCCCGGGCGGCCAGCAAGGCCACGAAGAAGACCGCAACCCAGGCCGGCGCACGGCGCCAGCCGGAGGCGATGCCGGCGCAGCAGCTGGCCAAGCCCGGGCATGAGCACGAACTGGAGCTGGCGCCCCGCTTCCTTGCACCCGACTACGCGGGCAGCGGCAAGCTGCATGGCATGCGGGCGATCGTCACCGGTGGCGACTCCGGCATTGGCCGTGCGGTGGCGGTGCTGTTCGCACGCGAAGGCGCGGACGTGGCCGTGCTGCACCTGGACGAGGCCGAGGACGCGGACATCACCCGCCAGCACGTGGAGCGCGAAGGCGGTCGCTGCGTGGTGATCGCCGGTGACGTGCGCGATCCGCGCTTCTGCGACAAAGCGGTGAAGCAGGTGGCCAAGGCGTTCGGCGGCATCGACATCCTGGTCAACAACGCCGCGTTCCAGCTGCACTGCGAGCGGCTGGAAGACCTGGAAGACGCGCACCTGCAGGAGACCCTGCAGACCAACATCGGCGGTTACATCCAGATGGCGCGCGCGGTGCTGCCGCATCTGGGCGAGGGCGCCAGCATCATCAACACCGGTTCGGAAACGGGCATCTTCGGCAGCAAGGCGCTGATCGACTACTCGGCCACCAAGGGCGCGATCCATGCGTTCACCAAGTCGCTGGCCAGCCAGCTGCTGCCACGTGGCATCCGGGTGAACTGCGTGGCGCCGGGGCCGGTGTGGACGCCGCTGAACCCGGCCGACAAGCAGTCCGAGGACGTCGCCGAGTTCGGCAAGGACAGCGACATGGGCCGGCCCGCACAGCCCGAGGAACTGTCGCCCGCCTATGTGTTCCTGGCCTCTCCGGCCTGTGCCAGTTACATCAGCGGGGTGATCCTGCCGGTGATGGGCGGTCCACGTGGGTGAGACGGGCCTGCCGGCCGCTGGCCGGCAGCCTCAGGGCACGGTCACCGCAGGCGCATAGAGATCGGCAATGCGTGGAATGAACTGCTGCGGATTGGCACCGACCAGGTTGGTCAGCACCACCACCGCCACGCCGCGCTCGGGATAGACCACGAACGCCGCACGCGCACCGCCGATACCTGCCACCTGCAGGTCGGGCGATGCGCGCAGTACCGGCCAGCCCTCCGCCCACGGGCCGGCACGGCCATCCGCCAAGCGCTCTGCGCTCCACATCCGCCGCAGGGCCGCCTCCGGCAGCAGGCGGCCTTCGGTCAGCGCGGCCAGCCAGCGCGCGGTGTCGTCGGCGGTGGTGAGGATGCCGCCACCGGCCCACAGCGAAGGCGGTATGTCGTAGAACCAATGCGACAGGCGTGGCGGTGCATCGGCCGCGTCGGTGGCACGCGGGGCCAGGCTGTACATCGTCGCCGCATCCGGAATCAGGTCGTAGCTGTCGCCGAAGGTGGTGCGTGCCATGCGCGCGCTGCTGAACTGGCCGGTGGCGAGGAAACGTTCGTAGGGCATGCCGGATTGCTTCGCGATGATCCGTGCCAGAAGAACGTAGTTGGTCTGGTTGTAGGCGAAGCGCTGCCCGGGTTCGGCTTCGACCGGCTGCGCAGTGACGGCCGCCCACGCCTGCGCTTCTGAGCCAGCGCCCAACAGCCCGTTCGCATCAAGGATGTCCGGAAGGCCGGAGGTATGCGCCAGCAGCTGGTGTACGCGTACGTCTCTCCACGCTGGTGGAAGATCATCCAGGTAACGCGAGGCCGGCGCGTCCAGATCCAATCGCCCCTCCTGCGCCAGCTGCGCGGCGGCCACGCCGGTGAACGCCTTGGTGGCCGAGTTGAGCGGGAAGCGGGTGTGGCGCGAAGCAAGCACGCCGTTCTCGACGTTGGCCAGGCCGTAGGCTTCAGACAGCACGATCTGCCCGTCCTTGACCACCGCGACCTGCAGCCCGGGGATGCGCTGCTGCATCATGATCTGGCGGATCAGGCGGCGGGTCTGGTCGTTGGCATGGTCCTGGCTGGCAGAGACGGCGGTGAAGGGCAGGGCACTGATGAGCATGAGCACGACTCGGAGCATTGGACGGAACATGCGGAATTCCAGCGGGCGTTGCGGATCGGATGCGGACAGCACGCCAAAGGTTTAAGTGCTCGGCGCCGCTACCGTTCGTCGGCCCATGACTTCCGGGGGGTTGACTACAGCTGTCGTCAAGCTGACAGTGGCGACACGTGTAGTCAAGGGAGTGGTGTCATGCGTGGCAAGACCATCGGGGACCAGGAGCTGGCCCTGCTGCAGTACATCGATGAACATGCGCCGGCCAGCGTCGGCGAGGTCGCCAGTGGATATGGAGAGGCCCGAGGCCTGGCCCGTTCCACCGTGCTGACGATGATGGAGCGGCTGCGGGCGAAGGGGTATCTTCAGCGCCGGCAGCAGGACGGCGTCTACCGCTACCAGGCCACCCGTGGCCCGCAGAGCGTGCTGCAGGGTGCCGTGGCCCAGTTCGTCGACAACACCCTGCAGGGCTCGGTGTCGCCGTTCGTGGCCTACCTGTCGCAGCGCCAGCAGGTCAGCGACAACGAGCTGGCCGAGCTGGAAGCGCTGGTCGCCCAACTCCAATCGCGTCGCCACGAGGGCTGAGCCATGGACACCACGATGCTGATCCCGATGCTGGAACGGCTGGGCTGGACCAGCCTGCAGACCGTACTGCTGGTGGCGCTGGTGTACGGCCTGTGCCGCGTGCTGCCGTCGCTGTCGGCGGCCACCCGCTGCCGCCTGTGGTGGCTGGTCTCGCTGCAGGCCGTGCTCGGCCTGTTCTGGAGCCAGCCGTTGCAGTTGCCCTGGCTGCCGGCCCCGCAGGCGGTGGCGATGACCGCGACCGACGTGGCCGCTGACATGGTCTACCCGCTGGCCCCGGAGGCCTCGGCACAGTTGCTGGCCGCGATGCCGATGCCTGCAGCGGACGTGCCGGCAGTGGCGTGGTGGGCCGTTGCACTGGCTGCGCTGTGGGCATCCGGCGTGCTGCTGATGGCGCTGCGCACCTTGGGTGAGTGGCGCCGCTGCCGCGCACTGCTGGCTGCGGCCTATCCCTGCGAGGACGAGGCGCTGGTACAGGCGCTGCAGCTGGCCTCCGATGCGCACGGCGTGCGTCCTGCGCCGCGGTTGTGGATGAGCACGCAGGTGGACGCACCGCAGCTGGTCGGGCCGTTCCGCCCGGTGCTGCTGCTGCCGGCCGGCGACAACGCCCTGCAGGGCGACGCGCTGGACCTGGCCCTGACCCACGAACTGCAGCACCTGCAGCGGCGTGACCTGCAATGGGGCCTGCTGCCTGCACTGGCCCAGCACCTGTTCTTCTTCCACCCGCTGCTGCGCCTGTCGGTGCGTGAATATGCACAGGCGCGCGAGGAAGCGGTGGATGCAGCGGTGGTTGGCCAACATGGCGCCAGCCGCCAGGCCTATGGCCGCCTGTTGCTGCAGTTGGGCGTGGCCCCGCAGCCGCATCTGGGCGTGGCCAGCGCCGCACCGAGCACCACCAGCCTCAAGCGTCGCCTGCTTTCGCTGCAGTCGCCCCGGTCCTGCCCGCGTCTGCTGGCGGTGGCGCTGACCGCTGCGGTGGTGGTGGTGGGCGTGGCGCCGATGCGGCTGGTCGCAGCGCCGGTGCCGCCCGCCCCGCCCGCCCCTCCGGCCGCGCCGAAGGCCGTGGCGCCGCCACCGCCTAAGGCCCCGGAAGCACCGTCCGCACCGCCGGCGGCCGCGGCTGCCCCAGCGGCACCTGCCGCACCGGCAGCCCCGGCCGAACCTGCTGACGCGACCGGGCCCGACGATGCCGACGTGGCCGACGTCGACGATTCCACCGGCATGGCCGAAGACGATGAAGGCACGGTGTCGGCCGCCCGCTCCATCACCACCTACGGCCGCCTGGACCTGGGCAAGTCGCCCCGGGAGGCTTTTGTGCTGGTCGATGGTGATTCGACTTTCGCCAACGGCGGCATGGACGACGTGACGGTGGCCCGCAGGCAGCTCGGCAAGGGCCCGGCGCTGTGGTTCCGCCAGGGCGACAAGCGCTATGTGGTGCGCGACCCGATGCTGATCCAGAGCCTGCAGCGTGCCTACAGTGGTGCCGCAGAGCTGGGTCGCCAGCAGAGCGAACTGGGCCGCCAGCAGAGTGCGCTGGGTCGCCAGCAGGGCGAACTCGGCAGGCAGATGGGTGAGATGAGCCGCCTGCAGGGCGAGGAGTCGCGCCGCATCGCACTGATTGCCGCCGAGGCTGCACGCAATGCGATGGCCGCCCACGACATCAACCGTGAGGCCGCCGCGGAAGCGGCGAAGGCAGCGCGCGGTGCAACCGGCGATATGGCCGTTGCGCGTGAGGCTGCACGCGAGGCCGCCGCCGAGGCACGTCGTGCGATGCAGGAAGCCCGCAGCGAGGCCACGCAGTCCGGCCGCACCCGTGACATGCGGCGTCTGGCCAACCAGCAGTCTGAACTGGCCAGCCGCCAGGCGGCACTGGGCAGCCAGCAGGCCGCGCTGGGTGAGCGCCAGGCACGTGTGCATGCGCAGGCATCGCAGCAGGCACAGCAGGTGATCGCGCGTGCACTGGCCAGCGGCAAGGCCGAGCGCCTCTGAAACGGCGGTAGCGCCGGGCCATGCCCGGCGAGCGCAGCGGCACACCTGAAGAGGGAAGGCGCCGGGCATGGCCCGGCGCTACCAGCGGAACATCAACCGCAGCTGGCGCGTTCGATGCGGTTCTGCGCATCCACCTGCACGGTCACGCGGTCCTGACGGAAGTCCATGGTCACCGCCATGCCAGGCTTGACCACCCGTGCATTGCGCGCGCCGCTGGCGCTGACCAGCTGCTTCACGGTGGCCTCGTCGGCGGTCTTGCCGGTGAAGGGTTCAAGCTTGTCGGGCTGGCACTCATGCGGGCCATCGGCCGCCGGTGGCGGCGTGGTCTCATGCGCGGTACTGCTGCCGGCATGGCTGCAGGCGGCCAAGGGCAGGATGGCGAGCAGGACCAGGGGATTGAGGCGCATCGTCGGGCTCCAGGCGTGGATGGTGGCGGCAGTGTCACCGCTGCCACCGTCAGGGCATGTCAACGCTGCCCCGTGTCATTACTGCCCGACCAGCGCCAGTGTCTCGCGCTCGCGCTGTTCCTCGCGCACCAGCCGCTGCAGCAGCAAGGCCAGCGTCACCACGTCCTGATGATTGTGATCGGCCACCCGGCGCAGGTTCACGGCGTCGCCGCCACGCAGGAAGCGCAACCATGCTCCCGGTGCCTCCGAGCCCGGCAGGTCGTCCTCGCGCACCACGCGCAGCAGCTGGCGCTCGATGGTGGACAGCCTGCAGTTCTCCCAGGTGCCGCGATAGCGGCGACGGGTGGGGTAGAGCAGGTCGACGTGGTCCAGCGCGGTGATCGGATCGCGTTGGCGCGCCAGCCGGTAGCGCGCCTTCAGCAGCGGCGCATCGTAGCTGCGGCCGTTGTAGCTGCAGAACACGGTGGAGGGCTGCAGCCAGCTGGCGAAGGTGGCCAGCATCGCTTCTTCCGCAGCCATGGTGGACATCAGCAGCTGGCGGATGCGCAGGCCTTCGCCACGCTGCGGGCACACGTACCAGTCGGCCGCGCCGATCATGAAGGCACGCGTGCCGGTGCCACCGGCCAGGCCGGTGGTCTCGGTATCGAAGAACAGCAGGTCGCGCGCAGCTACGTGCTGGTCCTCGCGCTTGGCGAAGGCCAATGACAGCGGGGTGGTCGGGATTGGTTGCGGCTGCAGCGATTCGATCAGGAACAGGCCCGGTGCGATCTCCTCGCCGGGCAGCTGACGATCCTGTGCGCTGGCGCGTGCCGGCGTGGTACTGCCGCGGGAGCGCAGGCCGAGCAGGCGATGCAGGCTGCCTACTTCCGGCCGACGCAGCGGTACGGGTGCCGGTGCGGAGGCCGCAGCGCCGGTCGGCTTGTGGCGGATTTCCTGTTCGACCCAGGCGAACACCGAACGTTCGGCCGGTGGTTGCCGCGCATCGTTGGCGGCCACGGATGCCGGTGGCGCAGGGGGCACGTCCGGCGCGGCCGGTGTGCTCGCCTTCGGGTCGCCGGCCTGCTTCCGCAGCAGGCGCAGCTTGTCCAGGCTCAGGCTCACGGTGCCAGCAACTCCATCGGCTCGCGCGTGGTGATCACCACGTCGGGCACATCCTGGCAGGCGTCGGCATCGAACAGGTCGAGCACGCGCAGCGCCAGCGTGCGCGGCGAAGTCTCATCGTCTTCCTGCGCGGCCAGCACCGGGCCCACGCAGGCCGGGCAGCCAGCCTTGCAGTCGCAGCGCTGCACCAGTTCGCGCGCGCGCTGCACCAGTTCGGCCTGGCGTTGCCACAGCGGTTCGCTGAGGCCGACACCGCCGGGGAAGTTGTCGTACAGGTACACGGTGGGCACGAATTCCTGCAGCAGCTCCACTCCAGCGGGATCGCCCTCGCTGCCGCGCAGCTGGCCACGGCCGCTCTGGTCGGCGATCGCGAACCAGGAACCATCGCCGTTGCCGACCGACTTCTGCAGGTCGCGCGCATCGGCCATCACCGCCACGGTGGCGACGATGTGCAGCGCGTAGGCGGCGCCGAGGAAGCCATCCAGCGCATCCTGCTTGCTGGCGAAGGCGCGCAGCAGCAGCGCCTGTGGCAGCTGCCACCACACCGCCGTGGTGTGCAGTTCCTGGTCGGGCAGGTTCACCGGCCCGTAGCCGATGTTTTCGTGGGTGTAATAGCGGATCTTCTTGTAGCCGGCCACGCGGCGTACCACGTGCACTTCGCCGTGGTGCGAATCGCCACGGCCGGCCACGCCGCCATCGAAGCGGTCGAGCACCTTGAGCTTGGTGAAGTCGATGCTGTCGGTGTAGTAGTCCACGTGGGTGCGGGTGACGTAGGCCTTGCGGCCGTCCCAGTCCAGCGTCTCCACCTGGTATGGAGTGGACTGAACCATGTGGATGGCGCCTTCGTACAGGGTGAGTGCGGCGGCGGAATAATCGACCTCGGCGATGATCTGCTGGCGGCCATCGCTGCGGTCGACCACCACGAAGTTGCCGTCGGCCACGGCACGCAGGCTGACCGCATTGGCCGGATAGCTGTCGGCGATCCATTCCCAGCGCTCGCCTTCGCGATGGATGACTTCGGTTTCAGCCAGCGCTTCCAGGAACACTTCCGGATCGATCGGGCCGAAGCCATCGCCGACCCGGAACGGCAATTCAAAGGCCGCGCAGCGGATGTGGTCGAACAGGATCAACGGCTGGTCCGGCGCGATGCGCGCATGTTCGGGCGAGGCTTCGGCGAAGAAGTCCGGATGTCGCACCACGTACTGGTCCAGCGGCTGCGAACTGGCCACCATCACCCCCAGCGCGGGCTGCTGGCGGCGACCGGCGCGGCCGAAGCGCTGCCAGGTGGCGGCCACGCTGCCGGGATAGCCATTGAGAATGACCACGTCCAGGCTGCCGATATCCACGCCCAGTTCCAGCGCCGACGTGCTGACGATGCCGTCGATGTTGCCGGCGCGCATCGCACGCTCGGTCTCGCGCCGCTCGGTGGGCAGGTAGCCACCGCGGTACGCCCGGATGCGCGGCGGTTTGCGCGGGTCGTGGTCGAAGATGTCCTTCAGGTACTTGGTCAGCACCTCCACCATCAACCGCGTCTGCGCGAACACCAGGGTCTTCAGCCCGGACTTGATCGCGATGCGCGCGATGCGGTTGCTCTGCGACCGCGCCGAGGCGCGCAGGCCCAGGTCCGGATTGATCACCGGCGGGTTCCACAGCAGTACCTGTTTCGGTCCGCTGGGCGCACCGGATTCGATGATCGCGGTGACCGGCGCCTCGATCAGCGCCTCGGCATGCGCCTGCGGGTTGCCGATGGTGGCCGAGCACAGGATGAACTGCGGTTGCACGCCGTAGAACGCGCAGATGCGCTTGAGCCGGCGCAGCACGTTGGTGACGTGGCTGCCGAACACGCCGCGGTAGGTGTGTACTTCGTCGATGACGATGTAGCGCAGGTTCTCGAAGAACTGCGCCCACTTGGTGTGATGCGGCAGGATCGCCTGGTGCAGCATGTCCGGATTGGACACCACGATGTCGCCATGCAGGCGGATCGCCTGGCGCGCATCACCCGGGGTATCGCCATCGAAGGTGAAGGCCTTGACGCCCAGATCGCCAGCACGGTTGAGTTCCAGCAGCTCGGCCACCTGGTCCTGTGCCAGCGCCTTGGTCGGGAACAGGTACAGCGCCTTGGCCTTGTCCTGCATCGCCGCGCTGACCACGGGCAGGGTGTAGCACAGCGACTTGCCGCTGGCGGTGGGGGTGACGATGGCCACGTGCTCACCACGCTGGCTGGCCTCCCAGGCCTCGGCCTGGTGGCTGTAGAGCTGCTCGATGCCGCGTGCCTTCAGGGCCGCGGCCAGGGCCGGCGGTACCGCGTCGGGAATGGGGGCATAGCGGCCCTCGCGGCCGGGAATGGCAAAGCTGCCGGTGATGCGGTCCTGGTAGCGGCGCTGCAGGCGCGCGCTGAGCAGGGCGCCGTCACGGGCGGGCAGGCCATCGCGGGTGGCGAGCTTCTGCTCGGCATCGGCGGTGCGCTTGGCGAGTTCGTAAGCCATGGAAGAGGAAGCGGGGACGGATTGCGAGGGGTCACATGGCACCACATCCACGTCTCAGGATGTGAGACATCGCGCGCGAAGGGCGTGAACCGTTCAGTGCCACGGGTCCGGACGCTGCGCGATGTCCGCGTCAAGCGCCTCGCTGCGGCGGAGGAACTGCACCATGCAGATCACAATCCGCACCGCGTGCCAGCCCAACGCCAGCAATGCCACCGCCCCCCAGCCAGACGCAAGCGGCCAGCCCAGCTCCAGGCGCTGCGACCACGGCATCCAGGCGGCGCCGAAGACCAGCACGCACAGCAGCAGGCCCAGCCACGCCAGTTGCCAGGACCCTCCCGGGGGCGGATAGCGGCGTCGGTCGCTGGCCAGGCACCACGCCGTGCCAGCGCCCAGCACTGCGCCGTCACAGGCGCGCACATCCAGCAGCATCGAGCGCCTGCGGGAGAATGCCGCAGCGTGCTCCCATTCCGCTGGAAGCTGCACACGCCGGTCATTGCCCAGCAACCACACCCGTGATGTCTGGGCAGTACGCTGGTACGCGCGCAGGCGCCCGCGGACCCGCAGCACGCGCTGCGCTGTCGCAGGGCCGTTGCGGCGAGGGAAGCCCAGCCAGGCCGCAAGACCGGCGATGGCGAGCAACGGCATGGCGAGCAGGCCCGGGACGCCGGTGGCGGCCCACAGCGCCAGTGCGGCAATCAGCAGCGGGGACGGGCGCAGGCCGGGACCCCGTCGCATCGAGACTTCTTCGGGTGTCTCCAGGCGCTCGCCACAGACGCGGCTGGTGGCTGCATCCGGCCGTGCAGCAGCGATGGTGAAGCCATTGAGACGCACCACCATGGCCACGTGATCACCCAGTACCACGTCAGCTTCATTGTCTTCCGAGAGGTAGGGCCATGCCTGTCTTGGCACCAGCACGGGAATGCCAGCCAGAAAGCCGTCACCGACCGGGAAGCTGTTCCGCCACGCCCCGCCGGTGAAGGCGCCACTCAGCCGCTTTATCTGGTCGTCATGGTCGCAGCCGGTCAACGCGCGCACCGGTGCCAGTGCCATGTGTTCGTCCGCGCCCAGCGTCCGCAGCGTGCTGCTCCGGCGCAGCGAGGCGATGCCTGCGCGGACACGCGATGTCCATTCGGCTGCGGTCGCGATGACCATCAGGCACACGACCGCCAGACCAACCAGTACTGCCGCGCGCGACATCAGCAGGCGACTGGCCGACGCGGCGGGCGTGTGGAGGGAGCTGTCATCAAGGAGGGCCTTACCGGGAAAACCGCAGGATGCCGTCCCCGCGCCCCGAGGGGAATGAAGTTCGTTGCAAACTTCGGCGCCCAGGCCGCGCAGCGACGATGCGTGACACACCCTGAATGCCCCCGCCGATGCCAACGAAATCTGAAGCCCGCATCCGTATCCTTGTTCACTGGACGCAACCAACAGGGTGGATGGCTGTGGCACGACCGGGAACGCAGGGAGCACTGCTGGCCAGCCTGTTGCTGGCGGGCATCGCGCAGGCGCAGCAGGCAGCGCCGGTAGCGGTGTCCGATCCTGTGCCCGCTCCCCCTGCTGATGCCCCGGCAGCACCTGCCGCGCCGATCTCCACCACCCTGCCGCAGGACAATGTCACCACCCTGGGCGAAGTGCGTGCGCTCAAGCCCGATGACGAACCGCTGGACCTGTACCGCTTCAAGAATCCCGTGAAGTTCGGCGACAACCGCTTCAGCCGCGACTGGAGCGAACCGCCCTCGCCGGAGCAGGTCAGTATGGGCGGCGGCTACATCATGATGGGCGTGGTCAAGGGGGTGATGGCGGCGGCCAAGGGGATCAACAAACTCACCGGCGGACCTGCGCAGATCCAGGCCGCCGTGGCGCGGCCACCGCCCGAGCTCAGTGCCGAACAGCAGCAGCGTGCGCTGCGGTTCTCCCAGGAGCAGGATGCCGGTGATGCACCGCCGGTGAAGTAGGGCGGTATATTCTGCCGGCTCCTCCACCGGTAGTGCTGCCATGTTCCTGCGTTCGATCTGCCTGTTGGCCGCCTTGCTGCCGGTCTCCGCCTTCGCGGATGGCATTGCCGATGATGGCGCCTGCCGCAATGGTGCGTTTCCCTCCGGACAGAGCCGGTTCGCCCTGGCGCGGGTGGTCGATGCGCCCCGTCTGTATCTGCTGGGTGACATGGACGGCTGCCCGGCGAAAGGCGAACCGGCCTGCCGCCAGCGCAGCTATGTGGTCAATGGCGATACCGTGGTGACCGGGCGTGATCTCGGCCGCTATCGCTGCGCGTTCTTCCCAAACAAGGTGGGCGGCAGCGCCGGTTGGGTCGACCGCAGCAAGCTGCAGGCGTTGCCGGTGGTCGTGCCAGCGCTGCAGGATTGGGCGGGCGAGTGGAAGGATGGCGACAACGGCCTGAAGATCCGCGTGCAGGGCGGGCAACTTCATGTGGAGGGTGACGCCTACTGGCCCTCAGCCAACCCCACGCCGGAACAGCGTCCCTACGGGCCGAACATGGGCCAGGTGGAAGCCCGGGCGACGCCGCGTGGTGCTGATGTGGAATTCGTCGAGGACACGTGCCGGGTGCGCGTGCATTCGCTGGGCGAGGTGCTGATCGTGGCCGACAACAGCGAATGCGGTGGCATGAACGTGCGTTTCAACGGTGTGTACCGGCGCGCCGGAAAACGTTGAATGGCGCATGAGGATTGGGGCCAGTAGATCCACGCCACGCGTGGGTGCTGCCCGCGATTCAATCGATGCGGTCAGCGCCGCCGCTCCAGCCACCACAGCAGCGAGGCGCACAGCACGAACGCCAGCCACCACGGCCAGCGCGAGCCCGGCACGGGTTGCACCACCGACGCGTCTGCCAGCGTGCTGGCAGCCAACGCCCGCGTGGTCGCATCGATCATCACCTGTCGATGCAGCGTCGGTGCATCCTTCGGGTCGAACACATAGCGCCAGACAACGCTGTCGCCATGCTGCAGGCGTTGCCAGCCTGCCTCACGGGGCCACCAGCCGGCGCAGCGCAGCGCCGACGCCGTGCCATCGACGATCAGGGGCACGTCGTCGCCGCGTTTGTTGAAGGCCTGCAGTGGTGCCTGCACACCGCACAGCGCCTGTCGTTCACCTGCCCAGGCGATCGGCTGCGGTGACCACAGTGCATCAGCGCTGTCCTGCGCGCGTGCCAACGTGGCCACCGCGTCGCTCCAGAGTTCGCCGTGACGGTCATCGCGGCCGGCCAGCACCCAACGCCAGCTGTCGGTGATGGGCAGCAGGCCGATGCGGCCCTTGCCGACCGCGCGCCAGCCACCGATGGCATTGCCGGCACGATCGTGCAGCAGCGCGTTGCTGCACGGCGGCTGCAACGCCAGTGCTTCAAGCGAAGGCAGCGCGGCACTGTGCGAGCTGCGGTCGGCCTCTTCGCCGTAGCCGGTGGGCAATGTGCCGGCGGCGAGCGGGCCACGGCGTGCGGCGAGGATCGCGCCTTCGCCATCGCCGGGAAGTTCAAGGGTGCGGCTGCTGCCATCACCCTGCACTGGCAGGCCCAGATCGCGCAGGCGCTGGCGTGCACTGGCCGAAGGTGCGCCCGCACTGCGTACCAGCACACCCAGTCCATCGCGCAGCGCCTGGCGCACGGCGGCCAGCTGGCCCGCACTCAATGCTACGAGGCTGCGCTCGTCCAGCAGCAGCAGATCGCTGCGCGTGAGCGATGCTGCATCAATCGCCACCGCGCCATCGCCAATGCTGAGTCCGGCCCCGGTATCCGCCTGCACCTGCACACGGATGCCGGCATCGGCTGCCCAGCGGCGCAGGTACTTCAGCTCTGGCCCCGGCGCGCTGGCGCGCACCAGCAGGCGCAGCGGTGCGGACGGCAGGGTCTGCTGCGGCACCGGTAGGCTGTCCACCACATGGCCGTCGGCATCGAGAAGGCGCAGCTGGAACACGCTGCGGCCTTCGGCGCGGGCGATACCACTCAGCTGCACGCGGCCGTCGTCGGCAACCTCCGTGCGATCGACCACGCTGCCGGCCGGGTCGAGCAGTTCTGCTTTCGCCTTGGCCACGCCACGCGCCTGTGCCTGCACGTCAAAGCGGGCACCGGGTGCGACATCGGCCGGTGGTTGCAGCGCGATCCAGCCGCGCGGCTCCGGTGCAGCCTGCCAACGTATATTCGGTGGCAGCAGCGCGTCGCGGTCCCGTGCGGCCAGGCCCGCACCGACCAGCGTCAGCGTGGAGGCTGGATGCTGGCGCAGCGCGGTGGCCAGGTCGGGTACGCGCTGTGCGCCGGGCACATCGGCAGCTTCGGGTAACAGTAGCAGTGGGCCTTCGCTGGCCGGCAGTGCGCCAGCCCGGTCGGCATCGATTCCCAGCACGACCAACCCGCCTGCGGGCTGCTGGCGATTGGGGGGTAAGAGGCAGAAATACAGCAGCATGGCAGCGGCGATCTGCAGCGCGATCACGATCCACCTGCGGCCTGGGTGCGTTGTGCTTCCACGCAACTGGCGCACGCTGGCGATGACCACGACCACAGCAAGTGCCAGCGCAATCCACAGGTTCGGGCTGGAGGGGGTCATGGCTGCGCCTCCAGCGCATCCAGGTAGCGCTGGCCCATTGCATCGGCCGCACTGCGCCGCATCGCCTGCGGCAGCGGACGCTGCAGCACCCGCCACAGCTGCGCACGCAGGCGCAGGCGGCAGTCGTGGCAACCGGGCTCGATGCGCAGCTGCTCGATGGCGGCGGCCAGATCCAGTGCATCGGGCAGGTAGGCGGCGTTGCGCTGCTGCCAGGTCGTGAGCGCATCGAGATCCGGTGCGCCGGTGCCATCACCGAGGCGCTGCCAGGCCTCAACGATGGCCGGATCCGGCGGCGTGCGCGCGGCCAACGGCAGTTCACGACTGGCCAATCCGGCGCGATCACCGCCGAGGCGACGGCCTTCATCAATCGGTGGCAGCTCCGGCCCGACCCGGGCCAGATAAATGCGTTCGGCCTGCTGCACCTGCTTGATGAAGCCCAGCGCCTTGTAGGCGAAGGGCAATGCCTGTTCCGGACGGCCCTGGCGCAGCTCGCCTTCGGCCGACCACATCTGGTCCAGCGCGGCCTTCAACGTGGCGCGGGTCTGCGGATCGAGCAGGGTCGCCGCCTCGGCGTGGTCGTGGGTGTGGCCATACTCGGAGAGCACGTCGGTGTCGCTGCCGAACACCGGTGGCGTATCGGCATTGGTCGGCTTGCCGCCGTGATCATGGTCATGCGCGTCGTGCGCGCCGGCCTCGGCGCCATGGTCGTGATCGTCGTCGTGGTCGCCGGCGGCCGGCGTATCGCTGGTGGGCAGGTCGCTGGTCGGCGGTGGCTTCGGTGCACCTTCGCTTTCCTCGCCCAGGAACTGGCCGTAGCGCAGGCGCAGGATGCGCTGGTCGACACCGATCGCATCGCTGCGCTTCACGAAGTCCTCGGCGGCCAGGCTGCGTCGCTGCCGGATCAGCGCTTCGGCATCGATGATGATCTGCCGCTGGCTGCGGAAATACGCAGGCAGGGTCTTCTTGATGCGGCCCTCGAGCTCTGCACCGAGCGCGACTTCGGCGCTGGGTAGGCGCAGGATCACGCTGCTGCTGCGCCCGGTCTGCGGCGTGGGTGCATGGTTGTCGCGCACTTCCAACTGGGCGATCACATCGTTGCCGGGCTGCGCGCCCAGCGCAGCCAGATCCAGGGTATGGGCGAAACGTCGCGCGGTGGCTTCGCCGCTGCCGGCAAGCGTGATGCCGCGCTTCACGAAGGTGATGTTCTCCCCGCTGCCCTGGGTGGTGGTGATCGACAGCGTTGCCTGCGCCGCGACACCGTAATCGTCGTTGGCTTCGAAGCGCAGTGCCCACTGTCGTTGCCCCGGCGTGCCCAGCACCAGGCTGGCCGTGGGCTCCAGTACGCGCACGCTGGGTGCACGGTCGGCCACCACATCCAGCCGATGCAGGCGGGTCTCTGCCAGTGCCGGTTCGCTCACCACGCGGTACAGCACCGGCGTGCGTGCAATGTCCTGTGCCTGCCACTGTCCTTCGTGCTCGCTCAGTGGCAACCTGCGACCATCGTGGAACTGCAGCCATGCCTTGTCCGGTGCGCGGTCGAAGCGCAGCGACCAGGACAGTCGGCTGTCGGCGGCGACCTTGGCGTCCAGCGCATTCTGGGTAAGCGTGGCCTGGCCGGTATAGGCCGGTGCGTCGATGTGCAGGCGGGTGGACTGCAGGCGTAGCGGGCCTGCGGCGGCCGTGCTGCCTGGCGCTGAGGTGCGGACTGGCGCGGAACCGGGGTTCGAACGTGGCCAGCCGACTGCCAGCACAACAATGGCCAGGCCCGCGATCCAGCACAGCGCCAATGCCCCAGGCGGCCAGTGTGGACGCAGCTCCGGCATCGCGCGTTCCAGCGTGGCCAGCACATGCGCACGCTGGCGCTGCTGCAGCGGATTGAGCGTGGCGGCATCGGCGAACAGCAGATCGGCACTGTCCTCGCTGGCACCGCTGCCATCAAGGTGGCGTTGCAGCCACTGCCGGTCCAGTTGGCGGGCGTGCGCAGTGGCGAAGCCCACACACGCGAGCAGGCTGATCGTACCGACGACGCAGGCGATATCGAAACCTGCCAGACGCAGGGCCAGCCCCGCCGCAGCCAGCGCCCATGGCAGGCCCAGCAGCAGGGTGATGAGCGCACGGCGCCGGCGCGCACGTTGCCAGGCGTGCTGCAAGGTATTCATGCGGCCACCCTGCGGCGGGCGCTGCTGGCCATCCAGCGTTCCAGGGCGAACAGCAACACGATAGCCAGCAACAGCCAAGGCGTCGGCTCACGCAGCGGTGGTGTTGCAGCAGGCAATGCGGCCCGCTGCGGTGCCTGGTCACGTGCATCGCCCAGGCGCGGAGCCGTGGGTGGCTGCAGCGCCAGCAGCAGGGCACGCGGCAACTTCGGATCGCGCAGCGCGGCGTTGCTCGTGGTATTCCAGTCGCCCGGCAGCGCCAGCAGATAGCCGTGGCCGACGCGTTGTTGCCACAGCAGCGGTGCGCCCTCCGCGTCGCGCAGCAGGATGCGGGCGTCGGCAGCAGGCTTGCCGGCAGTCATGACAAGACCGCCGTCACGCAGCCACGCCTGCCAGTTCGCCGGCAGTGCATCGCTGCGGCTCCACACACCAATCTCGCCGCGCTCCGGCAGGGCATCTCTCGGCAGCGGAGCGAGCGGCGACGGCACGCCCCACGCGCGCTGCACTGCGTTCAACCATCGCTGGGCGGCGGCCGGCGCATCGCTGTGCACGCGCAGACGCGGCATCGCTGCGGCACCCGGTTGCGCAGCGACCGGCATCGGCTGCGGGCGCCACTGCACCTCGCGCGACAGCTGCAGGCGAGCGCCATCCAGGCCGGGCAGGGGATCGGGAACGTGCACGGTCAATGCGGTGCCCGCAGGCAGTTGTGCGTCCAGTTCGCGCAGCAGGCTGGGCAGGGACGCCGTGGACGCAGGTGGCACTTGATCAATGGCCGGGAAGCCGGGCGCCAGCCAATGCCAGTTGCCCGCTTCGGCGGTGCCACGTAGTGCGGTCGCGTCCAGCCCTGGAGCAACGACCGTCCACGCAATGGGGGCTGGCGCAGGCCCGGTCAACGCAGGTCGTGCCAGCAGAAAGGCCAATGCAGCCAGCAACAGCAGCCGCACCAGAAGCAACGGCCAGTCATCGAAGCGGATGCGCTGGCGCGGCCGGATCTGTGCACGCAGCCAGCGCAGCGCGGCGAAATCCAGTGGCGTATACGGATGGCGTCGGGCCAGGTGGATCAGCAGCGGCAGCAGCCCTGCGGCGAGCGCGGCCAGGCCGAGCGGGAACAGCAGGGTCATGCACCGCCCCCACGGCCGAACAGCGCCTGCAGTGCCTGGTCCAACGGTTGGTCGAGCCAGCCGGTGGCACTGGCGATGCCACTGGACCGCAGGCGCGCATGCAACGCGCTGCGTGCGTCAGCGAAGCGCTGCAGGTAGTCGGCGCGGATCGCCGCGCCGTCGCCCAACAGTTCCTCGCCGGTCTCCGGATCGCGGAAGCGGTGGCCGGCGTCGAACGGGAAGTCACGCTCGTCGGCGGTGAGGATCTGCAGCAGTGCCACTTCGCGGCGTGCGCTGGCCAGCTGTTCCAGCAGCACAATGCCGGCCTCGTCAAAACCGTCGCCGATCGCCAGCAGCAGGTCGCCCGGGCGCACGCGTTCCCACAGCGGCCGAAGGCGATCGGCCGCAGGCCAGGCGCCGCGCGCCTGCAAGGCATGCAGTTGCAGATGCACGCGATCACGCTGGCGTGCGCCGTTCGCCGCGGGAACCAGCCGCAGGCCATCGCCATTGATCGCCAGCAGGCCGAAACGGTCGCCCTGCTGCAGCGCCAGTTCCACCACGCAGGCGGCCACGCCGCGCATGTGATCCAGGCGCGTGCGCTGCGGTGCCGCGCGATCGGCCTGGCCGGCCGAGGCGGTGGCATCGAGCAACAGCCAGACCGTGATCGGGCTTTCGCGTTCGGACTCGCGCACGAAGAAGCGATCCGAGCGGGCGTATAGCTTCCAGTCGATCTGGCGCAGTTCGTCTCCCGGCTCGTAGGCACGGTACTGGGCGAACTCGAGGCCGGCACCGCGGCTGCGGCTGGCGTGCTGGCCGATGCCACTGGCACCGCTGGCCAGGCGCGGCCGCAGCCGCAGCAGGCGCAGGCGCGCACGCAAGTCCGGTGGCAAGGTCAGCGGGGTACCGGCGTTCACGCGTGGCTCAACCCGGGAACGGCACGGCCTGCAGCAGGGCAGCGACCACGTCGTCGGCACGCTTCTGCTCGGCTTCGGCGGCGAACGACAGCAGCAGGCGATGGCGCATCACCGGTGCGGCCAGTACCTGCACGTCCTCGCGGGTGGCGGCGAAGCGGCCCTGCAGCAGTGCGCGCGCTTTTGCCGCGAGCACCAGCGACTGGCCGGCGCGCGTACCGGCGCCCCACTTCACCCACTGGTTGATCGCTGCCGGTGCGCCTTCGCCCGGCCGGCTGGCACGCACCAGGCGGGTGATCCAGGCCAGCACATCGGGGCTGACATGCACCTGGCGCACGGCCGCCTGCAGTGCGGTCACCGCTTCGGCATCCATCACCTTCGGTACCGCGTCGGTGGTACCGCCGGTGGTCTGTTCCAGGATCTGCCGCTCCTCGTCTTCGCTGGGGTAATCCACCAGCACGTGCAGCAGGAAGCGGTCCAGCTGTGCCTCCGGCAGCGGGTAGGTGCCGGCCTGCTCGATCGGGTTCTGCGTGGCCAGCACGAAGAACGGCGCGGGCAGCGCGTAGGTGGTGCCGGCGTAGCTGACCGTGCGCTCCTGCATCGCTTCCAGCAGTGCGGCCTGGGTCTTGGGCGGGGTACGGTTGAGTTCGTCGGCCAGCAGCAGGTGGGTGAAGATCGGGCCCTGCTGGAAGCGGAAATGGCGATGGCCGGTGCCGTGGTCTTCTTCCAGCAGCTCGGTGCCGAGGATGTCGCTGGGCATCAGGTCGGGGGTGAACTGCACGCGCCGGAACTGCAGCTCCAGCGCCTGCCCGAGCGAGCGCACCAGCAGGGTCTTGCCGAGCCCGGGCGCGCCTTCCAGCAGGCAGTGGCCGCCGGCCAGCAGGCCGATCAGCAGCTGCTCGACCACGGTGTTCTGGCCCACCACTGCGCGTGCAAGCGCGGCGCGCAGCGCATCCAGGCGCGGCAGCAGGGAATCGAGGTCGGGGGAGGTCATGGGCGTGCAGGTCCTATCAGTTGTTCAACGCGTACATCACGATGTTGACGCCGAAGCGGGTGTTGTCTTCGGCCAGGAAACGCTTGTTGCGCCAGTCGTAGTCCCACTCGCAGCCGTAGTCCTTGTTGCTGTAGAGCAGCCCCAGGCGGCCATCGACCTCGATGCCCTTCAGGTAGTCGTGCACCAGGTCGTCGCCCCAGCCGTTGAGTTCGAAACTGGTGGCGGGCGGGCCGTCGGGGAAGCGGAAGAAGCTGCGGTACAGCGGGTGGCTGTTGGGCAGCTTCTGCAGTGCCTTCGGGCCGAACAGGCGACCCATCTGCGCCTCGAACGAGGTGGCGAACAGGCCATCGATGTCGTGGTTGCAGTCGTCCACGAAGACGAAGCCGCCATTGCGCACATAGCGCACGAAGTTCTGCCGCTCGGCGGCATTGAACTCCACCAGCGTGTGGCCGGCCAGGTAGCAGAACGGCGCTTCCAGCATGCGCGGGTCGGCCAGTGCCACCACGTGCTCCTGCGGGTCCACGCGCAGCGAGGTGTAGTCGATCAGCGAGGTGATCAGGTTGGACGGCATGCGCGCGTCCACGTCCCAGTCACCGGAGTCGTACTGCAGGCGGGTGAACCAGAAGTCGTAGCGCGAACTGCGCGGGCCTGCCTGTGCCCAGGCCGGCAGCGCCGCCGCCGAAGCGGCAGCAGCCAACCAGCGCAGGCAGGCCCGGCGATCCATCAGACCGCGTCGGACAGCGAGGTGAAGGTGAAATCGCGCAGCTTCATTGGCGGGATCATCATCACGAAGCTGGATTCATCACCGGCCACGCGCACCGGCCTGCCCAGCTCTTCGATGTTGTTGAGCATGATCACCGGCGATTCGTTGAAGCGGAAGTTCTTCACCGGATGCTTGATCTGGCCGTTCTCGATGTAGAAGGTACCGTCGCGGGTCAGGCCGGTCAGCAGCACGGTCTGCGGATCGACCATGCGGATGTACCACGTGCGGGTGACCAGGATACCCTTCTGGGTGCCGCGTACCAGCTCGGCGGTGCTCTTGTCGCCACCACTCATCAGCAGGTTGCCCGGCGAGGCCTTGGCGGTCTTGCCCTGCTTCTGCGCCCAGAAACGCGAGTAGTCCAGGTTGGCGATCCTGCCGTTCTCGATGATCGCCATGCGTTCGCGCGGCAGGCCTTCGTTGTCCCACGGCAGCACCGGCGCCTCCGGATGCCACGGGTCGGCGATCATGGTCACGCGCGGGTCGTAGACCTGCTCGCCCAGCTTGTTGCCGCCACCCTTTTTTGACAGGAAGCTGCGGCCTTCATCGGCCGAGCGTGCGCTGAAGAAGTTCATCATGAAGCTGATCAGGCCTGCCGCCGCGGCCGGCTCCAGGATCACCGTGTACTTGCCCGGTTCCAGCGCCTTGGCTTCGGCCGATTCGGTGGCCTTGCGCATGGCGATGCGGATGTCCTGGTCGGCCTTGAAGTCGGCGGCATCCTTCAGGTTGCGGCCGACCCAACCCGAACCGCGGCCATCTTCGGTACGCACGGTGCAGGTGTAATCGAAGTTGGTGGTGCGCTGGTAGGCGAAGTTGCCGTTGCTGTTGGCGGTCGCCTGGAAGCCCTGGCCGTCCTCGAGGAAGCCGGCGGCAATGAGCCCGTTGCCACGGCACGGGGCGATCGAATCGGCGGCAACCTTCGCGCGGAAGGCCGGATCGATCGCGGCGGTGGATTCGCTGAAGGTCGGGCTGGGACGGTAGCTTTGCTTGCCGATGGCCGGCATGAACTCCGGGTTCTCCGGGGCCAGGCGCGCCAGGTCTTCAGCACGGCGCACCACGCGTTCCAGCGCGGCGTCGTCGAACTCGTTGATCGAGGCGGTGCCGACGCGCTTGCCGAAGGCGACGGTGACCGCCAGCTCGGTGTTATCGACGATGCCGCTGGTGGAGACATTGTTCAGCGCGAAACGGATGTTGCCGCTGATCGCGCCGGACAGCACGGCGGTGCACTCGTCGGCCTTGGACAGGGCGATGACCTTGTCGAGGATGGCCTTGGCCTGGGCTTCGGTGAAGATACTCATGGTGTAAGGGCTCCTGACCGATCAGCCGAGGCTGCGTGCGGTGTTGATGACGTTGATGCCGTTGAAGCGCGCGGTGGACGAACCGTGCGAGACCGCCGAGACCTGGCCCGGCTGGCCCTTGCCGTCGAAGAACGAACCGCCCAGGCGGTAGTCGCGCTCGTCGGCCACGGCGGTGCAGGCATTCCAGAACTCCGGCGTGCGGATCTGGTAGGCCACGTCTTCCAGCATGCGGGTGATCTGGCCGTTCTTGATCTCGTAGAACAGCTGGCCGCCGAACTGCGCGTTGTAGCGCTGCTGGTCGATCGAGAACGAACCGTCACCGATGATGTAGATGCCGTTCTCCACGTCCTTGATCAGGTCGGGCACGCTCAGCGGCTTCTTGCCCGGTGCCATCGACACGTTGGCCATGCGCTGGAACTGCACGCTGGACCACGAGTCGGCATAGCAGCAGCCGTCGGACTCGCTCTTGCCGAGGATGTGGGCCTGGTCGCGGATGGTCTGGTAATCCACCAGCTTGCCGTTGCTGATCAGGTCCCAGCGCTTGCACTTCACGCCTTCATCGTCGTACGCCACCGCGCCCAGACTGCCCGGCTGGGTCTTGTCGGCGAAGATGTTGACCAGCTCGCTGCCGTACTGGAACTGCTGTTCGCGCTTGTCCAGGGTGGCGAAGCTGGTGCCGGCGTAGTTGGCTTCGTAGCCGAGCACACGGTCCAGCTCCAGCGGGTGGCCGATCGACTCGTGGATGGTCAGCCAGGTGTGTGACGGGTCGAGCACCAGATCGTACTTGCCCGGCTTCACCGACGGTGCCTTCAGCTTTTCCTGTGCCTGCCTGGCGGCGGCGACGGCGTCCTCCTTCATGTCGTAGGAGGTGCTGTAGTTGACCACGCCATTGGGGCTGTGCACCTTGCCGGCGGCGGCGCCATCGAGGTACTCGTAGCCCAGCCCCATCGGCGAGGACAGGCCCTCGCGGGTGCGGAACTTGCCGCTGGACTTGTCGATGGCGGTGACCGTCATCGGCGCCCAGATGCGGTGCACGTCCTGGTCGATGTAGGAGCCGTCGGTGGAGGCGAAGTACTTCTGCTCGTTCACCAGGAACAGCATCGAATTGACGAAGCTGGCGCCGGCGCCCATCGCCGCGGCGTTGACGTCCAGCAGCAGATCGACCTTTTCCTTGATCGGCACCTCCATCGCATTCTTGCGGATCGGCGTGCGCCAGCTCACCTCACCCACACCCGGCGCCTTGGCCAGCTGCACCGGCGCGGTCTGCACGCCAGCATTGGCCTTGGCGATCGCCGCGGCCTGCTGCGCCGCCCTGGCCACATCGGCGGTACCCAGCGCATTGGTGGCGGCAAAGCCCCAGGCGCCGTTGACGATCACGCGGATGCCCACGCCGGTGGACTCGGTGTTCACCACGTTCTGCACCTTGTCTTCGCGGGTGATCACGAACTGCCGCAGGTAGCGGCCGATGCGCACGTCGCAGTAGGTGGCGCCGGCGCTGCGTGCGGCCTGCAACGCAGCGTCGGCCAGGCGCTTCTTCAGCGCCGGGTCCAGGCTGGACTGCAGCTGCTCGGCGGCGATCACCTTGCCGAAGAAGGAGGGCACGATCAGCCCGCCCGCAGTAAGCCCGGTCAGGGCCAGGAAGTCACGTCTTTGCAAGGCTGCTCTCCATGTCGAAGGATGGGTGGCTCAAGCGCCGAGACTGCGCGCGGTGTTGATGATGTTGATGCCGTTGAAGCGGGTGGTGGACGAACCGTGCGAGACCGCCGAGACCTGGCCGGGCTGGCCCTTGCCGTCGAAGAACGAACCGCCCAGGCGGAAGTCGCGTTCATCGCAGATGGCGGTGCAGGCATTCCAGAATTCCGGCGTGCGGATCTGGTAGGCCGCATCCTCAACCATGCCGGCAATCTTCCCATCCTTGATCTGGTAGTACAGCTGGCCGCCGAACTGCGCGTTGTAGCGCTGCTGGTCGATCGAATACGAACCGCGGCCGTGGATCCAGATGCCGTTTTCCACGTTCTTGATCATGTCCTCGACACTGAGCGGCTGCTTGCCCGGTGCCAGCGAGACATTGGCCATGCGCTGGAACTGCACGCTGGACCAGGAATCGGCGTAGCTGCAGCCGTGCGATGCATCGCGGCCGAGGATATGGGCCTCGTCGCGGGTGGCCTGGTAGTCAACCAGGATGCCGTCGCGCACCAGGTCCCAGCGCTGCGTCTTCACCCCTTCATCGTCGTAGCCGACGGCGCCGAGGCTGCCCGGCTGGGTCTTGTCGGCGAAGAAAGTGACGATGTCGCTGCCCCAGCGGAAGCCGGCATCGCGCTTGTCCAGCGTGGCGAAGCTGGTGCCGGCGTAGTTGGCTTCGTAGCCGAGCACGCGGTCCAGCTCCAACGGGTGGCCGACGTTCTCGTGGATGGTCAGGAACAGGTTGGACGGGTCCAGCACCAGGTCGTACTTACCCGGCTTCACCGACGGCGCCTTCAGTTTCTCGCGCGCGTGGCGGGCGGCGGCGATGGCGTCTTCGACCGGGTCGTAGGAATCGCGGTAGGCGGTGATGCCGCCGGGCAGCTGGACCTTGCCACGCGCATCGCCATCGAGGAACTCGTAGCCCATGCCCATCGGCGAGGAGAGGCCGGCGCGGGTACGGAACCTCCCGCTGGCCTTGTCGATGGCGGTGGCGGTAAACGGCAGCCAGATGCGGTGAATGTCCTGGTCGATGAACGAGCCGTCGCTGGAGGCGAAGTACTTCTGTTCGTTGACCAGGAACAACGTGGAATTGATGTAGTCGGCGCCCGCATCCAGCGCGGCGGCGTTGAGCGCCAGCAGCAGTTCGACCTTGTCCTGGATCGGCACCGCCATGGCGTTCTTCCGCACTGGCGTGTGCCAGCGCACTTCGCCGACCGACGGCGTCGGCGCCAGCTGTACCGGCCGGGTCTGGATGCCGGCATTGGCGCGGGCGATTGCCGCTGCCTGCTCGACCGCGGCGCGCACGGCGGCCTCGGTCTGCTGATGGGTTGCAGCGAAGCCCCACGCGCCGTTGACGATCACCCGCACGCCCACACCGGATGATTCGCGGTTGGTCACATTGCCGACCTGGTGTTCGCGGGTGATGACCGACTGGTTGAGATAGCGGCCGATGCGGACATCGCAGTAGCTGGCCTTGGCAGTGCGTGCGGCGGCCAGCGCGACCTCGGCCAGGCGCCTGCGCTGGGCGGTGTCGACCGGGGCCAGCAACTGCTCGGCGGCGATGGCACGGGAATGCGGCAGCAGCAGGCCCGCCAGGCCAAGACCGGAAAAAGCCAGGAACTCACGTCGTTGCACAGCGTTTCTCTCTCTCGCTTGCGTTCGGCCGACAATGGGTCGAGCCGATCACGTCAACTTCTCGACTTTCGCCAGCGCGGCGCGTCCGGGCAAGTGACTGCAGTCATGGTTGGTGGGGGTTTCGGCAGGGCTTGCAGCCCTGCACCTGCTCAATGCAACGGCCAAAGCCAGAGCCAGAGCCAGAGCGGCATTCCGTGGGATGGCGGGGCGATGTCGGATTGCGGGGACGCCGCAAGTACGTCCGTGTAGGCTTGGCAGCCGCTTGCTCGTGTGCGCTTTCCTGCGCACACGGCAAGACCGGGATTGGGCGTCCTGCCCAACCCGCCCGAGGCATGCCTCGGGCCCATGCGGCTGACACCCCGCAATCCGACACCGCCCCACCAACCCACAGGAAGTCCGCTTTTGACGTTGCTTCGGCCTTTGCCGTTGCTCCTGCGGGTGCAGGGCTGCAAGCCCTGCCGAGCAACACCCCCTCGTGCACAATGGGGCCGACCCCGCCTGGACACCGTCCTGATGTCGAGCAAGCCGTATTCAGAAGCCTGCGAACGCAACCGCGAACCCATCGCCGCCGCGCTCGACCCGTGGATGGGCGACCGCCACCGGGTGCTGGAGATCGGCAGCGGCACCGGCCAGCATGCGGCCTTCTTTGCCGAGCGCTGGCCCTGGCTGCGCTGGCAGCCCAGTGATCATCCGGACCACCTGCCAGGCATCGAGGCATGGCGTGCCGAAACGGCATTGCTGAATCTGCTGCCGCCGGTAGCGCTGCAGGTGGAACTGCCGCCAGCGCCCGGCCTGAACCTGGCACCGGGCAGTACGTTCGATGCCGCATTCAGCGCCAACACCCTGCACATCATGAGCTGGGCACACGTCCAGTCATTGTTCGCGGCGCTGCCGCCCCTGTTGCGCCACGGTGCGCTGCTGGCGGTGTATGGCCCGTTCAACTACGGCGGCCGCTACACCAGCGACAGCAATGCGCAGTTCGATGCCTGGCTGAAGGCACGTGATCCGCGCAGCGGCATCCGCGACAGCGAAGCGGTGCAGGCGCTGGCGGCCGACAACGGATTCACCCGGTTGGGCGATGTGGCGATGCCGGCCAACAATCGCCTGCTGCTGTGGCGGCTGGGGTAATCCATCGGTAGTGCCGGCCGCTGGCCGGCAACCGATTGCCGGGATGAATGCCGGGATGAATGCCGGCCAGCGGCCGGCACTACCATCAAGCCACCTGCACGATATGCAGCGCCTTCGGATTGCGCCACTGCGCCAGCAGGGCCGCTTCGCGCGCCTTGGCCTGCTCGAAATGCGCTTCCTTGACGTGGCCGAAGCCGCGGATGTGTTCGGGAATGCTGGCGATCTCCACCGCCAGCGCCAGGCGGTCGTCATCCAGGCCATCCAGCAGCACCTGCACAGTGGCCTCGTAATCACTGATCAGCTTGCGCTCCATGCGCCGCTCTTCGGTGCGGCCGAACACGTCGAAGCGGCCGCCACGCAGGAACTTCAGCTTCGCCAGCAAGCCAAACGCCTTGAACATCCACGGGCCGTATTCCTTCTTCAGCAACCGGCCCTGCTCGTCCTTCCTGGCGAACAGTGGCGGCGCCAGGTGGAAGCGCAGCTGATAGTCGCCCTCGAACTGCTGCTGCAGGCGTCGCTGGAAGTCGCCGCTGGTGTACAGGCGGGCCACTTCGTACTCGTCCTTGTAGGCCATCAGCTTGAACAGGTAGCGGGCCACCGTCTCGGTCAACGCGGTGGAGCCGCCGATACGCTCGGCTTCGGTAGCGCGCACGCGTGCCACCAGATCACGGTAACGCGTGGCGTAGGCAGCATCCTGGTACTCGACCAGGAAGGCGGCGCGGCGCTCGATCATTTCATCCAGCGAGCGCGACAGGCGCGCGTCGTCCAGCGGCAGGAATGCCACGTCGCCACCGTGCGAGGGCAGGCCGCGCAGCTCGCGTTCGTCGCCGGTGTTGCGCGGTGCAGCGGTGGCGCCCCATTCGTTGCCCTCCCATTCGCCCGGCGGCAGCGGATGCAGCGGGCCCGGGGTGGATTCGGTATCGGTGTGGCGGTTGCGCACCAGGCCGGCGGCCTGCTGCACGGCCTGCGGATCGACCGCGGCCAGGCGGCCCCAGGCGAAGGCCTGCTGGTTCATGGCCACCGCAGCGCCATTGAGCTCGATGGCGCGCATCAGCGACTCGAACGACAGCGGCACCAGGCCCTGCTGCCAGGCGTAGCCGAGGATGAACAGGTTGGCGGCGATGGCATCGCCCAGCAGCGCGGTGGCCAGCTGGGTGGCATCCAGCAGCAACGGCTCCTGGCCGCCCAGTGCCACACGCACACCGGCGATGATGTCGGCGGCGGGGAACTGCATGTCCGGGCGGGTGGTGAAGGTACCCGGCATCGCTTCGTAGGTGTTCAGCACCACCTGCGAACGGCCGGCACGCACCTTCGACAGCGCCCAGTAGTCGTTGACCACCACCATGTCGCAGCCCAGCACCAGGTCGGCTTCACCGGCGGCGATGCGCACGGCGTGGATGTCATCCGGGCGGCGTGCGATGCGGATGTGCGTGGTCACCGCGCCACCCTTCTGCGCCAGGCCGGTCTGGTCGAGCACGGTCGCGCCCTTGCCCTCCAGGTGGCCGGCCATGCCCAGCAGCGCGCCAATGGTCACCACGCCGGTACCGCCGACGCCGGTGATCAGGATGTTCCAGGGCTGCTCAAGCGTGCCGCGGATCGTCGGCGCCGGCAGGTTGTCCAGCAGCGTGGAGGCATCGCGCTTGCTGCCCTTGCGCGGCTGGCCACCGTGCACGGTGACGAAGCTCGGGCAGAAGCCGTTCACGCAGGAATAGTCCTTGTTGCAGTTGGACTGGTCGATCTCGCGCTTGCGCCCGAACTCGGTTTCCTTCGGCAGCACCGACACGCAGAAGCTCTTCTTGCCGCAGTCGCCGCAGCCTTCGCAGACCAGCGAATTGATCAGCACCCGCTTCTGCGGATCTTCCAGCTTGCCGCGCTTGCGGCGGCGACGCTTCTCGGTGGCGCAGGTCTGTTCGTAGATCAGAATCGAAACACCCTTCACTTCGCGCAGGCGCTTCTGCACCTCCTCCAGTTCGCTGCGGTCGTGGAACTCCACGTCGCTGGGGAAGTGTTCGCGCTGGCCGGTCCACTTGCCGATGTTGTCCGACAGCACCATGATGGTGTGGATGCCTTCGGCGCGCATCTGCTTTGCGATGTCCGGCACGCTCAGCGGGCCGTCCACCGGCTGGCCGCCGGTCATCGCCACCGCATCGTTGTAGAGGATCTTGTAGGTGATGTTGACGCCGGCGGCGACCGCCTGGCGGATCGCCAGCGAGCCGCTGTGGAAATAGGTGCCGTCGCCCAGGTTCTGGAACACGTGCGGGGTGTCGGTGAACGGCGCCTGCCCGGCCCAGGTCACGCCTTCGCCGCCCATGTGGGTGAAGGTGTCGGTGCTGCGGTCCATCCAGGTCACCATGTAATGGCAACCGATGCCGGCCAGCGCACGTGAACCTTCCGGCACCTGGGTGGAGGTGTTGTGCGGGCAGCCTGAGCAGTAGTGCGGCACGCGCGGGAAGCTGGCGCGCGGCAACGCAAGCTCGGCTTCCTTTTCCTGCATCCACTGCAGGCGCTGCTCAATCGACTCGTTGTTGAAGAACTTCTGGATGCGGCGACCGATCACGCCGGCGATGGTGGCCGGGGTCAGTTCACCGGTGGACGGCAGGATCCATTCGCCGCTTTCATCGTACTTGCCGACGATGGACGGGCGGTGGCCCCAGCTGGCCGGCCAGTTGAAGAACTGTTCCTTCATCTGGCGCTCGATGAAGGCACGCTTCTCCTCCACCACGATGATGTCTTCCAGGCCCTGCGCGAAGCGCGCGATGCCCTGCGGTTCCAGCGGCCAGGTCATGCCGACCTTGTACACGCGGATGCCGATGTCGGCGCACGCGGCTTCATCCAGGCCAAGGTATTCCAGCGCCTGCAGCACGTCCAGGTAGCTCTTGCCGGTGGTGACGATGCCCAGCCGCGCGCGCGGCGCGTCCATCACCACCTTGTCGATGCCGTTGGCGCGGGCGAACGCCTGTGCGGCCTTCACCGCATAGCGGTGCAGGCGCATCTCCTGGTCCAGCGGCGGGTCCGGCCAGCGGATGTTGAGGCCACCCGGGGGCATTTCGAAGTCTTCCGGCAGCACGATGCGGCGCGCCATCGGATCGACCTGCACCGAGGCCGACGATTCCACCGTCTCGGCAATGGTCTTGAAGCCGACCCAGCGGCCGGTGTAACGGCTCATCGCCCAGCCCAGCAGGCCCATGTCGAGGATGTCCTGCACGCCGGCGGGGTTGAGAACCGGCATCATCGCGCTGACGAATTCGTCTTCGCTGCCGTGCGGCAGGGTCGAACTGCGGCAGGCATGGTCATCGGCGGCCAGCGCCAGCACGCCGCCGTAGCGCGAGGTGCCGGCGGCATTGGCATGCTTGAACACGTCGCCGCAGCGGTCCACGCCAGGGCCCTTGCCGTACCACATGCCGAACACGCCCTGCACGTTGGCGCCGGGGAACAGGTTGGTCTGCTGCGTGCCCCACACCATGGTGGCGCCCAGGTCCTCGTTCAGGCCCGGGGTGAACTTCACCTTCGCCGCTTCAAGATGCTTGCGCGCGCGCCACAGTTCCAGGTCGAAGCCACCCAGCGGGCTGCCACGATAGCCGCTGACGAAGCCGGCGCTGTCGATGCCTTCGGCGGCATCGCGCAGGCGCTGCATCAGCGGCAGCCGCACCAGCGCCTGCACGCCACTCAGGTAGATCCGCCCCTCGTTGCGGGTGTACTTGTGGTCGAGCGTGTAGTCACGGTCGAGCAGGTCGGCGGAAGAGGGCGAAGTGAGTTGCGCGGTACTGGTCATGGCTGGCCCGGTAGGATCGGCTGGCACCGGCCGCGTGCACGCACGCAGCGGGAAAGGCGCGAATTGTAGCAGCGGGGCCGCGCAGGCCCCGGCACTCGCGCCCGTGGCGGTGCTGGGGTTAGGATCGGGGAGAGAGAGAGGGAGGCTGCAGTCGCGGCCTGGGGAGAAGGGATGTCAGTTCCAGGAAAGATCCTGGCCAGCGTGCTGCTGGCCTCGGGAGCGGCCACGGCGTGGGCCGCGCCGGCCATGCCGGCACCACAGGAGTTCTACTTCGACAATGACCCGGCGGCCACGCCGATGGTGGCGGTGCAGGGCGGGGGCGATGATCTGGTCGCCCAGCTGGTCAAGCTGCGTGAACGCGGCCGCCGTGCGGTCGAGGCCACGGTACAACTGGCCTCGGTGGCCGGTGCGCAGGGCCGTGGCGAGCTGGCCGAGCAGTTGTATGCCGAGGCGATGAAAGAGGCCCCGGCACAGAGCAGCAGTGGCCGCAGCGTGCGCTGGAACTACGGCTGGGACCTGCTGCGCCAGGGCAAGCCAGAGGCGGCGCTGGAACAGTGGCTGGCCTCGGCCGCCAATGCGCGTACCAAGCCGAGCTGGGTGCCGCCGACCTATGCGCTGGCATTGTGGCGGATGGGGCAGAAGCAGGAGGCGGTGCAGTGGTATGCGGCTGCGGTACGCACCGAGCCGACGCAGTGGAATACCACGGCCAACTATGCGCAGCTGCTGCCGCAGTGGCGCGAGGATGAGCGTGCGTCGCTGGCCGAAGTGCAGCAGGCCTGGGCGGCCGCACCGCCTGCCTGGCCCTGAGGGAGGAGGTTGCGCCGGGTTGCACCCGGCACCCGCAGAGGCAACAGCCGAAGCAACAGCAACAGCGGGCAATCCGCGGGATGGCGGGGCGGTGTGGGTTGGCAGGACACGCCGTAAACCCCCAGACCGGCCCAGCCGCTGGCGGCTGTGCGTTCGGGCGCTTGCGAAGCAGTGCTTCGCAAGCAAAGCGCCCTCACCCATGGGGGCTCGATGGCGCCTTGCTCGTGTGCGCTGTCCTGCGCACACGGCAAGACCGGGGTTGGGCGTCCTGCCCAACCCGCCCGAGGCATGCCTCGGGCCCATGGCGCCAACGGTCCTGCCAACCCACACCGCCCCACCCCTGACAGATCCCCGCTGCTGTTGGTAGGTGTCGACCTTGGTCGACACGGTAGATCCACGCCATGCGTGGATGAATCTGCATCGGAATCGACTATTCGATATTTGATCGAAGAGCAGCCGAGCGTGGGCTCGGCTCTACAAAAAAGCGGCCAGCCAACCGGTTCCGCTTTTGCTCTTGCTCTTCTTCTTTCTTCTGCGTGGCTGATCGCCCCCGGAAACTGTCAGAGGCCGGGCGGGATGGGTTCGCGGGGGTGTCCGCGGCATGGATGCCGCGGCCAAGCCCCCATGGATGGGTTTACGGCGTCCCCCGCGAACCCACCCCGCCCGGCCAACCACGGCTGTTGCTTTGAGCGATCAACCACGAGGGGCTGCGCCGTTCGCTGGAAACTCAGTCGTCCGCGGAAACCGTCCGTCCCGACGCCCACGCCCGCAATGCCTCCACCTGCTCGGCCATCAGCACCGACAGCGGCCGCGTGGCGCGGATCTCGTTCATCAGCAGCTCGGTGTCCAGCGGCCGGCCTTCGGCGTGCGCTGCATACAGCCCGGCCACGATCGCCTGCTCGATCTCCGCGCCGGAGAAACCATTGGCCGCGGCCGCCAGCGCCGGCAGCGCGAAGTCGTCGCCATTGAGCTGGCGCCGGCCCAGGTGCAGCCGCAGCAGTTCCACGCGCACGTCAGGCGAAGGCAGGTCAACGAAGAAGATCTCGTCGAAGCGGCCCTTGCGCAGCAGCTCGGCCGGCAGCTCGTGCACCTGGTTGGCGGTGGCGACGATGAACACCGGCGCCTTGCGCTCGGCCATCCAGGTCAGCAGGTAGCCGAGTACACGGCGTGATACGCCACCGTCCTCGCCACCACTGGCCAGGCCCTTCTCGATCTCGTCCATCCACAGCACGCAGGGTGCCAGCTGCTCGGCCGAGGCCAGTGCCTGGCGCAGGTTGGCCTCGGTCTCGCCGTGGTACTTGTTGTACAGCGCGCCCACGTCCAGGCGCAGCAGCGGTACACCGAAGCCGGCGGCGGTGGCCTTGGCCAGCATCGACTTGCCGCAGCCCTGCACGCCCAGCAGCAACATGCCGCGCGGCGGGTCCAGCCCGGCCGGCGCCGAGCCGGCGATGAAGGCCACGCGCCGCCGGCTGATCCAGCGCTTGAGCCGGTTGGCGCCGGCCACATCGCCGAAGCGCGCGCTGTCATGCTCGAAGAACAGGTGGCCGCTGCGGTTGAGCAGCTCGAACTTCAGCCGTGCCAGCTGCGGCAGGTCGTCGTCGCGCAGCGCGCCATCGGCGTAGATCAGCTGGCGCGCGATGCGCCGGGCATCGACCAGGCTCAGGCCCTGCAGGTTCTTCAGGATCTTCTTCACCGCCTCGCTGTCGACTTCGACCCGGCGGCCGCCGTGCTCGCGCGCATAGGCGTCGGCCTCTTCGCGCAGCATCTTCAACAGGGCGTTGGCATCAGGCAGGCGCGGGTTGAAGCGCACCGCCAACGCTTCCAGCTCGGCCGGCAGCTCCACCTTGGCACCGATCAGCACCAGCACATGCGGCTCGCTGTGGCGGCGCTGGATCAGGTCGCGCAGGGCGCGCTGATGGCTGGCATAGCCCAGGTACGGGTGGAAATCGAGCAGCAGGTAGACCCCGCGCTGGTCGGCCTGGCGGATCATCTGCAGGGCCGCGCTGGCATCGGGTGGCCCGACCGGCGGGTCTTCACTGTCCAGGTCGATGCGGCGCAGGCCCTCGGTGATCGACCAGCGGTGCAGCGCCCGCCATACGTGCATCAGCGTCTGCCGGAACAGCTCGACGATGCGACCCTCGTCCTGGGTCTCGATCACGATCAGTGGGGTATTGGCGCGGATCAACGCGCTCAGGTCCTGCAGTTCGCTCATGCCGGTTCGATCCTTCGGGAGCGCCACGATAGCAAAGGCGATGGCCGCTGGTTCAGCACGACGCTACCTCCCGCCACCATCGCCGGTGTACGCTCGGGGAACGTACCCGGAAGCGAGGCTGGCATGAAGACGATCCTGGTGGCCGGTTCCAAGGGCGGGGTGGGCAAGACCACCGTCGCCACCCACCTGGCCGCGTACGCGGCATTGCAGGGCAAGGCCACGGTGATTGCCGATGCCGACCTGCAGGGCTCCAGCACCCGCTGGGCACAACGCCGTGCCGGGCTGGAAAGTGCGGTGCTGCCGATCGACGTATATCGGAAGAAGCAGTGGGCGCAGAAGCTGCCCGACGGTACCGACACCGTCATCATCGATGCGCCGGCCGGCGCCCTGGCCGACGATATTCCCCATTTCCTCGACGCTGCCGACGCGGTGGTGGTGCCGGTGCTGCCCTCGGCGCTGGATATCGAAGCCATCGTCGGTTTCCTCAACAGCCTGGCCCAGAACCCGCGCGTGCACAGCCGCAAGCTGCCAGTGGGTCTGGTGCTCAACCGTACCAAGCCCTGGACCCAGACCTCGCAGCAGGCGCTGCAGATGCTGGGTGAATGGCCGTACCCGGTGGTCGCGCAGCTGCGCGACAGCCAGAGCTATGTGGTCATGACCGGCCTTGGCCGCAGCCTGTTCGACTACCGCTCGGCCCAGGTGCGCGAGCACCAGGCCGATTGGGAGCCGCTGCTGTCCTGGCTGAAGCTTTGATGCCTGCATCACCCTTCCTGCTGCATCCTCTTCTTCATGGAAACCCGCGATGCGTGAATTGATCCTGCTGCGCCATGCCCATGCCGAGCCGGCGACCCCCGGCCAGGCCGACCTCGACCGGCCGTTGTCGCCGGTGGGGCTGGCCGAAGCCGAAGCCGCCGGCAAGTGGCTGAAGGAGAACAACCTGCTGCCGGACTGCGTGCTGTGCTCGCCGGCGCGACGTACCCGTGAGACCCTGGAAGCGGTGATGACGGCCATCGGCTATGTCGAGAAGCGCCTGGAAGACCGGATCTACGAAGCCACCCCGGGCACCCTGGCGGCGCTGGTGGACGAGCGTCGCGACCTGGACCGGGTGCTGATCGTGGGCCACAACCCGGGCCTGGAGCAGCTGGTGGCCCTGATGACCGACGGCACCAGCAGCGACTACCGCGGCATGCCGCCGGCCGGCATTGCCGTGCTCGGCTTCCCGCGCGAGGCTTCGATCGAGCCGGGCGTGGCCAGCCTGAACGCGTTCTGGTGGCCGTGATCCAATGAGTCTGGCGCGGCGCAGCCGCTTTCTGCTGCCCGTGCTGCTGGCTTCCGGCGCGGCCTGGCCTGCCGCGCCTCCTCCGCCAACGCCAACGCCAACGCCAACGCCCCTGCCGCCGGTGGTCGCCGAAGCGCATCGGGTCCTGCGCCTGGACACCCAACGCTCGCAGATCGGTTTCGAGGTGCGCACCCGCTTCGGCCAGCGCATCGAAGGTGTGTTCCCGCACTTCGAGGGCCGCATCGAGATCCTCTCCGATGGCCGCCACCAGGTGCACCTCAAGATGTTCACGCGCTCGGTCGAGATCCCCGGCAAGGCGCGCTATACCGGCTGGATGCGCGGCGAGGAATTCTTCGACGCGGGCCGCCACCCGGTGGTCGAGTTCGACTCGCTGCCGTACTGGCCGGAGACCGTGGAAGAGGGGGGTGACATCAACGGCCGGCTGACCCTGCGCGGGGTCAGCCATCCCGAGAAGCTGAGGGTGGAGAAGGCGGAGTGCGCCCGACCCGGCTATGATTGCGACGTCGTCAGCCGCGGTACCGTGCAGCGAGGCCGGTATGGAATGGACAGCTGGCAGCTTGCCTTGAGTGATCGTGTGACCTTCGTATTGCGAGCGCGCCTGAGCGAGGCGCCGAAACCGTGAACCTCCTGCTGCGTGTACTGGCGCTGGCAACCGTGTTGCTGGGCAGCGGTTGTGCATCGCTGTCCAATACCGAGCGCGACCGCGCCGAAGCGATCGCCGTGCAGGCGCGCTCGACCCAGGTCGACTGCCAGCGCGCCGACCGCTGCGCACAGGACTCGCCGCTGCGGGCGTTGGCCGGCCGGGCGTTCACCGAATCCACCCCGGAGCAGCCGCGCCACTACGCCACCCTGCTGGACGAGGGAGAAGGCGCCCTGGTGGCGCGGCTGAACCTGTTGCGCAGCGCCACCCGCAGCATCGACCTGCAGACCTACATCTTCGACAAGGACGACAGCGCCCGGCTGGTCATCGACGAACTGCTGGCTGCATCGCGGCGCGGGGTGAAGGTGCGGGTGCTGATCGACCAGCTCTCGGCGATCTCCGACCTGCAGATCCTCGGCGCGCTGTCCGGCGCCCACCAGAACTTCCAGCTGCGGGTCTACAACCCGACGTTCGGCAAGGCCCGGCTGAACTACTTCGACTATGCCGGCAGCGTGCTGTGCTGCTTCCGGCGCTTCAACCAGCGCATGCACAACAAGCTGCTGGTGATCGACGACGCAATCGGCGTGGTCGGAGGCCGCAACTACCAGGACGACTACTACGACTGGGACCGCGAGTACAACTTCCGCGACCGCGACGTGCTGATTGCCGGCCCCGAGGCGCGTGCGATGGCGGCCAACTTCGATGCCTTCTGGCGTGCCCAGCGCAGCGTGCCGGCCGAGCGCCTGAATGATGTCGGCCGCACCCTGCTGCGCGAGGGCGTGCCGGCGCTGCCCCCCGCCACGTTCCGCCGCCCGGAACGGGTGCAGCGGGTCAGTGCCGAAGCCAATGACATGGACTTCGTCACCCGTTCCTTCGTGGATACCGCGCTGCCGGTGGCCTCGGTGCGCTATGTCGCCGACCTGCCGCGCAAGCACCGGCGCGAGAAGGCCGATGCCCCGCTGGCCGGCCAGCACGTGACCGAGCCCCAGCTGGATGCGCTCATTGCCGGTGCGCAGAAGGAAGTGATCCTGCAGACGCCGTACCTGGTGCTGTCCAAGCCCGCGCAGAAGCTGTTCCGCGAGCTGCGCAAGCGCCCGCAGCCACCGCGCGTGGTGGTGTCGAGCAACAGCCTGGCGGCCACCGACAATCCCATCGTGTATGCGCTGTCGTACAAGTACAAGCGGCGCAACATGCGCGAACTGGGCTTCAACATCTTCGAATACAAGCCGTTCCCGCTGGATGCGCCGGTCGATTACCGCAACCTGCTGCCCGACCCGATCGCCGCCCCCGGGGCAGACGACGACGGCGGCCGCAACCCGCTGATCGGCGGCAGCGCCGCCGGCAGCAATGCCGGGGGGGGCAGCGAGGGGAACCGGGCAACAACGCGCAGGCAGGCAGTGGTGAATCATCCGCGTACCGGCAGTGCCTACCAGAACGCGCGCGAACGCCGCCGCGCGGCCGGCAGCGAGGTGGAAACGCGCCTGCTGCGCACCGAAACGCGGCCCTCGTTCCTGGGCAGCAAGGCGGTCAACAAGCCATTGCCGGTCACCCGCAAGGGCGCGCGCATGGGCCTGCACGCCAAGTCGCTGGTGGTCGACCGCCGCATCGGCGTGGTCGGCACCCACAACTTCGATCCGCGCAGCGAGAACTACAACACCGAAGGCGCGGTGATCATCGATGATCCGGTGTTTGCCGAGCAGCTGGCCGAGAGCATCCTGCGCGATACCCATCCGCAGAACTCCTGGACGGTGGCGCCGCGGGCCAAGCCGCCGGTGCTGTCGGGGCTGAACTACAGCGTCGGCAAAGCCTCCGAAGCGCTGCCGATCCTCGACTTCTGGCCATGGCGCTATGCCACCGACTACGAGTTCAAGCCCGGCCCGGACTGCCCGCAGCCGCTGCCACGGCAGGACCCGGAGTTCCATCGCTGCTACGTTGCCGTCGGCGACTTCCCCGAAGTCAACGTCGGCCCGAAGTGGCTGCTGGTGCGCATGCTGACCGCATTCGGTGCCGGCCTCGTTCCCATTCTCTGAAGGTGACCGCATGACCCAGGTGTTCCGCGAAGCCGTTTCCCTCGAGCAGCTCAATGCGCTCAGCCGCAACACGGCGATCGAATCCCTGGGCATCGTCTTCAGCGCAGCGGGCGAAGACTGGCTGCAGGCCACCATGCCGGTGGACCAGCGCACCCGCCAGCCCTACGGCATCCTGCACGGCGGGGCCTCGGTGGTGCTGGCCGAGACGCTGGGCAGCAGCGCCGGCAACCTGTGCGTGGATACCGCAAAGCAGGTCTGCGTGGGCCTGGAGATCAATGCCAACCACGTGCGGGCGGTGCGCTCGGGGATTGTCACCGGCACCGCCCGCGCACTGCATGTGGGCCGCAGCACCCAGCTGTGGGAGATCCGCATCGAGGACGAGCAGGGTCGCCTGGTATGCATTTCGCGGCTGACCCTGGCGGTGGTGGCGGCCGGCCACGGTTGAGCCCCCGGTCGGGCGTGTTGACGACGGCAGAACCCAGCGTTCCCCACCGATTGCCCCGGTCAATGGCGGTTATGGCCTAAATCGGCTGGCAGCTGCTGCGACGCTCCGGTATCGTGCGCGGATGACTTCCCCCACTCCGGCCCCCCGTGGCGGCGTGGCGCGTGTGTGCCGTTACCTGTACCGCGTACCGCTGCTGTTGGTCCACATCACCGTGTTCCTGCCGCTGATCCTGATCGGCATGCTTCCGCCGTGGGGCGAGCTGCGCGTGGGCGAGGATACCTTCGGGGCGAAGGTGGTGAACTGGTGGCAGGGGGGCCTGATGTGGATCTTCGGCTTCCGCCTGGTGCAGATGGGCGCGCCGCTGCCCGGTGCCGTGCTGTTCGTGGCCAACCATGTCAGCTGGGTGGACATCTGCATCCTGCACAGTCAGCGCATGATGGGCTTCGTCGCCAAGCGCGAAATCGCCAGCTGGCCCCTGGTCGGCTGGCTCGCTGCGCGCGGGCAGACCATCTTCCACCAGCGTGGCAACACCGAGTCGCTGGGCGGGGTGATGCAGGTGATGGCCGATCGCCTGCGTGGCGGCAAGGCAGTGGGCGTGTTCCCGGAAGGGCGCACCCGCGGTGGCCACGAAGTGGGGCCGTTCCATGCCCGCATCTTCCAGGCCGCGGTTGAAACCGGCGTTCCGGTGCAGCCGGTGGCGCTGGTCTATGGGCTCAAGGGTGACGCACAGACCATCGTGGCATTCGGCCCCGGCGAGAGCTTCTTCGCCAATTTCCTGCGCCTGCTCGGTGAGCCGGCGCGGCGTGCGGAAGTGCACTTCCTGGCACCGATCGGTGCACAGGACCTGGAAGGCCGTCGGCGCATCGCGGAGACCTCGCGCGCGCGCATCGTGGCGGCCATGAGCACCGGTTGAGGGCACGGTGGCCCTGGTTCCGCCACCTGTCCTGGACGCCGGGACGCCGACGTTGCATGCGGCTGACTACCAGCCGCCGCGCTGGCTGCGCAACCCGCACCTGCAGTCGATGCTCAGCTCCAGCCGCATGCGCCTGCAGCGCGGCCTGCTGCTGCTGGCGGCCACCGGCGCGGTCAGCGAAGAGCTGATCCTCGACGGCGGCGATGGCGTGCGCCTGCAGGGCTGGCACAGCCATGTCGAAGGCCGCGAACCCAAGGGCATGGCCCTGCTGCTGCATGGCTGGGAGGGCAGTGCCGAATCCAGCTACATGCGCATGGCGGCCGCGCGCATGATCGAACAGGGTTTCGATGTCGTGCGCCTGAACTTCCGCGACCACGGCAACACCCATCACCTGAACCCCGGCATCTTCCACTCCAACCTGATCGATGAAGTGGTGCATGCCGCAGGAGACATCGCCCAGCGCTGGCCGCAGCTGCCGCTGGTGGCGGCCGGCTACTCACTGGGCGGCAATTTCGTGCTGCGCCTGGCCCTGCGCGCGCCGGCCGCCGGCGTGCCGCTGCTGCGCGTGGCCTCGGTGTGCCCGGTGCTGGACCCGGGGCTGACCATGGAGAGCATCGAGAATGGTCCGGCAATGTACGATTGGTACTTCCGACGCAAATGGGCCGGCTCGCTGCGCCGCAAGCGCGATCTGTTCCCCGAGCTGAGCGACTGCGACGACCGCGTGTTGAAGCTGGATATCCGTGCGCTGACCGCCTGGTTGGTTGAACGGCATACCAGCTTTGGCTCGCTGCAGGCCTATTTCGATGGCTACTCGATTGCCGGTGACCGCCTGTCGGCCCTGCAGGTGCCGGCCGACATCCTGATGGCGCAGGACGACCCGGTGATTCCCTATGCGACCTTCAGCGACTGGCAGCTGCCGCGCCACGCGCGCCTGGAGACCGCCTGCTGGGGAGGCCACTGCGGTTTCCTGGAAAACTGGCGGGGCGACGGCTTCTCCGAACGGTGGGTGGCGCAGCGCCTGCAGCGGGTGCTGGCGGGCTGAACCGGCACCGGCGCGTGGACCGCTACAATGCGGGTTTGCACTCGAACCGGACCGCCATGCAAGACCAGATCATCCAAGCGTTGCGCCAGAACCAGGCCGACCAGGCCGTGCAGCTGGCCCAGGCGTGGACCCGTGACGAACCCGGCCAGGCCGGGGCCCACCGCTGGCTGGCGCTTGCGCTGCAGCAGCAGGGCAAGGCCGAAGATGCCATGGAGGCCCTGCAGCAGGCATTGCAGCTGGCCCCCGATGATGCCCAGCTGCACCTGCAGCACGCTGGCCTGCTGCTTGCCCTGCGCCAGTACCAAGGCGCGGACGAGGCACTGGCGCGCACCACCGGCCTCGACCCGAATTCCTTCGCCGCCTACCTGATGCAGGCGCACCTGGCGGTTGGCCGCAATGACTTCGACGAGGCACAACGCCTGTCCACCCTGGCCTCGCGCGTGGAGCCGGACCACCCCGAGCTGCTGACCATCGACGGCATGATCGCGCTGCGCCGCGATGACCCGGACCGTGCGCTGGTGCTGCTGTCGGCAGCCAACAAGGCCCAGCCGAATGACACCCGCGTGCTCTATGCGCTGGGCTTTGCCTACCTTGGCAAGGACATGCTGGCATTCGCCGAGCAGGCGTTCCGCCGCGTGCTGGAACTGAACCCGGCCATCAGCTCGCTGCATGGCCTTGTGGTGCAGCTGGCGCTGCGCCAGGGCAACGTGCCGGCGGCGGCCGAAGCCATGGAGGTGGCCCTGCGGCAGCCGGAGCTGGACGTGCCGGCGATGCGGCGCCTGGCCGGTGAGCTGGCGTTGCGCAACGGCCAGCCGCTGCAGGCGCTGGACCATCTGCTGCCCTTGCTGGAAGCGATCCCCGATGACCGCCAGCTGCTGCAGCTGCTGCTGATGTCCTGGCAGCGCCTTGGCCGCGAAGACGAGGCGCGTGCACGCCTCGACGCTGCCCTGGAGCAGCACCCGCAGCTGCATGATCTGTGGCTGGCGCGCCTGGCCGTGGAAGAAGTTGGCAGCCCCGCTGCCGCGGCGACCGTTGAACGCTGGATGGACGCCATGCCGGGCCACCTGCCGGCGCTGGAAGCACGCCTGCGCCTGCACGACATGGTGGGCGAGCACGAGCAGGCCGAAGCCATTGCCGAGCGTATCGTCAGCATTGAACCGGGGCGTGTCAGTGGCGAAACCCGCCTGGTTGAAGGGTTGCTGCAGCGTGATCCGCCTGCTGCAGTGGCCCGCGTGCAGGCGCTGGTCGAGCAGGCGCCGGAAGCGCATCGCGCCGATCTGCGCACCTGGATGGGCGAGATCCAGGACCGTGCCGGCCAGCCGCAGGAGGCCCTGCGTACCTGGCTGTCGCTGCAGGCCGACCAGGCCCCGCAACGCCTGCCGCTGCCACCGCAGGCCAAGTCTCCGCCAAGCTGGCCGGAGAAGGGTGAGATTGACGGCAACACCAGTTCCGCGCCGATCTTCCTCTGGGGCGCGCCGGGCTCGGGCGTGGAGCGCGTGGCGACCGGCCTGGCGGCCGCCAGCCCGGTGCTGCGCAGCGACCGCTACACCAGCAACCCGCCCGACGATGCGTTCCAGAACTACAACACGCTGCAGGATCTCGCTTCGGGCGTACTGACGCCGGAGCGGCTGGTGCAGCGTTGGCGCGAACAGCTGCCGGCGCGTGGCCTGCAGAGCGATACCGTCATCGACTGGCTGCTGTGGTGGGACAACGCCCTGCTGTGGGCGTTGCGCCCGCAGCTGCCGCAGGGGCGACTGGTGCTGGTGCTGCGTGATCCGCGCGACATGCTGCTGGACTGGGTGGCCTACGGTGCCGCCGCGCCGCTGGCGATGACCTCGCTGGCCGAAGCCAGTGAATGGCTGACCCGCGCGCTGAACCAGATTGCCACGCTGCATGAGGAAGACCTGTACCCCCACGTGCTGCTGCGCATCGACCAGGTCGGCAACGATCCGCAGGCGATGGCCGAACTGCTGGGCCGCCTGTTCGAGCGGCCGATGCCGCCGGCGGCGCAGTTGGGCGCGCCGCGCTTCCCGCCCGGCCACTGGCGCAACTACCGCGACGTGATGAGCGCCGCCTTCGCCCAGCTCACCCCGGTTGCGGTGCGCCTGGGTTACCCGGAAGAGTGAGGAGATCCTGATGCAGCTGACCAGTAACAGCCTGACCAATGGCGCACCGATTGATCGTGAGTTCGCCGCCGGCGACGCCAACGGTTTCGCCCCGGACCGCAACCCGCACCTGGCCTGGAGCGGGGCGCCGGCCGGCACCCGTTCGTTCCTGCTGGTATGCGTGGACCCGGACGTACCGACCGTGCCGGAGACGGTTGGCCGCAGCGACATGAGCGTGCCGCGCGACCAGCCGCGCTGCGATTTCGTGCACTGGGTGATGGCCGATATCCCGGCCACGGTGCAGGAGATCGCCGCTGGCAGCTGCAGCGACGGCTTCGTGGTGAAGGGAAAGCCCACCCCGGCCGGTCCGGCCGGCAGCCGCCAGGGCCTGAACGACTTCACCGGCTGGTTTGCGGGCAACCCGGACATGGCCGGTGATTACCTGGGCTATGACGGCCCGTATCCGCCGTTCAACGACGAGCGCATGCACCGCTACTTCTTCCGGGTATTCGCGCTGGACGTGGCGTCGCTGGACCTGCCGCGGCGCTTCAGCGCCGCCGACGCGTACCGCGCCATGCACGGCCACGTGCTGGCCGAAGCCGCACTGCACGGCACCTACACGTTGAACCCGGCGCTGTAACCGCAACCCCGGTAGCGCCGGCCGCGGGCCGGCGTTGCTTTCGGTAGCGTCGAGCCATGCTCGGCTGCTTTTCCCGATAGACAGCAGCCGAGCATGGGCTCGGCTCTACAACGCACAACGAAGAAGGGCGGCCTCTCGGCCGCCCTTCCATCGTTTTATTTCTTCTCGATGGCCGACTCGACCACCATGTCCAGCACGTACGCCTGCGACGGCGCATCGGCCGGCGGGTTCTTCACCTCGTAGCGCTTCACGCGCACCACGTTGCGCACGCCGTCTTCGTGGGTGTAGCCCTCGATGGTGCCGTAGAAGTTCTCGAACTTGCCCGGCTCGCCCTGCTTCAGGCCCTTGTCGTCGAACTTCACTTCACGCACCTGCAGGCACTGGTAGTCCGGGATCAGCGGGTGCGAGCACTTCTCGGTCTTCGCGGCCACTTCCAGGAACACGGTTTCGCCGGCGCCGCCGTAACGGGTTTCAGCGGTCGGTTCCGGGTTGAAGACCAGCGTGTCGCCCTTGGCGGTGGTCAGGGTCAGCTTGCCATCAGCGTCCTGCTCGGCCTTCAGTTCGCCCTGCAGGCGGCTCGACACGGCCTCGTCCAGCGCCATCAGCGCCTTGTCGGTGCAGGCCATCATGGTCGAGGCCATCGCGCTGACGGCCAGCTTGCCAGCGTCGAAGGTGTAACCACCGCCCATGCGGTTGCAGGTGTTGCTGACCGACAGGCGGCCGTCAGCGAAGTCGAGGGTGACCGGCTTGTCCTGGCGGGCGAACAGCGCGTCGATGCGCTTGCCGTCGGCGCCGGTGGCCTGCTGCAGCAGCCAGTGCTGGCTCTGCAGGCGCTGCGCGTCCAGATGCGCCAGCGTCTGCTGGTCCGCTGCCTTGGCCGCGGCCGGGGCCACGTCATCGCCGCCCGTGCCGGCCGGGGCCGGGGTCTGGCTGCACGCGGCCATCAGGGCCAGCGGGAGGAGCAGGGTGAGCTTGCGGTTCATGGTGATTCTCCTTGGGGAACCGTGGGGGAAACGGGGTGGGGCCGGCATTGGGGTTACCGTGCCCTGGTGCTGTTCAGCTGCCGGAGGGCAACCACAGCAGCAGCGCCGCGCCCAGCGCGATGCGGTAGAGGGCGAAGGCCGTGAACCTGTGCGACTTGATGTAGCCCATCAGCCACTTCACTACGACGAAGCCGGTGACGGCCGCGGCAAGGAAGGCCACGCCCACCTCGGTCCAGTTCTCGCTGCCCAGCTGCCCGGCCTTGGCCATTTCCAGGAAGGTGTAGGCGCTGGCGGCGAACATGGTGGGAATGCCGACCAGGAACACGAACTCGGCGGCAGCGGCGCGACGGCTCAGGCCCAGCAGCATGGCCAGGAAGATCGCCGAGGCCGAGCGCGAGGTACCGGGGAACACGCCGGCCACGACCTGCGCCAGGCCCACGCCGATCGCCACTGTCCAGGTCACCTGGTCGCGGTCGGGCAGGCGCGCGGTGTAGGCCTCCACCAGCAGCATCCAGACACCGCCGATGATCAGCGCCCAGGCCACAGGACTGACCGTCTCCGGCAGCGACCAGCCGGCTTTGCGTACCACCAGGCCGACCACGGCGGTGACCAGGAACGCAGCCCCCAGCTTGAATACATACTCCCGGTTCTCACGCTGGTTGAAGCCGGTGGCCAGCTGCAGCAGGCGCTGGCGGAACACCAGCACCACCGCGACGATCGCGCCGGCCTGGATGACGATGTTGAAGAAGTCCGAGCGGGCACCCAGCCAGTGCTGGGCAATGAGCAGATGGCCGGTGCTGGAGATCGGCAGGAATTCGGTCAAGCCTTCGAGGATGCCCAGCAGCAGGGCAGAGAGCAGGTCGGACATGGACGGTGCGGGCACGCGCGGCAGGAAGGAAGAAGGTCGAGAGGATAGACGATCCCTGCTGCACCAAACGGGTGCGCCTGCTGCCGACTGCACCCGTTTGGTGCGCGCTGTTCCGCACCGGTGCGGGGCGGGCTTAGGGAAATCAACGACTTGCGGGTCGCAAAAAGTTGGCACGGTCATTGCTGTACCTCAGCAGGCATTCATCCCCATCCGAGGTCGTACCGATGTCCGTTGAAAACGTTGAGAAGCTGATCAAGGACAACCAGATCGAATTCGTCGATCTGCGTTTCGTGGACATGCGTGGCGTCGAGCAGCACGTCACCTTCCCGGTCAGCATCGTCGAGCCGTCGCTGTTCGAAGAAGGCAAGATGTTCGACGGCAGCTCGATCGCCGGCTGGAAGGGCATCAACGAATCGGACATGGTGCTGCTGCCGGACCCGTCCAGCGCCTACGTCGATCCGTTCTACGCCGATCCGACCCTGGTGATCAGCTGTGACATCCTCGATCCGGCCACCATGCAGGCCTATGGCCGCTGCCCGCGCGGCATCGCCAAGCGTGCCGAGGCCTACCTGAAGTCCTCCGGCATCGCCGAAACCGCGTTCTTCGGCCCGGAGCCGGAATTCTTCATCTTCGACTCGGTCCGTTTCGCCAACGAAATGGGCAACACCTTCTTCAAGGTCGACTCGGAAGAAGCGGCATGGAACAGCGGCGCCAAGTATGACGGCGCCAACAGCGGCTACCGTCCCGGCGTGAAGGGCGGCTACTTCCCGGTTCCGCCGACCGACACCCTGCACGACCTGCGCGCCGAGATGTGCAAGACCCTCGAACAGGTCGGCATCGAAGTGGAAGTGCAGCATCACGAAGTGGCCACCGCCGGCCAGTGCGAGATCGGCACCAAGTTCAGCACCCTGGTGCAGAAGGCCGACGAGCTGCTGCGCATGAAGTACGTCATCAAGAACGTCGCGCATCGCAACGGCAAGACTGTCACCTTCATGCCCAAGCCGATCGTCGGTGACAACGGCAGCGGCATGCATGTGCACCAGTCGCTGTCCAAGGGCGGCACCAACCTGTTCTCCGGTGACGGCTACGGTGGCCTGAGCCAGCTGGCGCTGTGGTACATCGGCGGCATCTTCAAGCACGCCAAGGCCATCAATGCCTTCGCCAACTCGGGCACCAACAGCTACAAGCGCCTGGTGCCGGGCTTCGAAGCGCCGGTGATGCTGGCCTACTCGGCCCGCAACCGTTCGGCCTCGTGCCGCATTCCGTGGGTGTCCAATCCGAAGGCGCGCCGCATCGAAATGCGCTTCCCCGACCCGATCCAGTCCGGCTACCTGACCTTCACCGCGCTGATGATGGCCGGCCTGGACGGCATCAAGAACCAGATCGACCCGGGCGCACCGAGCGACAAGGACCTGTACGACCTGCCGCCGGAGGAAGAGAAGCTGATCCCGCAGGTCTGCTCCTCGCTGGACCAGGCGCTGGAAGCGCTGGACAAGGACCGCGAGTTCCTGAAGGCCGGTGGCGTGATGAGCGATGACTTCATCGACGGCTACATCGCGCTGAAGATGCAGGAAGTGACCAAGTTCCGCGCGGCCACCCACCCGCTGGAATACCAGCTGTACTACGCCAGCTGACCGGATGCGATGGCGGTGGGCTTCCCCTCCCACCCGCCGCCATCGCTTCCGTTCTCGCGGCTGGGGAGCCGCAAGGCGGCCGCAGGCCCGCCGTTGTAGAGCGGACTGTCAGTCCGCTGCATTGGAACGCGGGCCTTTGGCCCGCTTATCCAGGGGCAAGAGAAAGACCGGATACGCGACCAGGGCCGCCCTCCCTCCCGCGTCGGTCGTGCAAGGAGAGAGGCACGGCCGTCCCGGCCCTGTACGTGTCCGGTGCAACAGCCACGGTCATCATCCTGATGACCCGTGGTTGCCTGATGCCAACGCGCGCTGGCGCGCTGGCCCCATCCACCCTCGGGACATGCGCATGAAACTGATCTCCGCCATCATCCGACCGTTCAAGCTCGACGAGGTCCGCGAGGCCCTGTCCGATGCAGGCGTGTCGGGCATCACCGTGACCGAAGTGAAAGGTTTCGGTCGCCAGAAGGGCCACACCGAGCTGTATCGCGGTGCCGAGTACGTTGTCGACTTCCTGCCCAAGATCAAGATCGAAACCGTCGTCACCGACGAACGTGCCGACGCGGTGATCGAAGCGATCCAGTCGTCTGCCGGCACCGGCAAGATCGGTGACGGCAAGATCTTCGTGACCGCTGTCGAGCAGGTCATCCGCATCCGCACCGGCGAAATCGGCGCCGACGCGCTGTAAGCCCCCTTCCGGAGACTCCCCCATGAAGATGCGCCTTCTCACCGGGTGGCAAGCCCGGTTCCATCTGGTGTGCCTGTTGATGCTGCTCAGCGCGCTGGCCGCTGGTGCCTGGCCGGGCAGCGCCCACGCCCAGGCACAGGTGTCGCCGCTGCCGAGCGAAACCGTGGCGGTCGAGCCGCTGCACGATCCGGCCGCCACCGCCACCGCCGCCGCGCCGGCCGTGGCCGAAGCGGCCGCTGCCTATGATCGTGGCGACGTCGCCTGGATGCTCACCTCCACCCTGCTGGTGCTGTTGATGGTGGTTCCAGGCCTGGCCCTGTTCTATGGCGGCCTGGTGCGTTCGAAGAACGTGCTGTCGGTGCTCAGCCAGATCCTGGTGGTGTTCTCGCTGGTGCTGCTGCTGTGGGTGGCCTATGGCTACAGTGCGGTGTTCAGCGCCGGCAATCCGTTCTTCGGCTCGTTCACCGAATTCGCCTTCCTCAAGGGCTTCACTCCGGACTCGGTGGGCAATACGCCGATCAAGGGCCTGCCGGATTACCTGTTCGTCGCCTTCCAGTCGACCTTCGCCGGCATCACCACCGCGCTGATCGTCGGTGCCTTCGCCGAGCGCATCAAGTTCCGTGCGGTACTGCTGTTCTCGGCACTGTGGTTCACCCTCAGCTACATCCCGATGGCGCACATCGTCTGGGGCGGCGGCTACCTGGGTGAACTGGGCGCGATCGACTTCGCCGGTGGCACCGTGGTCCACATCAATGCGGGCGTGGCCGGCCTGGTCGGCGCGTGGCTCGTCGGCAAGCGCCTGGGCTACGGCCAGACCGCGCTGAAGCCGCACAACGTACCGTTTACCTACATCGGCGCGATGCTGCTGTGGGTAGGCTGGTTCGGCTTCAACGCCGGTTCCGCCGCTGCGGCCGATACGGTGGCCTCGCTGGCCTTCCTCAATACCGTGCTGGCCACCGCCGCCGCCGTGCTCGGCTGGACCCTGGTGGAAGCGATCGGCAAGGGCAAGCCGTCGGCGCTGGGTGCAGCCTCGGGTGCGGTGGCCGGCCTGGTCGGCATCACCCCGGCCTGTGGCACGGTCGGCCCGCTTGGCGCGATCGTGATCGGCTTCGTCGCCGGCGTGATCTGCGTGTGGGGCGTGACCGGCCTCAAGCGCCTGCTGAAGGTGGACGACACCGCCGACGTGTTCGGTGTGCATGGTGTCGGCGGCATCGTCGGCGCGATCCTCACCGGCGTGTTCAGCGCGCAGTCGCTGGGCGGCACCAAGGCCGATCTGGATATCGGCCACCAGGTGTGGGTGCAGGTGGTCAGCGTCGGCCTGACCGTGCTGTGGTCGGCGGTGGTGACCGCGGTCATCCTGCTGCTGGTAAAGGTCGTGGTGGGCCTGCGCGTGACCGAAGAAGCAGAGCGCACTGGCCTGGATGTGACTTCGCACGGCGAGTCTGCCTACGAGGCCTGAGGTAGCGGCGTACTGACGTGGTGGGTGCCGACCGTTGGTCGGCACTTCCCCTGTCTTGGTTCTGGTAGGTGCCAAGCTTGCTTGGCACAGGGTCCGGGTCTGCTCTGGTGGGTGCCGACCGTTGGCTGGCACGGCCGGAGTGGCGCATCCACGCATGGCGTGGATCTACCGAATCTTTCTTGTGACATGCACCCTAGCGCCAGATCGCGCACAATCAGGCCATGCCTCCGATCCGCACCACACTGATGCTCTCGGCCTGCCTGTTGCTGGCCGCCTGCGCTTCCACGCCACGGGAAACGCGCAACCCGCTCGCCACCTGGGTGCCTTCGCCCAACCAGAACGCGCGCACGCCGGTCATCATCGTCATCCACCACACCGAGCAGAAATCGGTGCAGCAGAGCCTGCATACGCTGCGTACCGCCAACAGCGGTGGACCGGTCAGCGCGCACTACCTGATCGGCGCCGATGGCCATCGCTACCAGCTCGTCGCCGATGAGCGCCGTGCCTGGCATGCCGGCGCCGGGCGATGGGGCACCATCACCGATCTCAACTCGGCCTCGATCGGCATCGAGCTCGACAACGATGGCCGCAGCCCGTTCAGTGCGGCGCAGATCGAATCGCTGATCGTGCTGCTGCGTGACCTCACCACCCGCCTGAACATCCCGCCGCGCCAGGTGATCGCCCACGCCGACCTGGCACCGACGCGCAAGCAGGATCCGAGCCGCTTCTTCCCGTGGCAACAGCTGGCCGAGGCCGGCTTCGGCGTGTGGCCGCGCGCGGCCGACGGCGCGGCACCGGAAGGCTTCGACGCGTGGAATGCGCTGGCCCGCTTCGGCTATCCACTGGACAACCGAGAAGCCACCGTCGCCGCCTTCCACCGCCGTTTCCGTGGCCGCGACGACCTGCCCAAGACGCTGGATGCCGAGGACGCCCGCATCCTGCATTCCTTGCTGCTGCAGATGCCGTGACTCCGCGCATGAACGCTTGACCCCGCGCCGGGTTGCCGCCCAGCGGCCGGCCCGCCACCATGGCGGCATGATCGATTCCGCTACCTTCTTCAAGCGCAAGCACTGGACCCTGTTGGCAGCGGCGGTGCTCGCCGGTTGCGCCACCACTGCTCCCCGCACGGGTTCCGAGGCGCCCACGGCGACCTCACCGCCGGCGGCCACCTACGCCAAGGTCGACTGGAAAGCCCTGCCAGCGGTCTCAAACAGCGATTTGCAGGCCGGCTTCGTTGCCTGGCGCAGCAGCTGCACCCGCCTGAAGAACGACGCCGCCTGGGCCAAGCCCTGTGCCACCGCCGCAGCCGTGTCAGACAAGGACCCGGCCGCGATCCGCCAGTTCCTGCAGCGCGACCTCGATGCCTATGCGCTGCGTGCCGGTGGCCGTCAGGCCGACGGATTGATCACCGGTTACTACGAGCCGATCTACCCCGGCAGCCTTACCCGTACCGATAAGGCCACGGTGCCGGTGTACGGCACGCCGGATGATCTGATCGTGGTGCAGCTGGACAGCCTCTACCCGGAACTGAAGGGCAAGCGCCTGCGCGGGCGGGTTGAGGGCAAGGTGCTCAAGCCCTATGACGATGCCGGCACCATCGCCGCCAAAGGCGTAAAGGCGCCGGTGCTGGCCTGGCTGACCGACCCGATGGACCTGCAGCTGCTGCAGATCCAAGGGTCCGGCCGCGTGCGCCTGGCTGATGGCACGCAGGTGCGGCTGGCCTATGCCGAGCAGAACGGCCACCCCTATCGCGCGATCGGTCGCTGGCTGGTGGACCAGGGCCAGCTGAAGAAGGAAGACGTCACCATGGACGCGATCCGCGCCTGGGCCCGGGCCCATCCCGCGCGCGTGCCGGAACTGCTGCGCAGCAACCCCAGCTACGTGTTCTTCGTGCGCACTCCGGACAGCCCGGAAGGTCCGCGTGGTTCACTGAACGTACCGCTCACCGCCGGCTACAGCGTGGCGGTGGATCGCACCGTGGTACCGCTGGGCAGCCTGCTGTGGCTGTCCACCACGCGCCCGGACGGCAGCCCGGTGGTGCGCCCGGTGGCCGCGCAGGACACTGGCGGTGCCATAGCCGGCGAAGTGCGCGCCGACCTGTACTGGGGCAGCGGCGAAGCCGCCGGCAAGCTGGCCGGCGACATGAAGCAGAAGGGCAACATCTGGATGTTGTGGCCGAAGGGCGTGGCGTTGCCAGCGCCGGCCCGCTGAAGCGCCCACCTGCGCGCTGCGAGGTCGGGCGATAATGGCGCCATTCCGCACTTTCCGGCCGCGCCAGCGGCCAGGGCTCCTGCAATGACCTACTCAAAGCACAACGCAAAACCCGGCGCGAAGTCCGCCGCAAAGAAGTACTACAAGCACTGGGCCGAATCGGGCCTGGGCAAGGGCAACGTGCTGATGGAAGCGCGCGGCGAGAAGATCGTGCGGCAGGTGGAAATCTACGGCACCAGGATGGTCTGGGCCGACGAGCATGCCCACAGCGACGACCGCTTCCTGCTGGCCGACCAGCCGGTGTCGTTCCTGGATTTCGACGAGGACGACGAAATCTCCGCGCGTGAATTCGAAGCCGCCTGGAAGAAGGCACGGGAAGCCACCGGCTACCCGGTGTAATCCCCCCGGCTCCCGCCCTTGTAGCGCCGAGCTTTGCTCGACGCTGCAAAAGCGGGCGCGTGAAATGTTATATGATTACATTTCACCGTAACCGCCCTTTCCCATGACTCCCACCCTTTTGGCCGCCTTGGCGGCCGCGCCGTTCGCCCCTGAAGCTTTCGCACAGTCCGCCGATGCCGCGCTCACCCTCGGCAAGGTGCAGGTGCACCAGCACGGCGAAGGCCAGCTCAGTGCGCACCAGGTACTGACTTCGGTGGACGTGCTCGGCGCGGACCAGATCGAAGACCGCAACGTCTCGCACAGCTGGGAGCTGCTGGGGCAGATGCCCGGCATCCAGCTCACCGAAACGCGGCAGGGTGCCGAATCGGGCAAGGTCAGCTTCCGCGCCTTCAACGGCGAGGGCTACCTCAACGCGATCAAGACCCTCATTGACGGCATCCCCAGCAACGTCAACAGCGGCAACCAGCGCTTCATCGACATGCTGTTCCCGCTGGACATCAGCTACATCGAAGTGGTGCGCGGTACCAACGACCCGCGCTACGGCCTGCACAACATCGGCGGCAACGTGAACTTCGGTACGCGCCAGGGCGGCACCTACACCGACGTGCGACTGGCCTATGGCAGCTACAACACCCGAGATGCACAGCTGGCAGTCGGCCGCGAAGCCAATGGCTTCGCGCAGAACTATTTCGTCGGCACCCAGGCCAGCGACGGCTACCGCGATCACGATGCCTCGAAGAAGTATTCGCTGGGCGGCAAGTGGTTCCATGGCTCGCTGGACGACGGCCTGCGCGTGGGCCTGACCGCGCGCGCGTACCACCACGAAGCCGACGAACCCGGCTTCATGACCGCCGAGGAGCTGCGTACGCACCGCCGTGGCAGCGACCTGCGCAACGGCAACGATGGCGATGAACGCGACATGCGCCAGATCGCCGCGCACCTGGACATGAAACTGTCCGACGCGCTCACCTTCGGCACGCGGCTGTACTACAACCGCTACGAAGACGATCGCCGCGTGACCTTCAGCGACCTGCCCACCGGCAACCTGCCGCGCCAGCGCCGCGTGTGGGATGAGCGCCAGACCGGCCTGCTCAGCACGCTCACCTGGCAGGCCAGCCCCGCGCTTACCGTCGAAGGCGGCCTGAACTACGAGCAGCAGGACAACGGCTACCTCCGCGAGCGCTACGCCTACGCCGAACCCACCGATTTCAGCCAGGCACCGGCGCGCGTGCAGAACAACGACCGCCACAGCTTCGACAACTGGGGTGCCTACGTGCAGGCCATCTACCAGCCCGGCGAGGCGTGGAAGATCGTGCCGGCCTACCGTATCGACCGCTTCAGTGGTAGCACGCACCTGATTAGCGGCATCAGCGGCCGCCTGCAGGACTACGGCACGATCGGCCAGCCCAAGCTGAGCATCATCCACAGCCTGGGCCAGACCACCCACGTCTACGCGAACTGGGGCCGCACCTTCCAGGTGCTGACCGGGTCCACCGCACCGGCCTACCTCACCCCGGGACAGGCACCGATGCAGCCGTCCACCAACACCGGCATGGAGCTGGGCCTGAAGTTCCAGCCGTTCGCGGGCGCCCAGGCACGCCTGGCGGTGTGGCAGCAGGATGCAGAGAACGAGGTATCCAACATGCCGGCTACCGGTACGACGGCCACCTTGGGCAAGACCCGCCGGCGCGGCGTGGATGCGCAGTTGAGCCTGCAACTGGGCGACGACTGGACGGTGTGGGCGTCGCACGCCTACCAGGAAGCGAAGATCACCCGCGACGACCGCGATGCCGGCGTTTCCCTGCAGGGACGCGAAGTGGCTGCCACCCCGCGCCACATCAGCAATCTGGGCGTGGATTACCGCGCCGGTGATGCGCTGCGGCTGGGCCTGCAGGCGCGTGCACAGGGCGATTACTACCTGGAAGAGCGCAACGTAGCCGGCAAGTTCGGTGGCTTCGCCGTGCTCGACCTCAGTGCTGCCTACCAGCTCACCCCGCGATTCAGCGTGGACCTGCAGCTGAAGAACGCCACCAATCGCCAGTACGCCTACGCCTGGTACGACAGCTTCTTCTGGGACAGCGCCCGCCCGATGTTTTCGCCGGCCCCGGGACGCAGTGTGTTCGTCGGCCTCAACATGAAGCTGTAACCGGCCACGCATCTGGTAGTGGTCGAGCTCGCTCGACCTGCGGCAGGGGCCGGAGCCCTTTCTGGCGGACCGTGCTCTGACCCCGGCCCCCGCGTTTTGCACTACATTGGTGCAATGTCCGACCCCGCACCCCCGCCGACCCTTGAAGCCCTGGGCACGCCGCTGGCGTGGGCCGGAGCCGATGGCCGCATCGTCGGCTGCAATCCGGCCTTCGGCCGCTGGCTGGGTGTCAGCGGGCGCCGCCTGCTGGGCCAGCCGCTGGCTGCACTGGAAGTGCAGGGCGAAGCGCTGGCCCACTTCCTGGCACGCGATGAGCGCGACAGCCTGCGCCTGAACCGGTTGGCGCTGGCGGTGCCCGGCGAGGCGCCGCGCTTCGCCGAGGGCTGGATGAGCCGCCGCGACGATGGCGGCTGGTTGCTGGAGGCACATCCGGTCGACGAATTCCCTGGGCTGGACCCGACGCAGGCCCTGCCCAGCGCGCTCAGCGCGGCGCTGAAGGGCCTGGCCCACGAGCTGCGCAACCCGCTGGCCGGGTTGAAGGGTGCGGCCCAGCTGCTGGCCCGCCGCGCGGCCCAGCGCGAGGCCAGCGAACGCGAACTGATCGAACTGATCGGCTCGGAGATCGAGCGCCTCAACGGCCTGCTCGACCAGCTGCTGTCGCCGGCCCCGGCCGCACCCCACGCCGAACTGAACATCCATGCCGCGCTGGAACGCGTGCTGCGCCTGGCCGAGAACGAGGCCGGCTGGGCAGTACGCCTGCAGCGCGACTACGACCCCAGCATTCCCGAATTCCGTGGCGACGCCGACCGTCTTACCCAGGCGGTGTGGAACCTGGTGCGAAACGCAATCCAGGCCGGTGCCGGCAGCATCACCCTGCGCACCCGCGTGGAGCATGGCGCGCGCATCGCCGAGCAGCTGCACACGCTGGCGTTGCGCCTGGAAATTGCCGACGACGGCCGTGGTGTACCCGAGGAACTGGCCGAGCACCTGTTCCTGCCGCTGGTCAGTGGCCGCGCCGAAGGCACTGGCCTGGGCCTGGCGCTGGCCCAGCAGGTGGCGCGCGAGCACCGCGGCACGCTGACCTACCGCTCGCGCCCGGGCCATACCGTGTTCACCCTGCTGCTGCCGATTGTCAGTGGCGCCGCCCCGGCCGAGGAGGCCCCGCGCGATGTCTGAGTCTTCTTCGTCCCCGCAGCGCATCTGGGTGGTCGATGACGATCGTGCCGTGCGCTTCGTGCTGTGCACCGCGCTGCGCGAGGCGGGCTACCAGGTCGTCGATTTCGACAGCGCTGCGGCAGCCCTGCAGGCCCTGGGCGAAGGCGCGCCGCCGGCGCTGCTGTTCACCGATGTGCGCATGCCTGGCGACGATGGCCTGGTGCTGCTGGACAAGCTCAAGGCCGCGTTGCCGCAGCTGCCGGTGGTCGTGATGTCGGCCTATACCGATGTGGCCAGCACGGCCGGTGCGTTCCGCGGCGGCGCGCATGAATTCCTGTCCAAGCCGTTCGACCTGGACGATGCCGTGGCGCTGGCGCAGCGCGTGCTGCCGGCGGTGGCGCCGGCACTGGCAGCGCCCACGCCTGCGCCGGAAGCGCATGGCGACCAACCGCCGCAACTGGTGGGTGGGACGCCACCGATGCGCGCGCTGTTCCGCGCCATCGGTCGCCTGGCGCAGGCGCCGCTGGCGGTGCTGATCACCGGCGAGACCGGCACCGGCAAGGAGCTGGTGGCCAATGCACTGCATCGCGAATCGCCGCGCGCGCATGGGCCGTTCGTCGCGCTCAATACTGCTGCCATTCCGTCCGAGCTGCTGGAAAGTGAGCTGTTCGGCCATGAAGCCGGCGCCTTCACCGGCGCGCAGCGCCGCCATACCGGCCGCTTCGAGCAGGCCGATGGCGGCACGCTGTTCCTGGATGAGATCGGCGACATGCCGCTGCCGTTGCAGACCCGGTTGCTGCGCGTGCTCGCGCAGGGCGAGTTCTTCCGTGTCGGTGGCCGCGAACTGATCCGCGTCGATGTGCGCGTGGTTGCCGCCACCCACCAGGATCTGGAAGGGCTGGTCGCGCAGGGGAAGTTCCGCGCGGACCTGCTGCACCGCCTCGACGTGGTGCGCCTGCAGCTGCCGCCGCTGCGCGAGCGCCGTGAAGACATCGCACAACTGGCCAGCACCTTCCTGGCCGCCGCCGCACGCAGGCTGGACACGCCGCCCAAGCGCCTGACCGCCGCCGCACTGCAGGCGCTGCGCGAACACGACTGGCCCGGCAACGTGCGCGAACTGGAAAACGTGTGCTGGCGGATGGCCGCGCTGGCCGCCGCTGACACCATCGGCGTGGCCGACGTCGATACCGCGCTGAACCGTACGCGGGGCGGTCGCGGCAGCATCAGCGGTGCCGATCCAGGCCAGTGGGAAGCGCTGCTGGCCGAATGGGCGCGCCGCCAGCTCGCCGAAGGCGTGGAAGGGCTGCATGCGCAGGTGCGCGAGCGGGTCGATCATGCGCTGCTGGAAGCGGCGCTTCAGATCACCCATGGCCGCCGCGCCGAAGCCGCTGCCCGCTTGGGCCTGGGCCGCAATACCCTTACCCGCAAGCTGGGCGCTGGCCGCCGCCGCGGGGGCCATTGAACGGTCCCTGCACGCGGTCCTCGCGCCTGCTTGCCGAACTGTTGATCGTTCATGGACGATGCAACGCTTAGTGTCACCTGCAAGGAGTCTTCGATGCGTCTGTCCTTTGCCATCCTGCCGTTGTCCGCCGCCGTGCTGCTGTCTGCCTGTGGCAGTACGCCGAAGAAGGCCGAGCCCACCCCGCCGCCGCCGACCGTGGTCAGCGCTGCGAAGCAGGGCGAGGCCAATCTCGCGCCGGCCTCGGCCAGCATTGTCAGTGGCCGCATCGCACTGATGGTGGAGCCCGGCGGCATGCACATCACCGGCCTGGTCGGTGGCCTGCAGCCGATGCAGCAGGCCGGCTTCCACATCCATGAGCGCGGCGACTGCAGTGCGGTGGATGCCAGCAGTGCCGGCAATCATTTCAATCCCGGTGGCGCTGCGCATGGCCGCGCCGGCACCGGCAAGCACCACCTGGGCGACATGGACAACCTGCGTGCCGACGCCCAGGGCCGCGCCAACGTCGATATCCACCTCAAGGGCGTTACCCTTGGCGGAGGCGCCGCCACCGATATCGCCGGACGTGCACTGGTCGTGCATGCCAACGCCGACGACTATCGCAGCCAGCCCGCCGGCAATGCCGGCGTCCGCATCGCCTGTGGCGTGATCCGGGTCGTCCGCTGATCACTGCAGGCATCATCGAGGGAGAGATTCCAATGCGTCTGATCCACACTTCGCTGTTTGCGGCCATCGCCGCGCTGGGCCTGGCGGCCTGTAATCAGCAGCCCGCCACGCCGCAGACTGAAACTCCGCCGGCCGCGCCGGCCGACGGCGCCACCACCGGACCGGCGGCAACTCCGGAACCGGCTGCGGCACCGGCGGCCGATGCTTCGGCAACGGCCGAGCTGGCACCGACCCAGGGCAACGAGACCAAGGGCAGCGTCACCTTCAAGGTGGTTGATGGCAAGGTGCACGTGACCGGCCATGTTACGGGCCTGAAGCCGGGCAGCGAGCACGGTTTCCACATCCACGAGAAGGGCGACTGCAGCGCGCCGGACGGCATGAGTGCCGGCGGCCACTTCAACCCGGGCAAGCAGGACCACGGAAGCGTGGCGGCCGATCCGCACCACGGCGGCGACATGCCCAACATCAAGGCCGACGACAAGGGCGTGGCCACCATCGACGGCCCGGTGTCGAGCAACGTCAACATCGGCAAGGGTGATGACTTCGACATCATCGGCCGCGGCCTGATCGTCCACGCCGACGCGGATGACTACAAGACCCAGCCGACCGGCAACGCCGGCGCGCGCCTGGCGTGTGCGGTGATCCAGAAGGCCCCGTAAGGACGCTTTTGCTGGAAACGGAAAACGCCGGCGCAAGCCGGCGTTTTTCTTTGCATCGCTTCCTGTAGAGCCGAGCCCATGCTCGGCTGCTCTTCGGTGGACCTGAGCCGAGCATGGACTCCGGCGCTACAGCAATACGCACGGCGGTCGCGCCCCGGCGAAACGCAATTGCACGGTAGCGCCGGGCCATGCCCGGCGGTGCGCATCCGCAGATCAGCGCGCCAGCAGCTCGCGCGCGTCCTGCCCGGCCTCGCAGTGCACGAACAGCACCGGCACGCCGTGTGCCTCCAGCACCGCAGCCATCTGCCGCTGGCGCATCAGGAACTGTTCGTAGATGCCCTTCAGGCGGTCGCAATCGTTCTTGCTGTGATTGTAGTGCGCGCACCAACCGGCCGGGTCGAACAGTGCCATGCGTGCTTCGCCGTGCGTATAGCGCAGCAGCGGCTCGGGCGCGGCATTGAGCCACTCGTCCTCGCCCGGCGCCATGATCGCGGTCTCGATCAGCGGCCACAGCGCGGCCAGGCCCTGGTTGTCGTACTGCATCGACATCATCGCGGCCAGATCGTTCACGGTGAAGTAGCGTGCGTGTTCGATCCGCGCACCGAAGCTGTTCTGCGCCATCAGCGCGGTGTCGGCATGCGCCATGCCGTTGGCGAGCAAGGTGTCTTCCAGCGCATGCGCGACCGCGTTGGTGGTGGCCACATCGCTGCCGGTCAGCAGGAACGGCACCACGCGCAGGCCACCGCCAACCAGGCTGGCATCGGCCTGGAACGGCAGCGGCACATCACCCTCGGCATCGGTACCGAAGGCCAGCAGGCGGGGGCCCTGGTTGCGGCCCGGAGCACGCATCTGCAGTTCTTCCAGGCGGCGATGGATCGGCCAGCCCGGGCGCAGCACTTCGGCCGGGTCGAAATGGGCGGCGGCGAACACCAGGTCCAGCTCGGCTACCTGTGGCACCAGCTTGGACAGGTCACGGCCGACGCGTTCGGCCAGTTCACCGGCCTGTTCTGCGCTGAGCACCGCCTGGCGGGGGATTTCACCGCCGGCCAGTTCCAGGGCCAGCACGCCAAGGGCATTCATCGCGGGGTCGGGTTTGCTCATGGTTCCACGGTTGGCCCATCACAGGGCGGCAGCTACACTTGGCTCCATTATGCCTGCTCCGCCGTGCAGGCCATGTTGCAGACACCCTCATCCATGCCAGGTATCTCCATGCCCAACGCTCGTCCCGTCGCCATCCTCGGTGGCGTCCGCATTCCGTTCTGTCGCCAGAACACCGCGTATTCGGATGTCGGCAACCTCGGCATGTCGGTCCGTACGCTGGGTGCGCTGGTCGAACGGTTCGGCCTGCATGGCCAGCAGCTGGGTGAAGTGGCAATGGGTGCGGTGATCAAGCACTCCAGCGACTGGAACCTGGGCCGCGAAGCCACGCTGTCCTCCGGCCTGTCGCCGCTGACCCCGGGCATCACCCTGCAGCGCGCCTGCGGTACCTCGCTGGACAGCATCATCACCGTGGCCAACAAGATCGCGCTGGGCCAGATTGAATCGGGCATCGGTGGTGGTTCGGACACCACCTCCGACGTGCCGATCGTCTACGGCAAGAAGCTGCGTGCACGCCTGCTGGCCGCCAACCGCGCCAAGAGCACCGGCGACAAGATCCGCGCACTCACCGCTGGCTTCAAGTTCTCCGAGCTCAAGCCCGAGTTCCCGGGCGTGGCCGAGCCGCGCACCGGCAAGAGCATGGGCGACCACTGCGAGGACATGGCCAAGGAGTGGAACATCTCGCGCGACTCGCAGGACGAGTGGGCGGTGTCCTCGCACAAGAAGCTGGCTGCCGCCTATGAGCGCGGATTCTTCAACGACCTGATCGCACCGTTCCGTGGCGTCGAGCGTGACAACATCCTGCGCCCGGATACCTCGCTGGAAAAGCTGGCGACGCTGAAGCCGGCGTTCGACAAGGTCTCCGGCCGTGGCACGCTCACCGCCGCCAACTCCACCCCGCTGACCGACGGTGCCGCTGCGGTACTGCTGGCCAGCGAAGAGTGGGCACGCGCGCACGGCCATGAGCCGCAGGCCTATCTGCGCGATGCGCATGTCTCTGCGGTGGACTTCGTGCATGGCGAAGGCCTGCTGATGGCACCGACCGTGGCCGTGCCGGAGATGCTCAAGCGCAATGGCCTGACCCTGCAGGACTTCGACATCTACGAGATCCACGAGGCCTTCGCCGCGCAGGTGCTGTGCACCCTGCGTGCGTGGGAGAGCGAGGATTACTGCCGCAACCGCCTGGGCCTGGATGCACCGCTGGGTCGCATCGACCCGGACAAGATCAACCTGCTGGGTTCGTCGCTGGCCACCGGTCATCCGTTCGCCGCCACCGGCGCACGCGTGATCGCTACCGCCGCCAAGCAGCTGGCCGAACGCGGCGGTGGCCGCGCGCTGGTGTCGATCTGCACCGCCGGCGGCATGGGCGTGGTGGCGATCATCGAACGCTGATCGCTCCGACTACCGGGTTCCACATATGAAAACGCCGCCCGGTGGGCGGCGTTCTTTTTTCTCCGGTGGGTGCCGACCGTTGGTCGGCACGCTTCACGGCAACCGCGGGTTGCCGAATTCGTCGCGCTCTTCGTTGGCGTCATACACCGGGGGCTGGACCGCGATCGGCTGCTCTTCCACCGTGGCACGCAGCGGCGCTTCGCTGCCGCGTACCAGTTCCACGCTGTCCTCGCCGCGCTGCAGGCGCAGCGCATTGGCCAGGCACTGTGCCGCCAGCGCGTGTTCGCCACGCTGCGCGAACAGTTCACCCAGTGCCTCCCACGCCGGGGCACCGGCGCCGGCGGCGATGGCCTCGTGCAGGAACGTATCGGCGGCATCCCACTGCTGCTGGGCCAGGGCCACGCGGCCCTGCGCCAGATGCAGTGCGGCCGAGCCATCATGCACATTGCGCCAGCGCGCCAGGTTGGCCTGGCGGGTGGCCAGGCGCTCGGCCGGCAGGCGGCCGTACAGCGCCACCAGTTCGTCGTCCCAGCGCTGGTCCAGCGCCTGTTCCAGCGCCAGCAGCGCCGGCTCATCCCAGTTCAGGGCCACCGCGCGGCTGGCATAGGCGCCCACCACGTCCGGGGTCGGCCGCAGCGCCTTCGGCGTGGCTTCCCACTGTGCGGCCAATGCGTTGACGTCGGCCGCTTCCAGCAGCGCCTGTGCGGCCAGGCGGGCTTCCAGTTCGCTGTTTGATTCGGCCGGCAGTACCTTGCTCTGGCGCAGCGCACCCAGCTGGCCATAGGCCTCGTGTGCGCGGCCGGCACGCGCCAGCGCTTCGGTACGCAGCCACAGGCCGCGCGGCGGCAGCGGCTGGATCGCGGCTACGTCCAATGCGTTGATCGCATCCACCGGCAGGTCGCGCGCCAACAGCTGTTCGGCGCGCAGCAGCGCCTGCAGCGTGGCATCGCTTTCGCCCAGGCGCTGCAGCAGTGCTTCACCGGCGGGGCCGTCGGCGCGCGCCTGTGCGCTGCGCACCGCATTGGCCAGCGCCACCGCGCTCACCTTCGGGTCCTTGGCCGCACCGTCCAGCAGTTTCTCGGCACGCTGCCACTGGCCATGCTCGTAGGCCTGCAGGCCGTCGATCAGGCGCACCCTGCCCTGCTTGCGGCGGTAGCGGCCCCAGGCACGGAACGGTGCAGCGATCAGGCTCCACAGCAGCCACAGCACCAGGACCGTGATCACCGCCAGCAGCGCTACCTTCGGCAGGTTGCTGTGATAGTCGTAGCCGCCGTAGCGCAGGGTCACCTCGCCGAAGCGGTTCAGGTCATCGGCGCCGAGCCATTGCGCGGCGACCACGCCGATGGCCACGGCCAGCAACAGCACGACCAAGGATTGCAGGGGTTTCATGCGGGCTTACCTCCGGTCGGTCTGGGTGCGCAGTTGTTGCAGGGTGCTGCCAAGGACAGCGTCGTTGGCCTGCAGGGGAAGTTCGCGCAAGGCCTTCAGTTCAGCACGTTGCGCGCGCAGGGCCGGTGAATCCGGCCAGCGTCGCTGTGCCCAGTGTTCCACCCGGTCCAGGGCGGAGTTGCGGCCCGCGCGGTCGCCACGCTCGATGGCGGCACGTGCCAGCGTCAGTTCCAGCTGCAGTGCATCGTCGGCGTTGCGCTGTTCGGCGGCCGTCAGTGGGCCGTTCTGGCGGCTGGGGGTGATGTCCACGAACGGGGCCAGGGCGGCCTGCCACCACGGCTTGGCAGCGTTGCCGCCGGTCGTGCCGGTGATCTGTGACGGTAGGCCCTGCAGCGCCCGGGCCACAGCATCCAGACGCTGCAGCGACTGCACGCGCGGGCCGCTGCCGAGCGCGTCCAGTGCCTCGCGCTCCTGCACCAGCGCCTGGCGCAGGTTCAGGCCATCAGCGTCGGGCAGTTCGGCCAGTGCGGTGGCCGCCTGTGCGTACAGGCGGCGTGCGCCCTCCACGTCGTCGGCATAATTCAGCCGTTGCGCCGCCTGGGTCAGCAGCAGTTCGGCCTCATCGCGCTGTACGGCCTGGCGGCCCTGGTTGGCGCTGTCGGCCAGCTTGGCCAGGTTCTCTTCCAGCAACCCGCTGCGCTGGGAGAGGCCCAGCATCTCGTCGCGCAGCACGCGGTTGGTGGTGGCCGCGTCCTGCAGGCGCTGGCTGGTTGCGCGCTGGTCACGACGCAGCGCATCCAGCGTGGCCTCCAGGCCCTTCAGCTGGACGGCCGTGGTCTGTGCCTGCGCTTCCTGCTCATGCTGTTGCTGCTGCCAGACGTACCAGCCGGCATAGCCGCCCGCGCCAAGCACGACCGCAGCGGCCAGCGGCAGCAACCAGCGCACGGGTCTACGGGGCGGGGAAACGGGCGGAGTCTCGTTCATGGGGCTTCCTTGTCGGCAACGTCGCCGGTCAGGGTCCGGCAGGCCGCATGGTGCACAGCATCACTGTTGCCGACCACAGCGGCAAGCGTGATCCACGTCCCTGTTCAGTTCGCTGCCGGGACGGTGAGCGTGGCGTGTGCAGCGGCCACCAGCTGCGCAGCAGTGGGGCCGGCGCTGCGTGAGATGTGCCGCAGGCCGAGCGACCGCGCCTGTTCGCCGAGGCGGTCGCTGGCAACCACCACGCGGGCAGACGCCCGCAGGCGCTGCTGCCAAGTCGGCGGAAGCTGCTGCCAGAAATGCAGCAGCGCCTCGCCACTGCTGACCGCCAGCACCCACGGCTGCGCTGAATGCGCCAATCGCGCCAGCGTGCGGGGCGAAAGGCGCAGCAGGCGACGCTGGTAGACATCGGCACGTTCGATCGCGGCGCCGGCGGCCTGCAGGTGTGCAGCAATCAGGCCGCGTCCGCCGGGCGCGGTGACCAGTCCGATGCGCAGGCCGCGGACGTCCGCCAGCACCGGCAGCGCCAGCAGCCCCTCACTGTCCATCCGCTGCGGCGCATGCACCCCGGCGACGCCGTGCTCCCGCAGCGCGCGCGCGGTGCCTTCGCCCACGGTCAGCCACGGGCTGCGTTGCGCCTTGGCCAGCGGCAGCAGGGTGGCGGCCGCGGTAACCGCGGCCGGGCTGGTGAACACCACCCGGTCGCAGTTCAGCGCGCGTTGCAGCTGACGCACCACTGGCATGCCGTTCAAGCGCTGCAGGCGCCAGGGCGGCAGGGCCACCACATGCCCGCCCAGCCCAGCAACGGCGCGGCGCAGCGCGGAATTCTGGCCCTGCGGTCGCAGCGAAATGAAGGTCCAGCGCGGCTCGGAACCGGCGGCGCCAGTGGGTATCGTATGGTCGGCCATTGCCTGCATTATGCGGGCCCTTCGTTGTCGTGGTCGCTGCTCCGATGTCCGTTGATGCTCTGACTTCCTCGCTGGCCGCCCTGCAGGACGTGCTGGACTGCATGCCGGCGGTGCGCGCCATGCAGATCCAGCTCGATGGCTATGCCGATGGCGTGCTGCGCATCACCGCGCCGCTGGCCGCCAACGTCAACGACAAGGGCAACGCCTTCGGTGGCAGCCTGGCCTCGGTGCTGACCCTGTCCGGCTGGGCACTGGTCAGCCTGCGCCTGCGCCTGGCCGGCCACGATGCCGAGGTCTACGTGGCCGACAGCAACCTGCGCTACCTGGCCCCGGTCTACGAAGACCTGCATGCCCATGCCGAAGCGGCCGAAGCCAGCGGCTGGGATGCCTTCCTGAATACCTTCCGCCAGCGCCGCAAGGCCCGCATCAGCATCATCGCCACCCAGCCCGGCGCCGATGGCAAGCCGGCCGCCGAGTTCAGCGGTCGCTTCGTTGCCTTCGCCAAAGGGTAGGATGGCAGGCTGACGTCCTGGGGAAACCACCGATGCGCCGCCTCATCCAGTTCCTGATGTGTTCCCTGCTGCTGGTCAGCGCCGTGGCTTCGGCCGACGACCTCAGCCGCAAGCAGCGCAAGCTGCTGGAAGAGACCCAGATCGCCTACGGCGCCACCATCCGCTGGGGCAGCATGGACGATGCGATCGGCTATCTGGACCCCGAGCTGCGCAAGGAAAAGCCGCCCACCGAGTTCGAGCTCAACCGCTACGCGCAGCTGCGCGTGTCGTCCTACCGCGAGCGCAGCAGCGCCTCGCTGGACGGTGGCCTGGTCGAGCGCCGGGTCGAAATCGGGGTGATCAACCAGAACACCCAGGCCGAACGCACCGTGGTGGTGGTCGAGCGCTGGCGCTGGGATGCAGAGGCCAAGCGCTGGTGGCAGACGGCCGGCCTGCCGGACCTGTGGAAGGGGCAGTGACGGGCCGCGTCCGGCTTGTGCGACAATCGGCGCCCGCTTAATCGACCCGTGACCTGAGTGAATTACGAAGAGTTGCTGGCCTTTGCAGGCCGAAACCCGATGCTGTCCGCGGCCCTGGTCGGCCTGACCGTGGCCATCATCGTCACCGAGATCCGCCGCCTGTTCCGGGGCTTCAAGGGCATCAAGCCCGCCGAACTGACCCAGCTGATCAACGCGGGCGGCACGGTGGTGGTCGACCTGTCGGCCAGCGGTGACTTCGAGAAGGGCCACATTGCCGGCAGCCGCAACGCCCAGGCCAGTGCCTTCGGCCCGGACAACAAGCTGGTGGCCAACGCCAGGCAGTCGCCGGTGGTGCTGGTGTGCCGCAGCGGCAACGCTTCGGAAACCGCCGCCAAGGCGCTGAAGAAGGCCGGTTTCGAGAAGGTCTACGTGCTCGACGGCGGCATTCCCGCCTGGCAGCAGGCCGAGCTGCCGCTGGTCAAGGGCCGCAACTGATTGCCGCAGGTGGCGGATCCGGCCTTGTATGGGCCTGATCCCGCCCCCATCGCAGTAGTTCGACCATCGTTTTCATTGCATTCATTGGAGTTACTGGAAATGTCCGAAGAGATCACCAACGGCGCCGCTGCGCCGGTCGATGCCGCCACCGGCCCCGCTTTCACCGTCGAGAAGATCTACGTCAAGGACGTCTCCTTCGAGTCGCCGAACGCTCCGACCATCTTCAATGACCAGGTGCAGCCGGAGCTGCAGCTGAACCTGAACCAGCAGGTGCAGCGCCTGGGTGAGAACGCCTTCGAAGTCGTGCTGGCCGTGACCCTGACCTGCCAGGCCGGTGAGCGCACCGCCTACGTGGCCGAAGTGAAGCAGGCCGGCGTGTTCGGCCTGGTCGGCCTGGACCCGCAGTCGATCGACGTGCTGCTCGGCACCCAGTGCCCGAACATCCTGTTCCCGTACGTGCGCCAGCTGATCAGCGACCTGATCCAGGCCGGCGGCTTCCCGCCGTTCTTCCTGCAGCCGATCAACTTCGAAGGCCTGTACGCAGAAACCCTGCGCCAGCGCCAGGAGCAGGGCGACGCACCGTCGCTGGCTGACTCCGAGCCGGCCGGCAACGCCTGATTCCTGCCGCGACGTCACGGATGAGCACTCCCGCTGACAAGATCGCCGTGCTGGGCGCCGGTTCCTGGGGAACCGCGCTGGCCAGCCTGCTCGCACGGCACGGTCACCCGACCGTGCTGTGGGGGCGCGATGCTGCCGTGGTCGACGCCATCGACCAGCGCCACGAGAACCCGCGTTACCTGCCGGGCATCCCGCTGCCGGACAGCCTGCGTGCCACTACCGACCTGGCGTCGGCGGTGGAGGGCGCGGCCTGGATCCTGGTGGTGACCCCGTCGCACGCCTTCGGTGAAACCGTGCGTGCGCTGGCGCGGCTGCGCCCGGCCGGTGCCGGCGTGGCCTGGGCCACCAAGGGCTTCGAGCCCGGTTCGGGCCGCTTCCTGCATGAAGTAGCGCGCGAAGTGCTGGGTGAGGACGTGCCGCTGGCCGTGGTCACCGGCCCGTCGTTCGCCAAGGAAGTGACCCAGGGCCTGCCGACCGCGATCACCGTGCACGGCGACGTGCCCGAGTTCGCGCAGACGGTGGCCGAAGCGATGCATGGCCCAGCGTTCCGCGCCTACACCGGCGACGACATGGTCGGTGCCGAGCTGGGCGGCGCGATGAAGAACGTGCTGGCGGTGGCCACCGGCGTGGCCGATGGCATGCAGCTGGGCCTTAACGCCCGTGCCGGCCTGATCACCCGCGGCCTCAACGAAATGCTGCGCCTGGCCGCTGCGATCGGCGCCAAGCCGGAAACGCTGATGGGCCTGGCCGGCCTGGGCGATCTGGTGCTGACCTGCACCGGCGACCTGTCGCGCAACCGCCGCCTGGGCCTGGCCCTGGGCCGTGGTCAGACGCTGCAGGATGCTGTTCGCGAAATCGGCCAGGTGGTCGAGTCGGTGCAGACTGCCGACGAAGTGATGCGACAGGCACGCCGCCATGGCATCGACCTGCCGATCTCCGACGGTGTGCGTGCCGTGCTGCATGGCGAGCAGACCCCGGAAGAAGGCTTGCGCGCACTGCTGGCGCGGGAACAGAAACCGGAGTATCCGGACACGCTGTTCAAGTGAATCGAAAAACCCCGGCCAGGTGCCGGGGTTTTTTCTTGTGCGCCTCATCCACGCATGGCGTGGATCCAGGACGGAACCCGCTTCTGGTAGCGGCCAACCTTGGTTGGCGCCCAGTAGCGCCGGGCCATGCCCTGCGGAATCCCTCACCGCGCCCGCGGCGGCGCGTTGCTGTTGTCCATGTCCGAAAAGATCAGCCACGGCCCATCACGCTCACGCTTCAGCGTGAGCGTGAACTTGCCGGTATCGCCCACGTTGTTGCCGTAGCTGTACGCACCGATGATGTAACCCGTGTTCCCTTCCACCGCATACGCCAAGGCACGCAACCGCAACGGACTGCCGCCCTGTCCGGCATATGCAGCCTCGATCGCAGTGCGCCCGCGCACGGGTGGCTGGTTGCTCTGCAGCACAAAGCCATCCTCGGCGAAGAGCGCAGCCAGTGCCCTGGCATCACCCCCGCGCCACGCCTGCTCGTAGTTGCGCAGCACACGGTCCAGCGGTGCGGGCAGGGCTGCGTCCGGGAGAGGCTGCGCAGGCTTCGCGTTTTCTGCATCGTGGGCAATTGCCGGCAATGCCAGCAGCAGGGCACTGCAGAAGATCATGGCGAGTCGTGTGCGGCGCATGCGTCCAGGCCCTGGCGATGATGGGAAGGCTTCAGACGCATCCTAGCGCGCCGCTGGTTAGAATCACGCGGCCGCCGATTCGGTGGATGCAGCGCAGATCAGACAAGGACACGCGATGAAGATGCGAATCACAGGGATGGCGATGATGGCCGCGCTGCTGGCAGCCTGCGGACAGGCACCGGAGAAGACTGGCGAGGCCGCGCCTGATGCGGCGCCAGCACCAACCACCGAAGCTCCGGCCGCCACGGCCACGGTGGTCGAGAAGGAACCGTCAATCGAAGACAGCGTGGACCCCGCGGTGTGGGACAGCGAGGGCGAACCGGAAGACCCGGGCGCCGGCGGCGAACTGACCTGCGCGGACAATCCGCTGGCGACCCACTTCTTCACCCTGGTCGGCGGCAGTACCGTGGACGACTGCGGCCGCAAGGACCCGAAGGTGCTGGCCGCGTTCGATGCGCTGATGAAGGGCACGCAGGACGCCGAATCCACTGACAAGGATATGCCGTCGCTGCGCAAGCGCCTGTTGAGCGGACCCAGCGGCCCTGGCGAGCTGGTAGTGCTGCAGGGCGAGCCGTGGTGGTTCTACACCGCCTGCCAGGCCCACGACTGCCCCGGCACCGCGTTGGCGATGCTGTACTCACCCACGCAGGCGAAGATGGTCGGCCGTCTTACCGCGCGCTGCCGTGTGTGGTGGCTGGGCGAGCCGACGGCGGAACAGCGTGAGCAGATCGAACAGCGCCAGCCACTGCAGGATGCCGCGTTGAAGGAAGACAGCGCGCTCTGCGAGTGATGTGGCGCCGGCGTCACCCGTCCGGCTGCATGCGCGCGCTGGCCTGTGCGTTCATCGTCAGGCACGCCATGATCAGCCCTTCCATCACCCGGTCGCCCACGTACTCGGCCTCCGTGCCGTTCTGGCGCACGCGTTCGGCCGCCAGCAGCAGCTCCAGCGTCACACGCTGGCCGGCCAGTGCGCAGTCCGCATCGGCCAGCGCCATGCAACGGCCCGGCATCTGGTGACGCTCCGGCCAGGGTTGGCCATCGGCGGCCGCGCCTTTGCCGATGCGGTGAAGCGTGGCGATGAAGGCGTTCGGGGCGGTCGCAGCCGCGTGCTCTGAGGGCTCACCGCCAGTGGCGGACGAGCGATGCGGATGCAGGCGGGGGAAGTCCGGTGAGGTCATGGCAGTGCTCCGTGCAGGACAGACGGTAGCCGCCACGCAAAGGTGGCGGGCGGAGACGTGGCTCGAAAACCGGGAGATCACGAACAAGACCGGCAGGCGCAAGGCCTCCACGCTCCGCCCGCCATAGCCGGCAGACGGAATGCCAGCCGGCGCCACGCGGGGTGACGCCGGCTGGCAAGCGCAAACAACGTTCGTGATCTAACGGGTTTTCGAGGCCCGGCCACCCATTTTCCGGCGGCCCGCCATCTGTACCGCCGTCGCTGCGCAACGCCAATCAGAAGAGTTGCATTCAACGCTGGATCAAAGACGCTTTTGGCATTTTTGCATGCTGTTAAGCCGTCGCAGACGCAGGCGCCGCAACGTCCGTAGCGGCATGGGGAATATGCGACATGGGTCGAAGTTGATGACGTGGCGTACGGGTACCCCACCAGGCCGATGACGACAGTGCGGGGCGAAGGACGTAAATAGACTTCGACGCACTCCGGTCTGTCAGTGCTCTTCGCGTCTCTCGTACCAGGCTTGAGTACGGTTCACGATCCGCACCACAGACAACATGACCGGCACCTCGATCAGCACACCAACTACCGTCGCCAGCGCAGCCCCCGAATGCACGCCGAACAGCCCCACCGCGGTGGCAACCGCCAATTCGAAGAAGTTGCTGGCACCAATCAGTGCTGAAGGGCCGGCCACGCAATGCGCCACGCCCAGGCGACGATTGAGCAGGTAGGCCAGGCCGGAAGTGAAATAGACCTGGATCAGGATCGGCACCGCAATCAGTGCGATCACCAGCGGTTGCTTCACGATCTGCTGGCCCTGGAAGCCGAACAGCAGCACCAGTGTGAGCAGCAGCGCGCACAACGAGACGGGCCCCAGATGGCGAAGCACCCGCTGCAACGCCGCCTCGCCACGATGCATCAGGATCCAGCGCCGCAGCAACGCAGCCAGCAGCACCGGCACCACGATGTAGAGGCCAACGGACAGCAGCAGGGTATCCCACGGCACGGTGATCGCCGACAGGCCCAGCAGCAGTGCAACCACCGGCGCGTAGGCCACCACCATGATCGCGTCGTTCAACGCCACTTGGCTCAGGGTGAAGTTGGCATCGCCACGGCACAGGTTGCTCCACACGAACACCATGGCGGTGCAGGGCGCGGCCGCCAGCAGGATCAGCCCGGCGATGTAGCTGTCGATCTGTGCTGCGGGCAACCAGTCGGCGAAGGCATGGCGCAGGAACAGCCAGCCCAGCAGCGCCATCGAGAATGGCTTGACCGCCCAGTTGATGAACAGCGTTACGCCGATGCCCTTCCAGTGCTGCTGCAACTGGCGCATCGCAGTGAAGTCGACCTTCAGCAGCATCGGGATGATCATCAGCCAGATCAGTACCGCAACCGGCAGGTTGACCTTGGCGATCTCTGCGGATGCCAGCGCGGCAAAAGCACCGGGTAGGAAGTGGCCCAGCAGCGTGCCGACCGCAATGCAAAGCCCGACCCAAAGCGTCAGGTGGCGTTCGAACAGATTCATGCGGGAAGTCACGGCATGCTGTCGGTCGGCTGCAACTGTCCAATCTGATCCAGCGCGTGCTGCAGCGCTTCGCGGTCGGACCACAATGAGTCAGGCAAGGCGAGCAATGCACGCAGTCGCAGCTTCACGATGGCATGGGCCTGCGCGAATGCCGCGGCCTTGTCGGCATCGCTACCCGCTACGGCCGCCGGATCGGGCAGGCCCCAGTGGCCGCGGATGAAATCACCGAACACCACCGGGCAGGCCTCCGCTGCGGCTGAGTCGCATACGGTGATTACCAGGTCCATCGGGGCTGCACCCACGAACTCATCCCACGACTTGCTGCGCAGCCCTTCAATGGGCATTCCTTCGGCCTGCAACTGGGCCAGCGCGAAGGGGTTGATCTGGCCAGTGGGCTGGCTGCCCGCACTGAATGCGCTGAAGCGATCGCCGCCCCAGGCGCGCAGGGTGGCTTCAGCAAGCACGCTGCGGGCGCTGTTGCCGGTGCAGAGGAACAGGACATTGCGGGTCATGTGGCTTCCGTGGTCAGTGAGTGGCTTGGACATGCAAAGCGCGCTGCCCGGGCAGAGACGAGTGAACTCGGCAGAGCTGCGGATCGTCTCCGCTATCTGCGCGCGATCGCATCCGGCATAGCCGTGCCGCGCGAACCACGTGCCTGCCGATGTTGTCAGCAGCACCAATTCCCTGACCTGCATACGGCGGGCCATCTCTTCGGCCGCTGCCAGCAATGCGCGTCCAAGGCCGGTGCCGCGTCGGTCATCAGACACCACCAGGGAGCGGAGCAGCGCCGAGGCGCCGAAAACCTGCAATCCAACGGCGCCCACGGGGACGCCGTCGAGGTCTGCGACGAGAAACACGACCTTGCTGCTTTCCAGATCGGCCACGGGCAACTGCGCCTGCTGCAGAAGGTCTCGGATGCAGGACAGGTCGTCGCGTGTGCCGGCACGAATCACGGGGTCTGGCTTCATCTCAGCACCTGCAGGCCGGTTCGCTTGCCGCGCACTGCTGGTCCAGCGAACCCGCGCAGCAATTGTGCGTCAGGTACTGGATCAAGCCGTTCATCGCATCGAAGTTGGCGCGATAGCAGACATGGCGGCCCTGGCTTTCGCTCTCCACCAGCCCGGCCTGCACCAGCTCCTTCAGGTGGAAGCTGAGCGTGGCTGGGGGCACCTGCAGGGCCGTGGCGATGTCGCCCGCCATGCGCCCTGCCGGGCCAGCCTCCACCAGCAGGCGGAAGGCAGCCAGGCGGGTGGCATGACCGAGCGCGGTGAGGGCGGCGATTGCATTTAACGTTTCCATATTTCTAGAATAATCGAATGAATAAGCCAATCACAAGCCCTGATCTGCCCAATCTGGTGGAATCGTCATTGCCCCAGCCCAATCATCACCAGCTCGCCGCGGCAGATCTGGGGCCGCCACGCATCCTCCTGCTCTACGGCTCGCTGCGGCCGCAGTCGTTCAGCCGCAAGCTGGCGCTGGAAGCCGAGCGATTGCTGCGCCACCTGGGGTGCGAAACCCGCATGTTCGATCCGCATGCGCTGCCCATGCTCGACAGCGTGGACACGAGCCACCCTGAAGTGCAGCGGTTGCGTGCGTGGTCGCAGTGGTCGGAAGGCCAGGTCTGGGTCAGCCCCGAGCGGCATGGCACGGTCACCGGCGTGTTCAAGAACCAGATCGACTGGTTGCCGCTGGAAGATGGCAGCGTGCGCCCCACGCAGGGCAGGACGCTGGCGGTGATGCAGGTGAGTGGTGGCTCGCAGTCGTTCAACACCGTCAACACGCTGCGCGTGCTTGGTCGATGGATGCGCATGCTGACCATCCCCAACCAGTCATCGGTGGCCAAGGCCTGGCAGGAATTCGATGACGACGGCCGGATGAAACCCTCGCCGTACTACGACCGGGTGGTGGACGTGATGGAAGAGCTGGTGAAGTTCACGCTGCTGACGCGTGGCCGGTCGGACTACCTGGTGGACCGCTACAGCGAGAGGAAGGGCGACGCGCTCGCGGCCGCATTGGCGCAGGCTGCTGGCGCTACCGCCTCCTGAGTTCCGCTACGCAAACGCGCTCTATTTGCTCGCGCGCCGCGCGCCCTTCTCGTCTCCTTCCTTCGCATTCCCACGGCTCTGTGCGAACTCCGGGAAGGTCTTCGCGATCGAATCCTTGTCCGGCAGGATGTAGAACACACCGCCCTTCTCGAACGTGGAGTGCACGATCTGCTCGTAGAACGCAGGCGAAACGTTGATGCAACCGTGGGTGACGCGGTTGTCGTCCGGCGAGGGCGATGCCAACCGCTCGGCGCGCTTTTCCTTCGGGCTGCCCGGCGGCAGCGGGTGCATCGAGACTGCGGAATCGTAGTCCACCCACAGCACGCGTCCGGCATCGTCGGACGGGCCGTAACCGCCAATGAAGCGGCCGGCAGGCGTGGTGCGGTCGTGGCCGGGAATTGCGCTCAGTGCGAGCTTGGCGACGCCCGGTGCGGAGTGGTCGCCGATCGCCGACCCAAACAGCGCCGGTGCTGCGCCGCGCAGCTTGCCGTCACCGCCGAAGACCAGAACCTGCGCCGCCGCCTTGTCCATGACCGCAAACGGATAGCCCTGGTTGTCCTTGCTGGCGACCACCCAGCCGGCCAGCTCGATCACTGTTTCGGACACGCTCTGGTCGGGCGGAAGTTCATCAACGGCGGCAATGCGTTGTTCAGGCGCTTCCTTGTCCTTGCCCTTGGCGCTGGCTGCGCCGCTGCACGCAACGGCCAGTGCCAACGCCAGTGCGGCATGGAAGACGCGGCGTGCAGGGGAGGAGGAGGTACGAATGGGACGGCTCCTTGCAATGCAATTCTGGGTGGAAGGATGCCAGTGGCCGGCGAAGGCCACTGGTTCCCGATACAGAGGTGGATCAATTCAAAGGGTGAGAGAGCTATCAGCCGCGCGGCTTGCGACCGGCCGGTGCCCTTTCAAGCTGCTGTACGCGGCCTTCGATCTGGTCCAGACGCTGGTTGGCCTGCTGCGCCGACTGGTTGGCGGACTCGGCACTCTGGGCAGCGCCCTGCACCTTTACGTCGAGCTGATCGAGGCGCGAGTTGATGGTTGCGAACTCGTCCTTGTAGGTGGCGCAAGCGCCGAGGCTTACGGTGGCCACGATGGCGACGGTGATGGCGCGTGCTGCGTTGATGTGCTGCTTGGTCAGTTTCATTTCCAACTCCCTCCTTCGTCTGGGGAAGCTGGAATATAGCGGCGTTTGTTCCCGGCGCTAGCCCGTGCTTTCAGCTGGAATTGGAAGACGTGGAAGCGCTGTGAAGACGTTCGATCAACAAAACTTAACAAGCAGGATCACGCGGGCGGACGTGCATCGGCCGGCTTGCCTTGTGCCTGTTCAGAAGCACGTATTCATCAGCATGAAGCGGATTTCATCGAAGTGCCGTCGGCACCGCCTCGATGCCAGCGCACGCGGGCCGCCACCGGCTGGCTTCCAGCAGCGCCTGATAGAGCAGGGTGGGCTGCTCGACTTCCACGCGTGCACTTGGCTGTTGCACGTGCACGTACTCATGGGCAATCAGGTGCACGAAACGGTCGCCGACATCGGCCTGCATCCAGTCGGCGTCGCACAGCGCTTGCAGTCCAATGACCACGCCTGCTTCGGCGGTCACGCCACCACTGTTGCAGCGGCCCACCAGTACGGTGACCGGGGAAAGCGCCGCAGACGGCAACAAGGTGCCCAGCTGATCGACGGCAGCGGCGACGCGCATGCGGATCGATGGCAATGCTGTCGCGCAGGTTCTCGCTTTCGCAAACAATGCCGGCGTGTCCTGGATGGCCCTGGCCAGCCGCTCCATCGAGCCGATACGGCTGTCGGTGAAGCTGCGCAGAGCGTCTGTGCCAGCATCCAGATAGCTGCGCTGCAGATCGTCGGCACTCGGCTTTCCAGCGCTGGCATCCAGCACATGGAAGAAACGCGTGACATCGTCCGTCTGAATCACGATGCGCGCAGGAGGCTGGCTGCGCTCGGCCGCCTGCAGCATCATCGCAAGGATGATGAGCAGCAGCTCGCGCACCCTACGGCGGGCACGTCCCCGCAACAGCAGTGACGCGGCGGATGTGTGCGGGATGCGGAGTTCCCTGAACGTCGCCCACATTTATATACCAGTCAGTTCAATATTCAGGGTTGATTAGACCCCCTAACGGATAATTCACACCTGTCGATCGCCTCCTCTCTCTCCCCCTCCCGGGAGGCGGCCGACGAAACCAAAATAATTAAAGGTGTGTCCCGATGAACAAGAATTCGCTGCTCGCTCTGGGCCTTCTGGCTGCCCTGCCATTCGCTGCATCGGCAACCGACGGCCTGTCGTACAACTACGTTGAAGGCGGCTACGTGAACACCGACGCCAAGGGCGGCGACGCCGATGGCTGGAAGGTGAAGGGTTCCGTTGCGGTGCACCCGAACTTCCACGTCTTTGGCGACTACAGCGCCCAGGAAACCGACAAGTTCAAGAATGACGTCGACCAGTGGCGCCTGGGTGTCGGCTACAACTACGGCATCGCACCGAACACCGACCTGGTGGCCCGTGTTGCGTACCAGAAGTACGACGAGAAGCGCGGCCTGGACTTCAACGGTTACTCCACCGAAGTGGGCGTGCGCACCGCGTTCAACCCGTACGTGGAAGGCTACGTGATGGCCGGCTACGAAGATTTCAGCAAGAAGCACGGTTACAACCCGGACGGCGAGTTCTACGGCCGTGTCGGCGCCACCGCCAAGTTCAACCAGAACTGGGGCCTGAGCGGCGAAGTGAAGCTGGCCAAGGCCGGCGACCGCGAGTGGTTCGTGGGCCCGCGCTTCACCTGGTAACAAACGCCTGTCGTTAGTGCGTGTTGTGCTGGCGTGTGACTCTCTCTCTCTCCCACACGCCAACCGAAGCCCGGCCTCGCGCCGGGCTTCACTTTTATGGGCCCTGTAGCGCGACAATGCGGCATGGGCGACTCTTCTTCCCTCGCATGCACTGGCACGGCCTACCAGGAGCATCTGGCACCCGCGCCGCTGCGTGGCCACTTTGGACAGCTGTGGCAGAGCCAGCTTCCTGCCGATGCCGATGGGCACGTCACCGTACTGCCCGATGGTTGCGTGGACATTCTCTGGCGCGACGGCGTGCTGTTCGTGGTCGGGCCGGACCGCGTGGCCGCGCACCCGGGGCTGGCACCCGGTGCGCAGGTGCTGGGCGCACGTTTCCGTCCCGGCCAGGCACTGGCCGCGCTGGGCCTGCCCCTGGCCGGGATCATCGGCCAGGCCGTGCCCCTGGCTGACCTGAAGGGCGCGTGGGCGAGCAAGGCGGCGGCCTCCATTGGTGACACCGCGCCTGCACAGCGCCTGCAGCGGATGGCGCACTGCCTGCAACAGCATATGGGTGCGTCCGCGCTCGATACCCCGGCGCAGCGTGCACATGCCCTGTTCCAGGCGCTCGCCATTGGTGACGCCACGCTGGATACGCTGGCGGCACGCCTGAGCCTGAGTCCGCGCAGCCTGCGGCGCTTCAGCCAGTCGCAGTTCGGCTACGGCGCCAAGACGCTGGAACGGATCCTGCGGCTGCAACGTTTTCTGCGCCACAGCCGCGCGCTGCCGCAGCACTCCCTGGCGATGCTGGCCGCCGAGGCCGGCTATGCCGACCAGGCGCACCTCAGCCGCGAGGCGCGCGAACTGGCTGGCGTGACCGCCAGCGAACTGCGCCTGGAGTGGGGGCAATGATGGCCGTTTTGTTCAAGACCACGGTGCTGCATTGATCGATGCTGGGCTCCCAACACGGAGCCACGCCATGAGCCACGCCGCATCCCGCGATGCCGAACGCCGCATCGACAACATCGAATTCAACGTCGCCGACATTGCCGGCAGCAAACGCTTCTACGGCGAGGTGTTCGGTTGGCACTTCACCGACTATGGCCCGGCCTACACCGAATTCGACGATGGCCGCCTGAAGGGCGGCTTCGTGGCCGACGTGCCGGTGCGTGTCCACGGAGGGCCGCTGGTGATCGTGTATTGCGCGGACCTGTCCGACGCGCAGCAGCGCGTAGTCGCTGCCGGTGGCGAGGTGGTGCGGGCGGTGTTCGCATTCCCCGGCGGCCGCCGCTTCCAGTTCCGCGATCTGGATGGCTACGAGTTGGCGGTCTGGAGTGATGTGGATTGAGGTCTTCGTACCTTCGCTGGTGGACGGAACGAGAACCGCTCCGTCCCCGGTCAGGTGGTTCCGCTATGATCGCCCGCACATCGCCACGCGATGCGCCCGCCTCAAGCCAGCAGGAACCGCCGTGAACTCCCAGCCCGCACCGATCACCGCCCTCAACCACACACTCGACAACGAGCCGCAGCAGATCACCGCGCCACTGACCCATTCGGCGGCGTTCCTGGTGCTGAAGGTGAAGGATGATGAGGCGTCGATCGCCAGGGCGCGCGAGGTGCTGGCCAGCACCGACGACCTGATCAAGAACACCGCCATCCGCGAGATCGAGCGCACCTTCACCTGCAACGTGGCCATTGGTCACCGCGTGTGGAAGCCGCTGGTGGGCACCACGCCGCCGCGTGAGCTGCAGCCGTTCCGCGAGATCAAGGGCGCGACCCACACCGCCGTGTCCACGCCGGGTGACCTGCTGTACCACATCCGTGCACGCACCATGGACCTGATCGTGGCGTTCGAGCGCAACCTGCTGATGGCCTTCGGCGATGCGGTGGAAGCGGTCGATGACGTGGCTGGCTTCCGTTATTTCGATGGCCGCGATCTGCTCGATTTCGTCGATGGCACCGCCAACCCGGAAGGGCTGTCGCTGCCGGAAGCCACGATCGTGGGTGAGGAAGACCCGGAGCATGCCGGCGGCAGCTACGTGGTGGTGCAGAAGTACCTGCACAACCTCAACGCCTGGCGCGCGCAGAAGACCGAGGCGCAGGAAGCGATCATCGGCCGCACCAAGCACGACAACATCGAGCTGGATGATGCGCCGGCCGATGCGCAGAAGTCGCACAAGACGCTGTGCACCATCGAGGATGCCGACGGCGAGCACGAGATCCTGCGCGACAACATGCCGTTCGCCAACCCGGGCCGTGGCGAGTACGGCACCTACTTCATCGGCTACACGCGCCGCCTGTGGGTGATCGAGAAGATGCTCGAGCGCATGTTCATCGGCAATCCCGCGCCGCTGCACGACCGCATCCTCGATTTCTCCACCGCCACCACCGGCGTGACCTTCTTCGCGCCCTCGCGCAAAGTGCTGGCCGATCTGGGCGACTGATCGCGGCTCTCGTCCTTGCGCATGCTACTGGCCGCTCTGTTCCAGTAGATCCACGCCACGCGTGGATGGTACGCACGTTGCCCGTAGCAGCCACGCATGGCGTGGCTCTACTGTGCCGCCATCTGCCTGTCATCTACCGCCCCGACCATCAGCCGTTGGATGAGAGCGCAGGGGCGGACGATGGCGATGGCAAGGAACACAACCGGTGCACGCCGCTGGTGGCGGCCGCTGGCCGCGGTGTTCGGTGCGCTGGTACTGGGGAGCGCGGCGGTGTCCGCGCAGGAAGCCCCTGCGCATTGGATGGCCTACGCCGCTGCGGTCGGTGGCCAGCTGCAGCAGCGCCTGCAGCAGGAGCAGGACCCGCAGGCGCAGCGCGTGCTGGAATGGCTGCAGGCACATCCGGACGCACCGACGCCGCTGCCGGTGAGCGTGTGGATCGCGGCGGATGGCCGCATCTCGAAGCTGGAATTCGACAGCCCGGGCGATGCCCAGGTCGACGCCGACCTGCGCGCGACGCTGCAGGGCGCGCCGTTGCAGGCAGCCCCGCCGGCCGACATGCGCCAGCCGCTGCGGCTGGGGCTGGTGCTGGAGCCGAAGTAGATCCACGCCATGCGTGGATGTGGTGGGTAGATGCCGACCTTGGTCGGCAGGCGCGCGCCAACCCGGGTTGGCGACTACCGGTAGCCCGCCACGCATGGCGTGGCTCTACTGCGTTGCCACCTGTGGCTCGCGCGCGGCGGCGCTCCATGCGCGCAGGCCGAACACGGCCAGGCCGAGGAAGAACACGTACAGCGCGGCGGTCACGTGCAGCGACTTGAACAGGTACGCGCCCACGTAGACCACGTCCACCGCGATCCACACCCACCAGCAGGCCACGTGGCGGCGCGCCTGCCACCACTGCCCGACCAGGCTCAGGCCGGTCAGCAGCGCGTCCAACCACGGCAGGGCGGCATCAGTGAAGCTGTGCATGCCGGCGCCCAGCGTCACGCCGCCGCACAGGCCGATAGCCAGGTCACGCAAGAGCTTGCCGCGCGCCAGCGGCACGATGCGGATGCTGCCCTCATCGGCGGCGTGCTGGCGCCAGTTGAGCCAGCCGTAGATCAGGAAACCACCGAAGGCGACCTGCAGCAGGGTGTCCGAGTACAGCTTGGCCTCGGCGAACACCAGGCCATACAGCGTGACCGACAGCAGGCCCACCGGCCATGCAGACAACCGGCGGCGGGCCATCAGCCAGACGCCGAGGACGCTGCACAGCGCGGCGGTCCACTCGAGCATCACGCCGCTCACAGCGCGAACGTCACCGACAGGCGGGCCTGTCGCGGTGCGCCGGGGAACAGGTAGTAGTCACCGCCGCTGCTGCCGGTATCGCGCCAGTAGAAGCGGTTGAACACGTTGTCCACCGACAGGTTCCAGGTCACCGCACGCTCGTGCAGGCGATGCTGGAAGCGCAGACCAGCGTCGAACACCGAGTAGTCCGGTGCGCGCACGCCGCCGTCGGCACGTGCGACGTTGGCACCGGCATAACGCCAGCCGCCAGTGACATCCAGGCCCTGCACGAACGGCAGCGCATAGGCCACGTGCACGCTGGCCCGCACCTTCGGCACGTTCACCAGCTGATGGCCTTCATAGGTGGGCGTGCCGGTATCGCGAGCCCGCGCCTGCAGCACGCTGGCGCTGGCGACGATCTGCAGCGCGTCGGTCAGCTGCCCGTTGGCGGTCAGCTCCAGGCCGGTGTGGGTCTGGGTGCCTTCCTCGACGAAGGTGTAGCCCACGTCGCTGTTGTCCGGCCTGGCGTACTGGTACGGCTGCGAGATGCGGAACACCGCTGCACCCAGGGTCAGTGCTTCGACCGGCACGTACTTCACGCCCACTTCCAGCTGCCGCGACTGCACCGACGGCAGGAAGGTGTCGGCGTTGCTGGTCCAGAACGGCGCTTCCTGGCCCAACGAAATGCCGCGCACGTAGCTGGCATAGGCATTGAGCTGGTCGGTGGCCTTCCACACCACGGCGGTCTGCGGCAGGAAGCGCGACAGGCGGCTGTGCCGCTGCGGGGTGCCGCGCTTGTCGTAGGCGCGCTCGTCGAGGCGCACGAAGCGGCCACCGGCCAGCCACTGCCAGTCGTCACCGAAGCTGATCCGGTCCAGCGCGAAGAAGGCGGTCTGGCGGCTGTCCAGGCGACGTGCGGACGGGCCGGGCATCTTCGGCGACGGCTCGAACACCGGCACCGGTGCCTCGTGGATGTTGGTGGTGCCGACGTACTCGTTGACGCTCGGGCGCCTGTCCACGGTGCGGCGGAAGTAGTCGGCGCCGAGGGTCAGCTCATGGCCGACGCTGCCGGTCTCGAAACGGCCACGCAGCTCGGCACGGGCCTGCTGGTTGCGGCGGGTATCGTCCGGGCTGCGGTAGTCGTAGACGTCGTAGTCGCCGTTGGGCGCGAAGTAGTTGCCCGGCACGCTGCCATCGGCGCATTGCACGGCGTAGTAGCAACCGTAGGCGAAGGCGACGTTGTCATCGATCACCGACCGGCTGTGGCCGACCGACACGCGGGACTGCCAGGCGTCGTTGAAATCGTAGGTGTGCAGCGCGGTGATGTTGGTGCTGGCAATATCCACCGGGCGCTGCCACGGCTGGTAGCCGAGCAGGTGCTCGCGGTCGACACCGCGCGGCAGGTCACGCGCGCCCAGCAGCTGGTAGCCGGACACCGAACGTTGCGAACTGGTCTGGTAATTGGCGTCCACCTCCAGCTTGCCGCGTTCGCCGATCAGCCAGTCGGCCGCGAGCGAGTAGAAATTGCGGCGGCCATCGGCGTGCTCGACATAGGAATTGCTGGAATCCCACGCGGCATTCAGGCGCAGGCCGAAGCGCGGGGTGATCCAGTGGCCGACATCGACGGCGACGTAGCGCGAGCCTTCCGAATCGGTGCCGAGCGTGGCGGTGCGCACTTCGGCCGGGCGCTTGCCGATGTAGTTGATGATGCCACCCGGTGCCATCACGCCTGCGGCCAGGCCGGCTTCACCCTTGAGGATCTCAACCGACTGCACGTTCTCCAGCGCCAGGCGCTGTTCGCCGGCGATGGACAGGCCGTTGAAGCGGTAGCCGGTGGCGGCGTCCAGCGCGAAGCCACGGATGGCGATGTTCTGGTAGTAGCCCACAGGTGCATACGCATCACCCAGCGAGGCATCGTTGCTGGCCAGCTCGGACAGCGAACGCACCTGGCGGCGATCGAGGTAGTCGCGCTCGAGCACGTTCACCGAGGCCGGCGTGTCCTTCCAGCTGCCGCCACCGAAGGCGTTCACGCGCGAGGTATCGGCCTTCGGTTTGCCGGCCTGCACGCGTACCGCTGCCAGTTCGGTGGGCGAGCGCTCGGCGCCGGTGGCAGCCGCATCGGGGGACGCCTCGGCCTCGCTGGCGTGCAGCGGCAGCGCGGCGCAGAGGGCGAGGGAGAGCAGGGTGGGGCGAAGGCAGCGGTTCATTCGATTCGTCTTCGGACAACAAGGGAGACGAAGCGACGGCGCGCAGGTGCACCGGCCCATGACGGGGGTGTGGCTGCGGCTCAAAGCTCCCTACGCCGGTGCAAACCGGATCAGGTTCCAAGGGACTCTCTCAGCCTGGCAGATCCAGGCACCCCCGCTTCAGGTGACCATTTCACTACAAATGGTACGGATTTGCGAGCCGGTGCCCTTCAGGCTGCCGCGTGCAGCGCCTGCAGCAGTGCCTGTCCCGGCGCGCTGTGGAACCACGCCGGGTGCCCCAGCATGAAGGGCCGCCACGCTACATCGGCATTCGCGGTCGAGCCGGTGACACCTTCGAAGTACTCCACTTCGGACAGTGCGAAGTCGAAATGGACCATCGGCAGCAGGTCGGCCAGCAGGTGCACGCGTGCCGCCGACAGCGGCAGTACCTGGCGGTAGCCGTCGAGCAGGGCCAGCGCGATATCGATGCGCACCGCCTCCATGCCGCGCTCCAGCTCCAGCCACGCCACCGCGTTGCGCTCGATCGCGGTGGCGAGGTCGAACAGTGCGCTGGTGGGCGAGGCCAGGCCGAAATCCAGCACGGTGCTGATCTGCCCATCGCGCCACAGCAGGTTGGAAACATGCCAGTCGTTGTGGGCCCACAGCCGCGGCTCGTCGCGCAGGCGCTTGGCCAGGCCGGCATGCCACGGCAACACGTCACGCTGCAGCTGCGCTTCCCACTGAATGCGCGCGAGATAGCGGGCCAGCCCGGGGCGCTCGTGCAGTCCTGCCTTGATGGCCGCGACCGGATCGTCGCTGCGGATCAGATCATCGCGCGCGACCAGCACATGGGTACTGCGCTGGGGCGCGTGGTAGCTGGCGGCGGCACGGTGCAGCTGCGCGAGTGCGCGCCCGGCTTCGCGGGCCTGTGCAACGTCGGTCAGCAGCGACCACGATACGGCATTACGGTACAGATCCTCGCCGACGCCAACCGCATGCAGCTCGAAGGTCCATTCGCCATGCTCGACGGCGCTGTGGCCATCGGCCGCTGGCAGCACCTGCACCACCGGCACGCCCGCTGCGGCGAGATGGGCGATGAAGTGGTGTTCTTCTTCCAGGCAGGCCGCACTGCGCACGCTGTGGTGGTGGCGCTTGATGAACAGCGCGCCGTCCACGCCGTCGACGATGGCGGCGGCCGACAGCGGTCGGGGGCTGTGCCAGCGCGGTTGGCTGTGCTCGCCCAGCTGCGGGTAACGCTGGCGCAGCCACGCGATGTCCGCCGCGCTGATCGGTGGCCAGTCGGCAGCGACCTCGTCGTTGTTGAGGCCCTGCACGCGGTGGGAAGAAGAATTCATGCCGCAGCCCCGGTGGGGAAAGTCACATCCAAGGCTGCGCATTCAACGCCATGCACGCGGCCAACGCAAACGGGCGGGTCGTCGACCCGCCCGTCCGTGCATCAGCTGCGGTGATGCCGCCGCGCGGCCTACCAGCCGCGATGGCGGCCGCGGTCGTGGTAGTAGCGGTTGTCGTAGTAGCGCTCGCGCTGCCAGCGACGGTCGTCACCGCGGTCGTAGTAGCCGCTGCGGTAGTAGCCACGGTCGTAACGGCGATCGTAGCGGTCGTCGTAACGGCGATTGTCGTAGTAACGACGGTCGCGGCGGTCGGAGGTGGTCAGGTTGCCGATCGCGCCGCCGGCCACGGCGCCGCCCACGGTGGCGGCAGGATCACCGTTGGAGAGCAGGTTGCCGGCCACGCCACCGACCACGGCGCCGACCAGGGTGCGCTTGTCCTTCCTCGACATCGCGCTGGCATCGCTGACCACGGCGACACCGGCCACCAGTGCCAGAGCCATCGCCAGACCACGGAAGCTGAGTGTGGAAGTACTGAGCATGTTCGTTCTCCTGTGAGGTGCATGCCACACTGGGCAGGGAGGGCGCGGGCGCCCCGGCTGCCGTGGTGTCCACGCTGGCGTTCCAACATTGCCGGAACATTGCCTGGTCCACCGTGCGGCTTGCGCATTCATCTAGCGGCAGGCGGCATGAAGCAAGGCTGAAAGCGGCCTCGGCCGCTCAGCTGGCAGAAAGGGAAAAGGCCACGCGGACGTGGCCCTCCCTTCTCTCCCAAGGCGCTGCGGGCTTAGACGCCCATCGCCTTCTGTGCCTGCCGGGCCTGCTCCTGCTGGGCATCCTGCTGCTGGTGCAGCACGTTTGGGGCGCCCTGCACGGCACCACTGCTGAGCGCCAGGCTCTGCTCGCTGGCGGCACGGGTCTCCACCGCCACGCGGCTGGCCGCCGGGTCACCGATCGTGCCCTGCACGGCGAACAGGCGCTCACCGTTCGGGCTCGGCACCACCGTGTCGATGCGTTGCAGGCCGGCGGCATGCGCCTCCTTGGTCAGGGCCGCGGCGGTGCTTTCCAGCGCGTGGCGATCCTTGAAGGTACCTGCCGGCAGCCGCTCCAGGCCTTCGGTGGCCTGCAGGTACATCGGATTGCGTGGGTGCCGCTCGTCGTTCAGCAAGGGCCGTTCGCGTGCTTCCTTGATCGCTTCCAGCGTCTTCGGACCGACGATGCCGTCGACGACCAGGCCGTTGTCCTTCTGCAGCTGGCGCACTGCCGCGTCGGTGTTGCGGCCGAAGCGGCCATCCTCGACCAGTGGCTTGCCGTCGGCGCCGACGTAGCCCAGGTGGCCCAGCTGCTCCTGCACCTTGCGCACGCCCTCGCTGTGTGCGCCCTGCTTGTACAGTTCGGCGTGCGGCGTGGCGGCCGCCTTGTGCTCGGCGTTGGCCTTGCCCTGGGTCTGCTCGTGCGATTGGGTGCGGTTTTCCAGCAGGTCACGGGCCTTGGACAATGGATCGGACGCGAACAGCTTCCAGTGCGGGTGGTCCTTCACCTGCTTGAGGTAGTCCTCCACCGGCATGGTGTGCACGCCCTTGCTGCCGGTGGACTGGCTGATCAGCAGCCTGTCGGTGTTCGGGTCGCGCACCACCATCACGATGTGGTCGATGCCGTTCCAGTGTTCATGGCGGGTCCTGGCCGTATCCAGGCCGATGATCATGCCTTCCTTCAGCGCACCGGGCTTGAGGATCGCGTCGCGGTCAAGCAGCACGCCGGACTGGTCGAATGCCTTGCGCACGATGCCGCCGGAACCCAGGTTGCCCAGGTCGATGCGATCGGCCTTGCTGAACACCGCATGCCCGGCCTTCTGGTTGATCTCGTCCATGGTCCGGTTCTGCAGCGTGCCGACCCAGCCGGAGCAATCGATGTAACCCTGGTCCACGTTCTTGCCGGTCTTGCCCGGTACGTACAGCGCGTGGCCCGGAATGTTGATGGCGTACTTCACATCGTCGTACTTCACGCCGGCCTCGTAGGCGGCCTGCAGTTCGATGCCCGGTTTCGGCGCGGCAGCGGCTGTTGCGGTTGCCGCCAGCGTGGCAGCACCGGCCGCCACGGCTGCGCTGGCCTGTGCAGGCGCGGCCGGGGCCTGGCCCTGGCCCTGGCCCTGTGCCACCGCCTGCGGTTCGATGTTCTTTTCCGGGATGCTGATCGCTGCGTACTTGTGGATGTAGTAGCTGGAGAAGGCCCGTGCCAGGTCGCCATCGTTCATGCCGCGCATTTCGGCCAGGCTGTGGCCGGTCAGCGCCTTCGCGTCCGACCCGATCTGGTTCAGCACGTTGCGGCGCATGTTGATCTCGTCGCCGTGGCTGTTGCGGACCACGCCGAAGGTGCCGGTGGCAATGGCGGTCTGCACCGAGCCATAGCCGGCACTGCCCTGCTGGTGGGCCAGGTACAGGTCCAGCCCGGTCGGCGTACTGCCGCCGGACAGGTACGGGTGGCCGGTGCGCTCGTTGCGGCGTGCCATCGAGTCCAGGTTGTCCTGGTACATCTGCGCGGCCGCTTCGGTGTTGCGGGTGGGGTCGAACTCGTGGCCGGTCAGGTGGTACTGGCGTGCGGACCCGGGCACGAACTGGAACAGGCCCTTGGCGCCGGATGACGCGTTGTGGGCGCGCTCGTTGAAGGTGCCACCGGTCTCGATGTACGCGAAGCGCATGAAGTCGTCGACCGGAATGCTCTTCTGCCTGGCGACCTGCTCGACGATGTCCAGGACTTCCTTTCTGCTGTAGTCATGCTGTGCCATGACGTTTTTCCTCGGGGTTGATGGAGCGGCGCATGCCGCGAATCGCCAACCGGACTCATCCGTGAGTCAAGAACATGTCGGTCAACAGGGAACCCGCGCGTGGCGGGTGCTTTCAGCGCGCGAGGTACTGCTGGGTCGCGCTGTCGAAGGTGTAGTGCACGGTGTCGCCGGCACCCAGGGTGCGGGTCCTGCCGGGGCCTTCGAGGGTGGTGCCCTTGAAGGTCACGGTCAGTCGCGGCAGGCCGTTGCCATCGGCAGCGAAGGCAAGTTCGCCGTCGCTGCCGGTGCAGGGCATCACGTTGCCTTCGTCGCAGGCGGCGCTGTTGTCTTCGCCTGTGCGCACCGTACCGACATAGCGCCAGACCTTGCTGTCCACGTCGTCTTCGCTGCGCCTGGGGTTGAACAGCAGCAGCGCATAGCCGGTGCTGCTGACGCCGCGGTCGAAGCTGCTGGTCGGCACCGCCAGCAGCAGGCGGCCGTCGGCGGTGCGATGTTCAAGCGGCTTGCGCCGGGTATCGACGTCGTCGGCCTTGTCGTACGCGCCCAGTGCGCCGATGGTCCATTCCTGGCCACGGAACTTCCACGGCTTCTTCGCGTCGGTGCCGGCCAGCACGAAGGTGGCCTCGGCGAGGTTGGCGCGGTCGTCCGGACCGGCCTGCGTCTGCTCGCCAGGCTTGCCGTAGTGCTCGCGGGTATCCCAGGAGAAACCCGTGTAGTACGTAGTGCCATCGAGAGTGAAGGTGTGGCCGAACCAGAAGGTCGCCACGCTGCCGTTCTGGACCTCATAGGAGGTCGCGCCATCGCCATCCACTTGATAGGTGAAATACATCACGGTCGGCGCGTCGGGCGGGGTAACGGCGGTGTCGGGAGAGGTGTTCTGCATCGTGGCAACATCCTGTCGGGGCGCATTGGCAGCCTGCGCAGGGGCGCCGGGCTGGGAGGACGAGGGGACCGGATCGGCGGCGCTGCAGGCGGCAGCGGAAAGAGAGACGAGCAGGCACGCCGCGAATGCGCGCAGAGGCCGCAACGGCAGGGTCCAGCGTAGCTTGGGGGGATGTTGCATGCGCCTCTCCATGGTCAGCGTTGCCGGGCCAGACGGCCGGCAGGGAACCGCGCCACGTCCACCAGGGACGGGAGCGAGGACATGAGCCGGTCGATTCCTTCGACCTCGCATTGGGAACTCATGCCCCACCATCTTGGCACAGATCGGCGGCCCGTCAAAGAGGGCAGTGCCAGATGCCCTTCTTGTGCGATCTGGCTCTCAGATCTTGCCGTCGCGCAGGTAATCGAACAGCTCGGCGTCGCCCTTCAGGCCCAGTTTGAGCATGGCATCACCTTTCTGCCGGCTGATGGTGCTGACGCTCTTGTGCAGCTGAAGCGAGATTTCCTTCACGGTCATGCCGGTGCCGAGCAGCCGCAGCACCTCCACCTCGCGTGGCGACAGCGGCTTGCCGTCACCCTCGCGCATGCGCCAGCTGCCGGCAGCCTCGACCCGCTCGCGCAGGCTGCGGCTGATGTAGGGCTGGCCGCGGTAGACCGACTGGATGGCCTGCGGCAGCTCGTCCATCGACGAACTCTTGTCGACCAGGCCGAGCACGCCGCTGTCGAGCACCATGCGCAGGATCGCCAGATTGCTGGAGACGCTGAGCATCAGCACCGGCAGGTCTGGATGACGGCGGCGGATCATGCCGATCATGGCGAAGCCGTCGGCCTGCGGGCTGCCCGGCATGGAGTAGTCGGTCACCAGCAGGTCGCAGGGCTGGCTGCCGAGCAGGGCCATCAGCGCCTGCGCGCTGTCGGCTTCGCCGACTACGCGGCCCACCCCGCTCGATTCGATGACGGCGCGGGTACCGATACGGACCACCGGGTGGTCGTCTGCGATGATGATGCGCAAGCTCATGCTCTAGTATGGCCACCGGGCTGGCTGGGCCGCGACCATCGCGGTCCCTGGCAGGATTCTAGGAGATCGACGCCGATGCGTAGCTGGGCTGTTCGCGGGCTGGTCCTGCTGCTGGTCGTACTGGCGCTGCCGGCAGCGTTGGCGCAGGCGGTGCCCGGGCCGTTGCCGCTCAGCCCCCTGCAGCGCGAGTACCTGGCCGCCCATCCGAGCATCGTCGTGGGTCAGTATGACAGTGGCTGGCCACCGTTCGAGTCCCTCCGTGATGGCCAACAGGTTGGCCTGGGTCCGGATTATCTGTCGCTTCTTGCCCGTCAGTTGGGCGTGAAGGTGGAGGCAAGGCGCTACTCCGACTGGACATCCGTGCTGGATGCGGCATGTCGTGGCGAGATTGATGTGGTGATGAACGTCGGGCTCAGTGCCGACCGCACCCGCTGCATGGTCTACACCGCCGCCTATGGCGAGGCCCCGCTGGCCCTGGTGGGGCGCCCGGATGACCTGCGTGCCTCCGACAATCCCGATCTGGACGGACTGCGGGTGGTGATCGAGCAGGACTTCCTGACCGGGCCCCAGGTGCGCGCCCGCTTTCCGCATGCGCGCCAGCTTGTCGCAAACAACTCGTTGGCGGCCTTGGAGATGGTCAGAGACGACAAGGCCGACGTTTACATCGGCAATGCCTATGTGGCCACCGAACTGATCGCCCGCGAGGACCTGCAGGGCGTCGTGCTGCTGCGCCCCAGCGATCTCCCGCCGGAGCGACTGCACTTCGGCATTCCCAACGGCAAGCAGCCACTGGCCGAAGCGCTGGACCTGGCGCTGGCCGCGACCAGCCAGGCCCAGCGCGATGCGCTGGCGCAGCGCTGGCTGCCACCTCCGCGGTGGTCGGCATCGGCGCAGCTGGCGCTGAGCCAGGCCGAGAAGCGGGTACTGGAGCAACCGTTGAGGATTGGCTTCGCGCCGAACGCGGCGCCACTGTCGTTCGCCGACCAGGATGGCAACCCCAGCGGCCTGGCCAGCGAATACCTGCGCCGCCTGCTGCAGGCCGGCGCCAACCTGCAGGTGGAAAACAGCCATGACTGGTACGAAGTGCGCGAGAAGGCGCGCCGCGGCGAGCTGCAGGCGGTAATGGGCATTCCGGCCGATTCGCGCTACCTGGGCCCGGACTGGGTGTTCAGCCAGCCCTTCATCAGCGTGCCGAACGTGATCGTCAGCCGGCGCGACAGCCCGGCGCTGCTGGGCCTGTCAGACCTGCAGGGCAAGCGGGTGCTGCTGTCCGATCCGGAGCGCGTGCGTGGTTATGTGCTGCAGCAGGCACCGCAGGCCCGGATCATCGCGGCGCGCAGCGCGGAACAGGCCCTGCAGCGCCTGATCAATGGCGACGCCGACGCCTATATAGGCAATCTGGCCGTGGTGGACCACCTGCTGCGCAACCGCTTCCCGGGGCGCCTGCAGGTGGCCGCACCGGCCGGCTTCAACGATCAGCTGGTGCTGGCTGTCGAGCGTCGCCATGCCGCCCTGGCCACCACCTTCGACCGCCTGCTGCTGCAGATGACCCCACGCAAGCGCGAAGCCCTGCGCGGCGACTGGCTGGCCGTCGAATACCGCAACGGCCTCGAGTGGACCCGCGTGGCGCGCTGGGGCGTGCCGCTGCTGCTGGTGCTGCTTACCGCGCTGCTGGTGCACGCCATCGGGCATTGGCGGCTGCGCCGTGAGGTAGCCGGGCGTCGCCATCTGGAACAGCGCCTGGCCGAAGTCACCGACAACCTGCCCGCCGTGGTCTATCAGGCACGCCGTGCGGCTGACGGAACCCTCAGTTTCCCGTTCATTGCCGGTGACCTGCAGGCGTTGTTCGGGATCAGCCGGCAGCAGGCCGAACAGGATGCAACCTGCCTGCTGGAGCGCATCGAGGAAGATGACCGCGAGCACATCCTGCATGCGGTCGAGCAGGCGGCGCGGCAGTTCGCGCCGCTCATTCTCGAGTTCCGGCTGCGTCCTGAAGGCACCGGCGCGCGCTGGGTGCGCAGCCAGGCCCATCCCTATGCTGCGGAAGCGGGCGCGGTGATCTGGAGTGGTTACTGGGTGGACGTCAGCGAGGCGCGTGCGCAGGCCGAGGCCCTGACTGCGGCCAAGGCAGAGGCCGAACAGGCCGCGGAGGCGAAGTCGCGTTTCCTGGCAACCATGAGCCATGAGATCCGCACGCCGATGAGCGGCGTGCTGGGCATGCTTGAGGTGCTGGCCCATTCGCCGCTGGATGCCGAGCAGCAGCGCATTCTCGACGTGATCGAGGATTCCGCGCAGATGCTGCGGCAGATCCTCGACGATATTCTCGATTACTCGCGGCTGGAGGCCGGCGCACTGCGCCTGGAACCGGTGCCGCAGCCGCTGCGGCCCTTGCTGGAGAGCGTGTGCCGGTTGCTGTCGGCGCAGGCCAGTGCACGTGGGCTGGACCTGCACGTGCAGATCGACCCACAGCTGGCAGCGGCGCACGAAGTGGATGGCGTGCGCCTGCGCCAGATCGTGTTCAACCTGCTCAGCAACGCCATCAAGTTCACCGTGCGCGGCGAAGTGCGGTTGCAGCTGGAAGTGCTGGGGCCGACCGCCGAAGACGGCAGCCAGCCGCTGTGCCTGAGCGTCACCGACACCGGCATCGGAATCGCGCCGGAACAGTTGCAGCACCTGTTTGCGCCGTTCACCCAGGCCGGTGCATACATCCAGCGTGACCATGGTGGTACCGGCTTGGGCCTGAGCATCTGCCAGCGCCTGGTGCAGATGATGGACGGCGAACTGGAGCTGCACAGCACGCTGGGCGAGGGTACCCGCGCCGAGGTGCGGCTGTCGCTGGTGGAAGCCGGCCGTGGCGATGTTGAAGCGCTTGCCGCCGAGGAGGAACAGGCGGCGCTGCTGCCGCCGGCGTTGCGCGAGGCACGCGTGCTGGTGATCGAAGATCATCCGACCAACCAGGCGATGATGGCCTGGCGCCTGCAGCAGCTGGGTGTGCCGCATGTGCTGGTCGGCGATGGCCAGCAGGGGCTGGACCGGTTGGCGTCGGAGCCGTTCGATCTGGTCATCACCGATTGCCGGATGCCGGTGCTGGATGGCTTCGCCTTCACCCGCCTGCTGCGCGAACGCGAGGGTCGCAACGGCCAGCCGCGGCTGACCGTACTGGCGCTCACCGCCAGCGTACTGGACGACGATGCACGGCGCTGCCGCGAGGCCGGCATGGACGAAGTACTGTCCAAGCCGCTGTCGCTGGCAACCCTGCGCGCCGCGCTGCTGCGCTGGTTGCCGCAGGCGCAGGGACTATCGGTTGTGGAGCCGCAGGCCGGACCCGCTGCCGACGATGGCGGGACGCTGCCTGATCTGGCCAGCCTGCAGCGGCGGTTCGGCTCACGCGTGGTGGCCGAGCAGCTGCGCGACAGCCTGTTGCAGGCCAGCGAGGGCGATCTGGCGACCGTGCAATGCGCCGTGCAGGCCGGCGACCGCGAAACCGCGGCGCTGCACCTGCATCGCCTGGCCGGCGGCCTGGGTGCGGTTGGGGCGACGGTGCTGGCCGGGCAGGCCAACGCACTGGTCGAGCGCCTGCAGGATGCGGGCGAGACCGATCCGGCACCGTTGTTCGCAGCCGTAACGGCGTTCGTGGCCCGGCTGCAGCATCAGCTGCAGCGCCTCGCTCACTGAGCCGACTGCTGCTGCAGGTAGGCGATCACCAGCGCGCGGCGTTCAGGGCTGGGGAAGGCGTTGTACATGCGGGTGCCGGGCACCACGTGGGTGGGCGACTGCAGGAAGGCATCCAGGGTCTGCGCGCTCCAGGTGATGTCGGCGCGGCGCATGCCCTCGGAATAGCCGTAGTCGGGCAAGCTGCCGGCGCGGCGGCCGATCACGCCATGCAGGTTCGGCCCGAAGCGGTGGATGCCGCCGGGCTGCACGGTGTGGCAACCGGCGCACAGTTCGAACGCGCGCTGCATGGCCTGCTGCCGGGCCTGTTCGGGCGTGGCGGGCGCAGCAGGCGGGCGCTGGCAGGCCGTGGCGAGCAGGGACACGGCAATGGCAATGAGCAGGCGGTCGGCGCGCATGGGCGGCAGGATAGCGGTGCGGTCGAGCCGCCGGGCTGCGACACGCGGTCGCAGCCCGGGGCGATCACATGCCCGAGTAGTTCGGGCCGCCGCCGCCCTGCGGGGTCACCCACACGATGTTCTGGGTGGGGTCCTTGATGTCGCAGGTCTTGCAGTGCACGCAGTTCTGCGCGTTGATCTGCAGGCGCGCGCTGTCGGCTTCGCCGACGAACTCGTACACGCCGGCCGGGCAGTAGCGCGCTTCCGGACCGGCGTACTCGGCCAGGTTCACCTTCACCGGAATGCTCGGGTCCTTCAGCGTGAGGTGGCTGGGCTGGTTCTCGTCGTGGTTGGTGCTGCTCAGGAACACCGAGCTGAGGCGGTCGAAGGTCAGCACGCCATCCGGCTTCGGATAGGCAATGCGGGTGTGCTTGGCCGCCGGCTCCAGGCAGGCATGATCCGGCTGGGTGCGATGCAGGGTCCACGGCGGGTTGCGCACGCCCAGTTTGGGCAGCAGCCACTGCTCCACGCCGGTCATCAGCGTGGCCACGGTCTGGCCCTTCTTGAACCACTGCTTGAAGTTCTTGGCCTGCTGCAGTTCGGTGAACAGCCAGCTGGCTTCGAACGCCTTCGGGTAGGCGCTCAGTTCATCGTGCTGGCGATCAGCAGCCAGCGCGTCGAACGCGGCGTCGGCGCACAGCATGCCGGTCTTGATTGCGGCGTGGCTGCCCTTGATGCGGCTGGCGTTGAGGTAACCGGCCTCGCAGCCGACCAGCGCGCCCCCGGGGAACACCGTCTTCGGCAGCGACAGCAGGCCGCCGGCGGTGATTGCACGGGCGCCGTAACCGATGCGGGTGCCGCCCTCCAGGTGCTTGCGGATGGAGGGATGGGTCTTGAAACGCTGGAACTCCTCGAACGGGCTCAGCCATGGGTTCCTGTAGTCCAGGCCGACCACGTAGCCGATGGCGACCTTGCCGCCGTCGGCGTGGTACAGAAACGCGCCGCCGTAGGTGTCGCTGTCCAGCGGCCAGCCGGCCGCATGCACCACCAGCCCCGGCTCATGCCTGGCCGGGTCGATCTGCCACAGTTCCTTGATGCCGATGCCGTAGGCCTGCGGGTCCTTGCCTTCGTCCAGTTTGTAGCGGGCGATCAGCTGGCGGCCGAGGTGGCCGCGCGCGCCTTCGGCGAAGACCGTGTACCTGGCGTGCAGCGCCATGCCGCGCTCGAAGGCCGGGCCGATGCTGCCGTCCTTCTCGATGCCCATGTCGCCGGTGGTCACGCCGATCACTTCACCGTTGTCGCCGAACAGCACTTCGGCGGCGGCAAAGCCCGGGAAGATCGCCACTTCCAGCGCCTCGGCCTGCTGCGCCAGCCAGCGGGTCACTTCGCCCAGGCTGATGATGTAGTTGCCTTCGTTGTGGAAGCACTCCGGCAGCAGCGCGTTGGGCGTGCTGCGTGCGCCGGTCTCGCTGAGGAACAGGAATTCGTCGCGGGTGACCTTCTGCTTCAGCGGTGCGCCGCGTTCGGCCCAGTCCGGGAACAGTTCGGTCAGTGCGCGCGGGTCCATCACCGCACCGGAGAGCACGTGCGCGCCCGGTTCGGAGCCCTTTTCCAGCACGCACACCGACAGCTCGCGGCCGGCTTCGATCGCGCGCTGGCGCAGGCGGATCGCGGTGGCCAGGCCGGCAGGACCGGCGCCGACGATCACCACGTCGAACTCCATTACTTCACGCGGGGGCAGGGCGTTGGCTTCAGCGCTCATCGATTGCATGACTCGTGGGTAGGGCCGGCATCGGGGCCACCGGCGGTGCCTGGGAATCGCGCGTGCGGCCACGGGCGAAACGGTTGTTTGAATGTGTCAGGGTACCGGGACGCGCGTGATCGAGCTAGATAGACGCCGTTCACCGCACGATTGCTGCAGCGCAGCGTAGTGCCTCAGCCCTGGTGGTGGGCCAACCCTGGTCGGCACGCGCTGCCCGGATGACCGACAATGGCCGGGTCCTGACTGCGTGTGAGTGCCATGGCTTTGCATCCGTACGATCTGTTCGATGTCCGTTCCCTGCTCAATGAGGAAGAGCGTGCGGTGCAGGAGAGTGTCGCCCGCTTCACCGACGAGCGCGTGCTGCCGATCATGGGCGATGCCTTCGACCAGGCCCGTTTTCCGTCTGAACTGGTGCCGGAGATCGCGTCACTGGGCCTGCTCGGCGCAACGCTGCCGACCGAGTACGGCGGCGGTGGCCTCGGCGCGGTCAGCTATGGCCTGATCTGCCAGGAGCTGGAGCGCGGCGATTCCGGCCTGCGCAGTTTCGTCTCGGTGCAGAGCTCGCTGTGCATGTACCCGATCTACGCCTATGGCAGCGAGGAACAGCGCCAGCAGTGGCTGCCGGCGATGGCGCGCGGCGAGCTGATCGGCTGCTTCGGCCTGACCGAGGCGCATGGGGGTTCCGATCCTGCCAGCATGAAGACCCGCGCCGTGCGCGACGGCAGCGACTGGCGCATCAGCGGCAGCAAGATGTGGATCACCAGCGGCCCGGTGGCCGACCTGGCCATCGTCTGGGCGCAGACCGAGGACGGGATCCAGGGCTTCGTGCTGGAGAAGGGCATGGCCGGCTTCAGCACCCAGGAAATCAAGCACAAGATGAGCCTGCGTGCCTCGCTCACTGGCGCGCTGTACTTCGATGACGTGCGCGTGCCCGACAGCCACCGCCTGCCCAACGTGAAGGGCCTGAAGGGACCGCTGGGCTGCCTGACCCAGGCCCGCTACGGCATCAGCTGGGGCCCGATCGGTGCGGCCATCGCCTGCCTGGATGAGGCGCTGGGCTACGCCAAGGAGCGCGTGCTGTTCGGCCGCCCGTTGGCGGCCACGCAGAGCGCGCAGATCAAGCTGGCCGAGATGGCCCGCCGCATCACCACCGCACAGCTGCTGGCGCTGCAGCTGGGCCGCCTGAAGGAAGCCGGCCAGCTGCAGCCGCAGCAGGTCAGCCTGGCCAAGTGGAACAACTGCCGCATGGCCATCGACATCGCCCGCGAGTGTCGCGATCTGCTGGGTGGGGCCGGCATCACCACCGAACACGTGGCGATCCGTCACGCGTTGAACCTGGAATCGGTGATCACCTATGAAGGCACCGAGACCGTGCACCAGCTGGTGATCGGCCGCGAACTGACCGGCATCAACGCGTTCTGAGTGCACCGGTAGTGCCGGTCGCTGGCCGGCATTGTCCAGTAGCGTATTCGCAGGCGAGCGATCGGTGTGCCGAACCGCGCACCGGACCGCGATGGGTTCAAGGACAGCCTGTACTGCGCGGCTGTCGGGTCCGCCTTGAAGCGAGCCGAGCACCGCAGGTCCGGCGGGGGCGAACAGGCGTGGGTGTCTGAGCGCAGCGAGTTCCGCGCCGTCCCCCGGCGGGCCGAGGAGCGCAGGGTACCGGTGCGCAGCACCGGCTCGCGGATGGCGGCGCGTTTCTTTTGGTTACTTTTCTTTCCGCGCGGAAAGAAAAGTAACGCCCATGAACGCATGCGCCCGCCACAGCAACAATCAGGCAGAAGAGAGGCGCGTGGCGCTACGCGCCGCCGGCAAACCCATGCTGCCGCCACGCCTCGTACATCACCACCGCAACGGTGTTGGAAAGATTGAGGCTGCGGTTGTCCGGCCGCATCGGCAGGCGCAGGCGGCGGCCGTCGGGCAGGGCATCGAGCACGTCCTGCGGCAGGCCACGGCTTTCCGGGCCGAACAGGAAGGCATCGCCCTCTTCAAAGGCCACGCTGTCGTAGCGCACGCTGGCGCGGGTACTGAGTGCGAACAACCGATTCGGTGCGATCCGCGCCAGCGTGGTGTCCAGGTCGGGGTGCACCTGCAGGCGTGAATACTCGTGGTAGTCCAGCCCGGCGCGCTTGAGCTGCTTGTCTTCCAGTGCGAAGCCAAGCGGCTCGACCAGGTGCAGCTGCGCGCCGGTGTTGGCACAGAGCCGGATCACATTGCCGGTGTTGGGCGGGATTTCCGGTTGGAACAGGATCACGTGGAACTGGGGCGCGGCATTCATCGGCGCAGTGTACCTGCGACGGCGGCCGCCTTTACGGCGCACGCCCTGCGCGAGGCAGGGCGGCACCGGTTACGGACGCAGCAGGACCTGGGCGGTTTCGGTGGCCAAGGCCTGCAGGTCGGCGGCGCTCGGACGCACCTGCAGGGCCGGCAGGTTGACGATGACCGAGTTGGCGACGTTGGTGGCGGCGGCAGCCAGGGTCGCGGCGTAGCGCTGGGCTTCCAGCTCGGCGGCCAGGGCGACGCGCTGTTCCAGGCTCGGGCGCACTTCCACCGAGGCCAGGGTGGTGATCGGCATCGCGGCCGCAACCGGGGCGGCGACGTAGCCGTTGCGCTCGGCCAGCTGGTCGGCGCTCGGGCGCACTTCCACGGTGGCCAGGGTCGGGATGCCGCTGGCCTGTTCCCAGGCCTGCTGGGCCAGCTGGTCGGCGGCAGGGCGGACCTGCACGGTGGACAGCGTCTTGATGGATTCGGAGGCCTGCACCGACGAAACAACCGCGGTGCCGGCAATCAGGGCGATGGCGATGGCAATGGTCTTGGCGTTCATGACGGGGCCTGTTTAGTGTTGGTGATCAGTGGTGTGGTAGTAAGGTAGTACACCAATTCTGGGCTTGCAAGGAAAATTTCCGATTTCCTGCATTTGTTCAGTCTTCAGTCAGCTTTCGTCTGAAGCCCTTCTTGGCGCAGGAACTACCAAGCAATCCGCGTGCCAACTTTTATTTGTTGATTTAGAAGGGGTTTGTTCGGGTAGAGAAGTGTCCGGTGGGCGGACACCTGTCCATTCCTCGGGCCGCGGACACTGTCCGGACATTGCCTGCGGGCGCTTGTGACCGCCCCTCCCGGGCCGCAAAGCAGGGGTGGAGGGGCAAGGAGGCAAACACCCCCAGTGACTGCTGGCCGATTCCGGCCGCTGTGCGCGCAGGCTAGGATCGGGGTTCACCTTCGTGACCAAGGATCCGGATATGTCTATCGCCCTTCGCCCGCGCGCTGCACTGCTGGCTGTCGCCCTCAGCACCGCCCTGGGCACGCTTGTGCCTTCTCATGCGCTGGCGGCCAAGCCGGCCGCACCGGCCAAGGTCGATATCCCGTACGAGCAGTTCACCCTGCCCAACGGCCTGCGCGTGATCGTGCACACCGATCGCAAGGCGCCGATCGTCGCGGTCAACGTCTGGTACCACGTGGGCAGCAAGGACGAGCCGGCCGGCCGTACCGGCTTCGCGCACCTGTTCGAACACCTGATGTTCCAGGGCAGCGAAAACCATGACGGCGAGTTCTTCGAGCCGTTCAAGCAGGTCGGTGCAACCAACCAGAACGGCACCACCAACACCGACCGCACCAATTACTTCGAGAACGTGCCGACCACCGCGCTGGACATGGCGCTGTGGATGGAATCGGACCGCATGGGCCATCTGGTCGGTGCGATCGACCAGGCGGCGCTGGACGAGCAGCGTGGCGTGGTGCAGAACGAGAAGCGCCAAGGCGAAAACCAGCCCTACGGCCAGGCCTGGGACCAGCTCAACAAGGCGCTGTATCCGGTGGGCCACCCGTACCACCACGGCGTGATCGGTTCGATGAACGATCTGAACGCGGCGTCGCTGGACGACGTGAAGACCTGGTTCCGCACCTGGTACGGCCCGAACAACGCGGTGCTGGTGCTGGCCGGCGACATCGACCTGGCCACCGCCAAGGAAAAGGTCTCCAGGTACTTCGGCAGCATCCCGGCCGGCCCGACCATGGCGCAGCCGGCGGTGAACGTGGCCAAGCGCAGCGCCGATACGCGCGAGACGATGACCGACAAGGTGCCGCAGGCGCGTATCTACCGCGCCTGGAACGTGCCGCAGGTCGGCACCACCGAGGTCGATCAGCTGCAGCTGTTCGCGCAGGTGCTGGGCGGTGCCAAGTCCTCGCGCCTGAGCCAGCGCCTGCAGCACCAGGACAAGCTGGTGGACAGCATTGCTGCCGGACTCTCTACCTCGCAGCTGGGCTCCAACTTCGTGATCATGGCCACAGTCAAGCAGGGCCAGGACCCGGCCAAGGTCGAGAAGATCATCGACGAGGAGTTGGACCGGCTGATCAAGCAGGGCCCGACCGCCGCGGAACTGGAGCGCGCCAAGACCGGCGCCCGCGCCGGCTTCATCCGCGGCATCGAGCGCATCGGTGGCTTCGGCGGCAAGGCCGACGCCCTTGCAGAATGTGCGGTGTTCACCGGCGACCCGGGCTGCTTCCGTACCTCGCTGGCCAACATCGAGAAGGCCAGTGCCGCCGATCTGAGCCGGCTCGGCGCACAGTGGCTGGACAAGGGCAGCCACACCCTGGTGATCGCACCGGGTGAGCGCGTGGCGCTGAAGGAAGATCCGAGCCAGGCGCCGAAGCCGTTCACCGTGCCAGCGGTGGACCCGAAGTACAGCACGCTGCCGGAGCAGGTCGACCGCAAGGCCGGCGTGCCGCAGACCCGCGAGTTCCCGCAGTTGAAGTTCCCGGCGCTGCAGCGCGCGACACTGAAGAACGGTACCCAGGTGATCCTGGCCGAGCGCCATGAGATTCCGGTGGTGCAGTTCAGCTACCAGTTCCCGGGCGGCTTCAGTGCCGACCAGGGCCGCAAACCGGGCACCGCCAACTTCACCATGAGCCTGATGACCGAGGGTGCCGGCAAGCTCGGCTCGCTGGCCTTCGCCGATGCGGCGGATGCGCTGGGCGCCAGCCTGGATGCCTCGGCCGGCCTGGACTCGATGAGCGTGGACCTGTCGGCGCTGAAGGAAAACCTGGTGCCGTCGCTGGCGCTGTACCGCGACCTGCTGCGCGAACCGCGCTTCGAGCAGGGCGAGATCGACCGGGTCAAGGCGAGCTGGATCGCGGGCATCCAGCAGGAGAAGGTCAACCCGGGTGCGGTGGCGATGCGCGTGCTGCCCCCGCTGCTGTACGGCAAGGGCCACCCGTATGCCATTCCGTTCACCGGCAGCGGCGACGAGGCGGCGATCAACGGCCTGACCCGCGAGGACCTGGTCGACTTCCATCACGACTGGCTGCGCCCGCAGAACGGCACCCTGATCGTGGTCGGCGACACCACCCTGGCCGAGATCGTGCCGCTGCTGGACAAGCAGCTGGGCGACTGGAAGGCTGCCGGCGATGCCCCGCAGGTGAAGGCGGCCACCGACGTGGCGCTGCCGAAGGGCCCGCGCGTGTTCCTGATCGACCAGCCGGGCGCGGTGCAGGCCAACCTGTTCGCCGGCCAGGTGGTGGCACCTTCCAGCGCCACCAGCTCGACCCGCTTCGACATCGCCAACGGTGTGATCGGCGGCGACTTCACCTCGCGCCTGAACATGAACCTGCGTGAAGACAAGCACTGGTCGTACGGTGCGCGCAGCAGCGCGGTCAATTCGGTGGGCCAGCGCCCGTGGATGGCCAGCGCGCCGGTGCAGATCGACAAGACCGGCCCGGCACTGGCGGAAATGCGCAAGGAAATCGCCGCGTTCGCCGATGGCAGCAAGCCGGCCACCGCCGCCGAGGTCAACCGCATCCGCAACATCCAGACCCTGAGCCTGCCCGGTGCCTACGAGACCGCCAGCGCGGTGGCCTCGACCATCGGCTCGATCGTGCAGTTCAAGCGCCCGGACGACTACGTGCTGCGTCGCAAGGCCGAGATCGAGGCGATGACCCCAGCGCAGGTGCAGCAGGCCGCCGCCGAGATCAAGCCGCAGGCGCTGACCTGGGTGGTGGTGGGTGATCTCAAGCAGACCGAAGCGGCCGTGCGTGCGCTGAACCTGGGCGAGGTGACCGTAATCGATGCCGAAGGCAACCCGGTCAAGAAATAAGGGATGTGCCTGCCCGCCACGGCGGGCAGGTCTCCCGTGGTAGCGCCGGGCCATGCCCGGCGGCTTTCCGGCGGCCAGCCATGCCGCGCTGTGCGCTCGCCGGGCATGGCCCGGCGCTACCCGGGCTCCGCCCCGGCTACCCCCGATTCAGGCTGTTCAGGCAGAATCCCCCCATACCCTTCCAGGATCTGCCCATGCGCGTTCTGCTGCTTTCCTCCCTGCTGCTCACCGTCACCGCCTGTACCTGGGTGCCGATCGAACCGGCCGGCAAGGCGACCCGCGTACTGCCGGCAGGCCCCGTTCCCGCTGGCTGCATCGCCAGGGGCGAAGTGGTCGTCACCGTGAAGAGCAAGGTCGGCTTCTACAACCGCAACCCGCTGCGCGTGCAGGAAGAGCTGGAAACGCTGGCCCGCAACGAGGCCCCGAGCGCAGGTGCCAATGCCGTGCAGGCCGCTGCGGCCCCGGCCGATGGCAGCCAGCGCTTCGCCGCGTTCCAGTGCCCACCGCGCTGAACGCTTCACCATACGGCCAGCGCTGAATTCGTAAAGATGCGGTGAAGGCCCCCGGGGTTATAGAATAGCGCCCCCTTTTGCCTGAGCCTTGGCGCTAACCTCGATGCTCTTCAAGAATGTCTCGATCGCCGGCCTGGCACACGTCGACGCACCGCATACGCTGACCACCAAGGAAATCAACGAACGCCTGCAGCCGACGTTGGATCGCCTGGGCATCCGCACCGACGTGCTCGGCGATATCGCCGGCATCCACGCGCGCCGCCTGTGGGACAACGGCGTGCTGGCGTCCGACGCTGCCACCATGGCCGGCCGCAAGGCGCTGGAAGACGCTGGAATCGATGCGACGCAGGTGGGCCTGCTGGTCAATACCTCGGTCAGCCGCGACTACCTGGAGCCGTCCACCGCCTCCATCGTGTCGGGCAACCTCGGCGTCAGCGACGAATGCATGACCTTCGACGTCGCCAACGCCTGCCTGGCCTTCATCAACGGCATGGATATCGCCGCGCGCATGATCGAGCGCGGTGACATCGACTACGCGCTGGTGGTGGATGGCGAGACCGCCAACCTGGTGTACGAGAAGACGTTGGAGCGCATGACCGCTCCGGACGTCACCGCCGACGACTTCCGCAACGAACTGGCGGCCCTGACCACCGGTTCGGGTGCTGCCGCGATGGTGATGGCGCGCTCGGAGCTGGTGCCGGACGCGCCGCGCTACAAGGGTGGCGTCACCCGCTCGGCGACCGAGTGGAACCAGCTGTGCCTGGGCAACCTGGACCGCATGGTCACCGACACCCGCCTGCTGCTGATCGAAGGCATCAAGCTGGCACAGAAGACCTTCACCGCCGCCAAGATCGCACTCGGCTGGGCCGTGGAAGAGCTGGACCAGTTCGTGATCCACCAGGTGAGCCAGCCGCACACCGCTGCGTTCATCAAGAACTTCGGCATCGACCCGAAGAAGGTCATGACCATCTTCGGCGAGCACGGCAACATCGGGCCGGCCTCGGTGCCGATCGTGCTGAGCAAGCTCAAGCAGCTGGGCAAGCTGAAGAAGGGTGACCGCATCGCGCTTCTGGGCATTGGTTCCGGCCTGAACTGTTCGATGGCTGAAGTGGTCTGGTAAGCAGCCCGCTGCCCGACCTCCTGTAGAGCCGAGCCATGCTCGGCTCACGCGCACAGCGCGGTTCTTCCGCGGCCTGACCGGAGAGCCGCCGAGCATGGCTCGGCGCTACACCGCGCCGCGATTCTTCCAAGGTGCTCCGCATGCGCGATCTTCCCGGTTACCCCGCCCACCCGCAGCGCTTCGAAGTGCGCCCGGGCCTGTCGATGAACTATCTCGACGAAGGCCCGCGCGACGGCGAGGTAGTGGTGATGGTGCACGGCAATCCGTCGTGGAGCTATTACTGGCGCACGCTGGTGGCCGGCCTGTCGGACACCTACCGCTGCATCGTGCCGGACCATATCGGCATGGGCCTGTCGGACAAGCCTGATGACAGCCGCTACGAGTACACGCTGCAGTCGCGCGTGGACGACCTCGATGCGCTGCTCAAGCACCTGGGCATCACCGGACCGGTGACCCTGGCCGTGCACGACTGGGGCGGCATGATCGGTTTCGGCTGGGCGCTGTCGCACCACGACCAGGTCAAGCGCCTGGTGGTGCTCAACACCGCCGCCTTCCCGATGCCGGCGGGGAAGAAGATGCCGTGGCAGATCGCGCTGGGCCGTCACTGGAAGATCGGCGAGTGGATCATCCGCAGCTTCAACGCGTTCTCCTCCGGTGCCTCGTGGCTGGGCGTGGAGCGCAAGATGCCGGCCGACGTGCGCCGCGCCTACGTGTCGCCGTACAACAGCTGGGCCAACCGCATCAGCACCATCCGCTTCATGCAGGACATCCCGCTGTCGCCGGCCGACAAGGCCTGGCCGCTGCTGGAGCGGGCCGGCAAAGCGCTGCCGTCGTTCGCTGACCGGCCCGCCTTTCTCGGCTGGGGCCTGCGCGACTTCGTGTTCGACCATCATTTTCTGAAGGGCTTCCAGGCCGCGCTGCCGAAGGCCCAGGTACATGCGTTCGAGGACGCCGGGCATTACGTGCTGGAGGACAAGCACGAGGTGCTGGTGCCGGAAATCCGCGCGTTCCTGGACGCCAACCCGATCTGATCGGTGTGCCGACCAACGGTCGGCATCCACCCCTTCCTCTTCCGGTGGGTGCCGACCGTTGGTCGGCACACCCGAAGGGTTGATGAGGTTGCCGGCCAGCGGCCGGCACTACCATTACGCGGCGACCGGCGCCTGCGGCGGCGAGGAAGGGCTGTTGCCGTTGTCGTCCGGATGGTCGTCGTCATTGTCGGCGTCATCGCGCCAGCGCCAGTCGGCCGGCGTCAACGGATCCAGGCCATAGGCGATGCGCGCCTTGTCGCACTGCGGGCTGGCCTTGCCATACTCCCACGATGCATCCACCTCGCGGCACACGCTGGGCCGGTTGGGGTGGATGGTGCAGCGTGAATACACGCCGATCTGCGCATCCAGCGCGACGCAGCGCACCGGCTTGGAATGGGTGCCGCGCATGCACAGGCGGTGCGGGTCCAGCACCTCGGTAAGCTGGTGCGGCACGCCGCCGGGGGTGACCTCGTCCGATTCCATCCAGTGGAAGGCCACACGGTATTGGGTGCAGCAGGCGCCGCAGGTCATGCAGGGATGTTGCATGGGCAAGCCGCCTCGGGCGGCAGTCGGAATCGGGAACGAGGGTGCGGATTTTCCACGAAGTCGGCCGCCGCGCAAGAAATTCCGTAAGCGGCGACAATGAACGGATGAACCGACCCTGCAATATTGCGGCCCGTTTGCCTGAACTGGCGCGTGAACGCCCCGACCAGATCGCCATCCGCTGCCCCGGCCGCCGGGGCGCCGGCAACGGCATGGCCGCCTACGACGTCACCCTCGATTACCGCCAGCTGGATGCCCGCAGCGACGCCATGGCCGCCGGTCTGGCCGGCTACGGGATCGGCCGCGGGGTGCGCACGGTGGTGATGGTGCGGCCCTCGCCGGAATTCTTCCTGCTGATGTTCGCGCTGTTCAAGCTGGGGGCGGTGCCGGTGCTGGTCGACCCGGGCATCGACAAGCGCGCCCTGAAGCAGTGCCTGGACGAGGCGCAGCCGCAGGCCTTCATCGGCATTCCACTGGCGCATGTGGCGCGGCTGGCGCTGCGCTGGGCGCCCTCGGCGACCCGCCTGGTCACTGTCGGTCGCCGCCTCGGCTGGGGCGGCACCAGCCTGGCCGCGCTGGAGCGCGCTGGCGCTAGCGCTGGGCCGATGCTGGCCGACACCGATGGCGAGGACATGGCCGCGATCCTGTTCACCAGTGGCTCCACCGGCGTGCCCAAGGGCGTGGTCTACCGCCACCGCCATTTCGTCGGCCAGATCCAGCTGCTGGGCAGTGCCTTCGGCATGGAAGCGGGCGGGGTGGACCTGCCGACCTTCCCGCCGTTTGCCTTGTTCGACCCGGCGCTGGGCCTGACCTCGGTGATCCCGGACATGGACCCGACGCGGCCGGCGCAGGCCGACCCGGCACGCCTGCACGATGCCATCCAGCGCTTCGGCGTGACCCAGCTGTTTGGTTCGCCCGCGCTGATGCGGGTGCTGGCGAAGCATGGCCGGCCGCTGCCGACGGTGACCCGGGTGACCTCGGCCGGTGCACCGGTGCCGCCGGACGTGGTCGCCACCATCCGCAGCCTGCTGCCGGCCGATGCGCAGTTCTGGACGCCGTACGGCGCCACCGAGTGCCTGCCGGTGGCAGTGGTGGAGGGTCGTGAGCTGGAGCGCACCCGCGCCGCCACCGAGGCCGGCGCTGGCACCTGCGTGGGCAGCGTGGTGGAACCGAACGAGGTCCGCATCATCGCCATCGATGACGCGCCGCTGGCCGACTGGTCGCAGGCACGTGTGCTGGCCACCGGCGAGGTGGGAGAAATCACTGTGGCCGGCCCAACCGCCACCGACAGCTACTTCAACCGCCCGCAGGCCACCGCGGCGGCGAAGATCCGCGAGACGCTGGCCGATGGCAGCACCCGCATCGTCCATCGCATGGGCGACGTGGGCTACTTTGATGCACAGGGCCGTCTGTGGTTCTGCGGCCGCAAGACCCATCGCGTGGAAACCGCGCAGGGGCCGTTGTACACCGAACAGGTCGAGCCGGTGTTCAACACCGTGCCCGGTGTGGCGCGCACGGCCCTGGTGGGTGTTGGCCCGGCCGGTGCACAGGTACCGGTGCTGTGCGTGGAACTGCAGCGCGGGCAGAGCGACGGCCCGGCCTTGCGCGAGGCCCTGCGTGCGAAAGCCGCCGCACGGTTGCCCGATGCGAACCTGCAGCACGTCCTGGTGCATCCGGCGTTCCCCGTCGATATCCGTCACAACGCCAAGATCGGCCGCGAAAAGCTCGCCGTCTGGGCCGGCGCCGAACTGGAGAAGCACGCATGAAAATCCTGGTCACCGGCGGCGGTGGTTTCCTCGGTCAGGCGCTGTGCCGCGGGCTGGTTGAGCGTGGCCACCAGGTGCTGGCGTTCAACCGCAGCCACTACCCCGAACTGCAGGCGATGGGCGTGGGCCAGATCCGCGGTGATCTGGCCGATGCGCAGGCGGTGCTGCATGCGGTGGCCGGCGTCGATGCGGTGTTCCACAATGGTGCCAAGGCCGGCGCGTGGGGCAGCTATGACAGCTACCACCAGGCCAATGTGGTCGGCACCGACAACGTCATCGCAGCCTGCCGCGCGCACCGCATCGGCAGGCTGGTCTACACCTCCACGCCCAGCGTGACCCATCGCGCTACCCATCCGGTGGAAGGCCTCGGCGCCGATGAAGTGCCTTACGGCGAAGATTTCCAGGCACCGTATGCGGCGACCAAGGCGATTGCCGAACAGCGCGTGCTGGCGGCCAACGACGCCTCGCTGGCGACGGTGGCGCTGCGCCCGCGCCTGATCTGGGGCCCGGGCGACCAGCAGCTGGTGCCGCGCCTGGCCGAACGTGCACGGCAGGGCCGCCTGCGCCTGGTGGGTGATGGCAACAACAAGGTGGATACCACCTACATCGACAACGCCGCGCTCGCACACTTTCTCGCCTTCGAGGCACTGGCGCCGGGTGCCGCGTGTGCGGGCAAGGCCTACTTCATCTCCAATGGCGAGCCGTTGCCGATGCGCGAGCTGGTGAACAAGCTGTTGGCTGCGGTGGGTGCGCCGACGGTCGACAAGGCGATCAGCTTCAAGACCGCTTACCGCATCGGTGCGGTCTGCGAGCGCCTGTGGCCGCTGCTGCGCCTGCGCGGCGAGCCGCCATTGACCCGCTTCCTGGCCGAGCAGCTGTGCACGCCGCACTGGTACAGCATGGCGCCGGCACGCCGTGACTTCGGCTACGTGCCGCAGGTCAGCATCGAAGAAGGGCTGCGCAGACTGAAGGCTTCATCTGCTGCATAGATCGCCATCACTGGTTGCACACCGCCGGATCGGGAGGATGGACCCACGCCATCCAAGGCTCGACCACCCGCGAGGAGCGCCATGCTGCACTACGCCATCATCTTCTTTGTCATCGCCATCATCGCCGCCGTTCTGGGTTTCTCCGGTATCGCCGGCGCCGCAACGAACATCGCCTGGATTCTGTTCGTGGTGTTCCTGATCCTTGCGGTGATCTCGATGTTCCGCAAGCGAGGCTAGTAGACCGCAGGGTAGTGCCGGCCGCCGGCCGGCACTACTCTTTCCGGTGGGTGCCGACCGTTGGTCGGCACGCCCCTTTGTAGAGTCGAGCGTGCTCGACTGCTTCTCGTGAGTCGAGCATGGCTCGACTCTACAGAGGATCATCGAGCATGGCTCGACGCTACACACAGCGCCGCTACACGGCGCTGTGCAATCCGCGATAGGCCTCGTGGCGCTCCAGCGCCAGTTCGATCAGGCGCGTGATCAGCGTGGTGTAGTCCACGCCGCTGGCGCCCCATAGCTTCGGGTACATGCTGATGCGGGTGAAGCCCGGCAGCGTGTTGACCTCGTTGATGACGATCCCGCCCGCTGCGGTGAGGAATACATCCACGCGCGCCATGCCCGCGCACTCCAGCGCCCGGTAGGCCTGAAGCGCGATCTGCTGGATACGCGCCTGCGTTGCGCCATCAATGTCTGCCGGCACCACCACGTCGGCGCCATCGTCGTTGATGTACTTGGTGTCGTAGGCGTAGAACTCGTCGTGTACCACTACCTCGCCGCACAGGCTGGCCTGCGGATGCGCATTGCCCAGCACCGCGCACTCGATCTCGCGGCCGACCACCGCCGATTCCACCAGCACCTTGTGGTCGTAGCGCAGCGCCAATGCCAGCGCCTCGGCGAAGCCCGCTGCATCCTTGACCTTGCTCACCCCCACTGACGAACCCTGGTTGGCCGGCTTCACGAACAACGGCAGGCCGAGCTGCGCGATCACCGCATCGACATCGACTGCCGCCGCCTGATGGCGACGGATGCACAGCCACGGTGCCACCTGCAGCCCGGCGTCGCGCAGCAGGCGCTTGGTCACGTCCTTGTCCATCGCCACCGCCGAACCCAGTACCGGTGAACCGACGAAGGGCAGGTTGGCCATGCGCAGCAGCCCCTGCAGCGCACCGTCCTCGCCCAGTGGCCCGTGCACGATCGGCAGCACCACATCGATCTGGCCGAGCGCGCTGGCCGCATCGCACGGCTGCAGCTGCGCCTGCTCGGCGCCCGGGCGCACCGCCAGCGACGTACCGGACCGATGCAGGGCGATGCGCGACGGATCATCGGCATTGATCAGGAAGGTATCGGGTTGGCTCAGATGCCACTGACCCTGCTTGTCGATACCGACCAGCACCGGCTCGAAGCGCTCGCGATCAAGCGCATCGAGGATGTTCTTCGCCGACTGCAGGGAAACTTCGTGCTCGGATGACTTGCCACCGAAGATGATGCCGACCCGGGTCCGTGCCATGGCGAATGCGATGTCCTGTGCGTTGCGTGGCCCCATAGCATGAACCTTCATCGGCCCTCCGCGTGAGGCACAGATGAACCAGAAATCCATCCACGCATGGCGTGGATCTACCGTGTCGACCAAGGTCGACACCCACCACAGCAACACAGAAAGCCGCCCTGACAGCAGCGGGAAACTGTCGAAGGCGGGGTGGGTCCGGTTGTGGGGGTGCCCGCGGCATGGATGCCGCGGCCAAGCCCCCACGGACGGGTTTACGGCGTCCCCCGCAACCGGACCCATCCCGCCAACCCACGGAATGCCCGCTGTTGCTGTTGCTTCGGCTATTGCGGTTGCCGTTGCCGTTGCCTCTGCGGGTGCCGGGCGGCAGCCCGGCCCAAGCCCCCCACCCACGCAGGTAGAATGCACACATGGCTCTCTCCCTGCTCAAGTCCCTCAAGCCGGTCGCCGGCCGCGCCCTGCAGATCGCCCTGAACCGCGCGCTGGCGCTGGATCCGGATACCCGCCATGCGCTGACCAGCCTGGATGGCCGGCATATCGATCTGACCCTGGAAGCGCCGTCGCTGGCCATGCGCATCAGCGTCGACGGCGACCAGCTGCGGGTCGGCCCGGTGGATGCGCAGGAAGCCGACCTGGCCGTGCGCAGCAGCCTGGCCGGCGTGCTCGCGCAGCTGCCGCTGCTGGCCAACGCACGGCGCGGTGACAACAACGGCAAGGGCCGCGTGCGCGTGGCCGGCGACGCCGAACTGGCACGCCGCCTGCAGCAGCTCGCCAAGGGCTTCGACCCGGACTGGCAGCAGCCCTTCGTCAGCGTATTCGGCGAGGTACTGGGCGTGCAGGTTGCCAACACCCTGCGCAACGGCCTGCAGCACGCGCGCCAGGGCGCGATCGATCTGGCCCACAGCGCCGCCGAGTTCATCACCGAGGAATCGCGCGATGTGGTGCCGCGTGCCGAGCTGGACGCCTTCCACGATGACGTGGACGTGCTGCGCGATGACGTCGAGCGTCTGGGTGCTCGCGTGCAGCGCCTGCGGGGTGCCGCATGAAGGCCGTGCTGCGCGCCAGCCGCATCGGCCGGGTGATCCTGCGTTACCGCCTCGACGACCTGCTGCAGGGCACACCGGCCGAGCGCTGGTTGCGCCTGGCCAAGCCGTTCGTGCCGCGGGCCTCGGCCGACATCGCCGCACAGTCGCGCGGTGCACGCCTGCGCCTGGCGCTGCAGGACCTCGGCCCGATCTTCGTCAAGTTCGGCCAGATCCTGTCCACCCGCCGCGACCTGGTGCCACCGGACGTGGCCAATGAACTGACCCTGCTGCAGGACCGGGTCAAGCCGTTCGATGGCGAGACCGCGCGCCGCATCGTCGAGGACGCGCTCGGCCTGCCGGTCAGTGCGGCCTTCGCCAGCTTCGACACCGAACCGCTGGCCTCGGCCTCGATCGCGCAGGTGCACGCGGCGACGCTGGCCGATGGCCGCCAGGTGGTGGTCAAGGTACTTCGCCCGGGCATCGAGAAGCAGATCGACGCCGACATCGCCCTGCTCAATTCGCTGGCCGCGCTGGTCGAGCGCACCCACCCGCGCGCCGACAAAATCCGGCCGCGCGAAGTGGTGGCCGAGGTCGAGAACACCCTGGCCGCCGAGCTGGACCTGCAGCGCGAAGGCGCCAATGCCAGCGTGCTGCGCCGCTTCTGGGAAAACAGCGACGACCTGTACGTGCCGGAAGTGATCTGGAGCCATACGGCCGAGCGCGCACTGACCCTGGAGCGCGTGTGGGGCATTCCGTCCGACGACATCGCCGCGCTGGACAAGGCCGGCATCGACCGCAAGGCGCTGGCCGCCAAGGGCGTGCGGGTGTTCTACACCCAGGTGTTCCGCGACAACTTCTTCCATGCCGATGCGCATGCCGGCAACATCTGGGTCGACACCGATCCGGCGCGTCGCGCCAACCCGCGCTTCATCGCGCTGGACTTCGGCATCATGGGCCAGCTCTCGCAGGAAGATCAGTACTACCTGGCCGAGAACTTCATGGCCATCTTCAACCGTGACTACCGCCGCATTGCCGAACTGCACGTGCAGGCGCGCTGGATGCCGGACCACGTACGCATCGACGATCTGGAAGCGGCGGTGCGATCGGTCTGCGAACCTTACTTCACCCGGCCGCTGTCGCAGATCTCGCTGGCCGAAGTGCTGATGAAGCTGTTCCGCGTGGCGCAGCGTTACCAGCTGACCCTGCAGCCCCAGCTGATCCTGCTGCAGAAGACCCTGCTGAACATCGAAGGCGTCGGCCGCCAGCTGGACCCGCAGATCGACATCTGGGCGGTGGCCAAGCCGGTGCTGGCGAAGATCCTGCGCGAGCGCTACAGCCCGCGCCGGGTGGTACGCGAGATCGGCAAGCGCCTGCCGGAAATCATGACCCATGCCCCGGACATGCCACGTCTGGTACACGCCTGGCTGACCCAGCAGGTGGAAGGCCGCCATGAACTGTCGATGCGCTCGCGCGACCTGGCCGCTCTGGACGCCAGCGTGCAGCGCCTGCAGAAGCGCGCGGTGGGGGCGATCACTGGCGTGGGCCTGCTGGCCATTGCCGCGCTCATGTACGTGCTGCAGCCGCCGGGCTGGTACTGGGGCGACCTGCCAATGTGGAGCTGGTTGTCCGGTGCGCTGGGCGCAGTGGCGCTGGCGCGCGCGTGGTGGAAGTAGGTCCCATGCTGCAGGCGCTCAAGGACGAACTGGCACGCTTCGGCGCCGACAACGACGCCCGCGAGAGCGCGCGTGGCCGCCGCATGCTCAACATCACGCCGGACACGGGTGAATTCCTGTCCGTGCTGGTCCGCTTCGGCGCCGCGCGCAGGGTGCTGGAGATCGGCACCTCCAACGGCTATTCGACGCTGTGGCTGGCCGAGGCTGCCGCCGCCATCGACGGCCACGTGATCACGCTGGAATACGCACAGGACAAGGCGGCGATGGCGCGTGACACCTTCGCGCGCAGTGGCCTGGCCGATCGCATCACGCTGGTTCACGACGATGCAGGGCCGTGGCTGGCACAGGCCGTCGATGCCAGCATTGACCTGCTGTTCCTCGATTCGGACCGCGGGCAGTACGCCGGCTGGTGGCCGCAGCTGCGCCGCGTGCTGCGGCCGGGGGGCCTGCTGGTGGTGGACAACGCCACCTCGCATGCGCAGGAAATGGAACCGCTGCGCGTGCTGCTGGACGCTGATCCGGACTTCAGCGTCAGCCTGGTGCCGGTGGGCAATGGCGAGCTGTTGGCCGTACGCAGCGCCTGACTGCTCTACATCGGTAGGTGCCAACCTTGGTTGGCACGCTGTTGCCGGTCGCGCAGAGCAGCCGAGCATGGGCTCGGCTCTACAGTAAGCAGGCCCTTATAATCCCGCGGTGAGCACCGAACCCGATACCCTCGCCGCGGTCGAGACCGACACCGCGCCCCTGCAGTTGCTGCACCTGGATGAGCGCCTGGCCGTGGTCAACAAGCCTGCCGGGCTGATGGTCCACGACAGCAAGCTGGCCCGTGGCGAAGACGACTTCCTGGCCGACCGCCTGCGCGAGCAGCTGGGGCGGCCGATCTTCCTCGTGCACCGCCTGGACCGGGCCACCAGTGGCTGCCTGCTGCTGGCCTTCGACCGCGAGACGGCCAGCGCGCTGGGCAAGGCGTTGATGGGCGGCGAAGTGCTGAAGGACTACCTGACGGTCTGCCGGGGATGGCCGGCGGAACTGTCCTGGCGGGTGGACCATGATCTGGATGGCGGCCCGGGCAAGCCGGTGAAGAAGCCGGCGATCACCGACTTCCAGCGCCTGGCGACGGGCGAGCTGTCGGTGCCGGTCGGTGAGTTCACCCGTTCGCGTTATGCACTGCTGCGCTGCCAGCCACAGACGGGGCGCTTCCGGCAGATCCGCCGGCACCTCAAGCACCTCTCGCACCACATGATTGGCGACACCAGCCATGGCGATGGCCGCCACAACCGCATCTTCCGCATGCAGGGCGTGCACCGCATGCTGCTGCACGCCGAGCGCCTGCGCTTCCCGCATCCGGAGGGCGGCGACGTGGATGTCAGGGCACCGCTGGACCGTGAGTTCCAGAAGGCGCTGGACCTGTTTGGCTGGCAGGTGGACGACGCCTGATGCTGCTGCCGTAAGCCGAGCGTGGGCTCGGCTCTACAGCCAGCGGCCGGGCGTGGCCCGGCGCACCCCGTTATTTCTTTTCCGGCTCGTTGACGATCGCCTCCAGATCCTTCTGCAGATCCGCGAACAGCGGCTGCATGCGCGCCTGGATGGCCACCATCACGTTCTGCATCAGCGCCGGGGTCTTGTCCAGCAGGCTCTGGCCGGCCGAACTCTCGTAGAACTCGGCCATCGCCAGCACGTCTTCCTTGCTGAACGTCTTCTTGTACAGGTCCACGTACATCGGCCGCAGCTGCTGCCACGACAGGGCCTGGCGCAGCGTCTGGCTGGTGCGTGCCTGGATCCGCTTCAGCTGTTCCTGCTGCTGGGCATTGAGCTGGCGCTGTGCGGCCACCTGCTGGAACTGCTGCTGCTGCATCGCCTCGATCTGCGGCAGCATGGTGTCGATCATGCTCTGCGCACGCGAGGCCGACAGCAGGCGGTTGATGTCGCCGTCTGTCGGTGGCGCGGCCAGGGCCGGAACGCTGGCCACGGCCAGCGCCAGCAGCAGGGCGGCGCGGCGCAGCAGGGACGGCAGGGCGGGTGTGGTGCGGGTCATGCGGGCTTCCTGCGGTACATGGGACGGCCAGCATACCCGCAGCCAAGGCGAAGGCGGCGTGTTCGGTACCTGATCGGCGGCATACGGCGCGCGATGCCGCACTCCGGCACGTGGCTGCCGCTACAATGCGCGGATGGGCAGTGGACCGGTCACCATCAGCGCGCAGCTTGAAATCCCCGACGGCGAGATCGTCGAGCGGTTCGTGCGTGCCAGCGGTGCCGGTGGCCAGAACGTCAACAAGGTCTCCACCGCGGTGGAACTACGTTTCGACGTGGCCAACTCGCCTTCGTTGCCCGAACCGTTGCGCGCACGCCTGCTGGCGCGGCGTGACCGGCGCATGACCGGCGAAGGCGTGCTGGTCATCGATGCGCAACGTTTCCGGACCCAGGATCGCAATCGCGAGGATGCGCGCGAGCGGCTGGCGGCCTTCATCCAGGCCGGGCTGAGCGTGCCCAAGCCGCGCAAGGCCACCAAGCCGACCCTCGGGTCGAAACTGCGTCGTCTGGACGCCAAACGCGGGCGCGCGCAGATCAAGCGCGGTCGCTCATCACGTGACTGGGAGTGATTGCTTGAACAACCCGACTTCGTTGCTGCCGGCCGTGCCGCCGCAGATGCCGCAGGTCAAACCCAACGCCTTCCTGCGCTGGCTGGCGCGCTGCACCCTGCGCATGGGCGGCTGGAAGGTGACCGGCACCCTGCCTGACATTCCCAGGCTGGTCTTCATCATCGCCCCGCATTCGTCCAACTGGGATGGGCTGTGGGGCATGGCGGCCAAGATCGCGCTGGGCATGAAGGTGAAGGTACTGGGCAAGGCGTCGCTGTTCTGGTGGCCGCTGGGCCCGCTGCTGCACAGGCTGGGCGTGATCCCGCTCGATCGCAGCTCGCCGCAGGGCACCGTCGGACAGGCCGTGGACCTGCTGCGCAACAACGAGAAGATGTGGTTCGCCATCACCCCCGAGGGCACCCGCAAGGCGGTGAAGGACTGGAAGGCCGGTTTCCTGAAGATCGCCCGGATGGCTGACGTGCCGATCCTTGCCGCGTACTTCCACTACCCGGAAAAGACCATCGGTATCGGCCCGCTGTTCACGCCCAGTGGTGATGACGCTGCCGACATGGCCGCGATCCGCGAGTTCTACCGGCCCTGGATCGGCAAGACCCGCGGTACGGTCTGAGCCTGCCGCAGGCCGCTGCATAGACGCCACGTCCGGCACATGCCGGGCGAGCGCGACAGGAGTAGGGTGGAGGGCTGGTATCCCGTACCGTCTGCCCAAGGAGTGTTTTACATGTCGCGTACCGTAGTCCTGGCCGCCGCCATCAGCCTGGCGTTGGCGGCCTGTTCCGGCAAGGAGTCCACCCCCGTGTCCGATGCCCAGAAGACCCCGGCCCAGCAGCCGGCCGAAGCCTCCACCAACCCTCTGCTGAGTGCGAGCACGCTGCCGTTCCAGGCGCCGCCGTTCGACAAGATCAAGGACAGCGACTACCTGCCGGCGTTCGAAGAGGGGATGCGCCAGCACCTGGCCGACGTGCGCAAGATCGCCGACAGCAGCGAGCCGGCCACCTTCGACAACACCATCGTGGCGATGGAGCGCAGCGGCGAGACGCTGAACCGCGTCTCGCGCATCTTCTTCGGCCTGGTCCAGGCCGATACCAACGATGCACGACAGAAGATCCAGGAAGAAGTGGCGCCAAAGCTGGCTGCGCACCAGGACGAGATCAATCTCGATCCGAAGCTGTTCGCGCGCGTGAAGTCGATCTATGACCAGCGCGACACGCTGGAATTGGATCCGGTGCAGAAGCGCCTGGTCGAGCACTACTACGACGGCCTGGTGCGCGCCGGTGCGCAGCTGTCCGACGCTGACAAGGCGACCCTGCGCAAGCTCAACGTGGAAGAGACCACCCTCTCCACCCAGTTCCATACCCGCCTGGTGGCCGCCACCGCCGCTGCGGCCGTCGTCGTCGACGACAAGGCCAAGCTGGCCGGCCTGGACGAGGATGCGATCAACAACGCCGCGGCCGCCGCCAAGGAACGCAAGCTGGACGGCAAGTTCCTGCTGCCGCTGCAGAACACCACCCAGCAGCCGGTGCTCGGCTCGCTGAGCGATCGCGACCAGCGCGCCGCCGTGCTGAAGGCCTCGGAGACCCGCGCCGAGCGCGGTGATGCCAACGACACCCGGCAGACCGTGCAGCGCCTGGCCCAGCTGCGTGCGCAGAAGGCCAAGCTGCTCGGCTTCGAGACCTTCGCCGACTACCAGCTGGGCGACCAGATGGCCAAGACCCCGGCTGCGGCACTCAAGCTGCTGACCGACACCGTGCCGGCCGCCACCGCCAAGGCGCGCGCCGAAGCCGGCGAGATCCAGAAGGTGATCGACGCGCAGAAGGGTGGTTTCCAGGTCGCCGCTTCGGACTGGGACTTCTACGCCGAGCAGGTGCGCAAGGCCAAGTACGATCTGGACGAATCGCAGATCAAGCCGTACTTCGAACTGGACAATGTGCTGCAGAACGGCGTCTTCTACGCCGCCACCCAGCTGTACGGCATCACCTTCAAGCCGCGTACCGACATTCCGACCTACAACCCGGACATGAAGGTGTACGAAGTGTTCGACAAGGACGGCACCTCGCTGGCGCTGTTCTACACCGACTACTTCAAGCGTGACAGCAAGTCCGGCGGCGCCTGGATGGACGTGTTCGTCGAACAGGACGGCCTGACCGGTGCCAAGCCGGTGGTCTACAACGTCTGCAACTTCACCAAGCCGGCCGCCGGCCAGCCTGCGCTGATCAGCTTCGACGACGTCACCACCATGTTCCATGAGTTCGGCCATGCGCTGCACGGCATGTTCTCGAACGTGAAGTACCCGTCGATTGCCGGCACCGCCACCTCGCGTGATTTCGTCGAGTTCCCGTCGCAGTTCAACGAGCACTGGGCGCTGGATCCGAAGGTGTTCGCCAACTACGCCAAGCACTACAAGACCGGCGAGGCGATGCCGCAGGAACTGGTCGACAAGATCCTCAAGGCGCGCAGCTTCAACCAGGGCTATGCGACCACCGAGTACCTGTCTGCCGCGCTGCTGGACCTGGCCTGGCACACCCAGAAGGCCGACGCGCCGCTGCAGGATGTCGGCGCCTTTGAAGCCAGCGCGCTGAAGAAGTTCAAGGTCGACCTGCCGCAGGTGCCGCCGCGCTACCGCACCACCTACTTCGACCACATCTGGGGTGGCGGTTACTCGGCCGGCTACTACGCCTACTTCTGGGCCGAAGTGCTCGACCATGACGCCTACCAGTGGTTCACCGAGCACGGTGGGCTGACGGCGGCCAACGGCCAGGAGTTCCGCGACAAGATCCTCTCGCGCGGCAACAGCGTGGAGCTGTCGACCCTGTACCGCGATTTCCGCGGCAAGGACCCGTCGGTGGAACCTTTGCTGAAGTTCCGCGGGCTGAAATAAGAAAGCGGAAACGGCGGGGGCAACCCCGCCGTTTTTCTTTCTGTAGAGCCGAGCCCACGCTCGGCTGATGGCTCCTGGAAAGGCAGCCGAGCATGGGCTCGGCTCTACACAAGCGGATCACGTCCCCACGTGCACCCGGTTGGCCTGCTCGGCCAACCCGAGGTGATCGAGCGCGATATCCAACGCCAGCACATAGCTCTGCGCGCCATAGCCGGCGGCGATGCCCAAGCGCTGGCCGACACCGGCCGGCAGGCAGGGCTCGGCCACTGCGCCGTCGTCATGCACCTCTACGTACGCGTTGTGCAGATAGGGCAGCAGCCGCTGCAGGCGCAGACTGTTGGCACACGCACCCGGATCGAGCAGCGTCACCTCGCCACGGCTGTGATCGGCCACGCGCAGCGCATCGAGCAGTTCCTGTTCCGAACCGCAGGCGCGGATCGCCACGCTGGTGCCGGCGTCGATCGCGCGATGCACCAGCGACTTCAGGACCGGTGCCGGCAGCGGCATCGCGGTGCGGATCAGGGCGCCGGCCGCTTCCGGGCCGCGGATGATGAAGATCGACATGACTCAGCCCTCCTGCGCCAGGCGGCGGCCGACAATGGCCAGCGACAACGGGTAACCGGCCTGCTGGCTGCGCTGGTCGACCACCACGGCGGCGGGGCCGTGCTGCAGGCGCAGGCGTGCATCCAGGCCAGGTTCGCTGGGTGCCTGCAACTCGATGTACTGCGCCGGCAGCCGTTCCAGCGCCGCCTGCAGCGCGCCACCTTCGGCCTGCCATTGCGCCTCGTCGGCGGCACCGACATCCAGCAGTACCCAGTCGGCCGAGCGCGCCTGCGGCTGGCACAGGCACTGGCGTACCTCGGACAGGCTGGCGCAGTCGCTGCACAGCACGCGATGGCCGGCCAGCTGTGCCGGCAGTTGGGGACGCGGTGCCGACGAAGAGGCGTGGCGGATCACCAGGAGGGTCATACAACACCTTGCGGAATGCGCCGTGTGGCGCGGTGGGCACACGATGCGCGTGCTGCCCGTAAAGGTGCGATGCCCGCGGCCGGACCGGGGCGTAAAACCTGCGTAACCCTTCATGTAGAGCCGAGCCTACGCTCGGCTGGCGTGCACCGACACTCGAAGAGCAGCCGAGCGCGGGCTCGGCTCTACAACAAGCCGGCGCGGGAACCTCTCCCGCCCGAGTGTGGTCTGATGCAGCGACCACCCACCCGGAGCCTGTCATGGATGCTGTTGCCCGTCCTCCCCTTCCCGAACGCGCGCTGCTCTGGCTGAAGAAGGAAGCATTGCCGCTGCTGGTGATGCTCGGCCTGCTCGCCGCCGCCCGCGATACCCTGGCCAACCATTACGTGGTGCCGAGTGGTTCGATGCAGCCGACCCTGCAGCCCGGCGACCGGGTGGTGGTGGACATGCGCGCCTACGGTCTGCGTCTGCCATTCACCAACACGGAACTGATGGCGACCGGCACCCCGCAGCGTGGCGAGGTGGCGGTCTTCGACTCACCGGCCGACGGCACCCGCCTGATCAAGCGCGTGGCGGCGGTGGCCGGTGACCATGTGCAGCTGCGCGAAGGCCATCTGAGCATCAACGGGCAGCCGCTGCAGATGGCCGACCTGCAGGACGTGGAAGCCTTCGGCGAGCGACGTGCCCGCCTTGATCTGGACATGGGCGGCGGTCCGGACATCGCCGATCTGGTGGTGCCGGCGGGCAAGGTGCTGGTGCTGGGTGACCACCGCGGCAACAGCTTCGATGGCCGCTTCTTCGGCTTCGTCGACGCCGACAAGCTCTACGGCCGCGCGGTGGCGGTGTACTACCGCCGGGGCGACGGCTTCGAGTGGCAGCGCCTGTAAGCTGAATTGATACTTCTCGTATATCAATCATGACCTATCAGGTTATGGATCGACTGGATAGACGGGCCTAGTCTGAGGCCCGTTCCCTCCCACGCTTGGCCGCCCCCACCGGCCCATCGGTCCCATGACTGGCGAAACCGCGGCGGCCGTCGAACGCCGCCCCCCCACTGTCGACCCCAGCGCCGAGACCCGCATCCAGCAGGGCACACCGGCCTTTCGTCGCACCGCGCTGGCACTGTTCCTGGCCGGCTTTTCCACCTTCGGCCTGCTGTACACGGTGCAGCCGCTGCTGCCTGAGTTCAGCCGCCATTTCGGCGTGTCGGCCGCAGGCAGCGCGATGTCGTTGTCGCTGACCACCGGTACGCTGGCGGTGGCGATGCTGTTGGCCGGCCTGCTGTCCGATGCGGTCGGCCGCCGCCCGTTGATGATCGTCGCGTTGCTGGCCTCGGCCATGCTGTCGCTGAGCTCGGCGCTGGTGGACGACTGGACCACGCTGCTGGTGCTGCGCACCCTGCTTGGCCTGGCGCTGAGCGGCGTGCCGGCAGTGGCGATGACCTACCTGGTCGAGGAAATGGACAGCCGCGCGCTGGGCCTGGCGATGGGCCTGTACATCGGCGGCAACGCCATCGGTGGCATGAGCGGGCGCCTGCTGGCCGGCATCATCGCCGATCACTGGGGCTGGCGCTGGGGCATCGGCGTGGTCTCGATCATCGCCATCGCCAGTACCGTGCTGCTGTGGCTGCAGCTGCCGCCGTCGCGCCATTTCCATCCCCGCCGTGATGGCCTGCGCGAGTTGCCGTCGCGCTGGCGCCTGCTGTTCGCCGACCCGGGCCTGCCGTGGCTGTTCGCCACCTCGTTCGTGCTGATGGGCGTGTTCGTCACCCTCTACAACTACCTGGGCTATCACCTGCTGGCGCCGCCGTACCACCTCAGCCAGACCGTGGTCGGGCTGATCTTCAGCGTGTACCTGGTGGGCACCTTCAGTTCGGCGTGGATGGGCCAGCAGGCTACGCGGTACGGGCGCGGCCGCATCCTGTCGATCTCGTTCGCGCTGATCGGCGCCGGCATCGCGCTGCTGGCGATGCCGTGGCTGAGCACGATGGCACTGGGCATCGCGCTGGTCACGTTCGGCTTCTTCGGTGGCCACTCGGTGGCCAGCAGCTGGGTCGGCAGCCGTGCCGGTACGATGCGCGCGGAAGCGTCGGCGCTGTACCTGTTCGCCTACTACCTGGGCTCCAGCGTGCTGGGCGGGGTCGGCGGCCTGGCCTACGCGGCCTGGGACTGGTGGGGCGTGTGTGCGTTCGCCGCGGTGCTGACCCTGATCGGTGGTGGCATCGTCTGGGCGCTGCAGCACCGCGCCCCGCAGCCGGTGACCGCGTGACCCAACGCACGGTAGTGCCGGCCGCTGGCCGGCAACCACGGTGTAGCGGCTTTGCCGAGGTAGAGTCGACTGTCAGTCGACTGCTCTTCCATCAGATCGCGAAAACCCGCGCTGCGCGCGATAGTCGACTAACAGTCGACTCTACCGGCGAACGCCCCGCGCAGCAGCCCGGCGAAGTTTCGGATCAGCGGCGTCACCCGTTCGCGATGCCACGCCAGCTGCACTTCCGAATGCGCGCCAGCATCGGCCAACGCCACGAAGCGCGATCCTTCCACCCGGATGTGATCGCACGACGACGGCAGGATCGCCGCACCCAGGCCCGCAGCGGCCAGGCTGATCAACGTCGATGCTTCACCGGCTTCCTGCACGATGCGCGGCGTGAAGCCCGCCGCCGCACACAACGCGATCATGTGGTCGTGGATGCCCGCGCCCGCGCTGCGCCGGAATGCCACGAACGGCTCCTGCGCGAAGTCGCGCAACGACACCGTGCCCTGCTTCGACAGCCTGCGCAGGGCAGGGTGGTCGGCATGCACGATCAGCGCCAGCGGATCGACGAACAGGCTGTGTGCCACCAGTTCCGGCGGCAACGCACGCTTGCGGATGATGCCCACGTCCAGTGAACCATCGAGCAGCGCGTCGATCTGCTGCAGCGTATTCATCTCGCTCAGCTGTAGCCGCACCTGCGGATACTGCTGGCGGTAATGCAGGATCGAACGCGGGATCTGTGGCGACAGCGGCGTGGCCCGGGTCAGGCCGATATGCAGTTCACCCTGCTCGCCGCGCTGCGCACGCTGCACCTCGTCCACCGCGGTTTCCACCTGCTGCACGATTGCGCGCGCGCGTTCCTGCAGCAGCTCCCCAGCAGGCGTCAGCTGCACGCGGCGATGGCTTCGCACGAACAGGCGCGCGCCGATCAGTTCCTCCAGCTGCCGGATCTGCTGGCTGAGCGGCGGCTGTGACATGCCCAGGCGCTCGGCCGCCTGGCCGAAGTGCAGCGTATCGGCAACAGCGAGGAAGTAGCGCAGGTGGCGCAGTTCGATGGACATGGGGCCAGTTTATTCATCGTCAGCCGGAAATGAATCAGAGATGGGATCCGATCCCGTGCCGACCAACGGTCGGCACCCACCAACAGCAGCTGGCACCAACAGCAGCGACCAACTGTCGAAGGCGGGGTGGGTCCGGTTGCGGGGGTGTGAGCGGCATGGATGCCGCGACCAAGCCCCCATGGACGGGTTTACGGCGTCCCCCGCAACCGGACTCACCCCGCCATCCCACGGATAGCCGGCTTTTGCTGTTGCTTCGGCTTCGGCGGGTGCAGGGCGCAGCCCTGCCGAACACCCCTCACCGCTCCGAATGCCCGCTCTGGTCGTAATCGCGCGGACTGAACAACTCCGGCTGGATCAGCTCGATGAACGCCCGCGCCTGCGCCGACAGTGCCTTGCCGCGGCGCACGATCACCCCGTAACTGCGCTCGGGGAACCAGCGCTTCATCGACCGCGCCGCCAGCCGCTCGCGGTCGGCTTCGTGCAGGCACAGCGCCGGCACGATGGAAATGCCCATGCCCATCGCCACGTACTGCTTGATCACTTCCCATCCACCCACTTCCAGCGCCACGGTGTAGGCAATGCGGTGGCGCTGGAATACCTGGTCGACCAGGCGGTAGGTGATCTGCCGCTTCGGCGGCAGTACCAGCGGATAGCGCGCGATGTCGGCCAGCTCCAGCTCGCCGCCGCTGGCCAGCGGATGGTCGTGCGGCGCGATCAGCACCTGTTCGAAGCGGTAAGCCGGGGCGTAGGTCAGGTCGGCCGGTACATCGGTCATCGAACCGATGGCCAGGTCGGCGGCATCCTCGCGCAGCAGGTCGGTGCCGTCGGCGCTGATCGCGTTGTGCAGGGTCAGGCGCACATCCGGATGGTGCAGGCGGAAGCGTTCGACGATCTTCGGCAGCAGGTACAGGATGGTCGAGCTGTTGGCGGCGATGTTCAGCTCGCCCGCGTCCAGGCCGCGTACCTTGTCGCGGAAGCGCGCCTCCAGCCCGTCCAGGCTCTCCACCAGCGGCTGCGCCATCTCGTACAGCAGTTGGCCCTCGCGGCTGGGCACCAGGCGCCGCCCGCTGCGTTCGAACAATGGCACCCCCAGCTCCCGTTCCAGGGCCTGCAACTGCAGGCTGATCGCCGGCTGGCTGACGAAAAGTGCCTCAGCCGCCCGTGAGACCGAGCCCAGGCGCACCGTCTGGCAGAACGCACGCAACGGCTTCAGCCGGTCAGATTTGTAGGAAAAACGCGGACTTGGCGGGGTGCGTGTGCTCATCGTGTCACGAGTATTAGCACAACTTATGTAGAACATTGCAAAAACTGTTTTGCCAAATACTCAGGCCCAGCGGCACCGTGGAGCCGTTCCCCCACCGCTGGAGTTGCCCCATGTCCGCCGTCGCTTCCGCTGTTCCCACCCCCGCCGCGAAGGCTACCCCCGGCATCGCCCTGGCGACCCGCGTGGCCGGCCAGGACACCCTGCTGCCGGCGCCGCTGCTGGCCCTGCTGGTGTCGCTGCACCGTGCGGTGGAACCGGGCCGGCAGGCGAGGCTGCAGGCCCGCCGTGAACGCCAGGCATTCTTCGACCAGGGCGGCCTGCCGGACTTCCGCGTGGACACCGCCGCCATCCGCAGCGGCGACTGGCGCGTGGCCCCGCTGCCGGCCGCGTTGCAGGACCGCCGCGTCGAGATTACCGGCCCGACCGACCCGAAGATGGTCATCAACGCGCTGAACTCCGGCGCCAAGGTGTTCATGGCCGACTTCGAGGATTCGACCTCGCCGACCTGGCGCAACCTGCTGGCCGGCCAGCAGTCGCTGGCGGCGGCGGTGCGCGGCGATCTGGAATACACCGCCCCCAATGGCAAGCACTACACGCTGCGCCCGTACGACGAGCAGGCGGTGCTGATCGTGCGCCCGCGTGGCTGGCACCTGGATGAAAAGCACGTGCGCATCGACGGCCAGTTCCTTGCCGGTGGCCTGTTCGACGCAGCGGTGTTCGCCTTCCACAACGCCCGCACCCTGCAGGCGAAGGATCGTGGCCCGTACTTTTACCTGCCCAAGCTGCAGAGCATGGAAGAGGCGGCGCTGTGGGAGACCGCGCTCTCGCATATCGAGGGCATGCTCGGCCTGCCGCACGGCCAGATCAAGGTGACCGTGCTGATCGAAACGCTGCCGGCGGTGTTCGAGATGGACGAGATCCTGCACGCGCTGCGTGATCGCATCGTCGGCCTGAACTGCGGGCGCTGGGACTACATCTTCTCGTACCTGAAGACCTTCCGCCGCCACGCCGACCGCGTGCTGCCCGAGCGTGGTCAGGTGACCATGACCCAGCCGTTCCTGAAGGCGTATTCGGAACTGCTGATCCAGACCTGCCACCGCCGCGGGGCGCATGCGATGGGCGGCATGGCCGCGCAGATTCCGATCAACAACGATGCCGCCGCCAACGAACAGGCGATGGCCCGGGTGCGCGCCGACAAGCTGCGCGAAGTCACCGCCGGCCATGACGGCACCTGGGTTGCGCACCCGGCGCTGATTCCGGTGGCGATGGCGATCTTCGACGAACACATGCCCGGTGCGAACCAGCACAGCGTGCTGCGCCAGGATGTGCGCGTCGGCCGCGACGAACTGATCGCACGGCCGCTGGGCACCGTCACCCGCGCCGGCTTCGAGGGCAACGTGGAAGTCTGCGTGCGCTATCTGGCGGCGTGGCTGGATGGCAACGGCTGCGTGCCGATCCATCACCTGATGGAGGACGCGGCCACCGCCGAGATCAGCCGCAGCCAGCTGTGGCAGTGGCTGCATACGCCGGGCCAGCAGCTGGACGATGGCACTGCGATCGATCTGGCGCTGCTGGATTCCACCCTCTCGCAGCTGCCGGCACGGCTGGGCGATACCGCCGTACTGCCCGGTGGTGCGCGCATCGGCGAGGCCATCGCCCTGCTCGGCGAACTGAGCCGCAGTGACGAACTGACCGATTTCCTGACCCTGCCGGCCTACGCGCGCATCGATTGACCGACTGCCGGCCCTCCTGCCGTTTCCCTCCCCGCTGCACGCACGAACCGAACTGGAGAAAGACATGAGCAAGCTGCCCACTGCCGAACAGATCCAGCACGACTGGGACACCAACCCGCGCTGGGAAGGCATCCAGCGCAACTACAGCGCCGCCGACGTGGTGCGCCTGCGCGGCACCGTCCACATCGAGCACTCGCTGGCCCGCCTGGGTGCGGAGAAGCTGTGGGCGTCGCTGCATGAGCGCGAGTTCGTCAACGCGCTGGGTGCATTGACCGGCAACCAGGCCATGCAGCAGGTCAAGGCGGGCCTGAAGGCGATCTACCTGTCCGGTTGGCAGGTGGCGGCCGACGCCAACCTGGCTGGGCAGATGTATCCGGACCAGTCGCTGTACCCGGCCGATTCGGTGCCGGCGGTGGTCAAGCGCATCAACAACACCCTGCTGCGTGCCGATCAGCTGCATCATGCCGAAGGCAAGGACGACATCGACTTCCTGCAGCCGATCGTGGCCGATGCCGAGGCCGGTTTTGGCGGCGTGCTCAACGCCTTCGAACTGATGAAGGCGATGATCGAGGCCGGTGCGGCCGGCGTGCACTTCGAAGACCAGCTGGCCTCGGTGAAGAAGTGCGGGCACATGGGCGGCAAGGTGCTGGTGCCGACCCGCGAGGCCATCGAGAAGCTCAACGCCGCGCGCCTTGCTGCCGACGTGCTGGGCGTGCCGACCCTGCTGGTGGCGCGCACCGATGCCGAAGCGGCTGATCTGTTGACCAGCGACATCGACGGCAACGACAAGCCGTTCACCACCGGCGAGCGCACCGTGGAAGGCTTCTACAAGACCCGCAATGGCCTGGACCAGGCGATCAGCCGCGGCCTGGCCTACGCGCCCTATGCCGATCTGGTGTGGTGCGAGACCGGCAAGCCGGACCTGGAGTTCGCCCGCAAGTTCGCCGAGGCGATCCACGCGAAGTTCCCGGGCAAGCTGCTGGCCTACAACTGCTCGCCCAGCTTCAACTGGAAGAAGAACCTGGACGACGCCACCATTGCCAAGTTCCAGCGCGAACTGGGTAGCTACGGCTACAAGTTCCAGTTCATCACCCTGGCCGGTTTCCACGCGCTGAACTACGGCATGTTCAACCTGGCCCACGGCTATGCACGCCGCCAGATGAGCGCCTTCGTGGAGCTGCAGGAAGCCGAGTTCGAAGCGGCCGAGCGCGGTTTCACGGCGGTCAAGCACCAGCGTGAAGTCGGTACCGGCTACTTCGATGCGGTGACCCAGGCGATCCAGCAGGGGCAGTCGTCGACCACCGCGCTGACCGGCTCCACCGAGGAAGAGCAGTTCCATGGCGGGCGCAGCGAACGCGCGGCGTGACGCGGTAGTGCCGGCCGCTGGCCGGCAACCACGTGATCCTTCGGGCACCACAGGGAAGTCGGCCAGCGGCCGGCTCTACCGAAGCCTCGAAATCTGATCAGGGTGGCCAGGGAAGGGCCAGACAACGCCGGCCGGTCGGGGGACCTGCCGGCGTTGTTGTATCGGTGCAAAGGCGCGGCGGCCGGCAGGCAGCGTCAATCAGGCGCACCCCCTTGGCCGCAACTTGGCCGAAATCCTGTGAAACCCGGCATCGGATTGATCCAGCAGGGGTTTTGCCCGGACATGGGTGACCAGAACGGGCCACCACCGATCTTCACATCACACAAGAGCGCCCTGAGGCTCAAAATGAGATAGGGCGCACACTTTAAAGCGGTGCTATGCTCCGCGGCTCACCAGGGGACGCTGGCGGCGGGTGCAGGGAATGACCGGCAGGGGTGCGGCCGAGAACAGTGATATGACGACAGGTATCGCCCGGGTGGCGATGGCCGAGATCGTGCATGCGCTGTTGTCGGATGCCGAGGTGGCATTGTTTGCCAGATTCGCCCGCCCATGCAAGCTTCATGCCGGACAGTGGCTGTTCCAGCGGGGCCACCGCGGCGAGCGCATGTATGTGATCCTCGACGGCCAGATCGAACTGGACTTCGGCGAGGACCTGGTGATCAAGACACTCGGGCAGTATGAGTTCTTCGGCGAACTGGGCCTGCTGGTCGGCGACCACCTGCGCAGCGCCAGCGCCCGCGCGCTGGTCGATTGCGATGTACTGGAGCTGGGGCCGGCCGATTTCCACCGCTTGGTCGAATCCGATCCCGGGCTGGTGGCGTACTTCCTGCGTCGCACGATCATGCGCGTGCTGACCAACGAACAGGCCCTGATCAGCCAGCTGCGGCGCCGCAACCACGATCTGGAAACCGCGCTGGACAACCTGTACATCACCACTCATCAGCTGACCCATACCCGCGAGCTGGTGCGCACCGATGAACTGACCGGGCTGCACAACCGCCGTGGCCTCACGTTGTACCTGCAGGAGTGCCGCGAGCGTGCCGAGGGGCTGCCGCAGGCGTTGCTGCTGATCGATTGTGACCGCTTCAAGCAGATCAACGACCGCCACGGCCACCAGGCCGGCGACCGCGTGCTGCAGAGCATGGGCAACATCCTGCGCTCGATGGCCGGCGAGCATGACCTGGCCTGCCGCCTTGGCGGTGATGAGTTCTGCCTCATCCTGCGCCGCGGCAACCACGAGATCGTGCAGCACGCGGCCGAGTTCATCCTCAGCGCGGTGCATGGCCTGCTCGAACGCAGCCCCGGTACGCCGCATGTCAGCCTGGTCAGCATCGGTGCGTGCCTGCTGGCGCCGGAGGCAGGCTGGAGCGAGTGGTACGCGCGCGCGGATCGCGCGCTGTACCAGGCCAAGCGCGATGGCGGCAACTGCCTGCGCTGGGCGAATGATCCGGACGGCCAATAGGGAGAGGCAGGCGATGGACGGCGACAACGGAACGTCAGCCCCGCATAGCCCACAGCTACGCGCCCTGCTGTTCACCGATCTGTGTGATTCGCTGCAACTGGTCGAGCGGATCGGCGATGTGGCGGCCGCCAGCCTGTTCCAGGAACACGACCGCCTGGTGCTGGTCCTGCAGCAGCGCTGGAACGGCCAGCTGATCGATCGCTCCGACGGCCTGTTCATGCTGTTCGAGCGGGCCATCGATGCTTTGGGCTTCGCCCTGGACTACCAGCGCGAACTGCACGCGCTGGGCCAGCAGCGGGCGATCGAACTGCGCGCGCGTGCAGGCCTGCATGTGGGTGACGTGCTGACCTGGGAGAACAGTGCCGAGGCGGTCCGTGCCGGCGCCAAGTCGATGGAAGTGGAAGGCCTGGCCAAGCCGATGGCAGCGCGCCTGATGACGCTGGCCCGCCCTGGCCAGATCCTGTTGTCGGCGGTGGCCGAATCGCTGACCCGTCGCGCCACCGGCGCGCTGGGGGAACGGGGTGCGCGCCTGCTGTGGAAGTCGCACGGCCGTTGGCGCTTCAAGGGAATGCCGGTGGAGCAGGAAGTGATCGAAGTGGGTGAGATCGGTTCAGCGCCGTTGCGCATGCCACGCGCCACTGCCAAGGCACGCCGTGACCTGCCGCTGTGGCGGCAGCCGCTGGTGCTGGCCGCCGAGGGCCTGGTGCTGACGGTGGCCGTGCTGGGCGGCTGGTTGCTGCTGCGGTCGGAACCGGCGATCGCGTTCGCCGAGCGGGACTGGGTGGTGCTTGGCGATGTCGACAACCTCACCGGCGACCCGATTTTCGACGACTCGATGCGGCACGCGATCCGGATCGCGCTGGAGCAGTCGCGCTACGTGAACGTGCTGTCGGAGGGCAAGATCCGCGAAAGCCTGGAAATGGCGCGGCTCTCGGGCGATACCCGGCTCAGCCGCGATACCGCGGCCAACGTGGCGGTGCGGGAGGGCGCGCGCGCCGTGCTGCTGCCGACGGTGCGGCAGAAGATCGGTGGCTACGAGCTGGCCATTGATGTCGCCGCACCCGGCACCGGCCAGGTGATCCAGACGTTCACCGCCACCACGGATCGATCCGACCAGATGGTATTCGCGGTGGACGACGTGGTCGGGCGCCTGCGTCGCGGACTGGGCGAATCGGTGGCGAGCCTGGAACAGTCGTTGCCGCTGCCGCGGGCATCGACCCAGGACCTTCGCGCACTGCGAGCGTTCGCGCTGGCCGAGAATGCACTGGGCCAGCGTCGCTTCGAGGAGGCGCGCAACCTCTATCAGGCTGCAATCGATATTGATCCCGGTTTCGCCCTGGCCTACATGGGCGTGGCCAAACTGCATGCGCGCGTCGATGAAGGGCGGCGCGCACGCGAAGCCATGCAGCACGCGCTGGACCTGCAGGATCGGTTGCCGCCACGCGAGCGCCTGTACCTGAAGGCCTGGATGGCCGAACTGGAGCCTGGTGGCTGGGCGCTGGAGCACTGGCGCACGCTGGCCAAGGTCTACCCGGATTCGTTCGCCGGGCTGTCCAACACGTCCTGGTACCTGCTGCAGGCCAACCAGTTCAGCGAGGCCGAACCCTACGCGCGTGCGGCTGCGGTGCCGCAGGATCCGCTGCGCCTGTATCCGCTGATCCACCTGGTGCGGATACAGATCGCCGCCAACCAACCGCAGCTTGCGGCCGAGACACTGGCCCAGGCACAGGTCCTGCGCGGTCGTGATGATGCCGATGAGACCGGCGTGGACGTGCTGGTCGCGCAGGGCAAGTACGCCAAGGCCGCCCAACTGCTGCCGCAGATCCGTGCCAACGATGCCCTGCAGCAGCGCATGAAGCTGCGTGCGCAGCTGCTGCTGGCGGCCACGCAGCGCGATTGCGCGGCCATGCAGCAGGCGGTACGCGACGACGCGTCGGCGCCGGCGCTGGTCGACTTCCAGGTGCAGCAGCGGCTGCAGCACGCCAGCGTGGCAGCTCTGTGCCCGAGCGCGGACCGCGCCGAGTTGCAGGCCATCGCTGCGTTGCTGCATCCGTTGCTGGAGCAGCGCGATGATCCCATGCTGCATGCCCGCGGCCTGCAATGGCTGGCTCTGGTCCATCTGGCCCAGCGACAGGGCCAGTTCGAGCTGGCCAAACGCTGGCTGGACGAGCAGCGGCCGCTGCTGCGCAGCCTGCGCAGTCCGGTCGCTGATCGCTGGCTGCGCATTGTCAGCGCCGTGGATGAACTGCAGATGCAGCGGCCCGAAGCTGCCCGCGCCCTGATCGAGCCAATGCTCGATGGCAGCGAGCCGGTGCAGGCACACGTCGTGCTGCTGCTCGCGCTGCGCGCACAGGGCAATGAAGCTGCCGTACGCCGCCAGCAGGCCTGGCTGTCCCAGCATCGCGGCCAGGCCATTGCCGAGGTCACCGCCATGCAGGTCTGGCAACCACTGAATGTGCACGATGTGTCCACGTGGGCATCGCCGGCCGCGGCCGGCGCGCCCTGATGACGGGTCAGCCGTCGATGCGCTCGCCGACCTTGCCCGCTTCGAAGCAGAACACCACGGTCATGGCCGCCACCGACCCGGACAGGTGGGCCTGCAGCCCGTCACGCACCTGGCTCAGCTCCTCGACCGAGGCCAGGGTGCCGATCTTCATGCAGTCGTTCTCGCCGACCGCACCGTCCAGCCCGATCGAGGCCAGGGCCTTGGCCGGCGAAGCGGTGAAGTGGCTGCGGAAGTCGTCGTTGCCGATCAGGTGGTCCAGCAGGGTGCTGGCGTCTGCGGCGGAAAGGCGGGGATGGGTGCTCATGGGGATCGTCCGTAGGCTGAAGTTCTCGTATCGGCCGCGACAGCCTGCCATTGAGGGCCGCGCTGCGTACGTCGCTAAAGTTGGCCGCGCTGCGGTCGTTGCTGCTATGCCGGTTGTGCGGCAGAAGGAAGGAATCCCATGCGCCTGCGCCGCTGCGCCAGCCTGATGTTCGAGCCCCGCGAGGCGATCACCCTCGACCTGCGCGCGATGCTGGCCGGCCACGCCGAGATGGACAGCCAGATCAGCTGGGTGGCCCTGGCCGCGCATCTGGACCAGCCACTGCCGGTGGACGCCGAGGAGCGCCAGCTGCTCGGCGAGCTCAGTGCGCACCGCTGGTGCGAACCGCCCGCCGATGCCTGCCCGGCCATGCTGGCCCGCCTGGTCGAGCAGGGCCTGCTGTTGACCGACCCACCGAGCGAGGTGGGGCACCAGCTGCGCGACGAGGCTTTGCGGCGCAGCCAGTGGTGGCCGCTGGCGGCGCTGGCCCATCGTCATGCGCGCTGGCAGGCCGTGGACAGCGTGGAGGACATGCGTCGGCAAGGGTTGGACACCGCTGCCGGCCTGCGCCAGCGCCTCGGGCCGCCACCGCCGGTGGTGCAGCCGATGCAGGGCGATTACCATCCGCTGCCGCGCAGCGAAGAGGCGCCGTTCGACACACTGCTGGCGCGCCGCAGCACCTGCCGCAATTTCGATACCCAGCGCGCGCTGCCGCTGCCGTTGCTGGCCCAGGTGCTGCAGCGCACGCTGATGGCCCACGCGGTGCAGAAGGTCGAGCGCGATACCGAGTTCCTGAAGAAGAACGTGCCTTCCGGTGGCGGCCTGCATCCCACCGAAGGCTTCCTGCTGGTGCAGAACGTGGAAGGACTGGCACCGGGCCTGTACCACTACCACCCGGTGCAGCACGCCGTGCTGCCGCTGCCCTCGCCACCGCCGCAGGCACTGCCGGCGCTGGCGCGGCGGATGCTGTCCGGGCAGGCGTGGTTCGCCGATGCGCCGGCGCTGCTGGTGCTGGCGCCGCGCTATGACCGCTGCTTCTGGAAGTACCGCAACCACGCCAAGGCGCATCGTGCGGTGACGCTGGATGTCGGTCACATCTCGCAGCTGCTGTACCTGTGTGCGACCGAGCGCGGGCTGGCGGCGTTCGTGACGGCGGCCATCAACGATGCCGATGTCGATCGTGCCTTCGGTTTCGACGGCATCGGGCAGAGCGCGATGGCCATCTGCGGCCTGGGCTGGCGCAGTGCCACGCTGGACACGGCCGAATTCGATCCCGCCGGGCGGGTGGTAGCGGGCGACGACCGCTGAGCGGTCGCCACCCCAGCGTTCACGCCGCCTCGAAGTCCACCAGTACCGCGCCGTCGCCGACCTGGTCGCCGGCCTTGGCGCGGTAGCCCTTCACCGTCCCGTCGGCCGGCGCCTGCAGGGTGTGCTCCATCTTCATCGCTTCCAGCACCACCAGCGGCGTGCCGCGCTTGACCTCGGTACCGGCGGCGACCAGCGTGGCGACGATCCTGCCCGGCATCGGTGCCAGCAGGCTGCCGGCATCGGCCACGGCGTGGTCCGATTCGCCCACCGGATCATGCAGGGTGAAACGGTGCTGGCCGTCAGCACCGAACAGGTACAGCTGGTCTCCGTCACGCAGCAGCTGCAGTGCCCAGCGGCGCCCGCCCAGCTGCACCACCAGCCCGCGCATATCGGCTGTGCCGACCACCTGCACGGGTGCCGCGTCATCGCACTGCACACGCCAGCCATCGGCCTGCGCCCACACCTTCAGCGTGTGCCGGCGTTCGCCCTGCTGCAGCGGCAGCACGCGCGGCGCGGGCGCGCCAAGGCGCCAGCCGTCCTGTGACTGCCACGGCGAATGCGGATCGCGCGCATCGCTGGCTGCACCTGCAGTAGTGGCCACGGCGGCCACCGCCGCCAGCAGCCACAGCGCATCATCGCTGTCACCCACCCGGCTCAATGCCGCCTGCTCGCGCTCGATCAGCGCGGTATCCAGCTTGGCGTGGGTAAACGAATCGGTGTTCACCAGGCGGCGCAGGAAACCGGCATTGGTGGTCACGCCCACCACCTGGCAGTCGGCCAGGGCCTGGCTCATGCGGCGCAGCGCGGCGTCGCGGTCCACGTCCCAGACGATCAGCTTGGCAATCATGGGATCGTAGTACGGCGTGATGCTGTCGCCTTCCTCGACACCGGTATCCACGCGCACATGAGTCGACGGTGCCGGCAGGCGCAGGCGGCGCAGGATGCCGGTGGACGGCAGGAAGCCACGGTCGGCATCCTCGGCGTACAGGCGCGCCTCGATCGCATGGCCATGGATGGCCAGCTGGTCCTGGCGCAACGGCAGCGGCTGGCCCGAGGCCACGCGCAGCTGCCACTCCACCAGGTCGGTGCCGGTGATGTACTCGGTGACCGGGTGCTCGACCTGCAGGCGGGTGTTCATTTCCATGAAGTAGAAATCGCCGTCCGGGCCGGCGATGAACTCCACCGTGCCCGCACCTTCATAGCCCACCGCGCGCGCGGCATCGACCGCCGCCTTGCCCATCGCAGCACGACGTTCCGCGCACATGCCCGGGGCCGGCGCTTCTTCCAGCACCTTCTGGTGGCGGCGCTGCACCGAGCAGTCGCGCTCGAACAGGTACACCGCGTCACCGTGGCTGTCGCCGAACACCTGGATCTCGATATGGCGCGGGCGCTCGACGTACTTCTCGACCAGCACGTGGTCATTGCCGAACGCCGAGGCCGCCTCGCGCTGGCAGCTGGCCAGCGCATCGACGAAGTCCTCGCTGCGCTCGACCTTGCGCATGCCCTTGCCACCGCCACCGGCGCTGGCCTTGATCAGCACCGGGTAACCGATGGCGTCGGCCTGTTCGCGCAGGAAGGACGGTTCCTGCTGGTCGCCGTGGTAGCCCGGAGTCAGCGGCACGCCGGCTTTCGCCATCAATGCCTTGGCCGCGCTCTTGTCGCCCATCGCGCGGATGGCGCTGGCCGGCGGCCCGATGAAGGTGATGCCGGCGGCGGCGCAGGCATCGGCGAAGTCGGCATTCTCTGACAGGAAGCCGTAACCGGGGTGGATCGCCTGCGCGCCGGTCAGGCGTGCGGCGTCGAGCAGGGCATCGCCGCGCAGGTAACTTTCACGTGCAGCGGCCGGACCGATGTGGATGGCTTCGTCGGCCAGGCGCACGTGGCGCGCGTTGCGGTCGGCATCGGAATATACCGCCACGGTGGCGATGCCGAGGCGGCGGCAGGTGGCGATGACGCGGCAGGCGATTTCGCCGCGATTGGCGATCAGGACTTTGGTGAACATGGCAACGGGCTTCATGGGAGCGTGCTCGGTCATGGCACGGGTTACATGCGGAACACGCCGAAGCGCGTCTGCTGCGGGGCGGCGTTGAGGCTGGCCGACAGCGCCAGGGCCAGTACCCGGCGGGTGTCGGCCGGATCGATCACGCCGTCGTCCCACAGGCGCGCGCTGGCGTAGTACGGGTGGCCCTGCTGCTCGAACTGCTCGCGGATCGGTGCCTTGAACGCGTCTTCCTCCGCCGCCGGCCACTGGCCGCCCTTGGCTTCGATGCCATCGCGCTTGACCGTGGCGAGCACGCTGGCGGCCTGCTCGCCGCCCATCACGCCGATGCGCGCGTTCGGCCACATCCACAGGAAGTTGGGCGAGTACGCACGGCCGCACATGCCGTAGTTGCCGGCACCGAACGAACCGCCGATGACCACGGTGAACTTGGGCACCCTGGCGCAAGCCACCGCCATCACCAGCTTGGCGCCGTCCTTGGCGATGCCGCCCTGTTCGTACTTGCGGCCGACCATGAAGCCGGTGATGTTCTGCAGGAACACCAGCGGGATGTTGCGCTGGGTGCACAGCTCGATGAAGTGCGCACCCTTCAGTGCCGACTCGGAGAACAGGATGCCGTTGTTGGCGATGATGCCGATCGGGTAGCCGTTCAGATGGGCGAAGCCGGTGACCAGCGTTGCGCCGTAGCGGGGCTTGAATTCGTCGAAGCGCGAGCCATCGACCAGCCGTGCGATCACTTCGCGCACGTCGTAGGGCTTGCGCGTATCGGCCGGGATCACCCCGTACAGTTCGTCTGCCGGCAGCAGCGGTTCCTCGGGCGCCTGCACCGCCATCGCCGGTTCCGGCTTGCGCCAGTTGAGCTGGGCGATGATCGCGCGCACCCGTGCCAGCGCCTGCAGGTCGTTGTCGGCCATGTGGTCGGCCACGCCGGAGATGCGCGTGTGCACATCGGCACCGCCCAGTTCCTCGGCCGTCACCACTTCACCGGTGGCCGCCTTCACCAGCGGCGGGCCGCCGAGGAAGATCGTGCCCTGCTCGCGCACGATCACGGTCTCGTCGCTCATCGCCGGCACATAGGCACCACCGGCGGTGCAACTGCCCATCACGCAGGCGATCTGCGGAATGCCCTGCGCCGACAGGTTGGCCTGGTTGTAGAAGATCCGGCCGAAATGATCGCGGTCGGGGAAGACTTCGTCCTGCAGCGGCAGGAACGCGCCACCGGAATCGACCAGGTAGATGCACGGCAGGTGGTTCTGTTCGGCGATCTCCTGCGCGCGCAGGTGCTTCTTCACCGTCATCGGGTAGTAGGTGCCGCCCTTGACCGTGGCATCGTTGGCCACGATCACGCATTCCACGCCGCTCACGCGGCCGATGCCGGCCACTACGCCAGCGGCCGGCACGGCGTCTTCGTACATGCCGTGCGCGGCCAGCGGCGCGATTTCCAGGAAGGCGCTGCCGGGGTCGAGCAGGGCGTCGATGCGGTCACGCACCAGCAGCTTGCCACGCGCGGTGTGCTTGGCGCGTGCGGCTTCGCTGCCACCCAGCGCGGTGCGCGCGAGGGTGGCATGCAGGTCGTCGACCACGGCCTGCATCGCCGCGCGGTTGCTTTCAAACGTTTCGCTGCCCGGTTGCAGCTGGCTGTTCAGGACGGTCATCGCGTTGGCCTTACAGGGTGCGCTGGAACAGTTCGCGGCCGATCAGCATGCGGCGGATCTCCGAAGTGCCGGCGCCGATTTCATACAGCTTGGCGTCGCGCCACAAGCGGCCGGTCGGGTATTCGTTGATGTAGCCGTTGCCGCCGAGGATCTGGATCGCCTGGCCGGTCAGCCAGGTGGCCTTCTCGGCGGCGTACAGGATGGCACCGGCGGCGTCCTGGCGGGTGGTGCGGCCCTGGTCGCAGGCGCGTGCCACGGCATAGACATACGCGCGGCAGGCACCCAGGCCCACGTACATGTCGGCGATCTTGGCCTGGATCAGCTGGAAGCTGCCGATCGGCTCGCCGAACTGGTGGCGCTCGTGCACGTACGGCATCACCACGTCCATGGCCGCGGCCATCAGGCCCAGCGGGCCACCGGACAGCACCACGCGCTCGTAGTCCAGGCCGGACATCAGCACGCGCACGCCACCGCCAACCTGGCCCAGCACGTTCTCTTCGGGAATCTCGCAGTCCTGGAACACCAGCTCGCAGGTGGGCGAAGAACGCATGCCCAGCTTGTCCAGCTTCTGCGCGGTGGAAAAGCCCTTCATGCCCTTCTCGACCAGGAACGCGGTGATGCCCTTGGCGCCGGCCTCCATGTCGGTCTTGGCATAGACCACCAGCACGTCAGCATCCGGGCCGTTGGTGATCCACATCTTGTTGCCGTTGAGCACGTAGCGGTCGCCGCGCTTGTCGGCGCGCAGCTTCATCGACACCACGTCCGAACCGGCCCCCGGCTCGCTCATCGCCAGCGCACCGACCAGGCTGCCATTGCAGAGGCCGGGCAGGAAGCGCTGCTTCTGTTCTTCGTTGCCGTTCTTGCGCAGCTGGTTCACGCACAGGTTGGAGTGCGCGCCATAGGACAGGCCGATGCCACCGGAAGCGCGCGAGATTTCTTCCATCGCCACCACGTGGGCCAGGTAGCCCATGCCGGTACCACCGTATGCTTCTTCCACGGTGAGGCCGAGCAGGCCCTGTTCGCCCAGCTTCGGCCACAGAGCCAGCGGGAACTGGTTGCTGGCATCGGCCTCGGCGGCCAGCGGCGCGACCTCGGCGGCGGCAAAATGGGCCACGCTCTGGCGCAGCAGGTCGATGTCTTCGCCAAGGTCGAAGTTCAGGGATGGCACGTGCATTGTGGTGGCTCCACGACGGGATGGCAGGAAATGGACGCACCCGGCGGGGGAGCGGGCGGCGGTCTGCAGGACCGCTGCCCGCACGGGCGATTGGACCCCAGCGTAGCGGGGTTCGGATAAGAAGTGAATACAAATTCAAAAATTGAAACCAGAATCAAAACATGGCCTACAAACGCTCTGCACTGATGGAAGAACGCCTGGCCGGGGCCCGTGAACGGATCCTGCTGGCCACCCGTGAACTGGTCGCCACTGGCGGCTGGCGCAATGCCCCGGTGACCGCCGTGGCGACCCTGGCGGGGGTGTCCACCGGCCTGATCTACCGGCACTTCCCGTCCAAGGCCGAGTTGTTCGTGGAGGTGCTCAACGCCGCGGTGGCCCACGAGGTGGCGATCATGGAGCGCATCGCCAGTGGCCCGGAGGCGGCCAGCGAGCGCCTGCGGCTGGCGATCACCGCCTTCGTACGCCGTGCCCTGGCTGGGCCGGGGCTGGCGCACGCCTTCATCGTCGAACCGGTCGACCCGGACGTGGAAGCCGAGCGCATGCGCGGTCGTCGCGCCTTCGGCGACGTGTTCCTGCGGCTGGTGGAGGAGGGCGTGGCGGCCGGTGAGCTGCCTGCGCAGGACGCGCATGTGGCCGCTGCGTGCCTGGTCGGCGCCTTCACCGAGGCGATGGTCGGCCCGACCGCGCCAAGCCGCGAAGCACACCGCGACGAAGATGCACTGGTGAACGCAATCTGCAGCTTCTGCCTGCGCGCGATCGGTGCCCCGGCAATTCGGTAGCGCCGGGCCATGCCCGGCGGCTGTTGCCATCCTCGACCGTTGTTGCCGCGCTTCGCGCTCGCCGGGCACGGCCCGGCGCTACCCGCATGCGGCCACGGCCGCATGCTGCGCCGCACCAGCATGACGCCTGTTGTCGCACGCATAGCGCGTTCTATACTCGGCCCATCACGCAGTCGCTCAGCCGTGGTCCAACGACTATCAGCCAGGGGTAACGAAGAGTGCGGAATTACGATCTGGAGTTCCTGAAACGCTTCTCCATGGTGATCGCGCTGCTGGCGACCATCACCCTCGGCCTCATCCTCCTTGCCGCCTACATCCACACCCGGATTCCACCCGAAGTATCGCCGACCGCGGCCAAGCGCACCGAACAGCGCATTTCGCCCACCGGCGCGGTCTATGCCGGCAGCACCGGCGCCGCCGCGCAGGCTGCGGCCAAGGCCGCCGCGCTGGCCAAGGCTGCTTCGCAGGTGGCTTACGGCGGCACCAAGGATGGCAAGGTGATCTTCGACAACCTGTGCACCGCCTGCCATACCACCGGCGTGGGCATGGCACCGACGCTGGACCACTCGCATTGGGACAAGCGCATCGCGCAGGGCAAGGACACCCTCTACAAGCACGCCATCGAGGGCTATACCGGCCCGGATGGCGGCATCATGCCGCCCAAGGGTGGCAACCCGGCCCTGACCGAAGAACAGATTCACGCCACCGTGGACTGGATGCTGGGCAACCTGAAATAGCCGCCGCAACGCGCCGCTTCCTGTAGAGCCGAGCCCACGCTCGGCTGCTCTGCGCACGGTGTGGCCAGGCGCAGCCGAGCGTGGGCTCGGCTCTACCACCTACCAAGCTTTGCCCACCGAGGCCTGATTGCCCCTGTGCCCCCGCCGCGCAGGCGGATCTCCGCATTTCAGGGTTAGTCTGTGCGCCCTCTTCACTGGAATCGCCCGTCGATGCGCCGCCGTTCCCTTGCTCTTGCCCTGTCCCTGCTGCTGCCGGCCAGCGCCTTTGCCCAGGCCCAGCCGCAGGCCGCATCAGCTACGACGCCCGCTGTCGCGCGCAGCAGCGCCACCGTGGTGCTGACCGCCGCGCCGGCCGACTGGCGCGCGCTGGATGGCCAGCGCGTGCGCATCGCCGCACCGCTGACCCTGGCCGGTACCGATGGCCTGGAGCGCTTCGGCCAGCTCACCGTGGCCTTCGACGGCCGCCTCTGGCAGCCGACCGAAGTGGCTGCGCCGGGCACCGCCGGCTACGAGCAGGTGATGGCCGACAACCAGCGTCGCCGGCTGGTACTGGAAGATGGCAGTGACGCCCGCGACCCCGCCAGCGTGCCCTACCTGCCGGGCAACCCGGTGCTGCGCACCGGCATGCAGCTGCGCAACGTGGAGGGCATCGTGCGCGTGGATGCGCAGGGCCATCCGCGCCTGCAGGTCGAAGGCGCGCTGAAGCTGCCGGAACTGAAGCGCCCGGCAGTGCCCACGGTGCCGGGCAGCCTGCACGTGGCCGCCTTCAACCTGGAGAACTTCTTCAACGGTGACGGCCAGGGCGGTGGCTTCCCGACCCTGCGCGGCGCGCGCACGCTGGACGAGCACAAGGCGCAGCTCGCCAAGCTGGTCACCACGGTCAACGCCTTGGGCGCCGATGTCGCTGCGCTGATGGAACTGGAGAACGACGGCTACGGTCCGCACTCGGCCATTGCCGAACTGGTCGATGCGCTCAACCGCGACCGCGGCGCGCAGGGCGACTGGCGCTTCGTCGACGCCGGCACCGGCCCCGGCGACAACCCGATCCGGGTCGGGATCATCTACCGAAGCACGCGCCTGCAGCCGGTCGGCAAGCCGGCCACGCTGACCGGCGGCCCGTTCGTCGAGCACAGCCGCGTACCGTTGGCGCAGGCCTTCCAGGGCAAGCAGGGCGCGCCGTTCGTGGTGGTTGCCAACCACTTCAAGTCGAAGGGCTGCCGCGACGCCGCCGGTGCCGACGCCGACCGCAACGACAACCAGGGCTGCTGGAACGCGACCCGCGTGACCTCGGCGCAGCAGCTGCATGCCTGGCTGCAGACCGACCCGACCGGTACCGGTGCCAGGGACGCGGTGCTGCTGGGCGATTTCAATGCCTACGCGATGGAAGACCCGATCCGCACCCTGCGTGACCTGGGCTGGCAGGACGCATTCAAGGTCGCCAAGGTCGAGCATCCCTACAGCTACGTCTACAACGGCTATACCGGCCGCCTCGACCATGCACTGCTGAGCCCGGGCATGGCCAAGCGCCTGCGCGGTGCCGCCGAATGGCACAGCAATGCCGACGAGCAGGACGCCAGCGGCTACCAGGGCCGCAACGTGCAGGGCCCGTGGCGCAGCTCCGACCACGACCCGCTGCTGCTGGGTTTCGACAGATAGGGTTCGCCGGGGATCTGCTCTGGTAGGGACCTTGATCGGCACGGATGCCGCCTTTGCTTTTGATCTACCAGTCCGCCTTCCAGCGAGCCGAGCATCGCAAGTGGATCAGGGGCGAAGAGGCGCCGATGTCTGAGCGCAGCGAGTTCGGCGCCGTCCCCTGGTTCACCGAGAAGCGCAGGGAACCGGTGCACAGCACCGGCTCGCGGCTGGCGGCGCGTTCTTTTGGTTACTTTTCTTTTCGCGCGAAAAGAAAAGTGACATCCCACCGCGGGCGCGGAAATGGCCCGCCGCAACCAACGCTCACCCCCAGGCGATCAGTCCGATCGCCAGCACCGCCAGTGCCAGGCCGGCGCGGTTCCACTTCGTGGTGGCCTCGCCGAAGGCGAACACACCCACCAGCGCGCCCAAGACCACTACCCCGATGTTCATGCCGGCGAACACGGTAGCCGGGCTGTCCGGCATCGCCTGGTGCGCCTGCACATAGAAAAGGATGTTGCCGCCATTGAGCAGGCCCAGCAGTGCACCCGCGCCGAGGTTGCGCCAGGCCAGCCGGCTGCAGCCACTGAAATGCCGCCACAGCTGCAACGCAAGCATCAGCACGAAGGCCACGCTGAAGCTGGCCAGCACCGCCGCCATCGACGGCGTGCCGGACAGCGCCACCTGCTTGAGCAGCACGTCCACCACCGCGAACCCGGCCCAGACGCCCAGCAGCCAGCCCCAGGCACCGGGCGAGGACGCTACGGTCGGGCCGCGCGGACGCAGGCTGATGGCCACCATCGCCAGCAGGCCCAGGGCGAGCCCAGCCAGCTTCCACGGCGTGGCGGTCTGGCCGAAGAACAGGAAGGCCGCCGCCAATGACAGCAGCAGCGACAGCCGCTGCGCCACGTCGCTGCGGACGATGCCGGCCACCGCCACCGCGCGGCCCAGCACCAGGAAGATCGACGGCAGCACCACCGCCAGCGCCAGCAATGACAGCCACGGCGCATGCGGCGCGCGCAGTGCGTCCAGCGGCGGCTGCAGTACCACGGCGGTGAGCGTTGCCGCCACCAGATAGTTCCAGGTGACCATCTGCGAAACATCCAGCTGGCGGCGTCCGGCCACCTTCAACAACACCGAAACCAGCACGCTGCAGATCACGGCCAAGGACAGGTAGAGCATGGGGCGGGCACAGGTCAGGGGCGGGGGACGGTATCATGGTGCCATGCACAAGCCTTCGTTCCCCGTCGCCCCCGGCGAAACCGCCTGCCTCGAACTGGACGGCCCGGCCGGCCCGCTGGAAGTGGTCGTCGACCTGCCCAAGGCCGATGTACCGGTGCAGCCGATCGTGGCCATCGTCTGCCATCCGCTGTCCACCGAGGGTGGCACCCTGCACAACAAGGTGGTCACCATGACCGCCACCACCCTGCGCGAGCTGGGCATCGCCACGGTGCGCTTCAATTTCCGCAGCGTCGGCGCTTCGGCTGGTACCTTCGACGGCGGCGTGGGCGAGCAGGATGACCTGAAGGCGGTCGCCGCCTGGGTGCGCAGCCAGCGCCCGCACGACCGGCTGTGGCTGGCCGGTTTCAGCTTCGGTTCGTTCGTGTCGCTGAAGGCGGCTGCCGCGCTGCAGCCGGAGGCGCTGATCTCGATCGCGCCACCGGCCGGTCGCTGGGATTTCGACGGTATCGCACCGCCGGCCCGCTGGCTGGTGATCCAGGGCGAGCAGGACGAGATCGTCGACCCGCAGGCCGTCTACCAGTGGCTGGACACGCTGGACTTCCCGCATGAGCTGGTGCGCATGCCCGAGACCAGCCACTTCTTCCACCGCAAGCTGATCGACCTGCGTGGCGCGCTGACCCACGGCGTGAAGCATTGGTTGGGCGCGGCGGCATGAGTGCAACCGAGCTGACCCCGTCGCAGCGGTATGCGGAAGGGGTTGCCCGTGGCGACTGGCAGAACGACCCGGCCCAGCATGCGGCGCTGGCCGAGCTGGACCGCATCCACCTGGGCCTGCTGGACAGTGCCGAGGATGGCTGGCTGGACCGCCTGTCCTCGTTCTGGAAGAAGCCCGAGCCGGTCAAGGGCCTGTACTTCTGGGGCGGTGTCGGCCGCGGCAAGACCTTCCTGGTCGACCTGTTCTACGACGGGCTGCCGATCAAGCAGAAGTACCGCACCCACTTCCACCGCTTCATGCGCAGCGTCCACGAGCGCCTGCGCGAGCACCAGGGCCAGAGCGACCCGCTGGCGAAGATCGCCCAGGAATGGCGCAGCAACCTGCGCGTGCTGGTGCTGGACGAGTTCTTTGTCACCGACATCGGCGATGCGATGCTGCTGGCGCGGCTGCTGGAGCGCCTGTTCGCCGAGGGCGTGACCCTGGTCACCACCTCCAACACCGCAGTGGAGAACCTGTACCTCAACGGCCTGCAGCGCGAGAGCTTCCTGCCGGCCATTGCCCTGCTGCAGCGCTTCTGCGTCGAGCTGTACGCCGAAGGTACCGAGGATTACCGCATGCGCGCGCTGACCCGCTCGCCGGTATACCGCGCACCGCTGGCGGCCGACAGCGATCAATGGTTGGCCACGCGCTGGAACGAGCTGAGCGGCGGCCAGCCGGCCAAGCCCGGCAACATCGAGATCGAGGGCCGCAAGATTCCGGTGCGCGGCCGTGGCAAGAGCATCGCCTGGTTCGATTTCGCCGCGCTGTGCGAAGGCCCGCGCGGGCCCTCGGACTACATCGAGATCGCGCACGAGTTCAACACGGTGCTGCTGGGCGGCATTCCCGCCTTCGACCGCCTGAATGAGGATGCCGCGCGCCGCTTCGTCAACCTGATCGACGAGCTGTACGACCGCCACGTCAACCTGGTCTGCACCGCCAGCACCTCGCCGATCGAGCTGTACACCGGCCAGCGCCTGCAGGGCGCGTTCGAACGCACCGCCTCGCGCCTGATCGAAATGCAGAGCGCCGAGTACCTGGGTACCCCGCACCGGGCGTGAGGGGGCCTGAGGGCGTGCGTTGTCGGCCGGCGGCCGGCACGACCAGCCCGGAATTCCGGTAGTGCCGGCCGCTGGCCGGCAATGATTCGGGGGGGAGGGCGAAACGGCGTTACCTGCGGCCGCTCCTCCGGCCCGGCCGACACATGCGGCCTCGAGTCGCTGCCCGGCGGGTGATCCCCGACGTCCACCGCATTCCCACCGGCTGCCCACCACCTATCCACAGGGTTGTCCCTAGCCAGCTTCATCACTGTCATGTGAAGCTGTCATTGTTCCGTTTCTGCGGTGCGTTGTGCCACCGCAGTGACGCCTTTCGGGCTTGACTGCGCAGCCCGTTCCGGCGGGTCTGAAGCGTCTGATCAGGGCGCCGATGGCACGATCCTTGCGGCGCAAGGGATTGCCGAATTTCACTACATTTGGCGTTGACGGACCCCATTACCCCCACTATCTTGTGGCCGTCGGTCGCAGCAACCCCAGGTCTGGGGGTGGCAGCAGCACCCATCCGCGATCGTCAACGGCAGTGGCAGGCGCAGGGTCTCATCCTCTGCGACGCCGTCCTGCCATCCTGGGCCGTCATGTCCCGGGCTGCGTCACCCCGATGCATCGAGCACCCCCAAATCACGCCAAGAGGACATACGCCGTGAGCACCGAATCCAGCGCCACCATCGAGAAGGAAAGCGAATTCCTGTTGACGTCGCCGCCGACGGCCAACGCGATGAGTGTGACCAAGCGCAACGGGACCACCGAGCTGGTGGACCTGAACAAGATCGTGCGCGCGGTGCAGCGTTCCTCCGAAGGCCTGCACGCCGTCGATCCGATGCGCGTGGCCACCCGCACCATTTCCGGCCTGTACAACGGCGCCACCACCCGCGAGCTGGACGAGCTGTCCATCCGCACCGCCGCCCTGCTGATCGGTGAAGAGCCCGAGTACGGCCGCCTCGCTGCGCGCCTGCTGGCCAACTACATTGCCAAGGAAGTCTCGGGCCAGGAAATCTACGCCTTCTCGCAGTCGGTCAGCCGTGGCCATGAAGTCGGCCTGATCAACGACCGCCTGCTGAACTTCGTGCAGACCAATGCACGCAAGCTCAACGACGCCATCGACATCTCGCTGGACCTGAACTTCGATTACTTCGGCCTGCGTACCCTGTATGACCGTTACCTGCTGCGCCACCCGCACACCCGCAAGGTGATCGAGACCCCGCAGCAGTTCTTCCTGCGCATCGCCAGTGCGCTGAGCGAGGACGTGTCCGAGACCCTGGCGCTGTACAAGCGCATGGGCAACCTGGACTACCTGCCGTCCAGCCCGACCCTGTTCAATTCCGGCACCACCCACGAACAGCTGTCCTCGTGCTTCCTGCTGGATTCGCCGCAGGACTCGCTGGAGTCGATCTACGCCAAGTACGGCGACATCGCCCAGCTGTCGAAGTTCTCCGGCGGCATCGGCGTCAGCTACACCCGCGTGCGTTCGCGTGGTTCGCTCATCAAGTCGACCAACGGCCACTCCAACGGCATCGTGCCGTGGCTGAAGACCATGGATTCGTCCGTGGCCGCGGTGAACCAGGGCGGCAAGCGCAAGGGCGCAGCCTGCGTGTACCTGGAAACCTGGCACGCCGATATCGAGGACTTCCTCGAACTGCGTGACAACACCGGTGACGAAGCCCGCCGTGCGCACAACCTGAACCTGGCCAACTGGGTACCGGACCTGTTCATGAAGCGCGTCGAGGCCGACCAGGAATGGTCGCTGTTCGATCCGCGCGTGGTGCCGGAGTTCACCGACCTGTTCGGCGAAGCCTTCGAGGCCGCCTACCTGCAGGCCGAAGCCCAAGGCAAGGCCAACCGCACCATCCCAGCGCGCAAGCTGTACGCCCGCATGATGCGTACGCTGGCCGAGACCGGCAACGGCTGGATGACCTTCAAGGACAAGTGCAACCGCGCAAGCAACCAGACCCTGCGTCCGGGCAACGTGATCCACCTGTCCAACCTGTGCACGGAAATCCTGGAAGTCACCTCCAACGATGAAACCGCAGTGTGCAACCTGGGTTCGATCAACCTGGGCAACCACTTCGACGAGCACAACGAGTTCGACTTCGAGAAGCTGGCCGAGACCGTGCGCCTGGCCGTGCGCCAGCTCGACCGCGTCATTGACCTGAACTTCTACCCGATCGAAACCGCCCGCCGCGCCAACCTGCGCTGGCGTCCGGTCGGCCTGGGCTGCATGGGCCTGCAGGATGTGTTCTTCCGCAAGCGCCTGCCGTTCGACAGCGCCGAGGCCCGCGCCCTGTCGAAGAAGATTGCCGAAGCGATCTACTTCCACGCGCTGGAAACCTCCTGCGAGCTGGCCCAGGAACGCGGCAAGCACCCGTCGTTCAACGACACCCGTGCCGCCAGTGGCGAACTGCAGTTCGATGCCTGGAACGTGGTGCCGGAAGACACTGCGCGCTGGGATGCCCTGCGTGAGCGCATCAAGGAACACGGCCTGCGCAATTCGCTGATGATCGCGATCGCGCCGACCGCGACCATCGCCTCGATCGCCGGCTGCTACGAGTGCGTAGAGCCGCAGGTGTCCAACCTGTTCAAGCGCGAGACCCTGTCCGGTGACTTCCTGCAGGTCAACCGCTACCTGGTGAACGAGCTGAAGAAGCTGGGCCTGTGGACGCCGGAAATGCGCGATGCCATCAAGCTGGCCGAAGGCTCCATCGCGGGTCTGCCACAGATCCCGGAAACGCTGCGCGAGGTCTATCGCACCGCGTGGGAACTGCCGATGCGTTCGCTGATCGACATGGCCGCCGAACGTGGCGCCTTCATCGACCAGTCGGCCTCGCTCAACCTGTTCATGGAAAGCCCGAACATCGGCGCGATGTCCTCCATGTACATGTACGCCTGGAAGCAGGGCATCAAGACCACCTACTACCTGCGTTCGCGCCCGGCCACCAAGATCGCCAAGACCACGGTGAGCAGCGCGGCCCCGGCCAAGGTGTTCAGCCCGGACGAAGCCATCGCCTGCTCGCTGGAAAACCCGGAAGCCTGCGAGGCCTGCCAGTAACACACCGCGCGGTGGGTGCCGACCGTTGGTCGGCACTCGAGCACCTCGCACCTGTAGAGCCGAGCCACGCTCGGCCGCAGCACGGAAACACCCAGGTAGCGCCGGGCCACGCCCGGCGTTTTGACCCGAGAAGACAAGGAAACACCCATGGCCGACAAGCCCAAGCAGATGCTGCTCGATCCCGGTTTTGAACTGACCCTGCGCCCGATGCGCTACCCGCAGTTCTATGACATGTACCGGAACGCGATCAAGAACACCTGGACGGTGGAAGAGATCAATTTCCAGATCGACATCACCGACCTGCACAGCAAGATGTCGCCGGGTGAGCGCCACCTGATCCACCGCCTGGTCGCGTTCTTCGCCACCGGCGACTCGATCGTGTCCAACAACCTGGTGCTGAACCTGTACCAGCACCTCAATGCGCCGGAAGCGCGCATGTACCTGTCGCGCCAGTTGTATGAAGAAGCGCTGCACGTGCAGTTCTACCTGACCCTGCTGGACAACTACCTGCCGGATCCGGAAGAGCGCGCCAAGGCGTTCTCGGCGGTGGAGAACATCGACTCGATCAAGAAGAAAGCCGATTTCTGCTTCAAGTGGATCGACTCGATCCAGGACCTGACCCGCATCGAGACCCGCGAGCAGCGCCGCCAGTTCCTGCTCAACCAGATCTGCTTTGCCGCCTGCATCGAAGGCCTGTTCTTCTTCGCTGCGTTCGCCTACGTGTACTACTTCCGGTCGCGCGGCCTGCTGCCGGGTCTGGCCTCGGGCACCAACTGGGTGTTCCGCGACGAAAGCGCGCACATGGAGTTCGCGTTCGAGTCGGTGCGCGTGGTGCGCGAGGAAGAGCCGGACCTGTTCGACGAAGAGATGAAGCAGCAGGTCTACGACATGCTGGCCGAAGCCATTGAATGCGAAGTGCAGTTCGCCGAGGACGTGCTGTCCGGCGGCGTGGCCGGCATCTCCACCCGTGACATGCGCCAGTACCTGCAGCACTGTGCCGACCAGCACTTCGCCAAACTGGGCATGGAAAAGAAGTACAACGTGCGCAACCCGCTGCCGTTCATGGAACTGCAGGACGTGCAGGAACTGACCAACTTCTTCGAACGCCGCGTCTCGGCCTACCAGGTCGGCGTGCAGGGCGAAGTCGCCTTCGACATGAACTTCTGATCGAACCGGCCCGGCCTGTCGCAACGAAAAACCCCGGCCAATGCCGGGGTTTTTTGTTGCGCGCCTGTTTTTGTAGAGTCGAGCCATGCTCGACTGCTGTTCGCAAGAAAGTCGAGCATGGCTCGACTCTACAATCAGCGCCGCCCTTCCATCGCCATGCGCACCGCCAACCCGGCCAGCACCGTGCCCATCAGCCAGCGCTGCACCCTCTGCCAGGTGGGGCGCACGGCCAGAAAGCCGGCGATGCTGCCGGCGGTCAGCGCGATCAGGCCGTTCACGCTGACGCTGACCAGGATCTGGGTGGAGCCCAGCACGATCGACTGCATCAGCACGCTGCCTTCGCTGTCCGGATGCAGGAACTGCGGCAGCAGCGACAGGTACATCACCGCGATTTTCGGGTTCAGCAGGTTGGTCAGGAAGCCCATCGTGAACAGCTTGCGCGGGCTGTCCTGCGGCAGGTCGCGCACCGCGAACGGCGAACGGCCACCCGGCTTGAGCGCCTGCCAGGCCAGGTACAGCAGGTACAGCGCGCCGCCGATGCGCAGCGCGTCATAGGCGAACGGCACGGTCATCAGCAGGGCGGTGATGCCCAATGCCGCGCACAGCATGTAGAACACGAAGCCCAGCGCCACCCCGCCCAGCGAGATCAGGCCCGCCATCGGCCCTTGGCAGATCGAGCGCGAGATGACGTAGATCATGTTCGGCCCGGGCGTGAGCACCATGGCCAGCGAAACCAGCGTAAAGGCCAGCAGGTCGGAAGTGGCGGGCATGGGCAGTCCTGGCAGCGGGCGTGGCGCAGTGTAACGCCTGCTGCAGGCGCGGCCTGCGCAGGCACCGCTGCCGGGTGACCGTTGCACGTGCATTCCGATGGCCATCACGCCGGTCGCTTAGAATCCGCAGCACCCCACACCGAAGCACCCCCATGACCCCGATCCCCGAGACCGTGCCGCCCATCGAAGTGCGCATGGCCGAAATCGTCTTTCCCAACCACACCAACCACCTGGGCACCCTGTTCGGCGGCCAGGCATTGGCGTGGATGGACAAGGCCGCCTTCCTGGCTGCTGCCCGCTACTCGCGCCGCACCGTGGTGACCGCGCGCAGCGACCAGGTCGACTTCAAACTGCCGATCCGCATCGGCCAGATGGTGGAAACCATCGGCCGCATTGTCGAAGTCGGCCGCAGCTCGATGAAGGTGGAGGTGGAACTGGTCGCCGAGGACCTGCACAGCGGCGAGCGCAAGCTGTGTACCCGCGGCCACTTCGTGATGATCGCGCTGGACGAGGAAGGCCACCCGATCGCGGTGCCGCCGCTGCCGGCCGCCTGAGCCGGCGCTTGCACGGGCGCTGCGGCGCCCCCATCTGGCAGCCATGACCTCGCCGCTGACCGACTTCATCGACCGCGCCCAGCGCCTGTTCGTGCTGACCGGCGCCGGTTGCAGCACCGCATCGGGCATCCCCGATTACCGGGATGCCGACGGCCAGTGGAAGCGCACCCCGCCGGTGACCTACCAGGCCTTCATGGGCGAGGCCGCTACCCGCCAGCGCTACTGGGCGCGCAGCCTGCTGGGCTGGCCGCGCTTCGGCCTGGCCCGGCCCAACGGTACCCACCAGGCCCTGGCCGCACTGGAGAGCCGTGGCAAGCTGCAGGTGCTGCTGACCCAGAACGTGGACGGCCTGCACCAGCGCGCCGGCAGCCGTAACGTGATCGACCTGCATGGCCGCCTGGACCTGGTGCGCTGCATGTGCTGCGAGCGGCGCAGCGATCGCGGGGAGTTCCAGCAGCGCCTGCTGGACGCCAACCCCGGCTGGGACACGCTGGAGGCCGGCATCGCCCCGGACGGCGACGCCGACCTGGAGACCGATTTCTCCAGCTTCGTGGTACCCGGGTGCCCGCACTGCGGCGGGGTGTTGAAGCCGGACGTGGTGTTTTTCGGCGAGAACGTGCCGCGCGAGCGGGTGGAGGCGGTGCACGAGCACCTGCAGCAGGCCGACGCCGTGCTGGTGGTGGGCTCGTCGCTGATGGTCTATTCCGGCTTCCGCTTCGTGCAGGCGGCGGCCAAAGCAGGACTGCCGGTGGCGGCACTGAACCGCGGCCGCACCCGTGCCGACGACCTGCTGCAGTTCAAGGATGAGCGGGACTGCGCCGAGGCGCTGGCGTCGGCTATCGAATCACCGGCTGGGTAGAGTCGACTTCAGTCGACTCTACCGACAACCGTCCCCGCGAAACAGCGATCCATCCAGATGGTTGATCCGGGAGCCGCGCAGCGGTGCAATATGCCCCCCCTACGTCGTCCCATCACTGTCTTGAGCCAGCTGTTTTCGCCGATCTCGTTCGGCCCCCTGACCCTGTCCAACCGCATCGTCATCGCGCCGATGTGCCAGTACTCCGCCGAAGATGGCCGCGCCAGCGACTGGCACGCCATGCACCTGGGCAACCTGGCGCAGTCCGGCGCCGGCCTGCTGATCCTGGAAGCCACGGCGGTCGAGCCGCGTGGCCGCATCAGCTGGGCCGACCTGGGCCTGTGGGATGACGGCACCGAGGCAGCGCTGGCGCAGGTGCTGGCCAGCGTCCGCCGCTGGTCGCCGATGCCGCTGGGCATCCAGCTCGGCCATGCCGGTCGCAAGGCGTCAGTGAACCGCCCTTGGGACGGCGGTGGTCAACTGCCAGCCGACGACACGCGTGGCTGGATCACCGTGGCGCCGTCGCCGCTGCCGTTCCATGCTGCCGATCCGGCGCCGCAGGAACTGGACGAGGCCGGCATCGCCGAGCTCGTTGCTGCCTTCGCCGCCAGTGCGGTGCGCGCCGAGCGCCTGGGCTTCGAGCTGATCGAGCTGCATGCCGCGCACGGCTACCTGCTGCACCAGTTCCTGTCGCCGCTGAGCAACCGCCGCACCGATGGCTACGGTGGCTCATTGCCGAACCGCCTGCGCCTGCTCGTGGAAGTATTCGACGCCGTGCGTGCGGCGGTATCGGACAAGGTCGCCGTGGGCGTGCGCATCTCCGCCAGCGACTGGGTCGATGGCGGCTGGGATCTGGTGCAGAGCGAAGCGCTGGCCCAGGTGCTGGACGCGCGCGGCTGCAACTTCCTGCACGTTTCCAGCGGTGGCCTGGACGAGCGCCAGAAGATCACCGTCGGCCCGGGCTACCAGGTGCCGTTCGCAGCAGCGATCAAGGCCAAGGTGCGCATGCCGGTGATCGCGGTGGGCATGATCACCGAACCGGAGCAGGCCGAATCGATCCTGCGCCATCGCCACGCCGATGCGGTAGCGCTGGCACGCGGCATCCTCTACGACCCGCGCTGGCCGTGGCACGCTGCTGCCGCATTGCGCGACAGCGTGGAGCCGGCGCCGCAGTACCTGCGCTGCGAGCCGCGCGAGGCGCGTGGCGTGTTCAAGACGCGCTGAGGCTCACACCCGCCAAGCCGGCGCGATGCCGGCCTGAAGGTGATCGAACAGCGCGCGGATCTTGGCGGTGAAATCGCGGCGGTCGCTGACGCAGAAGTAGACCTCCATCGGTTCCGGGCGCCACGCGGTGTCGGCGCCGAACACCGCCTGCAGGCGGCCATCGCGCAGGTACGGCTCGGCCACGAAGGCGGCCAGCCGGGTGATGCCGGCACCGGCCGCCGCCAGCGTCGCCAGCGCATCGATGTCATCGCAGACCATGCTCGGTGGCAGCGCGGCGTCCACGCGCTGGCCGTCCTTCAGCAGGCCCCAGCGCAATGGCCGGCCATCGGTGGGGAAGCGGTGCAGCAGCCCGCGATGACCGCCCAGCTCGGATGGCTGTTGCGGGGTGCCGCGTGCCTTCAGGTAGGCCGGCGAGGCGCAGAACACGAACGGAACACGCGCCAGCTGCCGCGCCACCACCCCGTCCTCCAGCTGGGCCCCGATGCGGATGCTGGCATCCACCGCTTCCGGGCCATGCTGCACGGCGCGGTCGGTCAGGCGCAGCTCCAGCTGCAGTTGCGGGTAGCGCTGCTGCAGCGAAGGCAGCAACGGCGCCAGCACATGGCGGCCGAACGCACTGCTGCTGGCGATGCGCAGCGGCCCGGCCGGTTCGATGTCGCCGGAGGTGACCATCGCCTGCGCGCGCGCCAGGTCGGCCTCGATGTGACGCACCTGCGCCAGGTACAGCGCGCCGGCCTCGCTGAGGGCCAGCTGCCGCGTACTCCGGTTCAGCAACCGTACGCCCAGATGGGCCTCCAGCCGGTTGATGTTCTGGCCGACCGCGGTGGCGCTGATGCCAAGGATGCGGGCCGCGGCGGCAATGCTGCCGGTCTCTGCGGTGCGGGTGAAGCTGCGGATCAGTTGCAACAGGTTCATGACCGACCAGCTAGCCACGGGAAGATCCAAGTATCGCTTGGTACTGAACCAAGCAGGTCGGTTGCACCCGTGATCATCCGGCCGCTGGGCAGGGCGCTGCCCTACACTGTGGCGATGCGCCCCGATTCCATCCTCACCCTGTCCTGCCCCGACCGTACCGGCATCGTCTATCGCGTGTCCGGCCTGCTGTTCGACCACGGCTGCAACATCCTCGACGCCCAGCAGTTCGGCGACGAGGAAAGCGGCCGCTTCTTCCTGCGCGTGCATTTCGATCGCGATGCCGGCCTGCCGCTGGAGACCGTGCACGCCGCGATGGCCACGCTCGCCCAGGACTTCGGCATGGACTGGCAGCTGCACGATGGCCGCCGCCGCGCACGCCTGCTGGTGCTGGTCAGCAAACAGGGGCATTGCCTCAACGACCTGCTGTTCCGCGCCCACAGCGGCCAGCTGAAGGTCGACATTGCGGCGGTGGCGTCCAACCACGCCGACTTCGCGCCATTGGCCGCCTCCTACCAGGTGCCGTTCCACCACCTGCCGGTGACCGCCGATACGCGCGCGGTGCAGGAGCAGCAGATCATCGACCTGGTCGAGCGTGAGCGCATCGACCTGGTGGTGCTGGCGCGCTACATGCAGATCCTGTCACCCACGCTGTGCCGCGCGCTGGCCGGCCGTGCGATCAACATCCACCACAGCTTCCTGCCCAGCTTCAAGGGCGCGCAGCCGTACCACCAGGCGCACGCGCGCGGGGTCAAGATCATCGGTGCCACCGCGCACTACGTCACCGAGGACCTGGACGAAGGCCCGATCATCGAACAGGACGTGGCCCGCGTTGACCATGCGATGGCGCCGCGCGAACTGGTGCGGCTGGGCAGTGATACCGAATCGCTGGTGCTGGCGCGTGCGGTGCGCCGCCATGTGGAACACCGCATCCTGCTCAACGGGCATCGCACGGTGGTGTTCCGGTAATCGCCCATCCCGCGTCCGCCGGGCATGGCCCGGCGCTACCACGGGTGCTATCCGGTAGTGCCGGCCGCTGGCCGGCAACTGCAGAGATCCCGAGGTTGCCGGCCAGCGCCCGGCACTACCGAATCCTGATTTCATCCAATGAAAAGCCCCCGGTTCGGCCGTCCCGCGATCTGTAGGGGGGCGTAGTTGGGGGGCTGGATGAATCGATTGTGTTGTTGTGGGCAGGCGCGCAAGCGGCATAAGCGACGTGCCCAGTAGCGCCGGGCCATGCCCGGCGGTCACGCGTCAGGCGAGCGCAATCCCCGCCTTGCCCAGCGCCTCGCGCACCATCACGTCGTTGGCTTCGGTCACCGGCTTGGTCAGCTCCCACAGGAACTTCACCCGGAAGCCGGACTTCACTGCGTCCTGCGCGCTCCACAGCACGCAGTAATCGCGGGCCAGGCCGCACACGTGCACTTCGCGGATGCGGCGCTCGTGCAGCCAGCCGGCCAGGCCGGTGGCCGGGCGCTCGCCATCGGGACCGTGGTTCTCGCGGAAGGCGCTGTACGAATCCACCTGTTGGCGCGTGCCCTTGCGCAGGATCAGGTCGGCCATGGCCCAGTCCACGCCCGGGTGCAGAGCGGCGCCATCGCTGCCCTGCACGCAATGGTCGGGCCACAGGGTCTGTGGCTGCGCGTGCAGCAGGATGGTCTCGAACGGACGCTTGCCGGGGTGCTGGCTGGCGAACGAGGCGTGATCGGCCGGGTGCCAGTCCTGGGTGGCCACCACCGTGCGGTAGCGGCGCTGCGCCAGCAGTTCGGCAATCGGTGCCACCAGCGCATCACCCTGGTCGCAGGCCAGCGCGCCGCCCGGCATGAAGTCCGGCTGCAGGTCGATCACCAGCAGGGCGACGTCGGCGGGCAGGGCGGTCATGGCAGATCCACTACAAGAGAAGGGGCGACCAGCGTGGCCGCCCCTCGCTCACACGTCAATCGCCCTGCGGCGTCCCAGCGTCCTGCCCGTAGTACAGCAGGCCGATTTTGATCCGCTCGCGGCCGTTCTCGCGACGGTGGCGGTTGGCATCGCGCAGCGAATACACGCAGCCGCAGTACTCCTGCTGGTAGAACTGCTCGCGCTTGCTGATCTCGATCATGCGGCTGGCACCGCCGCCCTTGCGCCAGTTGTAGTCCCAGTACTGCAGGCCTTCGTAGCGCGAGGCGGCGCGGATGCCGCAATCGTTGATCTGCGCCATGTTCTTCCAGCGCGAGATGCCCAGCGACGAACTGATGGTGTCGTAGCCGTGCTCGTGCGCGTACAGCGCAGTGCGTTCGAAACGCATGTCGAAGCACATCGTGCAGCGGATGCCGCGTTCGGGCTCGTTCTCCATGCCACGCGCACGGCTGAACCAGTTGTCGGTGTCGTAGTCGCAGTCGATGAAGGGAATGCCATGCTGCTCGGCGAAGCGGATGTTTTCCTGCTTGCGCAGTTCGTATTCCTTCACCGGATGGATGTTGGGGTTGTAGAAGAAGATCGCGTAGTCGATCCCGGAGGCGGTGATCGCCTCCATTACCTCGCCGGAGCAGGGCGCGCAGCATGAATGCAGCAGCAGGCGCTTGCCGTTGGCAGGCAGGGTCAGGGTGGGGCGTTGGAACTCGGTCATCGTCAGGTACCGCATGGACCGCCGGCAACGGCGGTGGCCCATGCATCTGTGCGTGGGTGGACAGGGCTGGACGGATACCGTGAAAAGGACGCACGCGGCCGCACTGCCCGCACGCGCAGGTCAGCGACGGCCCCGGCACCCTCCCCGCGGAGAGTCCAGGTCGAGTCAGGGGACGGTCGTGTCCCCCGGCCGGGGCCGGTATTCGGGCTGATGGACACGGGCCGCAGCCCACCTACTACCTGCCGCTTCCCAGGCGCGAGCCCAGTGCTGTTGGCAGGATTCGTTTCCATTCACCGCTGCGGGGCAGCTCCGGAATGGGCGCGCGAGGCGCCTTCACCGGATTCCCGTTTAAATCCCTCCCGGCGCCGGAGCGATGGGAGGGATACCTTCGGCGTGTGCAAAGTGGACCTGTTGGTGGCGCGGGTCAAGAGCGCAGGGGGCAGAGCCCGCTGCGCTGCAACGGGATCCGCCCCCGGAAACGCCTTCAATGCCCTGCGGCAGCCCGCGTGCGGATGTCATCCAGCCGCTGGTCGTGCAGCAGGCGGCCGTTCTCCCACACGGTCACCATTGCGTCCTCGAAGCCGTCCGGCAGGGTGTCGTCGCCGCTGGCCGGCAGTGGCACCGTATGCAGGTTGCCATCGTCCAGGCGGCGCAGCAGGCGCATGCGGCCGCGCTTGCTGGTCTTGCCAGCATCGGTGACCGGATCCTTGTAGACGTCGATCCACTCACCCTCGACCCTCGCCGCCGAGCACTTCAGTGCGAACTTCTGCGTATCGCGGTCCAGCCGCTGCAGCAGCGCACCGCCCATGCCGAAGGCTACGTTGTCGGCGGCGTAGCCGTCGTCGGTGATGCGTTGCAGGATGGTGCGGATGGTATCCGGGTTGATGCCATCGCCCTGGATCACCCGCACGTGGTTGAGCACGCGGTAGCCCTTGCTGTTGAGGTTGTGGCCGAAGGAGTCATCCAGCCGGCGCAGGCTTTCGGCAACCACCTCCACCGGGTCGCCCGAGTCGGGGCGGATGACCAGGGTGGCACCGGAGGCGATCACTTCATCGCGCAGGGTGGTACCCCAGTGCTCGCTGATGGCGCGGTAGATGTCATAGCTGTCCGACACCACCGCTACGATCGCACCGGGCTTGCCGAACTGGCGCAGCATGTTGCGGTAGGCGTCCACCTCGCGCTCGCGGCCCCAGCTGGTGATGGTGCTGTGCTCGGCGGCGGGAATCGAATAGCCGGCCATCGGCGCGTGATAGTGCGCGCGCGCCAGGCACAGCGCCGAGACCGTATCGGTGCCGAGGAAGTTGACCAGGTGCGCGGCACCGCCCAGCGCGGCCGATTCCAGGCTCGATACACCGCGCGCGCCGAAGTCATGCAGCTTGAACGGCAGCTGCCCCTGCGGGTCGTCGCTGGTCTGCTGCAGGAACGCGGCAATGGTCTGCCGTGCGTGCCAGCTGATGGTGGCCACGGTGACCGGGTACCACACGCGCAGCAGCAGCGTTTCCAGGTACGACGGCACCCAGAACGCGGCCGGATCGGTCGATTCGATGGTCATCAGTGCCTGGTGGGTGGGCACCACGCTGCCTTCGGGCACGGCGCGGATGCGTACCGGCAGATGGCCGCCGAGACGGTCGACGATATCGCGCCAGCCAGCCTCGTTGAACGGTTCGCCATGCGCGGCGAACACCGCAGCGGCGTCGTCGATATCGGCGTGGGAGACCGGCCGTGCCAGAGCGTCCTTGAGGATCGCCTGCAGGCCGAAGAACACCGTGCGATCGTGCAGGCCGCCACGTGACTCGACGTAGAAGAACGTGGCATCGGTACCCGGCGGGTACTGCAGCCAGTGGCTGGCCTTGTAGCTGTCGGTGTTGAGGAGAAGATTATCGAGGTAGTGCATGACGGAAGCTCCTTCGCGTCGAGTGACACCAGCGGTCTATCCGCCAGTGGGGAGGCCGGGCCGGTCAGCCGCGGCCGAGGAAATACTCCAGGATGTGCAGGTGGTCTTCGAACAGCTGCGGGCCCATGTCCAGGGCTTCGCTTACCGGTATCCAGCGGGCCTTGTCGGCATCGTCGCCACCGCGCACCGGCGGCAGGTCACCGGCCGGGAATTCGAAGTGGAAACCGTGGGTGATGGTGCGGCCACGCTGGCTGCGGTCCGGGTGATCGAACACCTGCTGGCCCTTCAGCGAGCCCTTCAGCACCGGCAATGGAATCTTCAGCCGGGTCTCTTCGCGCAGTTCGCGCAGGCAGCTGTCGAGCAGGCTCTGTTCCTGGCCGACGAAACCGCCGGGCAGCGCCCACAGTCCCTTGCCGGGTTCCGAACGGCGACGCACCAGCAGCACGTGGCCCGAATGCACCACCACCGCATCGGTGGTGACGAATGTGGGCGCGTAGGGCGCATCCTTCCAGGCGGCCTTATACTGTTCGATGAAGCGGTACTCGGCCACCAGCTGGCCATAGGCAGGCGCGCTTTTGCGGAACGCTTCGAGCATGTCGTACACCGGCGCCGGCACGTTGCCACGCAACATCAGCAGCGCGCCGTGGAAGTCGACGTCGCCGGCTTCGAACAGGTAGCGCCGCAGCTCGGTGGCCGACAGGGTGGCGGTGTGCTGCACGTCCACCAGCGGCCACTGCGGGAATTCGCGCAGGTAATAGCTGGAGGCATCCTTGTCCATGCCGATCAGGCCCACCTTCGCATCAGCGGCGGCACCGTCGTTGCGCAGGGCCTCGGCCACCTGGCGCTGCACGTTGGCGATCCACTGCGCTTCGTTGTAGAGGTGGTCGCGGAGCGGGCGGATCAGCAGGCGGTCGGTGTGGCCATCGAGAGCAGCCTGGATCATCACGGCGCGTTCGGCCACGGTCCAGGGATTGCGGAGGCTGCGGGGAGTATCGGCAGAACCGATCAGGAAGATCAGCTTGCGGGCCCGGCTCAGGGCCAGGCGGGCAACGGCGGCGTGACCGTTGTGGAAGGGCTCGAATCGCCCGATGAAGACGAGATAGTCGAATTCCATGAGAATCCCTCATGTCGTTGTGGCAGCCGCGGGTCTGTCCCTTGGCTTGCTGCAGATGCTACGCCGATGGTGGTCAGGGTCAAGTGGGAGGCTGCAACGGAGTCGTTCAATATTGTCGACGAAATCAATTGCTGGCGAAGCGGATCTGACGACTGGCCCACGGTAGATCACTCCGCAACTGTTGTAGGAAGGGCACATGCCGGAGTGATATCGAGCCAATCGGTCATTTGCTCAAAGATGCGAATCACCTGATCGATGTTCACACCGGTTCCCTCAAGTCTGCGGCAAGGGGCTTATGCGAGGCGAACTAGAGTGTTGGCATCGGTTAAATTGTCCGAACAGCCTGAGTTCAAGGGGGGATGCTTTGAAGATGCAATTCACTTATAGATGCTTTGCTGCACTGAAAAAATCTCTGTCGAACTGGGCATTGGTGCCACAGAGGCCAGGATTCTCCAGGAAATACGCCATTCTTATGGTAGTCATTGCCATTGCGGCGTGTGTGGTGGACTGGTACTCGCCGAATGAGTACTTTTGGTTTCAGCGCAGTGGCGCGTTGCTGGTCCTGGCGGGGGTGTCACTTCAATACTCAAAGTTGACGAGTAGCTGGAAGCAACGGCTTGATCCGGCTTACTTCGGGAAAACTACTGAAGAGCGTATAGGAGACGGATCTGGGATAAGTATGCTGGCTGAGGCAGAGGCTCTTGATCGGACCCGCAAATTGGTCGCGGAGCTGCATCAGATCGTTGCAGAGCCGGATTTGCGCGACTTCTTTTCCGTTGCATTTGCAATCGTGGGCACCCTCGTGTGGGCGCTTGGAGATGTTCCCTTCCGCAGCTCCTGACTCGTCTGGCCTGGAACTGATCACCGGTATTTCAGTAGATGAGAGTCTCAGGCCCTGAGAAGCCTCTGCGCCATACTGGTACTCACGCGGCGGACGGCATGCTCGGGGGCAAGACAGTGGCGGACAAGTACTGCGATCTGGTCATGAAAGGCGGCATCACCAGCGGCATCGTGTACCCCAATGCGGTACTGGCGCTGGCGCGCGAGTATCGCTTCAAGAGCATCGGCGGCACCTCGGCCGGCGCCATTGCTGCGGCGGTGGCGGCTGCGGCGGCATGCGGCGATCGTCGCCAGCAGGCCGGCGAGCACCTGCCCAGTGATGCCGGTTATGGGGGGCTGTCGGCGGTGTCGGCGCAGCTGTCGCGGCGCGGGTTCATCTACAACCTGTTCCAACCGGCGCGGGGCGCGCGTGCGGCCTATCGGCTGCTGGTGGTACTGACCGGCAATGCGGGCCTGCCACACAAGCTGCTGTGCCTGGCGGTGGCGGTATTCGAGATCGCGCCGCTGGAAGTGCTGGTGTCGCTGGCGCTGCTGCTGGGCCTGGGCGGGTGGGGCGGCGGCTGGAGCGGTGTGGCCGCCACGCTGCTGCCGTCGCTGCTGTGCGCCTACGGTGCCGGTGTGGCCGGTGCCGCGCTGCGCGTGGCCCGCGTGGCACGGCGCAACCTGCTGGGCCTGTGCAGTGGCCTCGGCCGCGATGCACGCAAACCGGCGTTGACCGAGTGGCTGCATGAGTGCCTGCAGCAGTTGTCAGGCAAGCCACTTGATGCACCGCTGACCTTCGCCGACCTGCACGACGCACCGCGCTATGCCGGCGAGCCGGACAGCCCGCACGCGATCAGCCTGCAGATGATCACCACCTGCGTCTCGCACAACGAGCCGCGTACGCTGCCACTGGGCGGCGCACAGTTCTGGTTCCTGCGCGAAGAGTTCGAGCAGTTGTTCCCGGCCAGCGTGGTGCAGTGGCTGGTGGATCAGGCTGGCCCGCCGCTGGACGTGGAGGGGCGGCAGTACTACCACCTGCCGCAGGGCCCGAAGCTGCCGGTGCTGGTGGCCACACGCATGAGCCTGAGCTTCCCGTTGCTGATCAGCGCGGTGCCACTGCACGAACCCTCGCGCCGCGAGCGCCGCTGCGAACCCACCGCGCCGGCGGCCGACCCCGAGCACAACGTGGCCGACAGCATGGAAGGACTGACCAGCGCCGGGCAGGCTTGCGGTCCGGTGATCACCGCCTTCCGCATCTGCTGGTTCTCCGATGGTGGCATCAGCAGCAACTTCCCGATCCATCTGTTCGACGCCGCATTGCCGCGCTGGCCGACCTTCGCCATCAACCTGGTCTACCCGCAGCACGCCGAAGACGTGAGCCAGGGCAGCGGTAGCCGGCAGGCACTGGAGCATGCCGTGTTCCTGCCCACCGAGAACCGCCACGGCTGGCAACGGCATTACCAGTCCATTGCCACGCCGCTGGCCGCAGCCGAGCTGGGGCGTTTCCTGTTCGCGGTGGTGGCGACCATGCAGAACTGGCGCGACCTGCTGCAGGCGCGCGCGCCGGGTTATCGCGACCGCATCGTGCATGTGAGCCTGCAGGGCGACGAAGGTGGCATGAACCTGGACATGCCGCAGGAGGTGCTGACCCGCATCGCCGACAAGGGCAGCCTGGCCGGTGCGCGGTTCTGTTCGTTCTCGTTCGAGAACCACTACTGGATCCGCTGGCGCAACCTGGCCTCGGCCTACCAACGGTACACGCTGGAAGTGGCCCGTACCGACGACCCGGCGCAGCAGGTACTGGCCTATCGCGCGGCGTACTCGATGGTCGCCCGCGGCGAACCGACACCGCCGTCGTACAAGCTGGGCTCGGAAGACAAGCGTCGCGGCTCGCAGCAGCTGTGGGCGCAGATGGTCGAGCAGGGCCGAACCTGGGAGGACCTGGGCCCTGACCTGACCGACGGCGCACCGCGTCCGCTGCCGCAGATGAAGGTGACGCCGATCTACTGAGCCGGTTCTTGGTAGATCCACGCCGTGCGTGGATGCATCTCGAATCGGGGTCAGATCCGTTCTCCTATGGAAATTGGATCTGACCCCTGCGGTGGCTCATCGCCAGGGGGCAACCACCGCATCATCCTGCAAGGGTGCATACAACGGCAGCGCCAGCTCCTGCTTCACCCAGCCCGGATTGAGCGCACGCAGGCCGGCCAGGTATTCGCGGGCCAGTGCGATATCCCCTTGCCGCATCGCCAGGCGCGCAGCCCGCGCCCAGGTGCGGTCCCAGCCGTGGGCCAGTGACAACGAGGTCGCCAGCGCAGCGCGCGCACCCGCCACATCACCCTTCTCCCAGCGCTCCTCCGCGCGGATGATCGCCTCGTTGGACAGGCGCATGTCGTACAGCTCGCGCAGCCTCGCGACCGCGCGCGGGTCGGCGTCCACGCGCAGATCGGTGTCCTGCCAGTCGCCCCCCGGCGTGCGCACCAGCAGCGCGGCCGACCACTGCCCACTGCGCTGGCCGCCCGCGGCCTGGCCGGCTTCCAGCGCCGCCAGCAAGCGTGTGGCAAGCGCTCCGTGCGAAGCCGTAAAGGTACGTTGCATTGCCGTCAGCACGTCCGGTCCGGCCAGGCCATTGCCCTGCACGCTCAACATGCCGTCGCCGTGCGCACCGGCCCAGCTGGCCTGCTGCGCGGTGGCGCCGGTGTATTGCGCATTGCCACCGCGCGCACTGATCAGCCCCACCTGGCGCTCGGCGAGCGTGGTGCCATCGAAGTTGCCGTCTTCATCCAACAGCTGCTTCAGCACCTGTGCAGGTGTACGACCTTTGGCCAGTAGTTCAAGGCCTTTGGACCCATAGGTCGGGTTGGTCTCGAACTGGCTGGCGACCGCGCCGACCTTCGCCTGCGCCCACGGCACCCCCACGCCCCCGACCGCCAGGTTGTGCGTGGCGACCGCCACCCCGCAGTCGCCGGCCTCGTTGCAGGCGGCGATGGAAAAGGTCGCCCACGCCGGCGCGGCGACGGCAGCGAGCAGCAGGGCCAGGCAAGAGCGCAACAGGGACATGGGTGTCTCCATGGGCAGGCATTGCATTGGGATGCAGCCTACGCACGAAAGGTTTAGTAGATCCACGCCATGCGTGGATGCGCTTCGATGAAGGCTCGAAATATTCGATCTCGATCGGATTCCATCCACGCATGGCGTGGATCTACGGTGTCGACCAAGGTCGACACCCACCAACAGCAGCGTACCGACCAACGGTCAGCACCCACCAACAGCAGCGGGAAACTGTCGAAGGCGGGGGTGGGTCCGGTTGCGGGGGCGTGAGCGCCATGGATGGCGCGACCGAGCCTACATGGACGTATTCACGGCGTCCCCCGCAACCGGACCCATCCCGCATCCCACGGAATGCCGGCTTTTGCCGTGGCCGTTGCCGTTGCTTCGGCCTCTGCAGGTGCAGGGCGCAGCCCTGCCGAACCAACCCTACCGCCCCGGCAACTGCGCGAACGCACGCTGCATGCAGTCCTCCCGCGGGCACACCCGGCACCCCGGGCCGATCGACACCGAATTGCCCGGGCTCTGCACATCCAGCCCCAGCGAATACACCAGCCGCTCGGCATGCTGCAGATCGCAGCCCAGCGCCACCGCGAAGGTCTTGCGCGGCTGGCCATGGCCGACCGGACCACTGCTGACTTGCCGTGCCAGCCAGAAATGCCGTCGCCCATCGGGCATGCGCGCGGTCTGCGTAAGGATGCGCCCGGGCTGGTTGAACGCCTCGTAGACGATCCACAGCGGGCACGAACCACCCACCTGCGAGAAGTGGAAGTCGGTGGCCGAATGGCGCTTGGACACATTGCCCGCGCGGTCCACGCGGATGAAGAAGAACGGCAGCCCGGGCGCGCTGCGCCGTGCCAGCGTGCTCAGCCGATGGCAGACCGCTTCGAAGCCGACGCCGAACTGGTGTGCCAGCAGTTCGATGTCGTAGCTGCTGGCCTCGGCCGCACGCAGGAAGCGCATGTACGGCATCACCAAGGCGCCAGCGAAATAGTTCGACAGACCGATGCGGGCCTGAGCGATGCGTGCCTCATCGGTGAAGCCGGCACGTGCCACCACCGCATCGATCTGCGGCAGGTAGCCGTGCAGGGCCAGCTCGGCGGCCATCTGGAATGCCTGCTGGCCTGGCTCCAGGTAGTCCGGCAACCACAGCCGCCGTGCTTCGGCATCGTACTGGCGCTTCTCGCGCCCGGCCTGCAGCGCGGCCACTTCCACCAGCACGCCGTGGCGGTCGGCCAGCAGCTGGCGCAGGCGTGGTGCCACGTGCCCGGGCGACAGCCCCCACTCGGCGAACAGACGCTCGGCCAGCTCGTCCAGTTCGGGAATGTGGTTGTGCATGCGGTTGAAGAACTCACGCACCTGGTCGCCTGCGGGCAGGATGCTGCCGGCGCCGGGCTCGCCCAGCTGGAACTCCAGGGCGGCGGCATGCTCACGCAGCGCCAGGTGGCGGCGGTGCAGATCCAGCAGGGCGCGGCTGACCTGCGGCAGGTTGCCGGCCAAGGCGCGCAGCTCGGTCGCGCTGACCTCCGCCAGGCCCAGGTCGCGCAGGGTTTCGCCCAGCGCTTCCTGCAGCGCGGCAGGCTCATCTTCGTCGAATAGTGAGGAAACGTCGCCCAATACTTCGCCCAGCTTCTTCTGCACGGCCGGGGTGAGTGGGCGCTTGTTGCGCTCGATCTGGTTCAGGTAACTGGCCGACAGGCCCAAGGCGCGGGCCAGTTCCACCTGGCTGTAGCCGCGCTGCTCGCGCAGCCGCAGCAAGCGAAGGCCAAGCTGCCGCTGGCTGGATGAATAATTCACAGAATTAACATGAATCGTCTGGCGTGTTGGCCAGATTAAGCGGATTCAGGCCGGAAATCGAGGTGGCTGATGTGAATAATGCCAAGCATCTTTCGAGCCCGTGGGATTGTCGTCATGACTGTTGAAGCGCCCCGTATCCGCATGCTGATCGATGGCCAGTTCATCGAATCGGCCACCTCCCACTGGCAGGACGTGATCAATCCGGCCACCCAGGACGTGCTGGCCAAGGTGCCGTTCGCCACCACCGCAGAAGTGGACGCCGCCGTCGCCGCCGCCAAGGAAGCCTTCAAGACCTGGCGCAAGACCCCGATCGGCACCCGCGCGCGCATCTTCCTGAAGTACCAGCAGCTGATCCGCGAGAACATGAGCGAGCTGGCCCACATCCTCACCGCCGAACAGGGCAAGACCCTGCCCGACGCCGAAGGCGATGTGTTCCGCGGCCTGGAAGTGGTCGAGCATGCGGCCGCCATCGGCAACCTGCAGCTGGGTGAGTTGGCCAACAACGTGGCCAATGGCGTGGATACCTACACGATCATGCAGCCGCTGGGCGTGTGCGCTGGCATCACCCCGTTCAACTTCCCGGCGATGATTCCGCTGTGGATGTTCCCGATGGCGATCGCCACCGGCAACACCTTCATCCTCAAGCCGTCCGAGCAGGACCCGATGGTCACCATGCGCCTGGTCGAGCTTGCCCTGGAAGCCGGCATTCCGAAGGGCGTGCTGAACGTCGTCCACGGCGGCGAGGAAGTGGTCAACGCGATCTGCGACCACCCGGACATCAAGGCCGTGTCGTTCGTCGGTTCCACCCGCGTCGGCACCCACGTGTACAACCGTGCCTCGCTGGCCGGCAAGCGCGTGCAGTGCATGATGGGCGCCAAGAACCACGCCGTGGTGCTGCCGGACGCCAACAAGGAACAGACCCTCAACGCGATGGTCGGCGCCGCCTTCGGTGCGGCCGGCCAGCGCTGCATGGCCGCCTCCACCCTGGTGCTGGTCGGTGAAGCGCGCAACTGGGTGCAGGATCTGGTTGAAAAGGCCAAGACCCTGAAGGTCAGTGCCGGCACCGTGGCCGGCACCGACGTCGGCCCGGTCATTTCCTGCAGCGCCCGCGAGCGCGTGGAAGGCCTGATCGCCTCGGGCGTGGAGCAGGGTGCCAAGCTGGTGCTGGATGGCCGCAAGCCGCAGGTCGATGGCTTCGAGAAGGGCAACTTCGTCGGCCCGACCATCTTTGCCGGTGTCACCACCGACATGCGCATCTACCAGGAAGAAATCTTCGGGCCGGTGCTGGTCATCCTCGAAGCAGAGACGCTGGAAGACGCCATCGCGATGGTCAACAGCAACCCGAACGGCAACGGCACCGCACTGTTCACCCAGTCCGGCGCTGCCGCGCGCAAGTTCCAGGAAGACATCGACGTCGGCCAGGTCGGCATCAACGTGCCGATCCCGGTGCCGGTGCCGCTGTTCTCGTTCACCGGTTCGCGCGCCTCCAAGCTGGGCGACCTGGGCCCGTACGGCAAGCAGGTGGTGCTGTTCTACACCCAGACCAAGACGGTCACCGCGCGCTGGTTCGATGACGAGACGCTGAGCCACGGCGTCAACACCACGATCAGCCTGAAGTAACGGCAGGAGCAGCCATGAGCCACTCGATGACGACGGAACTGGAAGAAGCGCAGCAGGCGTACCGCGAGGCAGCGCGCGACTTCGCACAGGCCGAACTGGCGCCACACGCCGCGCGATGGGATGCGGAGGGCATCTTTCCGCGCGAGGCGATCGCCAAGGCCGGTGAACTGGGCTTCTGCGGTCTGTACATGGACCCGGAAGTGGGCGGCAGCGGCCTGAGCCGACTGGACGCCGCCGTCGTCATCGAGGAGCTCGCCAACGTCGATCCGTCGACGGCGGCGTACATCAGCATCCACAACATGGCCTCGTGGATGGTGTCCACGTGGGGCCAGCCGGCACTGCGCGATGCCTGGGGCAGCGACCTGTCATCGGGCAACAAGCTGGCCTCGTACTGCCTGACCGAACCGGGCGCCGGTTCCGATGCGGCCTCGCTGAAGACCACCGCCGTGCGCGATGGTGACTTCTATGTGCTGAACGGCTCGAAGGCCTTCATCTCCGGCGCCGGGGCCACCGAGCTGCTGGTGGTGATGGCGCGCACCGGCGGTGCCGGTGCCGGTGGTGTCAGCGCCATTGCCGTGCCGTCGGACCTGCAGGGCATCAGCTTCGGCCGCAAGGAAGAGAAGATGGGCTGGAACAGCCAGCCCACCCGCGGCATCACCTTCGAAAACGTCCGCGTGCCGGTCAGCCACCTTCTGGGAGAGGAAGGCGGCGGCTTCAAACTGGCGATGAAGGGGCTCGACGGCGGCCGCATCAACATCGCCGCCTGTTCGCTGGGTGCCGCGCAGGGTGCGCTGGATGCCGCACGCCGCTACATGGGCGAGCGCCGCCAGTTCGGCAAGGCGCTGGCCGAATTCCAGGCGCTGCAGTTCAAGCTGGCCGACATGGTCACCCAGCTGGTGGCCGCGCGGCAGATGGTGCACACCGCCGCACGCAAGCTCGATGCCGGTGCCAGCGACGCCAACGTGTGGTGCGCGATGGCCAAGCGTTTCGCTACCGATGCCGGTTTCAACGTCTGCAACGAAGCGCTGCAGATCCACGGTGGCTACGGCTACATCCGTGAATACCCGATCGAACGCCTGCTGCGTGACTGCCGCGTGCACCAGATCCTGGAAGGCACCAACGAGATCATGCGGGTGATCGTTGCCCGTCACCTGCTCAACACCGAAGAGGAACTGCGATGAAGGATTGGCGTACCCAGGAGCACGTGGGCCTGAAGGTGGAGGTCGATGGCCACACCGCCGTGGTCACCCTGAACAACCCGCCGGCGCACACCTGGACCGTGCACAGCCTGTCGGCGCTGCGCGACCTGGTGGGCGCGCTCAACGCAGACCGCGACATCTACGCGTTGGTGATTACCGGTGACGGCGAGAAGTTCTTCTCCGCCGGTGCCGACCTCAACCAGTTCGCCTCCGGCGACAAGGCCGCTGCGCGCGAGGCCGCGCGTCGCTTCGGTGAAGCCTTCGAAGCGCTGTCCGGGTTCCGAGGCGTGTCGATCGCCGCCATCAACGGCTACGCCATGGGCGGTGGCCTGGAATGCGCACTGGCCTGCGACCTGCGCATCATCGAAGACCACGCCCAGGTGGCGCTGCCGGAGGCCACCGTCGGCCTGTTGCCGTGTGCCGGTGGCACCCAGAACCTGCCGCGCCTGGTGGGCGAGGGCTGGGCCAAGCGCATGATCCTGCTGGGCGAGCGCATCAATGCCGAGACCGCACTGCGCATTGGCCTGGCCGAAGAAAAGGTCGGCAAGGGCGAAGCCAAGGCACTGGCACTGGAATGGGCGAAGAAGGCCGGCAAGCAGAGCCCGACCAGCATCGCCGCCTGCAAGACGCTGGTACAGGCCACCCGCGCCGGCACCCACGCCTCGGCGCTGGTGGCCGAGCGCGAAGCCTTCGTCGACCTGTTCGACACCGCCGACCAGGTCGAGGGCGTAACCGCCTTCCTGGAAAAGCGCACCGCGCAGTGGAAGAACGCATGAGCATCGACACCGCTGCCGACGACGCACCGGTGCTGTTCGAAGAGCGCGTGGCCGGCAATGGCACGCGCATCGGCATCGCCACGCTCAACGCGCCGCGCACGCTCAACGGATTCTCGCTGCCGATGGCGCACCTGCTGCTGAAGCAGTTGAATGCCTGGGCCGACGACGACGGCATCGCCATGGTGGTGCTGCAGGGCGCCGGTGAAAAGGCGTTCTGCGCCGGCGGCGACCTGCACAGCCTGTACAAGAGCATGGTCGCCTTCCGCGAGGCCGGCCACAGCGACATCCGCCAGAACGCCTATGCCGCCGAGTTCTTCGACGTCGAATACCGCGTCGATTACCTCATCCACACCTACGCCAAGCCGATCCTGTGCTGGGGCCATGGCATTGTGATGGGCGGCGGCATCGGCCTGATGTCCGGTGCCAGCCACCGCGTGGTCAGCGAACGTTCCAAGCTGGCCTTCCCGGAAATCACCGTCGGCCTGTTCCCCGATGTCGGTGGCAGCTGGCTGCTGCCGCGGGTGCCGGCCAAGGGCGGCCTGTTCCTAGCCCTGACCGGTGCACTGCTCAACCCGGGCGATGCCATCTATGCCGGCCTGGCCGATGTGCACGTGGCCGAAGAGCGCCGCAGTGCAGTGTTCGATGCGCTGCTGCAGGTGGCCTGGTCCAGCGACCCCGCACACAACCACGAACGCCTGACCCACCTGCTGCAGTCGCATGCCAGTGATGCTGCGACCGGTCCGCTGCTGGCCAATGCGGCACAGGTCGAGGCGCTGTGCGAAGGCGATGACCTGCAGGCCATCGTGGCGCGCATTACCGGCCTGCAGACCGACGACGCCTGGTTGCAGGCGGCTCAGAAGACCCTTGCTGCCGGTGCGCCGGGTTCGGCGCGGCTGGCCTTCGAGCTTCAGCGTCGCAGCGCCGGCCAGGATCTGGCCGCGATCTACCGCCTGGAGTACATCGTCGCCCTGCATTGCGCCGCCCACGGCGATTTCGCCGAAGGCATCCGCGCGCTGCTGATCGACAAGGATCGCAATCCGCAGTGGAACCCGGCCACCCTGGCCGGGGCCACCGGCGCGTGGGCCGACACCTTCTTTGCTTCCCCCTGGGCCGATGCCGCGCATCCGCTGGCCGACCTGGGCACTCCCCTTGTTGAAAGGAGCCTTGCATGAGCCGCATTGCATTCATCGGGTTGGGCAACATGGGTGGCCCGATGGCCGCCAATCTGGTCAAGAACGGCCACAGCGTGCGCGTGTTCGATCTGGTTCCGGCCGCGGTCCAGGCCGCCGTTGACGCCGGTGCCAGTGCTGCGTCGTCGGCACGCGACACCCTGGCCGACGCCGAAGTGGTGATCTCCATGCTGCCAGCCAGCCGTCACGTCGAAGGCGTGTACCTGGGCGACGACGGCATCCTGGCCGCGATCCCGGAGGGCGCACTGGTCATCGACTGCAGCACGATCGCGCCGGCCAGCGCGCGCAAGGTGTCAGAGGCCGCCGCCGCACGTGGCCTGCAGATGATCGATGCACCGGTCTCCGGTGGTACCGCAGGCGCCCAGGCCGGCACGCTGACCTTCATCGTCGGTGGCGAAGAGGACGCGCTTGAGCGTGCCCGTCCGGTGCTGCAGGCGATGGGCAAAAACATCTTCCACGTGGGCGCCAGCGGCGCCGGCCAGGTCGCCAAGCTGTGCAACAACATGGCGCTGGGCGTGATCATGGCGGTGACCGGTGAAGCCATTGCGCTGGGCGTGGCACACGGGCTGGACCCGAAGGTGCTGTCGCAGATGATGGCGGTCAGCACCGGCCGCAGCTGGGCCACCGAAGTGTGCAACCCGTGGCCGGGCGTGCTGGAAAACGCGCCTGCGTCGCGCGGTTACAGCGGTGGCTTCGGCAGCGATCTGATGCTGAAGGACATGGGCCTGGCAGTGGAAGCAGCGATGAGTGTCGGCGCCTCGATCCCGCTGGGCGAAGTGGCCCGCAACCTGTACTCGATGAACCACCAGGCTGGCCGCGGCAAGCTGGATTTCTCCAGTGTGGTGCAGCTCATCACGAGCGAGAAGTAAGGCTTGGATATGTAGAGCCGAGCCCGTGCTCGGCTGCTTTTCCGCCGGATGTTCCCGCGCCGGACGGATCAGCCGAGCAGGGGCTCGGCTCTACAGAAGCGAATGCGTCCCCGGCTGCGCGCCGGGGCCCACCCGAGGTGGGATGGGCGGATGTTCGGTTTCGACCGGCGTCCGCCCATTTTTTTTCCCTCGCTCGGGTAGTGCCGGCCGCTGGCCGGCATCACCGCATCAGGCCACGACCAGCGTCACGTCGATGTTGCCGCGGGTGGCATTCGAGTACGGGCACACGATGTGCGCCTTCTGCACCAGCTCTTCGACCTGCTCGCGCGGCACGCCCGGCACGTTGATGGTCAGCTCGGCTTCGATGCCGAAACCGGTCGGGATCTGGCCGATGCCGACCTTGCCGGTGACGGTGGTGTCGGCCGGCAGCGCGACCTTGGCCTGGCCGGCCACGAACTTCAGCGCACCCAGGAAGCAGGCAGAGTAACCGGCCGCGAACAGCTGCTCCGGGTTGGTACCCGGGCCACCGGCGCCGCCCAGCTCGCGCGGGGTCGACAGCTGGATGTCCAGCACGTTGTCGGAGGAGACGGAACGGCCTTCACGGCCGCCGGTGGAGGTGGCCTGGGCGGTGTACAGAACCTTTTCGATGGACATCGGGATGCTCCTGGTCGGTGGGTGGGTGGTGCGATGGAGACTACTTTGCCCGCTTTCCGCGTACGTTGGGTTGCAGGACGTACGAAAAACTTGATCGATCGTCCTGTCGGCCTAGATCGTCCACTCACGGTCAGTGGTGAACATGATCGTCAACCAGCGGTCCGGCGAAGCCTCGCCCAGCGCATCGCCGATCTCATCACGCAGCTGGTCCCATTCCACCAGCGGCCGCGGTGGGTCGTTTTCCGGCACCACGAAGAACAGCTCGATCTGCTCGCCTCGCCCCACCTGGGCCACGTAGCTGCGGTGCTCGACGAAACCATGCTTGGCCACGATCGCGCGTGCCACGGCATCCACGTGCGCCTGTAGCTCCGGCGGGGTGACCAGCAGGATGCCGGCCAGCGCCCGGCGCACGGTGCCGAGCGGGGCGATCATCACCAGCACGCAGACGAAGGCAAGGATGGCCGGGTCGATGTACGGCCCGACCCAGGCCCAGGACGTGCCCTGCACCAGCACGCCGCCGAGGAAGGCCAGCAGGTAGCAGGCCGACATGCTGGCCGCGATCACCCAGTTTTTCGCATCCAGTGCGATGAACGCCGAGCCGATGCGGCGGTTGGCGCGCAGGATGAACCAGGCCAGTGCGCCTTCGCCGACGATGGACAGCCCGGCGAAGGCGATGGCCGGGCCCAGCGCAATGTGGCGGCCACCGGACATCAGCGCATCCACCGCATTGACCAGCGCATACAGCGCCGCGCCGATCATCAGCGTGCCGCTCACCCCCAGCACGATCGGCTCCAGGTGCCAGAAGCCCATGGTGAAGCGCTGGTTGAGCCGCGATTGCAGCGCATCGGTCTGCGTGGACAGCGCAATCAGCCGCGCCACCAGCAGTGACAGCCAGGTCATCACCACGTCGATCAGGCCGTAGATGCCGTCGAAGATGATCAGCGAGGAATTGGCCAGCAGGCCGAACACCACTGCGGCGGCGGCCAGTAGCAGCGAGGCGGCGATCGACAGGCGCAGCACGCCCTGTTCGGTGGTGGGGTCGAAGAACTGCGCGCGGTCGTTGGCCATGCCTGGATTGTAGAGCGGAGCCACGCTCCGCTGCCGTTGCGGACTGTCCCCTACATGACAGACCACGCACGCTGCCGGGCTTCCTGGCAGCCTGGGTGTTCTACGGGCTGACTTCACGCCCCAAGCCACCGCAGTTCGAAAGGACCGTGGAAGCGCTGGTGTTCACCTTCGCAGTCCAGGCGCTGGTCAAGTTCACCGAACTTATGCTCCTGCTGGCGGGCCGCTGCTTTGTGCTGGGGACCTGGACCGAGTCCAGTAGCCTGCTCTGGGGTTTTGCCCTCGCCGGGCTGTTGGGGGCAGGATGGCCCTCGCTGCAAACAAGGACTACTTCCACGGCGTTCTCCGTCGCGCAGGCTTCACCACGCGTAAGTCCCACCCGAGCGAGTGGTGCTGCGTGCTGGGTGCCCGTCCTGCCTTCGTGGTACTGCAGTTGAAGGATGGCCGTCGTTTGACCGGATATCCCAAGGAGTGGCAATCAGCCCCGCTGCGGGACAGTTCTATATGCAGATGCCGGCCTCGCTCGTGGAAGCCGTTCCACCCGATGAAGGTGCCGATCCAGCAGCGGATCCGGTGGCAAACCCCGCCGTGGTCGAGCTTCCGCAGCTCGATGGCATACTGATCCATGCGGTGGATGTGCAATGGGTCGAGATTCTCCAGGTGACAGGCGATGGCTAAGTTGAGGAAGGGTTCCAACCCACCATTGGACCAGCTGGTCGTATCCATGGAGAACGCAAACCCCAAGCTCCCGGAGGGCAGGAGGCGTCCGCCGCCGCCGCCCAGCCCACCCCGGCCGCCAGCCGGAAGCGGGCCCAACCGGCGCTTGCCGCGCGACTGACCGGGCGCATTCAGCCGAGCGGTGTAAACTATTGATCTCACTGGCAATGCCAGTCTCCATGATCAACACCCCGATGACGTCCGCCACCGCCCGTTACGCTGATTCCCTGCGCCTGTCCGTTGCGCCGATGATGGACTGGACGGATCGCCATTGCCGCGTGTTCCATCGCGTGCTGGCGCCGGGTGCGCGCCTGTACACGGAAATGGTGCACGCCAACGCGGTCATCCACGGCGACCGCGAGCGCCTGCTCGGCTTCGACCGCAGCGAACAGCCGCTGGCGCTGCAGCTGGGCGGCAGCGATCCGGCCCTGCTGGGGCAGGCTGCGCGCATTGCCGCCGAGTGGGGATACGACGAGGTCAACCTCAACTGCGGCTGCCCGTCCGACCGCGTGCAGGCCGGGCGTTTCGGCGCTTGCCTGATGCGCGAGCCGGTGCTGGTGGCCGAGTGCGTGGCGGCGATGGTCGATGCGGTCGACATCCCGGTGACGGTGAAATGCCGCCTGGGCGTGGACGAAGACAACGATTACGACGTGTTCGCCGCCTTCGTCGACCGCCAGGTCGCCGCCGGTGCCGCAATGGTGGTGGTGCATGCGCGCAACGCGTGGCTGAAGGGCCTGTCGCCGAAGGAGAACCGCGAGGTTCCGCCGCTGAAGTACGACTGGGCCTACCGCCTCAAGCAGGAGCGCCCGGCACTGCCGGTGGTGATCAACGGCGGCCTGGCCAGCATCGAGGCGGTGCAGGCGCAGGCCGCGCACGTCGATGGCGTGATGCTGGGCCGCGCGGCCTACCACGACCCCTACCTGCTGCATCAGCTGGAGGCGCTGCACACCGGCGCCCCGCTGCAGGCCCGTGGTGACCTGTTGCGTGCGCTGCGCCCCTACATCGAGACGCGTCTGGGCAAAGGCCTGGCGCTGAAGCACATCACCCGCCACCTGCTCGGCCTGTTCCACGGCCAGCCCGGCGGCCGCGCATTCCGTCAGGTGCTGAGCGAGGGCGCACACCGCCCGGGCGCCGACTGGAGCCTGGTCGAACAGGCCTTGGCGGTCACCGAACGCGAAGCTGATCGCGCCGCAGCGTGACGTTGGTCACAGTCCTGACTTGACAAGGGGCGGCGATTCGTCCCGAATGTTCACCTAGATGAACAACTCGCGGCATCGCCCGGAAAAGTTCAGATCGGATTCACTGCCCCAAACCAAGAATTTGCAAAGGAATTGTAAAGGCCGGGTCCCGCACCCGGCTTCCGGATTTACGACTTTTGAACGAATCGCCGTGCTCGGCTAGGATCGCATCGATGTCTTCCGCTCCCTTCCATCGCCGCATTGCCCTGGCCACCTGCGTGGCGCTGTCGGCTGTGCCGCTGTCGTCGGCGCTTGCGCAGCAGCCGCCGCGCGGCGACCAGGGGCGGGCGGAGATGATGGAGCGGGGCGAGCGCGGTGGCCGTGGCGACGAGCGCTCGCTGTCCGATGCCGTGCGCCGCGTGCAGCGCACCACCGGCGGCCACATCCTCGGCGCCGAGCGCGTGCCGTTCGATGGTCGTGATATCAACCGGGTGAAGTACATGGACGATCGGGGCCGGGTCCGCTACATGGACGACCCCGCCCCGTCGCGTTCACAGCCGCGCACGCCGCGGTCGGATATGTCATCACTACGCGGCGATAACCCCTGAACAGGGATAGTTGTCGCTATCAACCCGTACCCCACAGGCCTCCGGGCCACACCCAGGACACTAGGGAGAGTTCATGCGTATCCTTCTGGTCGAAGACGAAGCCCCGCTGCGTGAGACCCTGGCAGCCCGGCTCAAGCGCGAAGGCTTTGCAGTCGATGCTGCGCAGGACGGCGAGGAAGGCCTCTACATGGGGCGCGAAGTTCCGTTCGATGTCGGCATCATCGACCTCGGCCTGCCCAAGATGTCGGGCATGGAGCTGATCAAGGCCCTGCGTGACGAAGGCAAGAAGTTCCCGGTGCTGATCCTGACCGCGCGTTCGAGCTGGCAGGACAAGGTCGAAGGCCTGAAGCAGGGCGCCGACGACTACCTGGTCAAGCCGTTCCACGTCGAAGAGCTGCTGGCCCGCGTCAACGCGCTGCTGCGCCGCGCCGCCGGCTGGAGCAAGCCGACCCTGGAATGCGGCCCGGTCGCCCTGGACCTGGCTGCGCAGACCGTCAGCGTGGCCGGCAGCAATGTCGACCTGACCAGCTACGAATACAAGGTGCTGGAGTACCTGATGATGCACGCCGGTGAACTGGTCTCCAAGGCCGACCTCACCGAGCACATCTACCAGCAGGACTTCGACCGCGACTCGAACGTGCTGGAAGTGTTCATCGGCCGCCTGCGCAAGAAGCTGGACCCGGATGGCGAACTGAAGCCGATCGAGACCGTGCGCGGCCGCGGCTACCGTTTCGCGATTCCGCGCAACGAGGGCTGAGCCGGCTCAGCCTGGCGAGACCATGATGTCCGGCCGTCTGTGGTTCTTCCGACGCTGGCGGCCGCGCTCCCTGCAGGCGCGCCAGATGCTTGCCGCGTCCGTGGGCCTGGTCGCGTTCCTGGCCCTGGCCGGTTACGCACTCGACGCCGCCTTCGCCGATACGGCGAAGGCGAACCTGCGTGAGCGCCTGAAGAACTACGCCACCGCGTACGCGGCCGGCATCGACTTCACCCGCGACCGCTCGCTGTACATCCGCGAGCAGCCGCCGGATTCGCGCTTCGACGTGCCGGGCAGTGGCCTGTACCTGCAGGTGGTGATGCCGCACGGCAAGGGCAATTCGATGTCCGCCGAAGGCCCGATGCTGCCCACCGTCGGCGGCGGCCTGCTGGCGCCACGCCAGGAAGTGTTCGAAGGCCCGCTGCCGATGATCCAGATCGACGGCAGCCAGGGCTCGGTGTACCGCTATGGCCTGGGCCTGGTGTGGGACGCCGACGCCGACCCGGCCACCGAATTCCCGTACACCATCTATGTGATGGAAGACTCGCGCGCGTTGGGCGCGCAGCTGCGCGTGTTCCGTGGCCGTGTCTGGTTCTACCTGGGCGGCATCGGCCTGATCCTGCTGCTGCTGCAGACCGTCATCCTGCAGTGGAGCCTGCGTCCGCTGCGTCGGGTGATCACCGAGCTGACCAAGGTGCAGCGCGGCGAGACAGAGCGCATGAGCGAGCGCCACCCGCGCGAGCTGGAACCGCTGACCGACAGCATCAACGCCTTCATTGAAAGCGAGCGCGAGAACCTCGAGCGCCAGCGCAATACCCTGGCCGACCTGGCGCACAGCCTGAAGACGCCCATCGCCGTGCTGCGCACGCAGATGGACAGCGGTGCCGGCGATGGCGCCCTGCGCGAGGAGCTGGACGTGCAGCTGCAGCGCATGAACAACCTGGTCTCCTACCAGCTGGCACGTGCTGCATCGTCGGGCCACAAGCTGTTCTCCGCGCCGCTGCCGATTGAATCCAACGCCGAGGAGATCGTGCGCGGCCTGGAAAAGGTCTATGCCTCCAAGGGCGTGCTGTGCGAATTCGACATCGACCCGGCCGCGCGCTTCCACGGCGAACCGGGCGACCTGCAGGAACTGCTCGGCAACCTGCTGGAAAACGCCTTCAAGTGGGCCAACCGCCGCGTGCTGCTGACCGCGCAGCCGCTGCCGGCACCGAACGCGCGCCGCGCTGGCCTGCTGCTGGCGGTGGACGACGATGGCCCGGGCATTGCCCCGGACGACATCGGCAAAGTGCTACAGCGTGGCGTGCGTGGCGACGAGCGCGTGCAGGGCCACGGCATCGGCCTGTCGATCGTGCAGGACCTGATCAAGGATTACCGCGGCGAACTGGCCGTCGGCCGTTCCAGCGAACTGGGCGGCGCCCGTTTCGAAGTGCGCTTGCCGCCGGGGCCGTAAGCCCCCGCAAACGGTAGTGCCGGCCGCTGGCCGGCACCCTCATGATCTTCGGTGGCATTGCCAGGGTGCCGGCCAGCGGCCGGCACTACCGTGTCTCGATCGCCGGCGGCTCGCCATAGAACCGCCGCAGCTGCGCGGCCACCTCCGGCAACGCCTGCTGCAGCAGATCCGGTGCCGAGAAGTGATACTCGCTGGTCACCGCGAAGAATTCTTCCGGCGCTTCGGCCGCATACGGATCGATCAGCGTTTCTTCGCCCGCATCCACCTGCGCGCAGAACGCATCGTAGGCGCGCTGGAAGATGGCCGCCCACTCACGCTGCCATTCGCGCGGCAGCGGCGGCGTGCCGTCCATCGCGCCATCCAGTGCATCCAGCTTGTGCACCATCTCGTGCACCGCCACGCAGTAGCCCTCGTGCGGCGCGGCCAGGTCGGCCTGCACATCGGCCCAGGACAGGATCAGCGGACCGCTGTCCCACGACTCGCCAATCAGTTCGTCATCCCACTCATGCAGTACGCCGGCCGCATCCATGTGGCTGCGATGTACGCGGAATGCATCGGGGTAGACGATCAGCTGCGACCAGCCTTCCAGACCCACCTCGCCGAACTCCAGCAGCGGTAGGCAGCATAGTGCCGCCAGCAGCACGCCATCGCCGGCCTCCAGCTGCAGCTCGCCGATCGGGGTAATGGTCTTCTCGTGCAGGAAGCGTGCGGCCAGTACGCGCAATCGCGCGCGGCGTTCGTCGTCCAGACCGTGCAGCCAGGCCGCACGGCGGCAGGCCTCATTCCACAGTACATCGTCGATCGGCCGCGGCGCAGGTCGCAGCCACTGCAGCAACGACTTGATCAGCGGAACATTCCCGGCAGGTAGCTGTGCCACTTCGGTGCGCGGATGCGCTGCAGCACGTCGTCGTCGCTGCCACCGCCGCCCGTGCTGGTGTTGGCTGCCGGGCGGACCGGTGCCGGCTTGGTGGTGGCGGCCGAAGCGGTCGCGGTCGGTGCACGCTGCGAGGCGGCATCGCCGTTGGAGGACACGCAGGCGCCGCGGCTGTCGTCCAGCGCTGCCGTCGCAGACGCCGCGAAGGGCATCGTCAGCAGGATCAGGCAATGGGCATAGCGGCGCATTGACGACATCCACGTTAAGGGAAGGTGAGTTCCCGATTCTAGCCCGAACCCGGCGCCCCGTTGGAAGCCCCCGCAGAACCCAGCGTGGCGGGCGCCGCTGGCGGCTTTCCCGCATAATTCCTTCCTGACTTCGTGGAAGCTGCCGTGGACGACCGCCAATTGCTGGCCAAACTCGCTGCCGGTCGCCTCTCCGGCGACGCCCTGGCCCGTGAGCTGGGCCAGACCCGGGCGGCCATTTGGAAGCGTATTCAAGGACTTAGAGCCGCCGGTGTGGACATCGAAGGCCGTGCAGGTGAGGGCTATGGCCTGACCCGCCCGGTCGACCTGCTGGACCCGGATGCGATCCGTGCCGGCCTGCCCGCCGAGGTGCTGCCGCTGCTGCACGACCTGCAGGTGGCCTGGACGGTGGACTCGACCAATGCCGAATTGCTGCGTTGCAGCGCGCCCCAGCGCGGGGTGAGCGTCCTGCTGGCCGAACGCCAGACCGGCGGCCGCGGCCGTCGCGGCCGTACGTGGGCGTCGCCGCTGGCCGCGCATGTGTACCTGTCGGTGCTGCGGCTGTTCTCCGGTGGCCTCGGCCGCCTGGCCGGGCTGAGCCTGGTGGCCGGCATCGCCGTGGCCGAAGCGCTGCACGACCTGGGCTATACCCAGGCGCAGCTGAAGTGGCCGAATGACCTGATCGTCGATGGCAAGCGCAAGCTGGTCGGCCTGCTGGCCGAGGGCGGTGGCGAATATGCCGGCCCGGCGCGCGCGGTGATCGGCATCGGCATCAACACGCACATGCCGCCATCCTTCGCCGAGCAGATCACCCAGCCGTGGGTGGACCTGGACACGCTGGCCGGCAAGCCGGTGGACCGCAACGTGGTGGTTGCTGCCGTGCTGGCGCGCCTGCTGCCGGCACTGGAAGAATTCGATCGCGAAGGCCTCGCTCCCTTTCTGCCGCGCTACGCCGCGTTCGACATGCTGGCCGGTCGCGAAGTACGGGTGGAACTGGAAGGGCAGTGGCAGCATGGCACCGCGCTCGGCCTGGCCGATGACGGCGCCTTGCGCGTGCGTATCGATGGCCGTGAGCGCCTGCTGCACGCCGGCGAAGTCAGCGTGAGGGCGGCATGAGCGATTGGTTGTTCGACCTCGGCAACTCGCGCTTCAAGTTCGCGCCGTTGCAGGGCGACCGTGCCGGTGACGTGCAGGCCTGGGCGCATGGCGCCGAAGGCATGGCCGGACAGCCGCCGCACAGCCTGCCCAGCGGCACCACCGCGTTCGTGGCCAGCGTGGCCGCACCGTCGCTGACCAGCGCGATGCTGGACCAGCTGCAGCGTCGCTTCGAGCACGTGCACGTGGTGCGTACCAGCGCCGAATGCGCCGGTGTGCGCATTGCCTATGCCAAGCCGGAAAAGTTCGGCGTCGACCGCTTCCTGGCGCTGCTGGCCGCTGCCAAGGCGCAGCGCCCGGTGCTGGTGGTGGGCGTGGGCACCGCACTGACGATTGACCTGCTCGACGCTGACGGCCAGCACCACGGTGGCCGCATTTCCGCATCGCCCACCACCATGCGCGAAGCGCTGCACGCCCGTGCCGTGCAACTGCCGGCTACCGGCGGCGACTACAGCGAATTCGCCAACGACACCGCCGATGCGCTGGCTTCCGGTTGCGATGGCGCCGCAGTGGCGTTGATCGAACGCAGCGCGCAGCAGGGGCACGCGCTGCTGGGCGTGGCGCCGTCGCTGCTGGTGCACGGGGGCGGCGCACCGGCGCTGATGCCGTTGCTGCCCGGCGCCGACTACCACCCCTCGCTGGTGCTGGATGGCCTCGCCCGCTGGGCGGTGCACCAGCCCGCAGGCTAGTATCCGCGCATGCTGACCCGTGCCCTGATCGTCGTACTGGCCATCCTCAATCTTGGCGTCGCCTGCTGGTGGCTGCTGCGCGATGCGCCGGAGAAGCCTGCGCCGCCGCCGCAACCCGCCGGCGTGGCCGAGTTGCGCTGGGTGCCCGGTGGCGTGGATGCCGCTGCGGCCGCCGAAGCCACGGCTGCCGCGCCGACCGCGCCGTTGATGGAGCGCGAACCGGCGGAGAAGACGGCCGTGGCTGTAACGCCGGCGCCCGCCGCCCCGGCCAAGCCGGAGATTGCCAAGCCGCAGGCGGCTGAGGCTACGCCGGTTGCTGCCGCTGCCAAGCCGGCAACACCGCCTACATCAGCCCAAGCGCCGGGAAAACCCGCAACCCCGCCCGAGGCTGCCGAACCGCCGCGCTGCGTTGCGCTGGGCCCGTTCGCCGACCGTGCGGCCGCGACCAGCGCGCAGGGCAAGGCCGGCACGCTGCTCAGCCAGGTACGCCTGCGCGAACAGCCCGCTGCCAGCGGCAGCGCCCGCTACCGGGTGATGCTGCCGGCAGCCGCCAGCCGCGAAGAGGCCCAGGCCACGGTGAAGCGCATCGTCGCCGCCGGCCTGAGCGACTACTACATCATCAGCCAGGGCGAGGAGGCCAACGCCGTGGCGCTGGGCCAGTACCGCAACCGCGAAGGCGCCGAGCGGCGCATGGCGGCGGTGCAGGCCGCCGGCTTCCAGCCGCGCCTGGTGGCCAGCGGCGACGCCGGCCAGTGGTGGCTGGAAGCGCAACTGGCGGCGGGCACGCAGCCGGCCCAGGCCCAGCAGCGCAGCGGGGCGGCACAGAGCCGGTCGCTGGAATGCACGCGGTTGCGCTAGAATCCCCGGACCGCGGCGCTGCCGCCGGTGCACCACCCATGCCGCTTTAGCTCAGTTGGTAGAGCAACTGTCTTGTAAACAGTAGGTCATCCGTTCGATTCGGATAAGCGGCACCACCAAACTCCAGTTGTGCAGCTCGACACGGCGGCGCAGTAATCGGTCGAGCACTGCTCTCTGCTGCGTCTCTCCCCTTCTTTTCCTTCCTTGCTGTTATCTCATCTTGCACCTGACGAGGTGCGTCCCACCTGCCTGTGCGCGTGCTTCGTGGTCGATGCGCGTTTCTCGTAGTTGAAAATGTGTAGCCAGTAGGCTACATCTTCCATGAAGATCCAGCGTACCCGTCAGTTCGCGGCATGGATTGACGCTCTCAAGGACGTAACTGCACGCGCTCGCATCCTGGCCCGCATCGGTCGGCTCGCCGAAGGCCATCCGGGTGATCACCGCCATCTGGGGACGGTATTTCCGAACTGCGTATCGATGCAGGGCCGGGCTACCGCCTGTACTACACCCAGCGCGGCAGGCAGTTGCTGGTTCTTTTGGTCGGAGGTGACAAAAGCTCACAGCAACGCGATATCGAAAAGGCCAGGGAGATTGCACGTGCCCTGTGAGCGTCGAACCGGCTGTAGTCGAAACGAATCAATACTGAAGTACTGGAGCAGTTCCATCATGGCGACCAAGAAAAAAGTCGAACTCAAAGCATTTGATGTGGCCGAACACCTTCGGACACCCGAAGAAATGGCCGCCTATCTCGACGCCTGCATCGAGGAAAGCGACGGCGATTCCGCGTTCATTGCCAAGGCGCTCGGCGACATCGCGCGCGCTCAGGGTATGAGCAAGGTTGCGCGCGCGGCGGGCCTGTCGCGCGAGAGTCTTTACCGCGCACTGTCCGGCGAACGCAGCCCCGATTTCGCCACCATCCTGAAGGTGACCCGTGCCTTGGGTGTGCGCCTGCATGCCAGTGCCCTGTGAGGCATCAAGGCACTGAGCTCCACTTCCGCCGCCCCAAGAAGTCCGGTGCGATCAGTCTCAATCAATCCGAATGATGCGGATCAACCCTCTTGTTGACGATCTGTCTCCGAAGGCGGCCACCGTGCCACAGGGAAATACCTCTTTCGCACCGTCATGGTTGATGAAGGAGATCGTGCAGTGTGCCCGCGTTCCAGGTGTGATGCGGGTGATGTCGCGGTCATTCAGGACGAAGCTGTACCACATGACTTCAGGGCTTATGGAAAGCGCCTTGGGACGCGTGGTGGAGGCGATCATCTCGGCAACAGCGCCACCGCGCGAATCCACTTCGTCCAGCCGCAGCTCAACAAAAACAGGTTTCAGGTTTGGATAGGGTGTGCGCATTTCAGGAGTGGGTCAGCCTGATTCGATAGCCGGGGTAGCGAGGCGTTGACGCTGTGCGTTGGAATCCCACCGTTCTGCGTTACTGAGCCCCCTGCACCTGCAACGCCACATACTCCGCCAGCCCCCGGCAGGCCAGCATCAGTCCCTCGCGCGTGCCATCGCCGATATCGTCTTTCTCTTCCCCGTCCACGCGCACGCGCTCTGCGGCGTGATACAGCTCCAGCAGCGACACCAGGCCCACTGCGGCGCGATCCCTGCGTGCGGCGGCCACCGTGTCGCCAGGTGTGCTTGCCGGTCCCGGCCACGGCTGTCCATCGGCGGCGTCCCCGGCCTGGATGCGCTGCAGGCAGCCGGGCAGGTTGATGGGCGCGGGCGCCTCGTTGGCGGCGGCGAAAGCGGCTTCCAACGGCTGCGCCAGTTCGGGCGGCAGGCGCAGGGCAGCCTCGCCCAGGGTGGCGGTCAGGTACGGGTGATGGGTCTTGGGCATGCGGGCGTCCTCGTCGGCAACAGAGGTGCCACCCGAAGAGGGTGGCGGGCGATGCGTGGCTTCCAAGACCGGGTCAACGAATCGGCGGGCACGAGGCCCCCACGCACCGCCCGCCGTCGATCGGCGAACGGATTGCCAGCCGGCGCCGCCCCTGAAAGGACGACGCCGGCTGGCAAGCGTATACATCGTTGACAACACGGGCTTGGAAGTCCCGACCACCTTTGCAGGTGGCGATTCATCATGCGCACGCGAAATCCCCGCCTGCCAGTCGTTTGTTTCGATGGCATCGGGTGATCTGAAAGGAAAAATGAATTATCGCGTTCGGCCCGTTTCGAGCATCGCAATGCCAGAAGCGACATATCGCGCGGGGCTGCAACCAACGATGAATCCTGGTGCGCCATTGCTGTCGCACGGCCTTTCATGGCCCAGGAAGTAAAGCTGGCTTAACTTCCCCGGCAGGGCTTCCAGAACACCCTACCAGACATGAATCCCCACGCGCGCCGTCCGGATCTTGATGTTCCTCACGGACAGCCCGCAACGCCCCACCGCATACTGCCGCCACGCGCCCAACCTGGGCCCCTTCGGGATCTGCACATGCGTCGCCATGCCCTGTCGCTCACCGCCGCACTGTTGTCCACCGCCTTCGTGGCCCCGGCCATGGCTGCGGTACCGTTCTTCAACGCCAGCTGCCCGGGCGGCATCGATGTGCACGTCGACGAAGGCGGGCCGGTCTACGTACAAGGCCGCGAGGCCACGTTGAAGCGCTTCAACGACCGCTACTTCGAAGCACGCGATGCCAACAGTGGCATCACGCTGTCGATCAGCAGCAACGAGGACGGCACGCCGCAGATCAGCTATACCGGCCGAGGCGGCGCCAATGGCATCTGCCAGGTCAGTGCCAGTGGAACGCCCGCGCCGTCTGAACATCGCGACCACCGTCGCCACGATGACGACAACGACGCGGCGCTGCCGCGCGAAGTCACCTGCGAATCCACCGGCCAGCAGCAGGTGTCGTGCGACATGGATACCCGCGGCAACGTGGAAATCGTGCGCCAGCTCAGCCACGCCCGCTGCGAGCAAGGCCAGAACTGGGGCCTGTCGCGGCACTCGGTGTGGGTCAATGGTGGATGCCGTGCGGTGTTCCGCAATGTGTCTTCGGTGACCACCCCCGCGCCCGCAGGCGATACCGCACTGGGCGCCTGCAACATGCGCAAGGGCGCGCAGGGCACGCTGGTCACCCAGATGCCGGTGGGCAGCGATTACCAGGAACTGATCATCGATTATCCCGACGGCCGCTTCCTGTGCATGATGCGCAACAACGGCCAGGTGCAGAGCCTGACGCCGGTTCGCCACCGCGGACGCTGAGCGCGCAGCGGGTTGGGACAGGCTTCAGCCGCAGGACCTATACAGCAACACCCACGCCAGCATCAGGGTGAACATACCAACGAAGGTCAGGCCGAACCACAGCGCGGCCACCTTCACGTTGCCGATCAACGCCGCCAGCATACGGTGCAGTTCGCTTTTCAGAATCGGGTATTCAGCGTGCGCCTTGCGCAGACGCTGCCAGCCCAACCCGAGGAATACCAGGGTCGAGAACGGCACCAGCAGCAGTGTCGCCTGCATCAGCCAGCCATTCGGCGACGCATCGATCGAGTTGCTCAAAAAAACCGCAAAAACGGCGACCGGCAGCGCCACGGTGAAAAAGCGTGGCCAGGCGGTATTGATGAAGGGCGACATCGCAATCTTCCATGAAGGGCGGTTGGGTCCGCGCGGCATCATGCCATGCCAATGCCCTGCTGCACCGCCGCGAGTGGTGTCACACAGCTCTGGCTAGACTGTGCTTCTTTTTCCCCCGCAAGGAGGCACCCATGGCCCATCCCATTTCCGTATCCCTGATCGGCGTTCCCACCGATGTCGGTGCGGGCCATCGCGGTGCACGGCTGGGGCCGGAAGCGCTGCGCGTGGCGGGCCTGCCGGAGGCGCTGGAAGCGCGCGGCGTGGACGTGCGCGACCTGGGCAACCTGGATGGCCCGCGCAACCCGTGGACCGCGCCGATGCAGGGCTACCGCCATCTGGAGGAAGTGGTGGCCTGGAACCATGCACTGATGGAAGCCAGCTATGCCGAACTGCAGGCCGGCCGCATGCCGATCATGCTCGGCGGCGACCACTGCCTGGGAATCGGTTCGATCACTGCCGTGGCACGCTGGTGCCGCGAGCAGGGCAAGACCCTGCGCGTGCTGTGGCTGGATGCACATTCCGATTTCAATACCAGCGATGTCACCCCCTCAGGCAACATCCACGGCATGCCGGTGGCCTGCCTGTGCGGCCTCGGCCCGGAGGCGCTGACCCACCTCGGCGGCAGCGCACCGGCGATCACTCCCACCCAGGTGCACCAGATCGGCATCCGTTCGGTGGACCCGGAAGAGAAGCGCCTGATCAAGACCCACAACGTGGATGTCTATGACATGCGCTACATCGATGAGAACGGCATGAAGCGCACGGTCGAAGCAGCACTGGCGGGCATCGACGAGAACACCCACCTGCATGTCAGCTTCGATGTGGATTTCCTCGACCCGAGCATCGCGCCGGGCGTGGGCACCACCGTGCCGGGTGGGGTGAACTACCGCGAGGCGCAGCTGGTGATGGAGATGATCGCTGACACCGGGTGCATGGGGTCGCTGGACATCGTCGAGCTCAACCCCTTGCTGGACAAGCAGAATGCCACCGCCGAACTGGCCGTGGACCTGGTCGAGAGCCTGTTCGGCAAGTCCACCCTGATGCGCGACTAAGGCAACCGCCTGAACGGATCGCCGATCCGTTCACACCCGCTCCACGCCCCTGCCGCCAGATTGCACTTCACGCGGCGGCGGCGGGCATTGGCCTTCTCCCGCTGAGCGAAAGAATCCCATCCGCGAATGAAGCGGTGTAGCGGCAAACCCAAGGAGAAGCCCATGAAGCGCGTAGTTGCCCTGATGCTGTTGTCGATGTTCTCGGTGGCCCTGCTGGCCGGTTGCAACACTGTGGCCGGTGCCGGCAAGGACGTGCAGAAGGCCGGTGAGAAGGTTGAGGATGCCGCCAAGGGCAACTGAGCCCGGCGCGGAACGGAAGGAAAAAGGCCGGGGATCATCCCCGGCCTTTTTCTTGCACGCTGCCACGCACGGCTGTGCAAGCGGAGTGAACCATTCAAGCAGGTGAGCACGCATTTCATTGCTGGTTGACCAGTACTCAACAGCGACTGCGCGAAGCTGGAACCACGGTAAGAACGCCGTTGCAACCAAGGACTCCCAGCAATGAACAAAGACATCATTTCCGGCAAGTGGTCGCAGCTGAAGGGCAAGGCCCAGGCCAAGTGGGGCGATCTGACCAACGACGATTTCGATGTGGCCGAAGGCAATGCCGAATACCTGGCCGGTCGCCTGCAGGAGCGTTATGGCTGGGCCAAGGACCGCGCCGAGAAGGAAGTCCGGGATTTCGAAGACAGCGTGCGCAAGGATTACCCGGATTACAAGTAAGCCCCCGGGTTTCCCCCACGACACAACGCCCGCGCCGAAAGGTTGCGGGCGTTGTGTTGTCTGCGCGGAGGATCAGCGTGCCGGCGGGTCCGGCACGTAGCGGTTGGGGAACGCCTGCGGTTCGCGCGGCAGGCGTGACGGCGAATCGACCAGGATGCCGCGCGCGCGCAGGTTGCGGGCGCTGTCGTAGCGCAGCTGCAACACCTGCGCCGGGCTGCGGCTGGCGCGCTCGAACTCGGTATCGCGCACCGAGGACTGCTCGTGCGCGCCGTGACCGGTGCCCAGCGCCGGCGCCTGCGGCTTGCTGGCGTAGCCCTCGATGCGGCTGGCGCTGGCATCGGCGGCCGCTTCGGCCTGTGCAGCCGGGGCCGGCGGTGGCAGGCCCCGGCGCAGGATCGGCTCAGGGCGCCAGCGGCGCGCTTCCTCGAACACGGCCACGCCCACCACGCCGATGTTGTCGGGGCGGCCGGTGCGGCTGGCATAGCTGCCGCTGGGGCTGCTGAAGACGAACTGCGCCACTTCGTCCTGGCTCTTGCGCCAGCCGGTGATGTCGGCGCGCTGTCCGGGGTTGAGCACGTAACCGGTCTGCGAGGGATCGGCATCTTCGCCGGAGATGGCGTTGACGCCGTCCACCGACAGCACCACCAGCACCCGGCGGGGGCTGTCGTTGTACAGGCGCACGGCGTAGCGGTGACCGCGCTCACCGGCCACCCAGCGCTGGCCCTCGGCGGGGTAGCTGCGCAGTTCGGTGCCGCGGTCGCGGTCGACCAGGGCCATGCGCACGGGGCCGCCCTCGTAGACCGGCGGCGGCATCGGAGCCGGGCGGAAGCCGGCCAGAGGCAGGATAAGCAGCAGGGGCAGCAGGCGTTTCATCGGGCGTCTCCAGCGGGGTTGCGTGAATGAACGCGCCGCGGGCCCTGACGGGGTTGGTGGCGTGCAAGGTAAACTGGCCCCGTTCATCGAAGGTTACCCCACGCAGTCATGACCACCCGAGTCCTTACCGGCATCACTCCCTCCGGCACGCCCCACTTGGGCAACTACGTTGGCGCCATCCGCCCGGCCATCGCGGCCAGCCGCGCGCCGGGGATCGAGAGCTTCTTCTTCCTGGCCGACCTGCACAGCCTGATCAAGTCACAGGACCCGCAGCGCACCCAGCGCGCGACCCTGGAGATCGCGGCCAGCTGGCTGGCCTGCGGCCTGGACCCGGAACACGTGTGGTTCTACCGGCAGAGCGACATCCGCGAGACCACCGAGCTGATGTGGTTCCTGACCGCCATCGCCAGCAAGGGCATCCTCAACCGCGCGCACGCCTACAAGGCGGCGGTGGACAAGAACCGCGAGGAAGGCGTGGACGAGGATGCAGGCGTCAGCGCCGGCCTGTTCATGTACCCGGTGCTGATGGCCGCCGATATCCTCATCTTCAAGGCCAACCAGGTACCGGTGGGCCGTGACCAGATCCAGCACATCGAGATGGCGCGCGATTTCGCCCAGCGCTTCAACCACGTGTACGGCAAGGAGTATTTCCCGCTGCCGGACGTGGTGATCGACGAGCAGGTGGCGACGCTGGCCGGCCTGGATGGCCGCAAGATGAGCAAGAGCTACCACAACACCATTCCGCTGTTCGTGCCGCGCGAGGAGCTGAAGAAGCTGGTGTTCTCGATCCTGACCGATTCGCGCGCACCGGGCGAGCCGAAGGACACCGAGGGCTCGGCGCTGTTCCAGATGTACCAGGCCTTCGCCACCCCGGAACAGACCGCCGAATTCGCCAGGGCGTTCGCCGCCGGCATCAGCTGGGGTGACGCCAAGCAGCAGCTGTTCGAGCGCATCGACAGCGAGCTGTCGCCGCTGCGCGAGCGCTACAACGCGCTGATGGCCGAGCCGGAGAAGATCGAAGCGCTGCTCAAGCGCCGTGGCCAGCAGCTGCGTGAGCAGCTGGCGGCACCGCTGCTGGAGGAACTGCGCCATGCGGTGGGCCTGCGTGACCTGTCCACCGCCGGCGATATCGCCAGCGAGGACGCCGGCGTGGCCCGCGTGGCACCGCCGCAGTTCAAGCAGTACCGCGAGAAGGACGGCCGTTTCTACTTCAAGCTGACCGCCGGTGACGGCACGCTGCTGATCCAGAGCGAGGGCTTCGATTCGCCGCGCGATGCCGGGCAGTTGATCGCGGTGATCAAGCAGGCCGAGCAGGGCGACCAGCTGCAGAGCGAACTGTTCAAGCTGGAAGCCGAAGTGGACGCCGTGCTGGCCGCGCTGGCCGTGCTGCGCGAAGGGACCTGATCGCCGGGCCTGCCTGCCCTTTGTAGAGTCGAGCCATGCTCGACTTTGCTCCGCCTCTGTAGAGCCGAGCCCATGCTCGGCTGGGCTGCAAAGCAGCCGAGCATGGGCTCGGCTCTACAGGGAAGCACTCCGCCGGCACGACCGTGGCACAGCGCCCGTGGCATGATGCCCACGCGCCTCCGGCGCGATGACATGGAGTCTGCGATGGCCTGGTTGTCGCTGCTGCTGTTCCTGCCCTGGTTCCTGCTGCTGGGCAGCCTGTACTGGCTGTTCCCGCGCCAGCCGCGCACCGCGCGGCGGCGCCTGTTCGATGGCACCACCCTGTTGCTGGCCTTCGCCCTGAGCATCGCGTCGATGCTGTGGGGGTATCGCATCGGCATGGCACAGCTTGGTGCCGGCCCCATCTGGCCGCAGGTACTGGCGGTGCTTTACGCCTACGGCGCGTTCCTGGCGGTGCTGGTGCTGGCGCTGCTGGTGCGGCCGCGATGGCTGGACCGGTAGTCTCGCCTTTGTAGAGTCGAGCCATGCTCGACTTCGCGTGCCGCTGTAGAGCCGAGCCTATGCTCGGCTGATGCCTGACAGAATGGCAGCCGAGCGTGGGCTCGGCTCTACAGAAGCGCCCCTCCGACCAAAGCCGCATCGAACCCGGGCCGCCTGCGCGCCTACCATGGGCTTCTGTTTCCGAGACTGCCAGGTGCGTGCCGATGACCGCCGACCCCAGCATCCATACCATCGATACCGGTTTCCAGCGCCCGGACTTCGACGCGGCTTACCTGATCGTTGAAAGCGGCCGCGCGGCCTTTGTCGATTGCGGTACCGGCCTTTCCGTGCCGGCCATGCTGCAGGCGCTGGCCGACGCGGGGCTGGGCGTGGACGCGGTGGACTGGCTGCTGCTGACCCATGTGCACCTGGACCATGCCGGTGGCGCCGGCCTGCTGATGCAGCAGCTGCCGAACGCGAAAGCGGTGCTGCACCCGCGCGGTGCGCCGCACATGATCGACCCGACCCGGCTGATCGCCGGTGCTACGGCGGTGTATGGCGCCGAGGAAATCGCTCGCAGCTATGGTCGTATCGAGGCCATTCCCGAACATCGTGTGGTGGTGGCCGAGGACGGCCACCGTATCGACCTGGCCGGCCGCGAGCTGGTATTGCTGCACACGCCGGGCCACGCACTGCACCACTACTGCGTATGGGATGCACGAAGCCGCAGCTGGTTCACCGGCGATACCTTCGGCATTTCCTACCGCGAGCTGGACAGCGCGCAGGGGGCCTTCATCTTCCCGACGTCGTCGCCGGTGCAGTTCGACCCGGAAGCGATGAAGGCCTCGATCCGGCGCATGCTGGGCTACGGCCCGCAGGCGATGTACCTGACCCACTACGGCCGTGTGGAACAGGTGGAGAAACTGGCCAACGACCTGTTCGAACAGATCGATGCGATGGCCGCCATCGGCCGCCAGTGCGATGGCCGGCCGGACCGTCACCGCTGCCTGCTGGCTGCACTGCAGGCGCTGTACCTGGAACGTGCACAGCTGCATGGCTGTGCGCTGGACGATGCGGCGGTGACTGCGGTGCTGGCGATGGACATCGAACTCAACGCGCAGGGCCTGGCCTGCTGGCTGGATCGCATCCGTCGGTAGCTCCACGCCATGCGTGGATGACGCAAGCTCACGCTGCACCGCGATGTCACGACCACGTTACACTCTGGTGACTTCCAAGCTAGCCGTGGTACTGCCGTGAATCCGATGCGCGTGTTGCTGCTGTCGTCCTGCCTGTTCGTCGGTGGCCTGGCCCATGCGGCCAATGACCTTCCCGGTGGCGGCATCGATCCGCAGGCACTGTCGCGGCACGTGCGCGTGCTGGCGTCGGATGAGTTCGAGGGCCGCGCACCGGCCACCGAGGGCGAAGAGCGCACGGTGCAGTACCTGATCGAGCAGTTCCGCAGCTATGGCCTGCAGCCGGGCGGCGTGGACGGCAGCTGGGTGCAGCCGGTGCCGCTGGTGCGCGCGCAGCTGGAAGGCGCGGCCAAGGCCAGCCTGTCGCTGAAGCAGGGCAAGCGTGCGCTGGCCAATGGCGTGGACGTAACCCTGCAGAGCCTGCAGCCGCGCAAGCGCGTGCAGATCAAGAATGCACCGTTGGTGTTCGTCGGTTACGGCATTGATGCGCCGGAACGCCACTGGAACGACTACAAGGACGTGGACCTGCACGGCAAGATCGCCGTGGTGCTGATCAACGACGCCGATTTCGAAGCCGATGCGCCGGGCGCGTTCGACGGCAAGGCAGTGACCTACTACGGCCGCTGGACCTACAAGTTCGAGGAAGCCGCACGCCGTGGCGCCGAGGGCGTGCTGATCGTGCACGAGACCGCGCCGGCCGCCTATGGCTGGGCCACGGTGAAGAGCTCGGGTACCTCGCCGCTGTTCGACATCGAACGCAGCCAGGCCGAGGCGATGGCGCAGCACACGCCGCTGCGCGGCTGGATGCAGCGCGAGCTGGCCGAGGCGATCTTCGCCGACGCCGGCCTCGATTTCGATGCGGAGAAGCGCAAGGCGATGCGTGCCGACTTTCGCCCGGTGGCGCTGGACAACGCCAAGCTGAGCGTGGACTTCGCGCTCAAGCGCGAACAGGTAGTCACCCGCAACGTGGTGGCCAAGCTGCCCGGTGGCGAGCATGCCGACGAGGCGGTGATCTTCTCCGCGCACTGGGATGCGTTCGGTATCGGCCAGCCCGACGCCAAGGGTGACCGCATCCGCCGTGGTGCGATCGACAATGCCACCGGCGTGGCCACGGTGCTGGAACTGGGCCGCGTGTTCGCCGCTGGCCCGCAGCCTCAGCGCACGCTGTACTTCGTAGCACTGACCGCCGAAGAGAAGGGCCTGCTGGGCGCCAGCTACTACGCCGCGCATCCGCTGGCGCCGCTGGACAAGACCGCCGCGGTGCTGAACATCGAAATGTTCAGCCCGGATGGCCCGACCCGCGACATCGCCTCGTGGGGCAAGGGCCGGGTGTCGCTGGAAGGCGACCTGGAACGCGTGGCCAAGGCCCGCGGCCGCAGCTACAGCCCGGATCCGAACCTGGAAGCCGGCTTCTTCTACCGCGCCGACCACTTCGCCTTCGCCCGCCTGGGCGTGCCGGCGATCACCATCGGCCCGGGCCTGGACAAGCTGGACGGTGGGGTTGAAGCCGGCCGCGCGCTGCGCGAGAAGTACTTCGCCGACTGCTACCACCAGGCCTGCGATGCCTGGACCCCGAGCTGGGATCCGAGCGGCCACGCCGCCGATACCCTGCTGGTCTACGACCTGGGTGCCGAGCTGGCCAACAGCCGCCGCTGGCCGACGTGGGAAAAGGAATCGGAGTTCCGCAGCGCACGCGACAAGAGCGAAGCCGCCCGCCGCTGAGGATCGGAATCGGCGGGGTGTCATGTCATTCCGCCGCGGGTAGAGTCGACTGATAGTCGACTATCGCGCGCAGCGCGGGTTTTTCGGTGCCGACAGAGAGAGCAGTCGACTAACAGTCGACTCTACCGATTGCCGATTGCCGATTGCCGATTGCCGATCAGCGGCCGGCACTACCTGCGCCGGCGCAACAGCTTCCACGCGCCCCAGCCGCCGGTGGCGAGCGCTGCCAGATAGCACGCCACCATCGTACGCAGGCCAACCGGTGATCCTGCGTTGATGCCGCGATGCAGGCGCAGCTGCAGCGAGCTGTGGCCGCTGCCCAGGTCCACCGCCAGCTGCAGCGCCAGCGCGCCGCAGAACACCAGCAGGGCGATCCCGAATCCGATGCGTGGCCACGCGGCCTGCGCGTTGGGGCGGCGCAGCAGCCAGGCCAGTGCCGTGGCTGCGGCCAGCGTCGCCGCGATCCACATCAGTGGCGTGGCGGGAGACGCAGCGGCCACCGGCATTGCACCGGTGGCCGCAATTACGGCAACGCGCTTACTTGCGGGTGCCGTCGAGCCAGTTTGGGCCCTTGTTGGTAAGGAAGAACACATAGACCACCAACGATACCGCGATCGTGGCGGTTACGTAGATAGCGAACCAGTCGACATGGCCGGTCTTCAGCGCGCCCTGGTACAGCAGCGGGGCGGTGCCACCGAACAGCGAGTTGGCCAGCGCGTAACCCAGGCCCACGCCCAGTGCACGCACGTGGGTGGGGAACAGCTCGGCCTTCACCACCGCGTTGATCGAGGTGTAGCCGGTGAGGATGACGAAGGCCATGGCCAGGGTCAGGAAGGCCAGGGTGGCGTCATGCTGGTGCGGCAGCTGGGTGATCAGGTACCAGCTGTACAGCACACCGCCCACGCCGAAGAACACCAGTAGGGTCTTGCGGCCGATGATGTCCGACAGCCAGCCGCCGACCGGCTGCAGCACCATCAGGAACGCCAGCACGCCCAGGTTGATCAGGGTGCCGGTCATCGGATCGTTGCCGGCGAAGGCGCTCTGGATCATCTTCGGGCCGTTCACCGAGTAGGTGTAGAAGGCCACGGTGCCACCGGCGGTGATCAGGAAGCACAGCAGCAGCGGCCGCCACTGGTGCACGAACAGTTCGTACATCGAACCGGATTTCTGTGCCTTGCCCTCGCGCGCGGCCTCGATGGACGACTCCGACAGCGACTCGTCCATGCCACGGCGCAGCCAGAACACCACCACCGCGGCGATGCCGCCGATGCCGAATGCGATGCGCCAGCCCCACTCGGAGATCTCCGGCTTGCCCCAGAAGGTCAGCATCAGCAGCAGGGTCAGCTGGGCCAGCACATGGCCGCCGACCAGGGTGACGTAGTGGAAGGAGGACAGGAAGCCGCGGCGGCCGGGAATGGCCGCCTCGGACATGTAGGTGGCGCTGGCGCCGTACTCGCCACCGGTGGCGAAGCCCTGCAGCAGGCGCGCGAACAGCAGGATCACGGCGGCCCAGATGCCGATGCTGGCGGCGGTGGGGGTGATGGCGATGAGGAACGAACACAGTGCCATCAGCGTGACCGAGACCGTCAGCGCCAGGCGACGGCCATGGCGGTCGGCGAAGCGGCCGAAGAACCAGGCACCAATCGGGCGCATCAGGAAGGTCGCGGCGAAGATCGCCCACACGTACAGGGTGGAGTTCTTGTCGTCCGGCGAGAAGAACTGCGATTCGAAGTACACGGCGAACACCGAGTACACGTAGACGTCGTACCACTCCACCAGGTTGCCGGCGGAGCCTTTGAGGGTGTTGGAGATCGAACGCCGCAGGGCGGCACGGTCGTTCGCGGGTACGGCAGGATGGGACGTGGTGCTCATCTGGGTGGGAATCCTCGATGCGGCGCGTCCGTGCGCAGGGAAAACGGCGCCCGGCCTTGGGGCGGCGCGGCCGGACAGCCCTCTTGGTACTGCATGGGCCGTCAACACGGGGTAGCAGACCAGAGCAGGGTGCATGGATGGATGACAGCGTGCCACCGTATGGGGTCCCGGACCATACTCAAAACGTCCTAGAATCCGCCTTCCCCCGGCTCCCTGGTGTGTCATGTCGGCTCCCCCCTCTTCGTCTGCGGCTGCCCCCCGGGGTGGCCTTGTTGCGCTGGCATTGCTGCTGGTCTACGTGGTCTGGGGCTCGACCTACCTGGGCATCGCCAAGGCCCTGCACGGCGGCGCGCTGCCGCTGACGATGGTGTCCGGCAGCCGGTTCATCATTGCCGGTGGCCTGATGTTCCTGGCCTTGCGCCTGTTCTGGAAGATGCCGAACCCGACCCTGCGGCAGTGGCGCAACCTGGGCATCATGGGCGTGACCATGCTGGTGCTGGGCAACGGCATGGTGGTGCTGGCCGAGCGCGAGGTGTCCTCGGGACTGGCAGCCACTGCGGTGGCCTCGGTGCCGCTGTGGATGGCGCTGTTCTCGGCGCTGCGCGGCCAGCACGCCAGCCGCGGTGAGTGGCTGGGCATCGCCATCGGCTTCCTCGGCGTGGTCTGGCTCAACGCAGGCAGCAGCCTGACCGCCTCGCCGACCGGGCTGGTGCTGCTGCTGATCGCGCCGGTCGGCTGGGCATTCGGCTCGGTGTGGGCACGCGGACTGGACCTGCCGGGCCCGTTCATGACCGCCGCCGGGCAGATGATCTGTGGCGGTGTGCTGCTGGTGCTGATCGGCCTGGCGGTCGGCGAGCGCCCGACCACGCTGCCCGATACCGGTGGCCTGCTGGCGATGGCCTACCTGTGCGTGTTCGGCTCCATCGTCGCGTTCACCGCCTACGTGTGGCTGCTGCAGAACGTGCGCCCGGCGCTGGCTGGCAGCTATGCATACGTCAATCCGGTCATTGCGGTGCTGCTGGGCGCGCTGCTCAACGGTGAGCGCTTCGGCTGGCGCGACCTGCTGGCGATGGCGGTGATTCTCCTGGGTGTGGTGGTACTGACGATGGCAAGGACGCGCAAGAAATGAGCATGGACGAGAAAGAACAGCGCCGTGGCCTGCTGGTCACGGCTTCCACCTTCGTCATCTGGGGTCTGGTGCCGGTGTACTGGCACCTGCTCAATGAGGTGCCATCGTTCCAGATCATCGCCCACCGCATCATCTGGAGCACCGTGCTGGTGCTGGGCTGGCTGCTGCTCAGCGCACGCCTGGGCTGGTGGCGGAAGATCGCTGCGCAGCCGCGCGCGCTGCCGATTCTGCTGGTCTCGAGCCTGACCATCGCCTTCAACTGGGGCCTGTACATCTGGGCGGTCAACGCCGGCCATGTGATCGAGACCAGCCTGGGCTATTTCATCAACCCGCTGGTGAACGTGCTGCTGGGCGTGCTGGTGCTGAAGGAGCGGCTGCGCCGCCTGCAATGGGTGGCGGTGGCGATGGCGGCAGTGGGCGTGGCCTGGCTGACCATCGATGCCGGCACACCACCATGGATCGCGCTGGGCCTGGCCTGTTCGTTCGGCCTGTACGGCCTGCTGCGCAAGCTGGTTTCGGTCGACCCGGTGGCGGGCCTTGGCGTGGAGAGCATGTACCTGTTCCTGCCGGCGCTGGGCTTCGCGATCTGGGCCGAAAATGGTCATGGTGGCGCGTTCTTCCACGGCTGGGGCTGGCGCAACGACCTGCTGCTGATCTTCGGCGGTGTGGTGACGGCGGTACCGTTGATTGGCTTTGCCTACGGCGTGAAGCGCATTCCGTTGTCACTGGTCGGCATCCTGCAGTACATCGCGCCGAGCCTGCAGCTGCTGCTGGGCGTGTTCTTCTTCCACGAAGCCTTCGACGCCGGCAAGGCGATTGGCTTTGCCGCGATCTGGGCCGGCCTGATCCTGTTCGTCGGCGACAACATCCGCACGATGCGCGCCAAGCGGTAGCACCGGGCCGGATCGACTGGCACGCATGAAAAAAAGAGCGGCGCCCCGGGGGGCGCCGCCCTGCTTCCATCCACCGCCAGGAGAGAGATGGCGGTGGCGGGAACGCGGGTGCAGGCTCAGAAGCGCTGCTGGTACTTCATGTACATGAAACGACCGATGTCGAAGCCGCCGTAGTAGACGAAGCTGCTGTTGGGCTGGCTGTACATGATCGGACCCTGGTGGTCGAACACGTTGTTCAGGCCCAGCGAGACGGTGCCGTCCCACGGCAGGGCGTAACGCACCTGCAGGTCGTGGAAGGTGTTCGAACCCACCTTGTTGGTCGGCGAGGCATCGGTGTAGGCCGAGCTGAAGCCCGGCATGTTGCACTCGTCCATGTAGGAGCACTTCTCCTTCATGCTGGAGTAGTAGCGTGCAGTCCAGCCGATGCCCAGGTTGCCGTACTGCCAGTCCAGGTTGAGGGTAGAGCGCACACGGAAGTTGCCACCCCAGCTGGTCAGCTGTTCCACCGGCGTGGTCGCGGCGTTGTCGTTGCGCTGCTCCAGATAGTCGGTGTAGGTGGTGTTCCAGGTAACTGCGAACTTGCCGAACGCGGTTTCCGGCAGGCGGTAGCGCGCGCTGATGTCATAGCCGGCGGTTTCGCGGTAGCCGGCGTTGACCAGCGAACGGTCCAGTGCGTTGACCTGGCCGTTGCTGCCACGAGTGAAGCGGCCGCAGGCGGCGTCCGAGCCCTGCACGTAGCACTGTTCCAGGATGTTGGTGGCCGACTCGCCAACGATGGCGTTGTCGATGCGGATCTTCCACCAGTCCAGGCTGACGTCCAGGCCCTGCACGAAGTCGGGGCTGTAGACCAGGCCCACGGTCCAGGTCTTGGCGGTTTCAGGCTTCAGGTTCGGGTTGGAACCGGAGTTGAAATCGGTGGTGGCCTGCTGGCCCGGCTTGCTGGCCACGCTGCCGTCGCTGTTGAGCTGGCGGAAGTTGGCCGGCACCTTCAGGGCCTTGCAGCGTGCGGCAACGGCGGCGCTGGTGGCGGCAGTGCCGAACGAGGTATCGCACGGGTCGGTGAACGAGTCACGGCTGCTGACAGTGCCGCCGTACAGGTCGTCCACGGTCGGCGCACGGAAGCCGGTGCCGTAGGTGGCGCGCACCAGCAGGCTGTCGATCGGCTTCCACTTCACGCCGAACTTGCTGTTGGTGGTGGAACCGAAATTGTTGTAGTCCGAGTAGCGACCGGCAACGTCCAGCGAAAGCTCGCGGGCGAAGGCCATGTCGGCCAGCAGCGGCACCTGCATTTCCAGGTAGACCTCGTTGAGCGAGTAGTCACCCTGGGTCGGCTTGCCGCTGGTGCCGGCGATCTGGCCGTTCTGCACCATCAGGTCCGGGGTGTAGCGTGCTTCTTCGGTGCGGTGCTCGAAGCCCATCGCAGCCATGATGTCGCCGGCCGGCAGCGAGAACAGCGAACCGGAGATGTTGGCGCTGGCCACCTTGGTGGTGGTCTGGCTCTTGTCCACGTAGCGGGCGAACAGGTAGTCCTGCACGTCCTGGTTGCTCAGCGAGCCCGGGCCGGTGTAGCCCATCGGCGCGGCCGGGTTCCACGGCACGCAGCCGGCGATCACCGCATCGCGGGTACCGCAGTAGGCCACGCCGTTCTCGATGAAGGACGGGCCGACGGCCAGGTTGACGTTCGGCTGGTACATGCTGCCGGTGCCGACGCGCTCGCCTTCATTGCGGTTGTAGGTGTAGCTGACGTTCCAGTCCCAGTAGCGCGAGCCGGTTTCGAAGCTGCCTTCCAGGCCCAGGCTGCCGCGCTTGGTTTCCAGGGTGTTCTCGGTGCCGCGCAGCATCTCTTCGGTGCGATGCGAGAACAGCACGTCCTGGCCCCACAGGTTGAATGCGCTGTCCTTGGACAGGGCGGCGCGGCTGCCGTTGCGCGCCTGCGTGGCGGTGACCGAGTACGGGTAGCCAGCCAGGTGCTTGGTCGATTCGCGCTTGCTGTACATGGCATCGGCAACGATGCGCAGGTCATCGGTGATCGAGAAGCCGCCGTTGGCGAACACCGAGGTGCGCTCCAGGCCGGTCAGCAGGCTCATGTTGGTCTTGGTGTTGGCACCATCGGCCGGGTTCGGCGCGTGGAAGTTGCCGGCGCTGGTCGGGTCGCCGCCCGGACCGACGGTCAGCGGCTTGCCGCCGACGGTGACGCTGCCCCACGGCGTGGTGCCGTTGAGGCCATCGTTCGGATGGCGCGGACCGTTGACGTAGCGGCTGAACTCGCGCGCGCCGCCCATCACTTCGTCTTCCTTGGTGCGCTCGGCGCCAACGCTGAACCAACCGCGGTCGAAGGTCTTGCCGAAAGTGGCACTGTAGGAGCGCTTCTGCCCATCGCCTTCACCGTACTGGCCGACGTAGACGCTGGCTTCGCCACCATCGAAGTTCTTGCGGGTGATGATGTTGACCACACCGGCGATGGCATCGGAGCCGTACAACGCCGATGCGCCATCGGTCAGCACTTCAACGCGCTCCACGATGGCCGAGGGGATGGAGGCCAGGTCGGAGTAGCCGCCGGCGCTGACGCCCATGCGGCGGCCGTCGATCAGCACCAGGCTGCGCTCGGGGCCCAGGTTGCGCAGGCTGACATACATTCCGCCGAAATCGCGCGATGAGGTCAGCGACGACGCGCGGCTCATGCTTGGCGAGCCGGCAGCGGTCACATCCTGCAGGATGTCGGCGACGTTGACGTAGCCCTTCTTCTCGATCTCCGCGCGGTTGAGCGCGACCACCGGCTGAGCGGTTTCGACACTGGCCTGGCGGATGCGCGAGCCGGTGATTTCGATGCGGTCGAGGTTGGTGGTGTTGTCGCCCGCATCCTGTGCGAAGGCGGGGGTAGTGCAGCTGGCGGCCAGCGCGATGATGATCGCGTTGCGCAGCGGGGTGGTCTTCAGGGACATCCGTGAAATCTCGTGTTTCAGAAAAAACAAGCGTCCATTCTGTGGACGCGTGGGGTGCTGCAAACCAACGTGGGGGGCCGGATTCTAGAGTGTTTTCATTCGCAACTGTTTGTCGCGATGCTGCGGAACGTGCGTGAACATGAATCGCAACCAACAATCCACAGATGCGCTGTGCGCGGCGTCACGCGCGCTGCGTTTGCGATGGGCAGAGGCATCGATAGCGGCACGAAGCTGGCACGCTTGAGTAGTTGCGACAACGCGTCGCAGTACGCGCTTGTATGCAGGCGCGCAGTCGTTGTGATGCATCTGCCCGCATGAAATGCTCTTCGCCTCGTCATCGAAGGCAGGAGATGAAGGAATGATCCAGCTTGAAGAAGCACGCCGTCGCGTGGAGGCTGCACTTGCCAGCGACGATGAGCCGGTTGCCATCACGCATGAGCACGAAGTGGTCGAAGGCTGGCTGTTCTGCTTCCAGTCGCTGCGCTACCTGCAATCCGGCGAAATCTCGGATGCATTGGCCGGCAATGGGCCGATCTTCGTCGACCGGCACACAGGCGAGCAGCACGCTCTGGGCACGGCGTATCCGCCCGAGGAAGTCCTTCGCCAGCATCTGGCCGCGCGCGGCCCCGCCGTTTGATGCTGCGGCGGCGGATGTCTGAGTTCGGCAACCTGAAAGGGACGGAGCCTTCGCTCCGTCCCTGCAGGATGCGCGAAATGCCGCTGCGTGATGCTCAGGTTTCGCGCAGCGCCGTGGTGATCGGCAAACGTGCCGCGCGCAGCGCCGGGAACAGGCCGCCGACCAGGCCGATGCCCAGCGCCCATTTCAGTCCGGTCCACAGCAGTTCCGGCGATACATGGAACTTGAACACCACTGCGCTGAAGTTGCTGCCGATGGTGGACACGCTGTAGCCGTTGAACAGCAGCCACGCCACCGCACAGCCGAGCAGGCCACCCAGCAGCGCCAGCAGCATGGTTTCCAGCATCACCGCCGTCACCACCGGCAGGCCGCGGAAACCGATCGCGCGCATGGTGGCGATCTCGCGCGCACGGGTGGCCACTGCCGCATACATGGTGTTGAGTGCGCCGAACACTGCACCCACCGCCATGATCGTGCCGATCACCTTGCCGAGGATGTCGATCAGCTTGGTCAGCCCACCGCCCTGCTTGCTGTAGTAGACACGGGTGGTTTCCACGTCAAGCTTCAGGCGTGGGTCGGCGGCGACTGCTGCCTTGAACTGCTCGAAGCCGGCCTTGCCCTCGGTACGCACGCTGATCGACTGCCAGGCGCTGCGCTGGTAGGTGGTCGCCAGTGTATCGGCGTCGGTCCACAGCTCCGAATCGTGCGCATCGCCGGTGGCGAACACACCCACCACGGTCCAGGTCTGGTTGCCCAGGGTCAGCGTCCTGCCCACGTCCATGTCGCGGAACTGGCCCTTGGCACCCTGGCCGACCACGATCTCGCGCAGGCCGGTTGCGAACCTGCGGCCTTCGATGATCTTGACCTTGTCATGCACGGCCCAGGCCTGCGGACCGACGCCGCGGAACTGCGCGTTGACGTCGGTGCCGTCGGACTTGGACACCAGGTTGACCACCTGCGACAGTTCCGGTGACAGCAATGGCCGGCCCTGCGCATCGCGGCTGATGCCGGGCAGGGTGGACAGCATCGGTACCTGCTCGCGGGTGATCACCGAGTTGGTCTCGGCCTGCGAGCCACCGCGCAGCACGATGGCGGTGGTGTCATCGCCGGTGTTGTTGAGCGTGGCCTGGAAGCCTTCGCCCATCGCCAGCATCGCCACCAGCACGCCGACCACGCCGGCAATGCCGACCACGATCACCGACGATGCGCCCCAGCGTTGCGGCAGGCTGGCCACGCCGATGCGGGTGGCGGCCAACGCCAGCCGTCCGCCGCGGGTCAGCAGCAGCCACAGCGCCACCAGCACGGCCACGGTCAGCACGCCGATCCACGGCAGGCTGATCCACAGCACCAGGCCGATCGCAAGCAGCAGCACGGTTATGCCGTTGCCCAGCAACTTCTTGAGCTTGTTCATCTGCAATCCTCCTCAGCGGCCGGCCAGTGCATCGACGATTTTCAGGCGCTTGGCACGCAGCGCGGGCAGCAGCCCCACGATGATGCCGATCACCACGATCAGGCCCAGCCCCATCAGCCAGGTTGGCGTCGGCACGTGCGGCGGCAGCATGCCCATGCTCTTCGGGCCGATCGCCGGCAGGATCAGGGCGGCCAGGCCCATGCCGATCAGGCCGCCCAGGCCGATCAGCAGCACCGACTCCACCATCACCAGGGTCAGCACGGTGCCGTCCTTGAAGCCGAGTGTCTTCAGCGTGGCCAGCTCCGGCACGCGCTCGCGCACCGCCTGCGCCATGGTGTTGCCGGTCAACAGCAGCAGGGTGAAGAACACCGCACCCATGATCGAGGTGACGATCATGCCGATATCCGCGAATTGCTTGACGAAGGCCTGCTGGAACGCCGATTCGGTCTGGGTCTTGGTCTCGTGGTCGGAGTTGGCCGAGATCGCGTCGATCGCCTGCGCCACCCGCGAAGAGTGGTCCGGGTTGTCCAGCGTCACCGTGTACCAGCTCACCTGGTTCTTGATGTAGTCGTTGGATTCATCGAAGTACTTCCAGTTCATCATCAACTGGCGTTCTTCGTTGGCGGCCAGCGCACGGTCCTTGGAACGGTAGATGCCCTTGAGCACCAGCGGCCAGTCGTTGCTGCCGCCACGCGGGAAGATCGTGGCCTGCAGCGGGATGGTGTCGCCGATCTTCCAGCCGAACTGCTTGGCCAGGGTTTCGCCGACGATGGCGCCGGTACGGGTCTGCTTCCAGTCCTCCAGCTGTGCCGGGTCGATCTGCAGCTCGCGGTAGACATCGAAGTAGTTGGGGGACACCGAGAAGTTCGGGAAGAAGTTCTTCGGGTCCTGGTAGATGCCGCCGAACCACATGCCGTAGGCCACGTCGCGCACGCCGGCCACCTGGCGGACCTGGGTTTCCAGGCGGATCGGCAGCGACTGGGTGATCGACAGCCGCGATGCGACCACCAGGCGGTTGGCGCCTTCCACGCTGCCGCCGGAGGTGAATGCCACGCGCACCGAATCGAGCATCCCGAACAGCAGGAACGCGGCCACCACGGAGAGCAGGGTCAGCAACGTGCGGGTACGGCTGCGGAACAGCTGCGCCCACACCAACGAGAAGTATTTCATCGCCGTGGCCTCCGTCAGTGGGCCAGCGGCGCGTCGGCCAGCTCGCCTTTGTCCAGGTGCACCGTGTGCGTGGCGTACTCGGCGGCCTTCGGGTCATGGGTGACCATGATGATGGTCTTGCCGTGTTCGCGGTTGAGCTGCTGCAGCAGGCCGAGGATCTCCTCGGCCGACTGGCGGTCGAGGTCGCCGGTGGGTTCGTCGCAGATCAGGAAGGTCGGGTCGGAGACGATCGCCCGCGCGATCGCCACGCGCTGCTGCTGGCCGCCGGACAGTTCATTGGGGCGATGGCTGCGGCGGTCAGCCAGGCCGACCAGGGTCAGCGCGATCTCGGCATTGCGGCGGCGCTGCGCGGCATTGAGATGGGTCAGCAGCAGCGGCAGCTCCACGTTCTTCTGCGCGGTCAGCATCGGCATCAGGTTGTAGAACTGGAACACGAAGCCGACGTGGTGGCTGCGCCAGGTCGACAGCTGGCCGCCGCTCATCTGGTCGATGCGCTCGCCTTCGATGCTGATCTCGCCGCCGCTGGGGTTGTCCAGGCCGCCGATCAGGTTGAGCAGGGTGGTCTTGCCCGAGCCGGACGGGCCCATCAGTGCGACGAAATCGCCGCGGGCGATGTCCAGGTCGATGCCGTGCAGCACCTGCACTTTCTCGGGGCCACGCTGGTAGGTCTTGGTGATGTTGCGCAGTGAAACCAGGGTCGACATGGGTGGTTCTCCACGGAAGGCGGGAAACGGGGAAGCGCACCTGCGGTGACCGCAGGCGTGCGTCGAGCGGTGTTGCCGGCGGCGCCCATGGGCGCCAGGCCGTTACTGCGCTTGTTTCTGTTGCACCTTGGCGCCATCGCGCAGGGTGTCCGGCGGGTTCACCACCACCGATTCACCGGCGCTCACGCCCTTGAGGATCTGGCGGTCCTTGCCCATCGCCTGTCCGGCCTCGACCGTGCGCTGCTGCACGCGGTTCTCGTCACCCAGTACGAAGGCCACCGGGGCGCCCTCGCGCTGGACCACGGCGCCAGCCGGTACGCGCACGCCCTGCGGTTTGGTTGTGGCCTGCGGCTGTGCCTGTTCCAGGAAGCTGACCCGCACGCCCATTTCCGGCACGATGCGCGGGTCCTTCACCTTCAGCGCCACGCGCACCTTCACCGTGGCCTTGCCGCGGTCGGCGGTGGGGATGATGGCGATCACCTCGCCGGGAATCTTCCATTCGGGGTAGGCGTTGAGCGTGGCTTCCACCGGCATTTTCGGCTGCACGCGGCCGATGAAGGCCTCGCCGACCTCGACTTCGATCTCCAGCGAGTCCATGTCCACGATGGTGCCGATGCCGGTACGGGTGAAGCCACCACCGGCCGACAGCGGCGAGACGATCTCACCGGGCTGCGCGGCCTTGGCGGTGACCACGCCGGAGAAGGGCGCGCGCACGATGTTGTTGTCCACACCCAGGTCGGCAATCGCCAACTGGTCGTGGGCGACCTTGACGTTGCGCTGAGCCGTTTCCAGCTGCGCACGCAGGCTGTCGCGCTGGGCCACGGCCTGGTCGTACTGCGAACGTGACACCAGCTGCTGGCCGACCAGTGCCTGCAGGCGGCTGGCTTCGGCGGCGGCCTGCTTCTGCTGCGCCTCCAGCCCGGCCACCTGGCTGCGTGCGGCCTGCAGCTGCGAGGCATACAGGCTGCGCTGCGCATCGGCATCGATCGGGTCCAGCGTGGCCATCACCTGGCCGGCCTCGACCCGCATGCCTTCTTCGATCATCACCTCGCGCACCTTGCCGGTGATCTTGGCCGAGACCGTGGCCATGCGCCGGGCGACCACGTAGCCACTGGCGTCGAGCACCGAACTGCTGGCGCTACCCTGCTGGATGGCCACGGCCGGCGCGGTTTCCACCTCCACGGCCGGCGCACGGCCGAACAGGAACGCCACGGCAGCGGCGATCAGCAGCACGACCACGATGGTCGCGATCCACAACCAACGGCGACCACCGCCGTTGCTGCCACCACCGGAGGCGGGCGGCGGCGACTTGCGGTCGATACGGAGTTCCTTCAACAGCTCGGCAGAAGCGTTCATTCGTTCCATCACAGGCGTTCGGGCGGGTGTGGCCGGAAGCGCGGACGGCGGCGGTTCCGGCGGTGGAGCGTGCGGCACAGCATGAAGGCAGGCACAGCGATGACGGCAGTGACAGCTGTCACCCGATGACACTGACGGCGGCAACTGCGAAATGTGACCGCGGCGGCACAGGATGGCAACGTCCCCGCTGCCGGTACCGCTCATGGATCCGACCACCCCATCGCTGGCCCGCTGCAGCGGTACCGCCAAGCGTACCGTGATCTGCGGCGGGTTGCGCCGGTGCCACCTTGCCGGCGGTGGCGCCTGCGCGCAGCCAGCCGAACTGGCATGATCGGCGGCGATCATCCCCGCCTGGAACCGCCTGTGCCGTCCACCTGGCTTGCCTCCCTGCTGCGCCCCGCGCCGGACTCGGCGGTGGCCGAGACGCTGCGCCGGGGAAAATCACCCTGGAGCGAGGCGATCCACCTGCTGTGGTCGGTGTGGATCTTCCTGACGCCCTTGCTCGGCCATGGCTTCACCTTGCGCTGGCTGCTGCTTACATTGGCCAGCTATCCGGTGTTCCTGCTGCTGTACGCCAAGGTGATGGTGGCGCCACGCCATCACGCGCCGCGCTATGCCCTGGGCCTGATCGGGATGTCGCTGGTGCTGCTGCCGTGGTACCCGTCCGGGTTGACCTACTTCGTGTTCGGCTGCGTGCTGCTGCGGGTGAGCGGACGCGGCGGCTGGTGGCAGTACCTGCTGCAGCTCACTGGCCTGAACCTCCTGTTCTGCGGCCTCGCACTGCTGTTCCAGTACCCGTGGCAGAGCCTGGTCTGGATCCCCGCCGTGTCCTATATCGTCGGGCTGGTCGTGAACGTGGAGGCACTCAACCAGCAGAAGGATGCGGCACTGCAGCTGTCGCAGGACGAGGTGCGGCGGCTCGCAGCCACCGCCGAGCGCGAACGCATCGGCCGCGACCTGCACGACCTGCTCGGCCACACCCTGTCGTTGATCACGTTGAAGCTGGAACTGGCCCGCAAGCTGCACGATCGTGGCGACGCCCGGGCGCGGCAGGAAATCGGCGAAGCCGAGGACATTGCCCGCGAAGCGCTGGCGCAGGTGCGCAGCGCGGTCACCGGTATCCGCGCCAGTGACCTGGCCGGTGAGCTGGCGTCGGCGCGGCTGCTGCTGGAGTGCCAGCAGGTCCACCTTCAATACGCACCACCACCGGCGATGCCGGTGGATGTCGAACGCGGTCTGGCGCTGGTGCTGCGCGAGGCCGCGACCAACATCGTGCGCCATGCACAGGCGACACAGGCACGGGTGGAATTCATGCTGGAAGGACGCATGCTGGCGATGCAGATCCGCGATGATGGTCGTGGCGGCGTGCAGGCCGAGGGCAACGGGCTGAGCGGCATGCGCGAACGCGTGGCCGCCCTGGGGGGCAACCTTCAGGTTCAGTCCGCAAAGGGCGAGGGCACGCTGCTGACTGTGCGCGTGCCACTGGCCGCCGCGACCACACCGTTGCCGCCAGGCACGCCGTCGTCGCTGGTGCAGGACGGTGCCGCATGATCCGCATCCTGCTGGCCGAGGACCAGGCGATGGTGCGCGGCGCACTGTCGGCGCTGCTGGGCCTGGAACCGGATATCGAGGTGCTGGGCAGCGCCGCCGACGGCGAAACCGCGTGGCGCATGCTGCAGCAGCTGCAGCCTGACATCCTGGTCACCGACATCGAGATGCCGGGCCTGTCCGGGCTCGAGCTGGCGCAGCGCATCGCCCGCCATGAGCTGCCGATCAAGGTGGTGATCGTGACCACCTTCGCCCGCGCCGGTTTCCTGCGCCGCGCGCTGGAGGCGGGCGTGCTGGGCTACCTGCTGAAGGACGCACCGGCCGAGAACCTGGCCGATGCACTGCGCAAGGTGAAACAGGGCATCCGTGCGATCGACCCGCAGCTGGCGCTGGATGCGTGGTCGCAGGCCGATCCGCTGACCGACCGCGAGCGCCGCGTGCTGCGGCTGGCGGGCGAGGGCCGCACGGCCAGCGAGATCGCCGAGCAGCTGGGGTTGTCGCACGGTACGGTGCGCAATTACCTGTCCGAGTGCATCGGCAAGCTGGGCGTGGCCAACCGGATCGAGGCGTACCGGCTGGCGCGGCAGAAGGGGTGGTTGTAAGGGCGTCCTGCTGTTCCCGGTGATGTCGTTTCCGCGACCGCGGGTGGGTGTCACTTTCTTTGCTCGTGCACCACGCTGCAGGAGCAGCGTGGAACGGCGTAGCCGGCCCGTAGGGTGGCGCACATGGATGTGGGCCATCAAGAAAGTAACCAAAGAAACACGCTGCCAGAGCGCGAGCCGTCGCTACGCGACGATTCCCTGCGCTTCTCGGCGAATCAGGGGACGGCGCCGAACTCGCTGCGCTCAGACACCAGCGCCTCTGCGCCCCTGATTCCCCTGCGATGCTCGGCTCGCTCAAGGCGGACCCAAGGTCAAGAACCCCAGCTGCACGACGATATTTGGTAGCGCCGGGCCGTGTCCGACGAGTGAAGCGGCCGCTTTCGCCTTTGATCTTGAGTCCGCCTTCAAGCGAGCCGAGCACCGCAGGACCGGCGAGGGCGAAGAGGCGCGGGTGTCTGAGCGTAGCGAGTTCCGCGCCGTCCCTCGGCGGGCCGAGGAGCGCAGGGCACCGGCGTGCGCAGCACGTCGGCTCGCGGCCGGCGGAGCGTTTCTTTGGTTACTTTCTTTGCGCGCAAAGAAAGTGACACCCCCAACGCGGTCGCGGAAACGATCCGCCGGGAATTCCCGGCGAACCGATCAATCCTTCCCGCGCGCCATCGCCTGGAACACCCCATCGCGCCGCACCCACAGGTGGAACAGCGCCGCACCCACGTGCATCAGCACCGTTGCGAACAGCACGTAGGCCAGCAGACTGTGCGCATTACGCAACGCGGCGTACAGCGCCGGTGTGTGTGGCACGATCGGCGGCAGGTGCAGGCCGCCCCACAGCACGATCGGGTAACCGCCTGCCGACAGCATCGCCCAGCCGATCAACGGCATCGCCAGCATCAGCGCATACAACATCCAGTGCGAGGCCTTCGCCGCCAGCACCTGCCAGGCGGGCAGGTCGGAAGGCAGCGGCGGCGGGCGATGGCGCAGCCGGTTGTACAGGCGCAGCAGCACCAGCACCAGGATGGCGATGCCCAGCGGGCGGTGCAGGTCGATCAGCATTGGCCGCAGGTGCAGTGAGGCGACCATGGTCACGCCGATGAACAGCATGGCGATGATCATCAGTGCCATGGACCAGTGCAGCACCCGCGCCAGCAGGTTGAAGTGGCCGTTGCCGATGCTCATCGTGCGGCCTCCTTCGGTTGTTCGACGTTGCCGGTGGCGCGCTCGCGTTCGCGGCGGTTGAAGGACTGCGAATACACCGCCGAGCGGGCGGCCAGGATCGGATCGTCACTGCCGCGCACGCCGCTGGGCAGGATCAGCGGATCGAAGTTGATCTGACCGCAGGCACCCTGTTCCTGCGACTGCATGCGGTCCACGCTGAGTACGCCCGCCACTACCTGGTCACGCGACTCGGGCCATGGCACCGACGGATCATCGATGGCATCGCCGGGCTCGGCGGTGGTCACGACCAGGTTCCAGCGCACCGGGCCGTTGGCCAGGCGCTGCTGCAGTTCCTGGCTGAGGAAATCGACGCTGGCCTGCTTGCGCGTTTCCGCATCCATCTCCACCACCGGCGCCTGCGGCTGCCAGCGCCAGCGCACCGCGCGCTTCTGGCCCTGCGCATTGGTGAACCAGAAGCTGTTGACGCTGTTGAAGGTGGTGTCGGCCCAGCTGCTGGTCCACGGCGCCGTCTTGGCCCACTGCTGGAAGGCCTGCGCACTGGGGTACTTCGCCAGCACCGCAGCCATCTTCTGCGGGTCGGGCTTGCCGGTGGCCGGGTCGGGAATGGAAGCGCGGGTCTGCTCGTAGAACGCCTCGGCGCTGGGCACCGCGAAGAACGGGAAGCTGTTCATCGCCATGCGCCATTCCTGCCCATCATCGCTGACCATCTGCACCGCGAGGCTGCGCACGCGTGCAGTGTTGTCGGCGCCGTACGGGTCGCCGCCGCCGATCGACAGGCGGCCCATCACCGGCACGCGGCGCTGCGAGAACACCCGTGCACTGGACAGGGTGCGGGCCTGCGCACTGGGTTCGAACCAGCCGCTCACGCAGATGCCCTTGCTGTGCGCGCGGCGGAAGCCCGGGTGGGCCGGGCCGGTGGCCTCGATGGTATCGGTGAAGCGCTGCGCGGTGAGGCGGTCGCCCATCCAGCCGGCCAGCCAGGCAAAGGCCAGCGCCACGGTACCCAGGATGAGCGCGATCAGCGCGATCCAGAGCAGGGGGGAATGCTTGCGCGGTGTGCCCGGCGTCTGGCCGGCACGGGTGTAGCCGAAGAGCGACATGGTCGGAGTCCTGCCTTCACGGAGCGTGTGGGTGGTCGACCCACACATCCTCGCAGAACCCTTCCAGGCCCGGTATTCAAATTTTCGTCAAGTTTGCCGGGGACGGCGTGCCGACCAAGGTCGGCACCCACCCGATCAGCTGTAGCGCGCCTTCAGCATCGCCCACGCCGAGCGCAACGCCAGCGCTTCGCCACCGGCCGGACGGCCCGGGCGTTCGCCGTCGTTCCAGGCGTACACGTCCAGATGCGCCCAGCGCTGGCCGTCTTCCAGAAAGCGCTCCAGGTACAACGCGGCGGTCACCGAGCCGGCCATGCGCGAACCGGCGTTGGCCAGGTCGGCAATGCCGCTGCTCAGGTAGCGCAGGTAAGGGCGCCACAGCGGCATGCGCCAGACCGGGTCGCGGGTCGCGTCACCGGCCTGCAGCCACTGCTGGGCCACCGTGTCATCGTTGCTGAAGAGCGCTGGCAGATCCGGGCCCAGTGCGATGCGCGCGGCACCGGTGAGGGTGGCGAAGTCCAGCACCAGGTCCGGCTTCTGCTCACCGGCGAAGGTCAATGCGTCGCACAGGATCACGCGGCCTTCGGCGTCGGTGTTGTCGATCTCCACGCTCAGGCCCTTGCGGGTGGCGATCACTTCACCCGGGCGGAACGCCTCCGGACCGATCGCGTTTTCCACCGCCGGCACCAGCAGGGTCAAACGTACCGGCAGCCCGCGTGCCATCACCAGGCCGGCCAGGGCCAGCGCATGCGCGGCGCCGCCCATGTCCTTCTTCATGTTGCGCATGCCGTCGGCCGGCTTGATGTCCAGGCCGCCGGTGTCGAAGCAGACGCCCTTGCCGACCAGCACCAGCGACGGATCGGTGTCCTTGCCCCAGCGCAGCACCACCAGACGCGGCGCGCGGTGCGATGCGCGGCCCACGGCGTGGATGGCCGGGAAGTTCTGCTTCAGCAGTTCGTCACCGGTGATCGCCTCGACCTGCGCGCCGTGCGCAGCGGCCAGGGCGCGGGCAGCGTCTTCCAGCTGCTGCGGGCCCATATCTTCGGTGGGAGTGTTGACCCAGTCGCGCACGCGCAGGCTGGCGGTGATCAGGTCGGCCACCTCGCCGGTCGGCGCGGCTACCAGTTGCGCCGGTGCGCGGTGGCGCTTGCGGTAGCGGTCGAAGCGGTAGCTGCCCAAGCCCCAGCCCAGCTGCAGCAGCGCCTGTTCGGCGGCCGGCAGTTCGTTGGCCAGCTGCCACACGCTGCCTTCCGGCAGGGCATGCGGGGCATGCGAATAGCTGTAGGCATCGGCGCGATCACCCACACCGATCACCGCTCCGGACAGGCCATCGGCGCCGGGCAGCAACGCCGTGGTGAAGGCACCGGCGGTGAAGCCCTGCGATGCCAGCCAGGCCTGGGTGGCGGCCGGTTGGCCGTCCTTCCAGGCGGCGAACTGCTCGCGGTCCAGCACGTACAGCGGCAGCGCTGCGGCGGTGTCGGCAGTGAAACCAGTGATCTCGCTCATGCGTCAGGTACTCCGGAGTGCGGCGGCGTCGAGGTTGGCATCCAACCAGTCGGCCAGGCCGGTGAGGGTGTCGAACTGCAGGTCCGGCTGCAGCTGCGGATGGGTCCAGGTGGCTGCCTCGCGGTTGATCCAGCACCCGCGCAGGCCGGCGGCAATCGCCCCGGCCACGTCCATGTCGGCATGATCGCCGACGTGCAGTACCTGTGCCGGCGCGACACCCAGTCGGGTGCAGGCAGCGTGGAAGATGCTGGCTTCGGGCTTGGCCGCGCCGTGTTCGCGCGCACCCAGCTGGAAGGCGAAATGATGGGCCAGGCCGACCCGTTCCAGGTCGGCATTGCCGTTGCTCAGCGCCGCCACCGGAACCCGCGCGGCAACCCGTGCCAGTGCATCGATCGCATCGGGATAGCACTCCACCTGGTTGCGTGCGGCGTAGAACACTTCATACGCAGGCTCCAGCAGATCGAGGCTGGCACCGCTGGTGTGCAGTGCTTCGTGCAGGGTCAGCCGGCGCAGCGCACTCAGGTCGTGGTGGAGGTGCGGATGGGCGTGGTACAGCCGCTCGCGCAGTTCGCGCATCGCCTCCACCGGATACATCGCGGCGGTAGCGGGGCTGTGTTCGCACATCCAGGCGTGCAGGACCTGTTCGATGCGGGCGCCGATCGGAGCGAACGGCCACAGCGTGTCGTCAAGGTCGAGGGTGATGGCTTGGACGGGGAAATTCACCCCGCCATTCTACCCCTGCCCGCGCGGGCTTTCATGCGACGTGGCGGGCGGGGGCACTGTGGCTGGGCCGGGTCAGCGCAGGTTGTACGAGCAGGCGATGGTGGTCTGGCCGTCGAACTGCTGCACGTCCAGGTTGTGCCGGCCAACTTCCTTCGTGTAGGTGCCTGCTACCGGGTCGGACATCTTCGCCAGTGCCGCGACCTGTTCCACACTGGCCGAGCTGAAGTACGCGGTGAAACTGTCGATGCCATCCTCGCCGCTGTCGCCGTCATAGGACTGCAGTCGGTTCACGGGCTGGCCCAGCACCATCAAGGGCGTGGTCAGCCGGAACTCGCCGCTGGATTCGCCGTCCTGCGCCCTTGCCGGGGCCAGTGCCAGCATCCGGGCCATGGCGTCGAACTGCATGGGCGTGAGGTGCCGCTTGCAGGTAACCGCCTCAGCAAGCTGGGTGCGCGCCTGATCGGCAGTCGGCGGTGTCGCGGCGAACGCGGGAGCGGCAATGCAGGCCAAGGCAAGGCAACGCGTGGCGAGAGAGTTCATCCGAGCGGATCCATCCGGGTAGGGCGCCATAGTCTGCCACTTCGTCCCTGTTTCTGGTTCCGCCACCTGCGTCCATCCGTTGTTGATGCCCTCACTCCAGCAGGCGTGCCCAGCCCTGCATGCCGTCCAGGCGTGCCAGCACCAGCTTGATGCACACCAGCAGCGGCACCGCCAGCAGCAGCCCGATCATGCCCCAGGCCCAGCCGAACACCATCAGCGCCAGGATCAGCACCAGCGGCGACAGCTTCATCCGACGGCCCAGCACGATCGGGGTCACCATCTGCCCTTCCAGTGTGTGCAGGCCCAGGTAGGCGGCTGCGGGCAGCAGGGCCTGCAGCGGGTCGCGGAACTCGACGAAGCCCATCAACAGCATCAGCGCCACGCCGATCAGCGGACCCACGTAGGGGGCGAAATTCAGCAGCGCGGCCACCGTGCCCCACAGCAGCGCTTCCTGCAGGCCGATACCGAGCAGCATCAGCACGCCGGCGAACACCAGCCCGACCAAGGTGTTGATCACGCTGATGGTCAGCACGTAACGCGAGACCTCGCGTTCGATCGAACGCAGGATGTCCGTAGTGAAGCGCTGCTGCTGGCGGTTGGGGAACAGGGCGATCGCCGCGCGCTGCAGGCTCTGCCCGTAGATCATGAAGAACAGCGTCAGCAGCACCACGGCCAACACCGAGGCAGCCAGCCGCGGTGCACGGGTCAGCATGCGGTAGGGGTCGTCGAGCTGGGTGCGGATCACCTGCACCTTGTGGTTGCTGTCACCGCCGGCCACACGGGCGAAGTTTTCCGCCGCCTGGTTGGCCTGCTGCACCGGCTTGGTCAGGTTCTGCACCTGGCGGGCGACCTTGCGCAGCTGCTGCGGTGCTTCCTGCGCCCATTCCATCGCCGGTCCGATCAGCTGCACGGCCAGCGAACCGGTCACGCCCAGGCCCGCACCGAGGATCAACAGCGCGCCCAGCGCGCGCGGGATCCACAGCTTCTGCAGCAGGCGCAGGATGGGATTGCCGACCAGCGCGAAGAACATCGCAAGCAGCACCGGCAGGATGATGTCCTGCGCCGCCCATAGCGTATAGCCCACGGCCAGGGTCGCCAGCACCACCAGCGACATCGGTCCGCGTGGGCGCGACGGGGGCGGCAGCGGTGCCTCGGATGCGTCGTGGCCGGCCGGTGACGGGGACAGGGAGGACTCGCTCATCGACGCATCAGCCGGAAAGGGGAGCGCATTATCCGCCGGCCGCGACCGGCGCGGCGGATTCCAGGGATCAACGTTCGGACAGCTCGGTGGCCGCCTCGGCCGGGCGCGGTTCGCGCAGGTCCGGTTCCGGCTCCGGCTCCGGCACAGCTCGCGCTGCCGCTGCGGGCCGTGCTTCAGCGGCGGAGGCCGCTGCGTGTGCCTGTTCGCTGGCATCGCCGGCTTCTTCGGCCGCATCGTCGGCGGTGGCCGCCGCCTGCGCCGCCATCGCCGTGGCGAACGCCGCCTGCGCACTGGCGAACAGGTTCGAGACCGAACCCACCATCTGCAGCCAGCGCGCACCGTTGACCTTGCCCGGCATTTCCAGCTTGCCGGCAATGAAGCCACCGGCCAGGCCCACTACCACGATGCGTAGTGGCGACCAGCCCTGGCGCCAGACCTGGCCGAGCGTGGACCAGTGGTCCTGGGTCTCGACCAGACGCACGGTTACCACCTGTTCGCAGCGCTTCACCCGACGCTGCAGCGCACCGAACTTCATGGCTTGCCCTCTGGCAGCTGCACATCGGCATCGGGGTCGTCTTCGCTGGGCTCGTCGAACAGGCCCAGGCGGGACAGCTGGCGCCGGGTGGCGTGCATGCCGGTGTGGTGGAAGAAGTAGGACACCCGCCAGATCGCATAACCGGTGACGGCCAGGCTCAGCAGCGAGGTGATCAGCAGTGCCTGCAGCCAGCTCAGGCCCCAGCTTTGCAGCAGCGCGATAAGGGTGGCGGCCATCAGCAGCCAAGCCGACGCACCAAATACGATCGCTACGCCGGCCCAGGCCAGCGCGCGGCCGAAGGCACTGCGTGCCAGCGCGAAGTCGGCCGAGGCCAACCGGCGCAGCGAACGCAGCGAGTGCTTGGCCGAGTCGGCAGCGGCACGACCGGCCGCGCCGACCTGGCGGATGCTCTCATCCAGCGGCGGGGTAGCCGCCGGATCAGGGGCTTGCGCGTTGTCTTCGCTCACGCCGCGGCTTACTTGTCGCTGCTGCCGCGGGCCAGCTTGGCGATGATCCAGCCGGCCGCGAAGGCAACACCGAACGAGGCCAGCGGACGCTCACGGATCAATTCGGCGGCGCTGTCGATCAGGTCCTTGCCCTTGTCCATCAGCGCATCGACCTGCTCCTTGGCGGCGGCACCACCAAACTCGGCAGCGGCCAGGCCGGACAGTGCGCTGTCGGACAGTTCAGCCTTGACGTTGGCCTTGCCGATGCGCAGTTCGTCGGTCGCGGCACCGGTGGCGCCCTTGATCGCACCGCCGGCGGCGCTGGCGGCCTGCTTCAGGTGGGAACCGGCTTCACCCAGGTGTTCCTTCAGGTTCTCGGTATTGGTGGGGCTCATCGAATCACTCCTGTTGCGATGGGGGAACGGCGTCGGCGGTGCCGACCTGGACTGACAGCAATAGCATTGCCGGGGTATAGGGGGTGTTACGGCAGGGCGATCAGCGCATCACGAGCTGGCCCTGCTGCTGGCCGTTGTTGCGCAGCACGCGCACCACCAGGGTCGGCGGGCGTTGCTGGAAGTTGGCGCGCCAACTGGCCAGGTCGGCGAATTCGCCCACGGTGGCGTCGGTGATGATGTCGCCCTGCTGCAGGCCGTTGCTGGCAGCGCGGCTGCCGCGCTTGACCTCGCTGACCAGCACGCCGCCGACACCGGATTGGCGCAGTGACTCGGGCAGGTCGACGAAGGTCGCACCGGTCAGGCGCGGGTCCAGGCTCTCACCGGTGACCGCGCGCGCCTGTTCCTTCAGTGTCGCCTTGATCTGCAGTGGCTTGCCTTCGCGGCGTACGTCCAGCGTCATCGCGCTGCCGACGGCCGCCAGGCCTTCCACGTTGTGCAGGGCCTCGGCGCTGTCCACGCGCTGGCCGTTGGCCGACACCACCACGTCGCCCGGCTTCAGCCCGGCTGCGGCGGCGGCCGAGCCGGCCAGCACGCGGGTGATCAGCGCACCGCGGGTTTCGCCCAGGCCCAGGCCCTGCGCGATCTGCGCGGTCAGGTTCTGGCTTTCCACGCCCAGCGTGCCGCGCACCACCACGCCGTGCTTGACCAGCTGGTCGACCACGCTGCGCGCCAGGTTGGAAGGAATCGCCAGGCCCAGGCCGATGTTGCCGGCCATGCTGCCCTGCGGGTTGAAGCTGGCGGTATTGATGCCGACCAGCTGGCCCTGCAGGTCGACCAGCGCGCCACCGGAGTTGCCCGGATTGATCGACGCATCGGTCTGGATGAAGTTCTGGTAGCCCAGCCCGCGGATGCCGCTGCGGCCCACCGCCGAAACGATACCCGAGGTAACGGTCTGGCTGAAGCCGAACGGGTTGCCGATGGCCACCACGAAGTCGCCTACGCGCAGCTGGTCGCTGTTGCCGAGCTTGATGTCGGTCAGGTTCTGCGCCGGGATGCGGATCAGCGCGATGTCGGTGTCGCGGTCCGAGCCGAGGAACTCGGCCTTGACCGTGCGCCCGTCCGCCAGTGTCACCTGTACGTCATCGGCGTTGTCGATGACATGGTGGTTGGTCAGCACCAGCCCCTCCTTGGCGTCGATGATCACGCCCGAGCCCAGCGATTCGTTGATGCGTTCCTGTGGGATATCCGGGAACAGGCGGCGGAAGAATGGGTCGTTGAAGAAGGGGTTGCGCACGCGCACCACCTGCTTGGTGTTGACACTGACCACCGCCGGCATTGCCTTTTCCAGCATCGGTGCCAGCGACGGCACCGCCTGACCGGCCACCGAAGCCGGCAAGGCCGCCGTGGTCGGCAACACCGCCGGCAGCGGCGCGGCGTCGGCACGGTTGTCCATGTGGGCATTGATGCCGGTGGCAACGAAGCCACCGAAGGCGGCGGCGATTGCGAGCGTGAGCAGGGTAGGAAGCGGTCGCATGGGAGTCGGTTCGCTGGCGTGGGTGGGGGCGGTACGGCCCTACGGTAGAACAAGCTGAATGAGTGTGTCGCGATATGGATAAATGCGCCATGAAAACGCCATGCCCGGAACCCGGTCCAGCATCGCTACCGTGGGCCGCAGGCGGCAACGCCGGAGGTTCCTCGCACTGTGCCGACGTCTGCCCAAGCGCGTGGGTATGCAGGCCGATGCTTGCGCAGTTCTGCGCATCCCGATGCCGCGATGCGCCATATCGCATGCCTTTCGCTACGTCCGGGCGGGTGTGCGCACGCAGCCCCTGCCGCTGCCCGCATCGTGCGGCGCAGCACTGAAAAAAAAGGGGTTTCCCGTCAACACATCGTACTCGCGAGGGTACCCGACTACACCATTGCCGTCGCATCAGATGCGATTGCTCGTGCGTGCCCCGTTCCACGATCGTCAATGTCGGTATAGCATCGCCCCGTTTTGATACTTAAGGCCCCCAGGAGGGCAACATGAGCAACGGTAATGGTGTGTCGGTCGTGACCGACGCCGTCGAGAACGTCAAAGAAACCGCCACCAACGTTGGCGAGACCATCGCCCACGCTGCCGAAGACGCAGTGCAGTCGGTCAAGAAGACCGTCAAGCGCGCCACCAAGGTTGCCGGTACCCGCGTTGCCAAGGCCAAGAAGGCCGTGGCCAAGGTCGAGAAGACCGTTGCCAAGAAGGCCGAGAAGGCCGCCAAGTCGGTCGGCAAGACTGTTGCCAACGCCAAGAAGAAGCTGGAAGCCGCCAAGAAGAACGCCAAGGCCGAAGCCGCTGCGCTGAAGAATGAAGTGGCCAAGAAGAAGGCGGCTGCAGGCAAGGCTGTGACCAAGAAGGCTGCCGCTGCCAAGAAGACCACCAAGGCCGCCACCAAGGCTGCCGGCAAGAAGGTCGCCACCGTGAAGAAGGCCGCCACCAAGAAGGCTGCCGTCGCCAAGAAGGCCGTCGGCAAGAAGGTCGCTACCGCCAAGAAGGCCGTGGCCAAGAAGACCGTCGCCGCCAAGAAGGTTGCTGGCAAGAAGGCCGTGGCTGCGAAGAAGGTCGTCGGCAAGAAGGTTGCCGCCACCAGGAAGGTCGCCACCAGGAAGACCACGGCCGCCAAGAAGGCTGTCGGCAAGAAGGCTGCCGTCGCCAAGAAGGCCGTCGGCAAGAAGACCGCCGCTGCCAAGAAGGTTGTCGGCAAGAAGACCGCCGTTGCCAAGAAGGCAGTGGGCAAGAAGGTTGCCGCCACCCGCAAGACGGTTGCCAAGAAGGCTGCGCCGCTGAAGAAGGTCGCCGCCAAGAAGGCTCCGGCCAAGAAGGCCGTGCGCAAGGTCGCCAAGCGCAAGTAATCGCGCCGTGACCGAAGGCCCTGCCACCCCCGGGTGGTGGGGCCTTTCGCGTTTCAGGGACGCGGTCTGGAGCAAGATGCAGGTTCTTCCTGCCGGAGCCCGGGGCATGCGCGGTATTGACTTCAGTTCCTGGCAGGGCGTGCTGTCCACCTTGGCCGGCCTGGTCCTGATCACCCTGCTGGGCGTGGGCATCCGCCTGCTGGTGATGCAGACCCTGCAGCAGCGCCGCGAGCGCGCGAACCGGCAGATCAACGAACGGCTGCGCACGCTGATGGCGGCCTACAAGACCCTGGGCGGTTCGTTCACCGGCGAACTGGGTGTGGACCCCAGCCATCGCCGTGACCTTCGCCAGCGCGAGGATGCAGAGGGCATTGCCGAGCCCCGCTCGGATCGCGCGCGCCGCATCCGTGATGCCGTGGAAGCGGCGTTGTCGGACATCCTGCTGCTGGGCACCGACGAACAGGTGCGGCTGGCCGCGCGTGCCGCCAATGAACTGGCACAGGGGCGGCCGGTACATACCCATGAACTGGTGGTCTCGCTGCGCGACTTCGTGCGCGAAGCGCTGGATCTGGCGCCGATTCCGACCGACCTGCAGATACCGCCGCAGGGGCCGACCCGGCCGGGTGGCGCCAGTGTCGGCGGCAAGGGCCGCAACGACGGCGACGCCAAGGGCGGTCGTGCGGGTGGAGGAGGTGGCGGTGGCGGAATGGGCGCTGGGATGGGCGGTGTGGGCCTCGGCGCCGGCGCCGCACTGGGCGCCGGCCATGCCGCTGCCAGCGATGAAACGGACGCGCGCTGAGCACGTCCGCCCGGTTCAGCGCGTCAGTTCGTAGATCGGCACGAAGCCGCCGTAGATCATCCGCGCGCCGTCGAACGGCATCGGATTCGTCGCCGGATCAAACCTTGGGTCTTCCATCATCTTCTTCATGCCGGCGTCGCGGGTCGGCTTGTCCGGCCATTCGATCCAGGAAAACACCACCGTCTCATCCGGCGTGGCTTTCACCGCGCCGAAGAAGTCGGTGGTCTTGCCGTGCGGCACGTCATCGCCCCAGCACTCGACCACGCGCAGCGCGCCGTATTCGATGAAAACGGGATCTCCTGTGCGTGCGTGGGCGAGGAACTTCTCCTTGTTGGCGGTGGGCACCGCCAGGACGAAACCATCGATGTAGCTCATTGCCTGCCTCCGGATGGACCGTGCCGCATGCACGGCCTTCAAGTACCCGACGAACCAGGGCGTCGTGGATCGACATCCTGCAACCGGCAGTCGTTGTGCCGATGAAATGCACGCGCGCCGCGCGCGTATGCCAGAAACAGCCTGAATCAAGCCAGAAAATTCAGCAATGCGAAGACCGCTGTTTTCAGGGAGCGTTGTGGCGAATAACGGAGAATTTACATTCCCGATGCGATGGCGCCTTGGCGCTGCTGCACACCATAAGAAAGTAAAGGTGTACCCCCATGAAGAATTCGCTGATTGCTCTGGCCCTGGCCGCTGCCCTGCCGTTCACCGCCTCGGCTGCTGAGAACCTGTCGTACAACTATGCCGAAGCCGACTACGCCAAGACCGACATCGATGCGTTCAAGGCCGACGGCTGGGGCGTGAAGGGCTCGTACGGCTTCCTGCCGAACTTCCACGCTTTCGGTGATTACAGCCGCCAGGAAATCGACCACACCAACATCAAGCTGGACCAGTGGAAGATTGGCGCCGGCTACAACGTTGAAATCGCCCCGACCACCGACTTCGTTGCTCGCGTTGCCTACCAGAAGCGCGACCAGAAGCACGGCCTGGACTTCAACGGCTACAGCGCTGAAGCCGGTATCCGCACCGCCTTCGGTGCCCACGCCGAAGTCTACGGCATGGTCGGCTACGAAGATTTCTCGAAGAAGCACGGCATCAATCCGGAAGGCCAGTGGTACGGCCGCCTGGGTGGCCAGGTCAAACTGAACCAGAACTGGGGCCTGAACGGCGAGCTGAAGATGAACCGCGACGGCGACAAGGAATACACCGTCGGCCCGCGCTTCAGCTGGTAATTGCTTCCTCGGCGCGCCTGCGCGCTGAAGATGCCTCGACAGGCCCGGCGCATGCCGGGCCTGTTGCGTTGTGACGACCCGAAACCGCAGCTGAGCATGTTCCGAGGCCGCTGCTGCGTTGCAATAAATTGGATTCCGCTGCTCCCGGCGCGGCCCTACGGTGGGCACTTCGTATCGTCGGATCCATGTGATGCCGCCTGCCGTTCCCGCTCTGCCCCTCGATCGGCCCCGCCGCCTGGCAATGCTGGCGCCGCATCCCGTGCTGCGTCTGGGGGTGGAGGTGGTGCTTTGCCAGCACGGTGGCGTGCAGGTCTGTGGCAGCTTCACCCGCGAAGCTGATCTGCTCGATCTGCTGCAGCGCCAGCCGGATGGCATCGACCTGCTGCTGATCGACCTGCTGGCGCCCTATGGTCCCGAACAGGGCCTGTCCCTGTTGCGGCTGTTGTCGCGGCGCTGGCCGCTGCTGCCGGTGCTGGTGCTGTCTGCGCACTGCAATGCCAGCATGGTGAGCATGGCGATGCAGGCCGGCGCGCGCGGCTTCCTGTCAAAGGGAACCACGCCGGAGATGCTGCGGCGCGCGGTGGAGGTACTGGCCCGTGGCGGCCGCTTCGTGCCCCCGGAGCTGCGCACGCAGTTGAACCGATCACGCATGCGGCGCACACCGGCGCCGGTGCTGACGCCCTTGAGCCGACGTGAGCGCGAGGTGCTCCGGCTGGTCCTGCAGGGCTGCACCACCGGGGAGGTGGCGCGGCGCTTCGGGCGAACGGCCAGTACGGTCAGCACGCAGAAGCGGACGGCCTACGAGAAGCTGGGCATCCACAGCGATGGTGAGCTGTTCCGCATCCGGCACCTGCTCGAATGCGGATGAGCGGGCTTACTCGCCCTGGTACTGCTTCTCTTCCACCAGGGCCGAACCGGCCACGCGGTTGATCTCGTTCTTCACCTGCACGCGCTCGCCATTGGTGCCATAGACACCGCGTGCCAGCTGGATGAAGGCATCGTCGAACACCTGGGCCGCTTCCTTGTCGCGCAGCTGGTCCTGGATGTCCCACATGCGCTCGTTGATTGCCTTCAACTGCTGCTTCAGCACGGCCAGCGCCGGCTGAGCCTGCAGTTGCTGCTGCAGCAACGGCAGCAGGCCGTCCAGCTCGGTGCGCACGTTGCTCAGCTTGGCCGCATCGTCGATGCGTTCGGCCTTGATCTCGAGAATGGTGATCTTGTCGATCAGCTCGCCGATCGATACCGGCGTCAGGATGGCGTCCACGCGGTTGGTTCTCTGGAAACAGGGCACCATGATACCGCGCTGCCGGCATGTGGCCCCGGTTCACGGGATTTACGCCGAATTTGCGCCACGGCCCCGGCAGCACCCTCGATCCGTTACGGCCACCGCCTCGACACTGCGTTCCCGGCGGCATAACCGCCTTCGACGAGGAACACAGTGCAGTGAACAGCAAGGGGATGATGGCGGCGGTGGTGGCCGCCCTGGCAGGGCTGCTCGGGATCGGCAGCGCGCAGGCACAGTTACAGGTCAGTGGCAGTGCGGCGTTGACCAGTGACTACGTGTGGCGTGGCAGCTCGCAGAGCGACGGCGACCCGGCGGTGCAGGCGGGTGCGAAGGTTTCGATCCCATCGGGTTGGTACACCAGCGTGTGGGGCTCCAACGTTTCGTTCAAGCCGGACAATGGCGCGCGCAGCGAGTTCGACCTGGTGGCCGGCTGGTCCGGTGCGCTGGCCCCGGACTGGACACTGGATGCCAACCTGACCCGCTACATGTACCCGGGCACCGGCCGCGCGCTGGACTGGACCGAACTCAACACCACAGTGAGCTGGAAGCAGCGCGCCTGGTTGCAGGTCGCCCGTTCCAACGATGCGTTGGCCGGTGGCCATCGCGGCACCTATGCCCAGTTGGGCGTGCGGGTACCGCTGCACGAGCGGTTCCGCCTGGAGGCGGCGGTGGGCCAGTATTGGCTGGCCACCGCGCAGGGTCCGGATTACCTGCATGGCCAGCTCAGTGCCATCGCCACGCTGGCCCAGGCATGGGAGCTGCGTGCCACCGTGCATGACACCGACAGTGCGGCCAAGCGCCTGTTCCCGGGCAATGCCGGTGGACGATGGGAGCTGGCGCTGCAGGGCAGTTTCTAGTCGGCCACCGAGGCCTGGCGCGCATGCAGCGCGCCGGGCAGCCACAGCAGCAGGGCCAGCACCGCCACCGCAGCACCGGCTACGCAGACGCCGGTCCAGCCGAAGCGCTGGTAGACCTGCGCCGACAGCAGCGAACCCAGCGAACCGCCGATGAAGTAGCCGGTCATGTAGCCGGCATTGAGGCGGTTGCGCGCTGCCGGTTGCAGTGCATAGATCAGGTTCTGGTTACTGACGTGCAGCAGCTGCGCGGCCAGGTCCAGCACCACCACGCCGACCAGCAGCGCCAGCAACGAGTGGGCCGACAGCCCCAGTGGCAGCCACGAGAGCAGCAGCAGCGCCAGCGCGATGGCGGTAGCACGCCCGGTCTGGCCACGGTCGGACATGCGGCCGGCCAGGCCGGCCGCCAGCGTGCCGGCCGCGCCGACCAGCCCGAACAGGCCGATGGTGGCGTCGCTGTAGGCATACGGCGGCTGTGCCAGCAGGAACGCCAGTGGCGTCCAGAAGATCGCGAACATGGCGAAGCTGCAGGCGCCCAGCAGCGTGCGCTGGCGCAGCACCGGTTCCTGCACGAACAGCACGCCGATCGAGCGCAGCAATGCGAAGTAGCCAAGGCCGGCGCTGTGGTGGAAGCGCGGCAGGCCGCGCTGCAATGCCAGTGCGGTCAGCACCAGGGTGGCAGCGGCGATCGCGTACACCAGGCGCCAGTCGCCCAGGCTGGAAAGCAGGCCGGCCACGGTGCGCGCCAGCAGGATGCCCAGCAGCAGGCCGCTCATCAACGTGCCGACCACGCGACCGCGATGTTCCGGCGCGGCCAGCGTGGCCGCGAACGGCACCAGCACCTGGGCGACCACGGAGAACAGGCCGGTGATCGCGGTGCCCGCCAGCAGCCAGGCCAGCGACGGCGCACAGGCACTGATCACCAGCCCGCCGGCGGACAACAGGCTCATCACCACGATCAGGCGCCGGCGTTCGAACAGGTCTCCCAGCGGCACCAGCAGGATCAGTCCGGCCGCATAGCTCAGCTGCGCGGCGGTGACCACCATGCCGACCTGGCCGAACGGCACATCGAAGGCATCGGCAATGGTATGCAGCAGTGGCTGCGCATAGTAGTTGCTGGCCACGGCCACGCCGGTGGCGACCGACATCAGCAGCACCTGCCAGCGGTGCAGGGGGGGGAGGGACGGACTCACGCGGTATTCCACAAAGCGGGGTGCACAGTGTCCGCCTGCTGCGACCATGATGGAAATGAATCATCATCATCCATGCCATCTGGAAACGAGATAGCTGGATGAATCTAAAGCAGCTCGAATTTGCCGTCGCCCTGGCCGAAGAGGGCAATTTCACCCGTGCCGCCGAACGCTGCCACGTGGTGCAGTCCGCGTTGAGCCACCAGATTGCCTACCTGGAGCAGGAACTGGGCACGCCGCTGTTTGAACGCCTGCCGCGCCAGGTACGGGTGACGGCGGCCGGTGAGGCGCTGCTGGTGCACGCACGCCAGGTGCTGGCCAGCCTGCGCCACCTGCGCGCCGACGTGGCCGCGGTGAGTGGCGAGGTGCGTGGCCTGCTGGCGATCGGGCAGATTTCCTCGCTGACCGGCATCGACGTGGTGGCGATGCTGGCAGCCTTCCAGCAGGCGCACCCGCAGGTGGAGTTCCAGCTGCGGGTGGACAAGAGCGAGGATCTGATCGCGCAGGTGCAGTCGCGTGAATTGGACCTGGCACTGGTGGGGTTGGCGCCCTCGGCCGGCCTGGACGGGGTCTGCCACCAGATGCTGCAGGAAGAAGACCTGGTGGCGGTGCTGGCGCCGTCGCACCGCTTGGCCCGGCGCAAGCGGATGCCCTTGACCGAACTGCAGGATGAAGCGCTGGTCGACTTCCCGCGCGGCACCGGTGCGCGGCGGCAGACCGACGATGCCTTCGCCGCCGCCGGCCTGCCGCACACGGTCCGCTTCGAGGTCAACCTGATGGAACTGGTCGAGCGCTTCGTCCGCCATGGGCTGGCGGTCGGCATCGTGCCGGCGTTGATCGCCGAAGGCTTTGAAGGCGTGGTGCGGATTCCGCTGCAGCCGACCCCGACCCGCCGCGTGCACCTGGTCTGGCAGCGGCTGCCGACACCGGCGGCGCGGGCGTTCGTCGAGGCCGTGCTCAGCCGCGCAGGCGCAGGCTCAGGCCCTTGAGGAAGTTGCGCAGCATCTGGTCCAGGCAACGCCGGTAGTTGGCGTGCCCGGGTTGGCGGAACAGTGCGCCCACTTCCGACTTGGAGACATTGAAACCGGCGCTGGCGAAGATCTCCATCAGATCGACGTCGCGCAGCTGGAACGCCACGCGCAGCTTCTTCAGCACCAGGTTGTTGTCGATGCGGGTCTCCACCGCGCGCTGCGGCTGGTTCTCGTCGCGACCGCGCAGGTGCACGATCAGGCCATCGAGGAAGTGCGCCAGCGCGCTGTCGCTCATCGCCTCGAAACCGGCTTCGTCCTCGCGGCGCAACCAGGCCTTCACCTGCTCGGTCTCCACGGCGAAGGCCGGGTCGGCCATCTGGCACAGGGCCACCACGTGGTGGTCGCCCAGGTCCAGGGAGTAGCGCACGCTGCGCAGGACATCATTGTTGATCATGGTCCAATTGTAGCGGCCCCTGGCGTGTCACCGGAGTGTCACCGAACTGCAGCATCGTGGGCACTCGTTCGCTGAGACCCTTGCATGCGCCGGTATCTGTTTTCCGCACTGCTGCTCGCCAGCAGCTTCGCTGCCTTCGCCCAGGACCGCTTCGTACCCGTCGAGCGGCGCCTCAGTGCATCCCAACTGGCCGAGGTCGGGCTCAGTCCAGCGCAGTTGCAGGCACTGAACCGGGTACTGCGCGAGGCAGAGCGCGCGGCCACCGGGCCGACGGCAGCGGTGGCCCCCGCCGCTGCGCCGCTGCCTGCCAATGTGCCGGCACCGGCAGCAATGCATCTGGGCCTGGAAGAAGGACCGGTCAATGCACGCGTGGTCGGAGAGGTCGCAGGCTGGCAACCCGGCACGCTGTTCACCCTTGATAACGGCCAGCAATGGCAGGTGATGAAGGGGCAGATGAAGCTGCGCAAGGTGCTGCAGTCGCCGCAGATCGCCGTTGTTCCAGGAATTGCCGGGCGCTGGTTCCTGCAGGTCGACGAAGACCTGCCCAAGGCCCGGGTATTCCGCGTGCGCTGAGCCGCGCACGCCCCGGGCGTGGTCAGCCGGCATCGGCAACGCAGGGGCGGGCCGACGGTGCCAGAATGGGCGTCCGGTTTTTCCCCCTGGAGTTGCCTGATGACCCGCACTGTCCTGATTACCGGCGCCACGTCCGGCTTCGGCGCCGCCGCCGTCCACCGCTTCGCCCAGGCCGGGTGGAAGGTGATCGCCACCGGCCGCCGCGGCGAACGCCTGCAGCCGCTGGTCGAGCGCTACGGCAGGGACGTGGTTCACGCCGCCGCCTTCGACATCCGCGATCCGGTGGCGATGGAGGCGGCCCTGCTGGCACTGCCGCCTGCGTTCGGCCAGATCGATCTGCTGGTCAACAACGCGGGCCTGGCACAGGGCACCGCGCCGGCACAGAGCGCCAAGCTGTCGGACTGGACCACGATGATCGACACCAACATCACCGCGCTGGTGACCTTGACCCATCGCCTGCTGCCGCAGCTGGTGGAGCGCAAGGGCGCGATCATCAACATCTCGTCGGTGGCCGGCGTCTACCCGTACCCGGGTGGCAACGCCTACGGTGGCACCAAGGCCTTCGTCAGCCAGTTCTCGCTGGGCCTGCGTTCGGACCTGCACGGCACCGGCGTGCGCGTGACCACGATCGAGCCGGGTATGGCTGAAACCGAGTTCACCGTGGTGCGTACCCATGGCGACCAGGCGGCATCGGACAAGCTCTATACCGGCGCCAACCCGATGACCGCTGAAGACATCGCCGAACAGATCTTCTGGGTGGCCAGCCTGCCGCCGCACCTGAACATCAATCGCCTGGAGCTGATGCCGGTCAGCCAGTCCTTCGCCGGTTTCCAGGTCGCCCGCGAAGGCTGACCTGCTTCGCGGGTCCTGTAGAGCCGAGCCTATGCTCGGCTTCGTCTGGATTCAGCCGAGCATGGCTCGGCTCTACAGAAACGAAAAAGCCGGGCATTGCCCGGCTTTTTCGTTCACAGCGGCAGGCTTATTGTGCCTTGATCGCCATCGCCTGCAGGCCGGTGCCATCCAGCTTCTGCTTGGCCTCGGACAGTTCGCCGGCGCTCCCATACGGTCCCATACGCACGCGGTACACGGTCTTGCCGTTGATCTGCGCCGATTCCACGCGTGCCGCCAGGCCCATCATCGCCAGCTTGGCCTTGGTCGCCTCGGCATCGCCGGAGGCACCGAACGCACCGGCCTGCAGGATGTAGCGGGCGTTGTCGGCGGCAGCCGGTGCAGCAGCTGCCGGAGTACCGGTCGCTGCCGGTGCGGCTTCCGCACGTGCTGCAGGCGTGGCCGCGGCGCTGCTGGTCGACGCCGTTGGGGTGCCGGCTGCAGGCGTTGCCGCCGCCGGGCGTTCGCTCAGCGGTGCCGGCAGCGGACGGCTGGTCGCGGTCACCGGGGCGGTGCTGGCCACGCTGGCCGTGGCTGGGGGTGCTGGCGCCGCGGGCGGCGGAACCGGCTTGCCTTCCAGTGCAGCCTGCGCGCGCTGCGCTTCGGCCCTGGCCCGGCGCTGGTCTTCGGCACGCGCGCTGGCGGCCAGTTCGGCGTCGGACATTTCAACTTCCTTGCCCGGCAGCAGGGTGTAGAAGTCGTACTGGGTCGCGGCCGGCTTTTCCGGCTCGGCCGGCTTCGGCGTAGCCGGCTGTGCGGCCGGCTGGGTGCCGACATCGCTGTCGGCGTCAGCGACCGGGGCCGGTTGCGCGTTCGGGTTCGGCTGCGGTCCGGCGCGAAGGAAGCCATCGCCTTCGCCCTTGAACAGGTTCGGCGCCGCCAGGAACACCACGGCCGCAATCGCCACGCCAGCGACCAGCCACACCCATCCGGGTGTGCCCTGGCTGCTGCTGTTGCGTCGTGCCTGGTTTTTGCCGCGTCGTGCTGCCATGGGTACTGCGTCTCCTGATGCTTACATTTTTTCCGGGGCGCTGACGCCCAGGAGGTCGAGGCCGTTGGCCAGCACCTGGCGGGCAGCGCAGGCCAGGGTCAGCTTGGCGTTGCGATCGGCGGCATCTTCCACCAGTACCGGCGTCCCGTGATACCACGTGTGGAACGCGTGCGCCAATTCACGCAGGTACTGCGCCACCAGATGCGGCTCCAGCGCCACGCCGGCCGCCTCCACCACTTCCGGGTACCGCGAGATCTCGTTCATCAGCAGCAGCGAAGCGTCGTCGGCCAGGCGGCCGAGGTTGGCCAGGCCATCAGCCTGTTCATACACCAGCCCCTTCTCCTGCGCCTGGCGCAGCAGGCTGCAGACGCGGGCATGCGCGTACTGCACGTAGAACACCGGGTTGTCGTTGCTCTGCTGGCGGGCCAGGTCGATGTCGAAGGTCAGCTGCGAATCGGGCTTGCGCGCGATCAGGAACCAGCGGGTGGCATCGCGGCCGGCTTCCTCGATCAGGTCACGCAGGGTGAAGTAGCTGCCGGCACGCTTGGACAGCTTCACTTCCTCGCCGCCACGCATGACGGTGACCATCTGGTGCAGCACGTATTCCGGCCAGCCCTGCGGAATGCCCACTTCCATCGCCTGCAGGCCGGCGCGCACGCGCGCCAGCGAGCCGTGGTGGTCGGCACCGAGTTCGGTGATCGCGCGCTCGTAGCCGCGCTGCCACTTGGACAGGTGGTAGGCCACGTCCGGCACGAAGTAGGTGAAGGTGCCGTCGGACTTGCGCATCACGCGGTCCTTGTCGTCACCGAAGTCGGTGCTGCGCAGCCACAGCGCGCCGCCCTCCTCGTAGGTATGCCCCGACGCCTGCAGCTTGGCCACCGCTTCTGCCACCTTGCCGTCGGCGTACAGCGAGCTTTCCAGGAAATAGATGTCGAAGTCGACGCCGAAGGCAGCCAGGTCCAGGTTCTGCTCGTTGCGCAGGTAAGCCACGGCGAAGCGACGGATTGCCTGCATGTCGTCCGGGTCCTTGGCGCCCACCACGGTGCTGCCTTCCAGATCAACGCTGGCACCGGCCATGTAGGCGCGGGCGACGTCGACGATGTATTCACCGCGGTAGCCACCTTCCGGCCAGCCGTCCTGGTCCGGCGCGATGCCCTTGATCCGTGCCTGGGTGGACAGTGCCAGGTTCTCGATCTGCACGCCGGCGTCGTTGTAGTAGAACTCACGCTTGGCGTTCCAGCCGTTGGCATCGAGCACGCGCGCCACGCAGTCGCCAATGGCCGCCGCGCGGCCATGGCCGACATGCAGCGGGCCGGTCGGGTTGGCCGACACGTACTCCACGCCCACCGTGCGGCCATTGCCGGACAGGTTGCGGCCGTAGTCGTGGGCTTCCTTGATGACCGACGCGGCTTCGCGCTGGTACGCGGCCGGGGCCAGGTGGAAGTTGATGAAGCCGGGGCCGGCGATCTCGACCTTGCTGACGTCCTCGCTGCGCGGCAGCGCCTCGACCAGCGCCTGTGCCAGTGCGCGCGGATTGCTGCGCGCGGCCTTGGCCAGCAGCATCGCGGCGTTGGTGGCGAAGTCGCCGTGGTCGCGGGTCTTCGGGCGCTCGACCACGAAGTCCGGCGGCAGGGAGTCGGCGGGCAGGGTGCCATTGGCGCGCAAGGCTTCGATGCCTTGGCTGATCAGGGCGCGGAGGAGATTTTTCACGAGGCCTGCTGTGAGAATGAGCGGCGGAATCGCCCATTTTAGCGCATGTACCCGCGCCCACGCTGACCAGAACATGCCTGCGGGGGCGGCCGGTGGCGCCTGAAGGGGGCGCGCTCAGCCGAACAGCCGAGGCTGGGGCGGGGACAGCAGGCCCCGTTCAGCAAATGAAACGGGACGGCCCTCGCCGACCACGAAGTGGTCCAGCAGGCGCACGTCCACCATCGCCAGCGCCTGCTGCAGTTCATCGGTGATGCGGGTATCGGCGCTGGACGGTTCAGGGTCGCCCGAAGGGTGGTTGTGGCTGAGGATCACCGCCGCCGCGTTGTGCAGCAGGGCACGCCGGACCACCTCGCGGGGGTAGACCGGCGCGGCGTTGATGGTGCCGTGGAACAGCTCTTCGCAGGCGATCAGGCGGTGGCGGTTGTCCAGGAACAGGGCCATGAAGATTTCCCGCGCCTGCCCTCGCAGGCGGTGCTGCAGATAGCGGCCGACCGCGGCCGGGTTGTTGCCCACCGCTTCGCCGTGCTCCAGCTCAGCCGCCAGGTAGCGGTGGGCCAGTTCCAGCCCGGCAGCCAGCGTACAGCTGCGCGCCGGGCCCAGCCCGGGCAAGCGGGCCAGTTCGCCCGCGGGACGGTCGAGCAGCACCCGCAAGGGGCCATGCGCCTGCAGCAGGTCGCGCGCGGTCTGCACGGCATCACGGCCGCCGAAGCCGGAGCCGAGGAACAGGGCCAGCAGTTCGGCGTCGGAAAGTGCCGTGGGCCCGCGCGCGATCAGCTTCTCGCGGGGGCGTTCCTGTTCGGGCCAGTCGTGGATGGGCATGCCTGCATCATCGCCAGCTTCGGCGGCGTCTCCCATCGGGGCTTGCCGCGGTCCCGGGTCGGTCGATACCTCAGTCGCGCCGGGTCTGCAGGTAGTCGAACAGTTCCTGGTTGTTCTGCAGCCCCAGCTTGCGCTTGGCTTCGGCCTTCTGCCGGCTGATGGTCTTCGGGCTGCGCCCACAACGCTTGGCGACTTCGTTCACGTTGAGGCCGGTCGCCAGCAGATCCAGCACTTCCTTCTCGCGTGCCGACAGCGGTGCCGGTTCGCGCGGGAACAGCAGGTCGCGGGCCTGCAGGTGATGGCGCAGCTGCTGGGAGACGAATACGTGCCCGGCCAGTGCGGCGTTCAGCGCCTGGGGCAGCTCGGCAAAATCGGCGCACTTGTCGACCAGGCCACTGATGCCCTCCCGCAGCAGGCCGTCCAGCAGGCCGGGATGGCGGGCGCCGGTGAGCACCACCACCGGCAGGCCAGGGCGACGCATGCGCAGCGCGTCGATCAGCTCCGGACCGTCCGGGCCGGCACCCGGCATCGACAGGTCGGTCAGGACTGCATCGCAGTCGTGGCGGTCCACCAGGTCCAGCAGCTGGGCGCCGTCACGCGCACTGCCGACGATGTCCATCAGGTAGGTCTGCAGCACGATGGCGATGCCATGCAGGACCACGGGATGGTCGTCGGCAATGATGATGCGTGGACGCACGCGGTTCCTCGAAGATCGAACAGGCCACGGCGGGCGGCAGCCAATGCCTGATTCTGCAAAAGCGCAGGCCCCTGGAGGTATAGGAAAGGTCCGAAACCGATACCGGGTGAATGCCGGGTCAATGCAGGCGGGCTCCATCTGCTGATAGCCGCCCGCTATGTGCACCGGGCACCGGGACATTACCGACCTTCGGGTAAGCTAGCGCCCTCGTTTGCACAGGAATTCCAGGTGGCTGACTCCCCCAACGCTTCTCCCGCGCCGGCCCGCGCGCTGGAAGGTCAGAAACTGCTGTTGTGCGTCGGAGGCGGGATCGCGGCCTACAAGGCCCTGGAACTGGTGCGGCGCCTGCGCGACGCCGGTGCCCAGGTGCAGGTGGCGATGACTGCCGGTGCCCAGCAGTTCGTCACTCCGCTCAGCTTCCAGGCGCTGTCCGGGCAGCCGACCCGCACCACGCTGTGGGACAGCGCCGCCGAACAGGCCATGGGCCATATCGAACTGGCGCGCTGGGCCGATCGCATCGTGGTCGCCCCAGGTACCGCCGATCTGCTCGCGCGGCTGGCCCAGGGCCACGCCGATGACCTGGTCAGCACCCTGTGCCTGGCCAGCACCGCGCCGCTGACGATCTGCCCGGCGATGAACCACCGCATGTGGCTGCATCCGGCCACCCAGGCCAACATCGCCCTGCTGCGCCAGCGCGGCGCGCAGGTGATCGGCCCGGTCGACGGTCCGCTGGCGGAAGGCGAATCCGGTCCGGGTCGTCTGGCCGAGCCCGGCGACATCGTCGCCGCGCTGGCGGCCAATGGCAGTGCTGCAGCGGCGGTTGCCGCACCGGAAACCCACGCGCTGCAGGGCCTGCGCCTGCTGATCAGCGCTGGCCCGACCTATGAAGACATCGATCCGGTGCGCTACGTCGGCAACCGCAGCAGCGGCAAGATGGGCTTTGCCCTGGCTGCGGCCGCCGCGACGATGGGCGCCCAGGTGGTGCTGGTCAGCGGCCCGGTGCAGCTGCCGACGCCTCCCGGCGTGCAGCGTGTGGACGTGCGCTCGGCCGCGCAGATGCGTGATGCCGTGCTGAAGTCGTTGCCGGCCGACATCTATATCGGTGCCGCTGCGGTGTCCGACTACACACCGCGCCAGGTTGCACCGCAGAAGCTGAAGAAGACCGCCGAGAGCCAGTCGCTGGTGATCGAGCTGGTGCGCACGCCGGACATCCTGGCCGAAGTTGCCGCGCAGACGCAGTCGCTGAAGCTGGTGGTCGGCTTTGCCGCCGAAACCCACGACGTGGAGAAGTATGCGCGTGGCAAGCTGGTCGACAAGCGCCTTGACCTGGTGATCGCCAACCAGGTCGGCATCAGCGGCGGTGGTTTCGAGAGCGACAACAATGCCGCCACTGCCTTCTGGCAGGACGGTGAACAGGTATTCCCGGCCACCTCCAAGCGCGAGCTGGCCGAACAACTGCTGGCGCTGATCGCGCGGAGACTCCAGACATGACCCAGGCTTTCACTTCCCAACCCCTGCAGGTCAAGCTGCTCGATCCGCGCTTTGGCGACAGCTGGCCGCTGCCGGCCTACGCCACCGAAGCCAGCGCCGGCATGGACCTGCGCGCGGCGCTGGATACCGCGCTGACCCTGCAGCCGGGCGACACCGCGCTGGTGCCCAGTGGCCTGGCCATCCACATCGCCGACCCGCACCTGTGCGCGGTGATCCTGCCGCGTTCGGGGCTCGGCCACCGCCACGGCATCGTGCTCGGCAATGGCACCGGCCTGATCGACGCCGACTACCAGGGACCGCTGCTGATCAGCGTCTGGAACCGCGGCCGCGAGGCATTCACCATCGAGCCGGGTGATCGCATCGCGCAGCTGGTGGTGGTGCCGATTGCCCGTGTCAGCCTGCAGGTGGTGGATACTTTCACCGACAGCGTGCGCGGAACGGGTGGATTCGGCCATACCGGGGTGCGTTGACAGGGGACATCGATGAGCGGCATCGGGGAAGGACAGCGGGGACGGTCGTTGGGACGCAGTGCACCACTACTGGGGGTGCTGCTGGTCCTGCTGGCCGGCTGGTTCGGATGGAGCGCGGTGCAGCAATGGCGCCAGGAGGCCAACGGCCAGGCGCTGGAAGCTGCGCGCGACCAGGCTGTGCAGGGCCTGCAGGAGGCCGCCGCCGGCCAGCTGAAGCAGCTGCAGCAGCAGCTGAAGAACGAGCGCGTGCAGCAGGCGCTGCAGGCCGGCGATGCCGCTGCGGCGGCACTCGCGGTCCGCGAGAGCTGGACCGGCGTCGAGCATGCTGAAGTGCTGACCGCCGATCTGGCCAATGCCTACGCCGACCCGGCCACGTTCGGCTATGCCCGCCTGGCGTTGCTGGAAGGAGCGCTTGCCGAGGCCGGCCCCAGCCTGCGCGTGGTCCGCGATGGGGGTGGCAATCGTCTTGGCCTGGCGGCACCGGTGCCGCTGGGCAGCCTGGGCCCGGCAGTGCTCTACGTGCGCCAGCCATTGCTGCGCCTGACCTCGCCGCTGGACCAGGTGAGTGCGCCATCGGCCGGTTTCCTTGGCCTGCGCCAAGGCGCGCATGACCTCGTCGCCCTGGGCGATGCCAGCCTGGCCGAAAGTGCCGAAGTCCTGGCGCGGCCGATCCCGGGTACCCCGTTGCGGCTGGTGGCCGCGGTACCCAATATCGAACCCGGTCCGCTGGGCCTGGGTTCGCTGGCCAGCGCCATCGTTGCGCTGCTGCTGGCGTTCATCGCCGTACTGCTGGTGGTGGGTCGCGGCCGCCTGCCGAAGACGCTGCCGCTGCCGCGGCGTGCGGCCGTGGCGGAAGCGGATCATGGCCCGACCCTGAGCGAGAGCCTGCAGATGGCGCCGCCGCCGGTGGCCGGGGCCAGCACCACTGAAAGTGCACCGCCGCCCCCGCCGCCGGTTCCGGCCGAGGAACTGGCGGCTGGTATCTTCCGCGCCTACGACATCCGCGGCGTGGTGGGCAGCCAACTGACGCCGAAGACCGCCGCGCTGATCGGCCAGGCCATCGGTACCGTGGCACTGGAGCAGGGCCTGCGCGAGGTGGTGATCGGTCGCGATGGCCGCCTGTCCGGCCCGGAACTGGCCGCAGGATTGGCCGAGGGCCTGCGCCGCGCCGGTTGTGCGGTGATCGACATCGGCCTGGCGCCGACTCCGGTGGTGTACTACGCCGCCTTCCACCTGCGTACCGGCACCTGCGTGGCGGTGACCGGCAGTCATAACCCGCCCGAGTACAACGGTTTCAAGGTTGTCATCGGCGGCGAGACGCTGTCCGGCGATGCCATCACCGATCTCTACGCGCGCATCGTCGAGGGCCGCCTGGTACAGGCTGCGGAGCCGGGCGATTACCAGCAGCGCGATGTCAGTGCCGACTACATCCAGCGCATCGCCGACGACGTGCAGCTGGACCGTCCGCTGAAGGTCGTGGCCGATGCCGGCAACGGCGTGGCCGGCGCACTGGCACCGCAACTGCTGGAAGCCATCGGTGCTGAAGTCATTCCGCTGTACTGCGATGTCGACGGTACCTTCCCCAACCATCATCCCGACCCGAGCGAACCGGCCAACCTGGAAGACCTGGTGCAGACGGTCAAGCGCTTCGGGGCCGACCTCGGCGTCGCCTTCGATGGCGATGGCGACCGGTTGGGCGTGGTCAGTGCTGACGGCAAAATCATCTATGCCGACCGCCTGCTGATGCTGTTCGCCGCCGACGTGCTGATGCGCAACCCCGGCGCGATGGTGATCTACGACGTGAAGTGCACCGGCAAGCTGTCCGACCACGTGCTGCGCAATGGTGGCAGCCCGCTGATGTGGAAGACCGGGCATTCGCTGATGAAGGCGAAGATGCGCGAGACCGATGCCGAACTGGCTGGCGAGATGAGCGGCCACTTCTTCTTCAAGGAGCGCTGGTTCGGTTTCGACGATGGCCTGTATGCGGCGGCGCGCCTGCTGGAGATCCTGGCCCAGCGCGAGGAGACCCCGGACGAGGTACTGGCCGAGCTGCCGGAGATGGTGGCCACGCCGGAACTGAAGGTGCCGGTGGCCGACGGCACGCCGCATGCGCTGGTGGCAATGCTGGTGGCGGCGGCGCAGTCGCCGGACAACCCGTATGTCGGCGGCCGACTGTCGACCATCGACGGCCTGCGCGTGGACTTCCCCGATGGCTGGGGCCTGGTGCGGGCCTCCAACACCACGCCGGTGCTGGTGCTGCGCTTCGAGGGCAACGACGAGGCCGCACTGGAACGCATCCAGGCGCTGTTCCGCAGCCAGCTGCAGCCGGTGCTGGGCGACACCCCGCTGGGGTTCTGAGGTGGGGCCGGGCGGCGCCCGGCACCCGCCGAATCAACGTCAACGTCAAAGGCCGGCTATCCGTAGGATGCGGGGTGGGTCCGGTTACGGGGGACGCTGCAAGTACGTCCATGTAAGCTCGGTCGCCGCATCCATGCGGCTCACGCCCCCGCAACCGGGCCCACCCCGCCTTCGACAGATACCCGCGATCTGTCCGAACCGCACGAACTGCTCTTGGTAGGTGTCGACCTTGGTCGACACAGCAGAGATCCACGCCATGCGTGGATGCTCTTCCGCATTTGCTTTGGTAGGTGCCGACCGTTGGTCGGCACACCCTCACCCCTTGAACCGCAATCCCACGCCCGGCTCGGTGAACAGGTAGCGCGAATCCAGCGCTGAATCACCCAGCTTGTGCCGCAATTTGCCGACCAGGATGCGCAGGTAGTGGGTGTCGTGCTGGTGGGTCGGCCCCCAGATCTCCTGCAGGATCTGCGGCTGGGTCACCACCCGGCCCGCGTTGCGCAGCAGCAGTGACAGCAGCGCGTATTCCTTGCGGGTCAGCGCCACCGGTTCACCCTCCAGGGCCACTTCGCGGCGCACCAGATCCACGTGCAGGTGGCCATCGTCAAAAATCGGTGGCGTGCCATCACTCGGCACGCTGCGCGTGCGCAGCAGCGCCCGCACCCGCGCCATCAGCTCCTGCGTACCGAACGGCTTGGTCACGTAGTCGTTGGCGCCGGTATCCAGCGCGCGTACCTTCTCGGCTTCGCCGGCGCGCACGGTCAGCATGATCACCGGCACCTGGCTCCACTGCCGCAGTTGCTCCAGCACCTCATGGCCTTCCATGTCCGGCAGGCCGATGTCCAGGATCACCAGGTCCATGTCCTCGCTGGCGGCCAGCTGCAGGCCTTCCTGGCCTGTGGCAGCCTGCCGCACCTGGTAGCCCTGCGCGCGCAGGCTGATGTCCAGGAACCGGCGGATCTGGGTTTCATCATCGATCACCAGCACGCGCGCGGCCGGCGCGCTGGCTTCAATCGGGGTCGGGCTCATCGTGGGAGGCTGGCTTGAGCAGGGGCAGGGTGATGCGGATCAGGGTACCGCGACCGTCGCGTCCGGGCAGCGCCTGCACGCTGCCGCCATGCGCACCGATCATGCCCTGGCAGATGGTCAGGCCCAGGCCGGTGCCGTGGCGGCCGCGGTCGCCGCGCTCGACGCTGTAGAACATGTCGAAGATGCGCGCGCGTTCGTCGTCGGGAATGCCGGGGCCGGCATCGATCACGTCGATGCGCAGCTGGCCGTCCAGTTCGCGCGCCTGCACCTGCACGGCGGCATCGGGCGGCGAGAACTTGGCCGCGTTCTCCATCACGTTGAACACCGCCTGCTCGACCAGCGCCGGGTGCACCCAGATCGGCGCCAGCGCGGCCGGGATGTCCAGTTCCAGCCGCACCTTCGGCTGGTAGCGCTGCAGGCGCCGCGCCGCCGAGCCGATCAGTTCGTCCACGCCGATCCAGTCGCGGTTGATTTTCAGCCCTTCGTGGCCGAGGCGGGTCATGTCCAGCAGGTTCTGGATGTAGCGATCCAGCCGTTCGCCTTCTATCAGTATGGTGTCCAGCAGAGCACGGCGATCGGCCGTATCCATCGCCGCGCCATAGCTGGCCAGGCTGTCGGCCGAACCGATCATCGCCGCCAGCGGCGAGCGCAGGTCGTGCGACACCGAAGAGAGCAGGGCCGAGCGCAGCCGCTCGGTTTCGTTGCTGACATGCGCCTGCTCCAGTTCGGCCACCAGGCGGGTGCGCAATGCGGCCTGCGCGATGTCATCCACCATCGCCTCGGCCAGCTGCCGTTGTTCGGGCAGCAGGCGCGCCTGCGCGCCGGGCAGGTACAGGCCAGCCACGCCGATGGCGCGGTCTTCGCCATCCAGCAGGGGCAGGAACCACCACTGCGCACCGGCCAGGGTGTCGGTGAAGCGGCCGCTGGGCTGGCCGTGGCGCAGGGCCCAGTCGGCGGCGGCCAGATCGGTATCGCCCGGCTGCGAACGGCCACCGGTTGCGGTATCGGCGCCGATCCGCAGCCACGCAGGTACGTCCATGGCCTGTTCCAGTGCGTGCCGACCCGCCTGTGCCACCTCGCCATTGCCGGCCGCACTGGCCAGCTGCCGCCCCAGCTGCTGGCGCGCACGCGCATGCCGGTTGGCCGCACGCAGCGCGATGACCTGCATGCGCAGGCGCGAGGCCAGGCGCCCGGCCACCAGTGCCGCGGCCAGGAACAGGAACACGGTGATCACACCCTGGCGTGCACCGATGGCGAAGGTGAAGCGGGGCGCGATGAACAGGAAGTTGTAGGCGAGGAAGCACAGGATCGCCGCCATCACCGCCACGCTGGCGCGTGTGCGTGCGGCCACCAGCACCACCGCCACGATGAACACCATCGACAGGTCGGCCATGCCCACCCAGTGTTCGGCCAGCCACGCCACCGCACAGGCCAGTGCGGTGGCGACCAGTGCCTGCACCGGTTCATGGCTGATGCCGCGCATCGGCGGCAGCAGGCCCTCGCGGCGCGAGCGCGCACGTGCCTGCGGGGTGCTGATGATGGTGATCTCGTAGTGCGCGCCGCGCTGGATCAGCTGCTGGGTCAGGGTGCGGTTGAACATCCGCGCCAGCGGCCGTTCGCGGGTCCGGCCCAGCACCAGGGTCGATACGCCATTGTGCGCGGCATGGTCGAGCAGGGCATCGGCGATGCTCGATCCGTGCAGCAGTTCGGCGTCGCCGCCCAGGCGCCGTGCCAGCGCGAAGGCAGCATCGATCTCGCGCCGGGTCGCCTCGTCCTGGCGTCGCCCTTGCACGGTCACCACCGTCCACGGTGCGTCGCGCCGCTCGGCGATGCGCCTCGCCACGCGCACCAGGTATTCACTCTGGCCGCCGCCATCAATGGCCACCAGCACGCCGCGACGCAGCGGCAGGTTGCTCTCGCCGCGTGCGGCGCGTGCTTCGCGCAGGCTGCTGTCGACGCGGTCGGCAGCTTCCTGCATGGCCAGTTCGCGCAGCGCGGTCAGGTTGGCCGGCGAGAAGAATGCCTGCAGTGCCTGCGCGGCCTGTTCGGGCACATAGACCTTGCCCTGCTGCAGGCGAGCGATCAGTTCGCGCGGCGGCAGATCGACCAGCACGATGTCGTGCAGCCGATCGAGCACGCCATCCGGCACGGTCTCGCTGACGCGCACGCCGGTGATGCGCATCACCACATCGTTGAGGCTTTCCAGATGCTGGATGTTGACCGTGGTCCAGACGTCGATGCCGGCGTCCAGCAGCTCCATCACATCCTGCCAGCGCCGCTCATGGCGGCTGCCCGGCGCGTTGCGATGGGCCAGTTCATCCACCAGCACCAGCGCTGGATGCCGTGCCAGCACGGCATCCAGGTCCATCTCCTGCAGGGTGTGGCCGTGGTAGGCCACTTCCTTCAGCGGCAGCTGTGGCAGGCCCTCCAGCAGGGCCTGGGTGTCGGCGCGGCCATGGGTTTCCACCAGCCCCACCACCAGGTCCACGCCGCGGCGCAGCTGTTCCTGCGCGCGGGTCAGCATGGTGTAGGTCTTGCCTACGCCTGGCGCCGCGCCGAGGAACACGGTCAGCTTGCCGCCGGCTTCGCGTTGCAGGCCTTCAACCAGGGCATCAGCCTGGCGGGTACGTGCATCAGTCATGGGCGCCGCTGTCATGGCCAGCATTGTGCGCGCAGGCGGTGCAGGCCGGCATCACGGTGCCTTGGCCGCATGGTCCAGCGCGAAGTTCAACGTCACCACGTTCACCCGCGGCTGGCCGAACAGGCGCCACTGGCGCCCTTCGGTATGCGCCTGCACCAGCGCCTGCACCTGCTCCACCGGCAGGCCACGGGTACGCGCCACGCGCGCCACCTGCAGCTGTGCCGCTGCCGGCGACAGCTGCGGGTCCAGGCCACCGGCAGACTGGGTCACCAGGTCCGCCGGTACCTGCGCCGCGGCGACGCCTTCGCGCGCGGCCACCGCAGCGGTGCTGGCGGCGACGCGCTCGGCCAGCGCCGGGTTGCTGCGCGCCATGTTGGAACCGGCTGCCGCCATCGGGTCGTAGTTGACCGCCGACGGCCGTGCCTGGAAGTAGCCGTCACCGATGAACGGCTGCGCCAGCCATGCCGAGCCGCGCACCTGGCCGCTGCCATCGCGCAGCAGGCTGCCCTCGGCCTGGGTGGGGTAGGCCAGGCCGGCGAAGCCAGTTGCAATGCCGGCGTAGACCGCGCCGGCCAGCAGCAGGGTGGCCAGGCCCAGGCCGATCGCCGGGCGCCAGCGGGCGCCGTCCTGCAGGCTGGCCACGCGGGCCTCGGCTTTCGGTTCGCGGGACAGGGAAGAAGAGGTGAAAGCAGAACGGTTCATGCGCCGAATACCAGGACAAGGAAGAGGTCGATCAGCTTGATCGCCGCGAACGGCAACAGCACGCCACCGAGGCCGTACACCAGCATGTTCCGGCGCAGCAGCGCGGTGGCGGTGGCCGGACGGAAGCGCACGCCACGCAGGGCGAGCGGGATCAGTGCGGGAATCACCAGGGCGTTGAAGATCAGCGCCGCCAGCACCGCATTGCGGGGGCTCGACAGCTGCATCACGTTCAATGCGGACATGGTCGGAACGGCCGCGGCAAACAGCGCCGGCAGGATCGCGAAGTACTTGGACACGTCGTTGGCCAGCGAGAAGGTGGTCAGCGCACCGCGGGTGATCAGCTGCTGCTTGCCCACTTCCACGACCGCCAGCAGCTTGGCCGGGTCTGAATCGAGGTCGACCATGTTGCCGGCCTCCTTCGCCGCCTGCGTGCCGGAGTTCATCGCCAGGCCGATGTCGGCCTGGGCCAGCGCGGGAGCATCGTTGGTGCCATCGCCCACCATCGCCACCAGGCGGCCACCGGCCTGTTCCTGGCGGATGCGTGCCAGCTTGTCTTCCGGACGGGCCTCGGCGATGTAGTCGTCGACGCCGGCCTCGGCAGCGATCGCGGCGGCGGTCATCGGGTTGTCGCCGGTGATCATCACCGTGCGGATGCCCATCGCTCGCAGCTGCGCGAACTTCTCGCGCATGCCGTGCTTGACCACGTCCGACAGCTCGATCACGCCCAGCACGTGGCGACCCTCGGCCACCACCAGCGGGGTGGCGCCGTTGCGTGCCACCTGCTCGACGCGACCGGCCAGCTCGGCGGGCACGTTGCCGCCCAGCGCCTGCACGTGGGCGCGGATCGCATCGGCGGCGCCCTTGCGGATCTGCCGTCCATGTTCCAGGTCGACGCCGGACATCCGGGTCTGGGCAGTAAAGGCCAGGTACTCGGCACGGTCCGGCTCGGCGGTGGCGCAGCCCTGTTCGCGCGCCAGGCGCACGATCGACTTTCCTTCCGGGGTCGGGTCGGCCAGCGAAGACAGCAGCGCCGCTTCTCGCAGCTGGCTGGCGTCGATGCCGGCCAGCGGATGGAAATGGCTGGCCTGGCGGTCGCCGTAGGTGATGGTGCCGGTCTTGTCCAGCAGCAGCACATCCACGTCTCCAGCGACTTCCACCGCCTTGCCCGACTTGGCCAGCACGTTGGCGGCCAACGCACGGTTCATGCCGGCGATGCCGATGGCCGGCAGCAGCCCGCCGATGGTGGTCGGGATCAGGCAGACCAGCAGCGCGATCAGCAGCAGCGGATCGACCTGCACGCCTACCGCCGCGCCGATCGCCGGCAGCGTCGCCACCACCACCAGGAAGGTCAGCGTCATCGCCGCCAGCAGCAGGGTCAGCGCGATCTCGTTCGGCGTCTTCTGCCGGTTGGCACCCTCCACCAGGGCAATCATCCGGTCCAGGAAGCTGTGGCCCGGCTCGGCGGTCACCCGCACGATGATCTGGTCGGACAGCACCTTGGTGCCGCCGATCACGCCGGAACGGTCGGTACCGGCCTCGCGCAGCACCGGCGCGGACTCGCCGGTCACCGCCGCCTCGTTGATGGTGGCCAGGCCCTGCACGATCTCGCCATCGGCCGGCACCAGCTCACCGGCACTGACGATCACATGGTCGCCCGGGCGCAGCTCGGCGGCAGGTACTTGGGTTTCCGCAGCCCCCGGCTGCGGTGCGGCCAGGCGGCGCGCCACCAGGTCCTGGCGCGCGCGGCGCAGCGATGCTGCCTGGCCACGGCCACGTGCTTCGGCCACCGCTTCGGCGAAGTTGCCGAACAGCACGGTCACCAGCAGGATCGCGGTCACCGCCAGGCCAAAGCCCAGCGGCGCATTGCCGGTCAGGGTGACGATCGCGGCAACGATCGTACCGGCCATCACCACCGCCATTACCGGGCTGCGCACCAGGTGCATCGGCGACAGCTTGCGCACCGCCTCGATCAACGCACGGCGCAGGCCGGCGCCATCAAGCAGCGCAGGGCGCGGGGCAAGGGAACTACGGGTGGAACTTGCGTGGGTACTCATCGGGGTGTCCTCAGTGCAGTCCCAGGCTGAGGTGGTCGGCGATCGGGCCGAGTACCAGCGCCGGCATGAACTGCAGCACGGTCAGGATGACGATCACCGAGACCAGGGTCAGGGCGAAGGTCGGGGTTTCGATCTGCAGGCTGCCGGCAGACTCCGGCGCCTGGCGCTTGGCGGCCAGCTGTGCGGCCACCACCAGCGGGATGATCAGCAGCGGGAAGCGGCCCAGCAGCAGCACCAGCGAGCAGCTCAGGTTCCACCACAGCGTGGCGTCGCCCAGCCCCTCGAAGCCCGAGCCGTTGTTGGCGTAGGCCGAGACGTACTCGTAGAACACCTGGCTGATGCCATGGAAGCCAGGGTTGGAGGTACCGGCCAGCCCGGGCACGGCCAGGGTGATCGCGGTGAACACCAGCAGGGTGATCGGCTGCAGCAAGACCAGCAGGGCCAGCAGGCGTACCTGTGGCGTTTCCAGTTTGCGGCCGAACAGTTCCGGCGTACGCCCGGTCATCAACCCGGCCAGGAACACGCCCAGCAGCAGGTACACGATGAACTGCTGCAGGCCACAGCCGATGCCACCCCAGATCGCGCTGACCAGCATGTTGACCATCGCGATGCCGCCACTCAGCGGCGCCAGCGAGTCATGCATGCCGTTGACCGAGCCGTTGGAAACCTGGGTGGTCACCGCGGCCCACAGCGCCGTGCCGTCGGCGCCGAAGCGCACCTCCTTGCCTTCCATCAGCAGCGGCGTGGCGGCGCTGGCGCCATGCCCTTCACTCCACATCATCGCGCCGGTGGACAGCAGCGACATGCCCAGCATGCAGCTGAACACCAGGGCGCCGAACCGGCGCCGGCCGGTGAACGCACCGATCATGAAGATCACCGCCATCGGCACCAGCAGGATGCCGACGATCTCCAGCGCGTTCGACAGCGGGGTGGGGTTCTCCAGCGGGAAGCTGCTGTTCGGGCCGTACCAGCCGCCACCGTTGGCGCCAAGCTGCTTTGCCGCGACCATCGCTGCCACCGGGCCCAGCGGCAGTTTCTGCTGGGCCATGCCGGCGCTGGCATCGATCGGCGAGGCCTGCGGGCCACCGGCCATCGTCGAGGGCACGCCCTGGCTGGTCAGCAGCAGCGTCCACACCAGGCACAGCGGCAACAGGAAGCGCACGCACAGGCGCACCACATCCACATAGTAGTTGCCCACCGCCACTTGGCGGTCGTCGCCGGCACCGGTGGCCGCCGCAGCCTGCGGCGCGCGCGAGAACAACGCGCGCAGCGTGGCCACCGCCAGCGCCAGGCCCATCATCGGCGTCACCACCTGCAGGCCGGTGATGCCGGTCATCTGCGAGAGGTAGGACAGCTGCGCCTGGCCCGAATAGTGCTGCTGGTTGGTGTTGGTCAGGAACGAGATCATCGTATGCAGCGCGGTGTCCCAGCGCATGTTCGGGATCTGGTCCGGATTCAGCGGCAGCCAGGCCTGGGTCATGAACACGGCCTGGGTCAGTACCGCGACCACCACGTTGCTCAGCACGAAGGCCAGCACGTAGCCGCGCCAGGACATCGAGCGCGATGGATCGACGCCGAACACCCTGTACAGCGGCTTCTCGATCCAGTGGAACAGCACGTCCACCCTCATCGGCGTGCCACGCATCACGCGGGCCAGGTACAGGCCCAGCGGCCACGCCAGCAGCAGGCTGGCGGCAATAATCACAAGCATCTCAGTCATGGCCGGCTCCGCTCAGAACGACTCGGGCCGCAGCACGACATAAAGAAGATAGGCGGCGGCGACCAGCACCAGCACGCCACACAACAACGACAGCCAGGGGGACATTGCAATAGCGTCCTGGTGGAACCCCTCCACCTCAGGCCGCCATCGTCGTCCTGCCGCCCATAAACGCACTACGCGCCGGACCGGGCCGACGCGTAAAGAGTGCATAAATTCCGTGGGCCAACCCGTAACCCGGCCACGGGTAGCGCCGGGCCATGCCCGGCGGCAGGAGCGTCGTCAGCCTGCCGGGGCAGCCGGCGCCACGCCCTTCAGCTCGCGATAGCGCTGCAGGGTGCTTTCAATTTCGGCCTTCAACGCCTGCTGCTGCTGCAGGAACCCGGCCTGCAGGCGCTGCTGCGCCTGCAGCTGCACATGCCGCTGGCGGATCGCCTCGGCCTGCTTGTCGGCCACCTTGCCACCGGCCAGTTCGCGGTCACCGGCGGCCGACAGCAGCGCCACCAGCGATTCGCGCAGGCTGGTGACGTTGTACTCGGCTGTCTTCAGGTTGTTGTCCAGCACTTCCTGGCGTTCGGCGAACACCCGGCGCAGGTCGTCCTCGCTGCCATAGGTGGTCAGCATCGCCTGCTCGGTGCGCTGGCGGGTCTGCGCAGCCATCAGGTCCAGCTGCTGCTGCGCGGCCACCGTGCTGGCGGCGGCACGCTCTTCGTCGGTCAACGCGCGCTGGACCTGCGCATTGCGCAGGCCGCTCTTCGCGTTGAACTCTTCGCGGGCGTGATTGACCGCATCGGCCGGCAGCGAATCACTGCAGATCCGCTCCTTGCCCTCGTTCCAGCAGTACAGCTTCTTCTCCACCTTGTCGCCACCCCGCGACTGCGCCGGCAGCGTGAACGGCATGGCCAGCAGCAGGCCGGCAAGGAGAACAGCAGGAACTCGGGACATGACCTTTCCCCTGGTCGGTCAGCGGATCGAACGAACGCCGTACTGGGCCCGGTAGGCTTCCAGCGGCTGACGGTAACCCACAAGTTCCGGGTTGCCGGAGGCGAAATCAAGCAGATCGGCCAGCGATGCCACGGCAATCACCGGAATGCCGGCTTCCTCGGCCACCGACTGCGCCGCCGAACGGCGATCGGTTTCCGAAGCGATCTCCTGGCGGTCAAGCGCCACCACGATGCCGGCCGGGGTGCCACCGGCGGCGCGGATGATGCCCAGCGCTTCGCGGATCGCGGTACCGGCGGTGATCACGTCATCGACGATCAGCACGCGCTTGCCATTCATGTCCGCGCCGATCAGCTGGCCGCCTTCGCCATGGTCCTTGGCTTCCTTGCGGTTGAACGACAGCGGCAGGTCACGGCCACGCTGGGCCAGCTCGCAGGCCATCGCGGTGGCCAGCGGAATGCCCTTGTAGGCCGGGCCGAACACCACGTCGTACTTGATCCCGCTGGCATCGATGGCATCGGCGTAGCAGGCGCCGAGCTGCGACAGCAGCGAGCCGGAGTCGAAACGACCGGCATTGAAGAAATAGGGGCTCAGCCGGCCGGACTTGAGGGTGAACTGGCCGAAGCGCAGGGCATCGGCGGTCAGGGCCAGCTGCAGGAAACGGTGGCGGTGGTCGCTCATCAAAACTCGATTCATCTTCATTTGGAGCACAAATCCTAATCCAGCTGGGCGTTTCGCGCTCGTCCGGACCCGTGTGAAGGGCGTCGCGGCCTGGCCGGGCAGACTGCGCAGCCCCGTGGGCAACCGGTATGCTTGCCCGGTTTCCTGTCGTAGGTCCCTTGCATGCGCATCATCAGTTTCAACGCCAATGGCATCCGTTCCGCCGCGACCAAGGGCTTCCTCGACTGGTTCCGTGCCCAGGAGGCCGACGTCCTGTGCATCCAGGAGACCAAGGCCCAGGAAGACCAGCTGACCGACCCGATGTTCCGTCCGGACGGGCACCACTGCTTCTATCGCGATGCCATCACCAAGAAGGGCTACAGCGGCGTGGCGATCTACAGCAAGCGCGAACCGGACCAGGTCATCACCTCGCTGGGCTGGGCCCCGTTCGACGACGAAGGCCGCTATATCGAGGCACGCTACGGCAACCTCAGCGTGGTCTCCTTCTACATCCCGTCCGGCAGCTCGGGCGACCTGCGCCAGGGCTTCAAGTTCGAAGTGATGGAATGGCTGCGGCCGATCCTGGAGGAGTGGGCGCGCAGCGGCCGCGACTACGTGCTGTGCGGCGACTGGAACATCGTGCGTTCGGCGCTGGACATCAAGAACTGGAAGTCCAACCAGAAGAATTCCGGCTGCCTGCCGGAGGAGCGCGACTGGCTCAACGCCCTGTGCGCCGACCATGGCCAGGCCACCGATGTCGCCGCCGGCCGTGGCTGGGCCGATGCCTACCGCCTGCTCAACCCCACCGGCGAGGATTACACTTGGTGGAGCAACCGCGGCGCCGCCCGTGCCAACAATGTCGGTTGGCGTATCGACTACCAGTTCATCACCCCGGGCCTGCGCGACAAACTGCGTAGCTGTTCGATCTACCGCGACGAGCGCTTCTCCGACCACGCCCCGTTCACCGTGGACTACGACCTGTGACCGAGGCCGCCAAGCCGCGCCGACCGTGGCAGCAGGTGTTGTCCAACCTGAGCCAGCGCAAGGTGCTGGCGATGCTGCTGCTCGGTTTCAGTTCGGGCCTGCCCATCTATCTGGTGGGCAACACGCTCGGCTTCTGGATGCGCAAGGAAGGCATCGAGCTGAGCACGATCGGTTTCCTGTCATGGGTCGGATTGGCCTACACCATGAAGTTCCTGTGGGCGCCGATCGTCGACAAGACCGACGTGCCTCTGTTCGGTCGTTTCGGCCGCCGCCGCGGCTGGATGCTGCTGTCGCAGCTGGTCGTGGTGGTGGGGCTGGTCGGCATGGCACTGGTCCAGCCCAAGGGCGGCCAGATCCAGTTCCTGGGTGTCGACTGGCAGCACATCGTCGTATTCGGCGTGATGGCCGTGATCGTGGCGTTTGCTTCGGCCACCCAGGACATCGTCATCGATGCCTGGCGCATCGAAAGCGCTGACAACAGCGAGCAGCTCGGCCTGCTGACCTCATCCTCGGCGCTGGGCTACCGCACTGCCTTGCTGGTCACCGATGCGCTGATCCTGATCATCGCGGCCCGTGTCGGCTGGCAGGTCTCCTACGAGATCATGGCCGTGCTGATGGCGCTTGGCGTGGTGGCCGTGCTCATGGCCCGCGAGCCCGCGCGGGAAGTGGCTGCCGTGCAGGCACAGGCGACCTCGCTGTGGACGCCACGCGGTCTGTTCGACGCCGTGGCCGGGCCGTTCATCGCCTTCGTCCGCGAACACCGCAGCGGCGCGATCCTGATCCTGGTGGCCATCAGCATCTATCGCATGGCCGACTTCGTCATGGGGCCGATGGCCAACCCCTTCTATGTCGATCTCGGCCTGGACGAGGACACCGTGGGCGCCGTGCGTGGCTCGGTGGGCCTGGTCGCGACCTTCGTCGGCATTGCTGCGGCGGGCCTGGTTTCGGTGCGCTGGGGCGTGCTGGCGGCGCTGATGGTGGGCGCCGTGCTGGGGCCGGCCTCCAACCTGGCGTTTGCCTGGCTGGCCTATTCCGGCCCGGACACAACCCATTTCGCCGTGGCCATGGCCATCGACAACTTCGCCAGCGGTTTCGCCGGTACGGCGCTGATCGCCTATATGTCCAGCCTGACCAGCATCGGATACACGGCAACCCAGTACGCGCTGCTGAGCTCGTTCTACGCGATGCCCGGCAAGGCGCTCAAGGGGCTCTCGGGGTGGTCGGTACAGGCGCTCGCACAAGGCCGGACGCTGCTGGAAGGCTACGCGCTGTTCTTCGTCGGTACCGCGCTGGTGGCGATCCCGGTGGTGATCCTGTGCGCCCTGCTGATCCTGCAGCAGCGTCGTCGCCAGGCCGCCAGCTCGACCTGATTGCCTGCCCGTCCGGTCTGCGGGATCATCGCCCCGACGCGCCGAGGGGGCGGTGCCTTGCGAACGGGGAAGCGAGCATGGCCGACGTTGTGCTGCGGGACCTGGACCCGCTGCTGCTGGAACGCATCAAGCGCGTCGCGGTCGCCCGCGGCTGGACTCACGAACAGACCTGCGCCGCCTTGCTGGAGCAGGGCCTGTTCAGCAGTGAACTGGAGGTCCGCTCCGGCTTCGGCGATCCCGAAGTGGACGCACTCTCCGACGCCATCGCCGCCCTGCAGGCCCTGCCGGCAGGGCAGGGCTTCGATTAGCGGCCGCGCCGCAATGCTGTAGAGCCGAGCCCACGCGCGGCTGCCCGGTAGATCCACGCCATGCGTGGATGGCGCCACCTCACGCCAGGTGGATCGCCCCCAGGATCCGCGGCCCCTTGGCCCCGGTCACGCTCGGCAGGTTGCCGGCCAGTCCCTCCATGGTCCGCTGCGCCAGCCACGCAAAACCCATCGCCTCCACGTATTCCGGGTCCAGCCCGTGTACCGCGCTGGACTCCACCTGCACTCCCGGCAGCCGCGCCGCCAGGCGCGTCATCAGCTGCCGGTTGCGTACCCCGCCGCCACAGACCAGCAGGCGCCGGGTCTGCGGCTGCTGCGTCAGCAGCGCATCGGCCACGGTTGCCACGGTCAGCTCCAGCAGGGTGGCCTGCACATCGGCGGCGGCGTACTGGCCTTCCCCCATGTGCGCCTCGGCCCAGGTCAGGTGGAACTGCTCGCGCCCGGTGCTCTTCGGCGGCGGCAGCGCGAACCACGGGTCCGAACGCCAGCCGGCAAGCAGGCCCTCGTCCACCGCGCCGCTGGCGGCGTAGGCGCCGTCGGCATCAAAGGTGCGGCCGGTATGGCGCTGGCACCAGGCATCCATCAACGCGTTGGCCGGGCCGGTATCGAAGCCACGCACCGCACCTTCGCGCGGGATCAGGGTCAGGTTGGCGATGCCGCCCAGGTTGAGCACCGCGCGGTCCTCATCGGCGGTGCCCAGCATGCCCAGGTGAAAGGCCGGCATCAGCGGTGCGCCATGGCCACCGGCTGCCAGGTCGCGGCGGCGGAAGTCGGACACCGTGGTGATTCCGGTCAGCTCGGCGATGCGGTTGCCGTCGCCCAGCTGCACGGTGAACGCCGGATCGGCCAGCGGGCGGTGGCGCACGGTCTGGCCGTGCGAGCCGATCGCGCGCACCTGGCTGCGGTCCACGCCGGCTTCGGCCAGCAGCTGGTTGGCCGACTCGGCGAAGTTGATCGCGATGCGCGCATCCAGCTCGCCGAGCTCCTCCAGCGAGTCCAGCGGGCCGCCTTCACCCAGCGCCACCAGCCGCGCACGCAGCACCGGCTCCCAGCGGGCGGTCAGCCCGTGCACGAAGCGGCAGCCTCCGCCAGCGGGGAACTGCACCAGCGCGGCATCGATGCCGTCGGCGCTGGTGCCCGACATCAGGCCAAGGTACAGGGGGGCGTCAGCGTCGGCAGTCGTGTTCATGGCGGGCATAAAAAAAGGACGCGGCAAGCTTGGGCTGCCGCGTCCTTCTTCGTCAACGCAGGGGTTCAGCCGCGCTTGCGGCCGGTCGCCTGCTTGTCCTTGGCGCTGGCCACCTCGGGGGCGGCCTCGTCGCGGCTGGTCGGTGCCGGGCTGGCGTCGGCGTAGATCAGCTTCTCCATGCCCTGGATGCGGGCCATCGCCGGTGCGGTCTGCGCGCGGAAGGCGACCAGCTCGGCGCCCTTCAGCGGCTCCGGCGGCGGCATGGTCACGGTCAGCGGATTGCGGTGCTCGCCGTTGACGCGGAATTCGTAGTGCAGATGCGGGCCGGTGGCCAGGCCGGTCGAGCCGACATAGCCGATCACCGTGCCCTGGGCCACGCGCTGGCCGGTCTTGATGTTCGCAAAGCGCGACATGTGCCCGTACAGGGTGGTATGGCCGCGGCCGTGATCGAGGATCACCACGTTGCCATAGCCGCGCTGCACGCCGGCGAACTGCACGCGGGCGTCGCCGGCGGCCATGATCGGGGTGCCGGTGCGCGCGGCGTAGTCCACCCCCTTGTGCATGCGCATCTTGCCCAGCACCGGGTGCTTGCGCGCGCCGAAGGTCGAGCTCAGCCGCGCGAACGGAATCGGCATGCGGATGAAGCTCTTCTTCAACGAACGGCCGTTGATGTCGTAGTACTCGGCCTTGCCGTTGCGGTCGAAACGGAAGCCGGAATAGGTCTTGCCGCCGGTGGTGAAGGTCGCCGCCAGGATCTTGCTGGTGTCCACCTTCTCGCCTTCGCGCCAGGTTTCATCCATCACCACGCTGAAGCGGTCGCCCGGCTGCAGGTCCTTGGAGAAGTCGATGTCGTACTTGAAGATCTCGTCGGTCATCGTCGCGATCGCCGAGGGCGACAGCCCGGCCCGCCGGGCCGCGGCATACAGCGAACTGGTGATCTCGCCGCTGGTGACCACGGTGCGCGTGGAGGTCTCGCGTCGGGTCACCTTCTCCTTGATGTCATCGCCAACCAGGCTCAGTTCCACCCGGTTGTCGGCATCGCGGTCGAAACGGATGCTGCGCAGGTCGCCGGACAGCGGCATGTCGAAGGCTATCTCGGCACCGGGGCGCAGCTTGGTCAGCGCCTCGCGCGCCCCCGGGTGGTCCAGTACCCGGTGCAGGGTGGTGGCCGGAATGCCGGCCTTGTCGAACAGGTCGCTCAGGGTCTGGCCACGCTGCACGCGCAGCACCTGCCAGCTGTCGCCCGGCACCTGCTGCTGGCGGGCCATGGTCAGCGGCGGCAACGGCAGTGCCAGGCTGGTATGGCTGTCGGCAAAGGGGGCGTCGATGGTGTGCGAGAAGCCCGGCACGATCGTCGCCACCAGGGCGCCGATGGTGGCAAACAGGCTGGCATGCACCCAGTGGCGGCGGGTCCAGCGCTCATTGAAGGCCGCGGGAAGGTGTTGCCTGAGCTTCCGATGCAGGGCGTTGTCGTGCAGGACGTGGAGGCGTTCCTGGAAGCGCTGCTTGCGTGCGCGCCCTTGTTCGGAGTTGTGCATCGGCGGTTCTTTCCTTGCAGCCCGGGAGCGCGGGCCTGATCGCCGGTTACCATAGACACCTGATAAAAGCGCGTCAAACCCTTGTGCCCATTGGCTTTTGTGAAGCCAATCGGGTTAACTTTGCTTTAACACCCCACACAAGAATCGGCGTTGCCGGGAGTAGTCACGTGTCCTCGATTGAAGAAGCCCTTGCCCTGATCGGCCGCGGTGCCGACGAGATCCTCAAGCTCGAGGATCTGCGTGCGCGCCTGCAGGAAGGCCGCCCGCTACGGATCAAGGCCGGCTTCGACCCCACCGCCCCCGACCTGCACCTGGGCCATACGGTGCTGCTGAACAAGATGCGCCAGTTCCAGGACCTCGGCCACCAGGTCATTTTCCTGATCGGCGACTTCACCGGCATGATCGGCGACCCTTCCGGCAAGAGCCTGACCCGCAAGCCGCTCAGCCGCGACGATGTGCTGGCCAACGCCCGCACCTACGAGGAGCAGGTCTTCAAGGTGCTGGACCGCAGCCGTACCGAAGTCCGCTTCAACTCGGAGTGGTTCGGCAAGATGGGCGCGGCCGACATGATCCGTCTGGCCGGCCAGCACACCGTGGCGCGCATGCTCGAGCGCGACGATTTCGCCAAGCGCTATGCCGCCCAGCAGTCCATCGCCATCCATGAGTTCCTGTACCCGCTGGTGCAGGGCTACGACTCGGTGGCCCTGGAGGCCGACGTCGAACTCGGCGGCACCGACCAGAAGTTCAACCTGCTGATGGGCCGTGGCCTGCAGGAACACCACGGCCAGAAGCCGCAGGTGGTGCTGACCATGCCGCTGCTGGAAGGCCTGGACGGCGTCAACAAGATGTCCAAGTCGCTGGGCAACTACATTGGCATCAGCGAGCCGGCCATCGACATCGTCACCAAGACAATGAAGGTGGACGACGCCCTGATGTGGCGCTGGATCGAGCTGCTGTCCTTCGACATCAGCCAGGCCGAGGCCGTGCAGCTGCGCGAGCAGGTGGCCAATGGCGGCCTGAACCCGCGCGTGGTCAAGCTGCGCCTGGCGCGTGAACTGGCCACCCGCTTCCATGACGCCGCGGCGGCCGAACAGGCGATCGCCGGTTGGGAAGCGGCGGTGACCGGGCAGGGCGACATCACCCAGCTGCCGCTGCAGGAGGTGGCGATTCCGGCCGATGGCCTGCGCATCGCCGCGTTGCTGACCGCGGCCGGCCTGACTCCGAGCAACTCCGAAGCGAACCGCAAGCTCAAGGAGCGTGCGGTGAAGGTGGATGGCGAAGTGGTCGAAGACGGCCAGCAGGTGCTGCAGCCGGGCTTCGAAGGCCTGCTGCAGGTAGGCAAGCGCACCTTCGCCCGCGTACGCCTGATCGCTGCCTGACATCAAGGAAGGGCCGGCGCCAGCCGGCCCTTCCTTATGCTCTTGTAGAGCCAAGCCCACGCTCGGCTGCTCTTCACGGGTTCGTACCGCAGCGCGGCGCATGAACAGATGCAACATCCGGTGAAAAAAATCGCCACACCCCCTTCACAAATGATGGGAATGGGGACATACTTCTCCTCCCCCGTCGCAGGGGTCGCCACCAAGGGGCTTCAGCGACAACAGGGCGCCCACCACCGCCGAACGAGATGATCGAACGAAGGTGTTGACGGACTGAAAAAGTCTGGCATAATGGGCGGCTCGCTACGAAGGAAACTTCGCAGCACACGGGAACGGCGCTGAGGCCACTTCCCCGGATCTTTGAAAGTATGCGCAGGTATCTTGTGAAGGCGCCTGCAGGAAGGATGATTGTCCATCTTGCAGACGTTTGATCAAGCAACTATTAATTGTTTTAAA
>NZ_JCAFTO010000006.1:0-298085 GCF_059370315.1 Stenotrophomonas sp. YJH_SMC_46
CATCACCGGCGCAGCTGCACTGCCGGAAGGCGTCGAAATGGTGATGCCGGGTGACAACGTCAAGATGGTCGTCACCCTGATCAACCCGGTGGCGATGGACGAAGGCCTGCGCTTCGCCATCCGCGAAGGCGGCCGCACCGTGGGCGCCGGCGTGGTCTCGAAGATCATCGAGTAATCTGGTAGTATCTGCGCCCCGATGTTGCCTGGGTAGGGCATCGGGGCGTATCAAATGGGAAAGCAGGCACAGGATGTGCCTTGTGTTCCCCGGACCAGGAAGGGTCAATGCCATTCAGGCGGCGTCAACAGGCGACTGTTGACAGCTGCCTTGTGTGCCATTATGCTTCTACGTCTGGGCAGGCCGGGAAACTGGTCTGCCTACGTTTTTGAGGTCTATGGAGTGACCTTGTCGGCCTGCAGGAGTGTGGGCCGTCCGTATTCAGGAATTTCATGGGGCAAAGCAACCCAGAGGCTTTGTCTGTCGCTCTTTTAACGAAGGAACCTACCGCCATGGCGGACCAAAAGATCCGGATCCGGCTGAAAGCGTTCGATCATCGTCTGATCGACCGTTCGGCCAGCGAGATCGTTGAAACGGCAAAGCGGACCGGCGCGCAAGTGCGTGGCCCGATCCCGCTGCCGACCAAGATCGAGCGCTACACCGTTCTCGTCTCCCCGCACGTCGACAAGGACGCGCGTGACCAGTACGAGACCCGCACGCACAAGCGCGTGCTCGATATCGTTGACCCGAATGACAAGACCGTGGACGCGCTGATGAAGCTCGAACTGGCTGCCGGCGTCGACGTTCAGATCAAGCTGACCTGAGGACTACGACCATGACGAAGAAGTATTCGTTGGGCTTCGTGGGCCGCAAGGCCGGCATGAGCCGCGTGTTCACTGAAGATGGCCGCTCCATCCCGGTGACCCTGATCGAAGCAACCCCGAACCGCATCGCGCAGATCAAGACCGTCGAAACCGACGGCTACAGCGCCGTGCAGGTGACCGTCGGCGCGCGTCGCGCTGCCCTGGTCAACAAGCCGGAAGCCGGCCACTTCGCCAAGGCGAAGGTGGAGGCGGGTCGTGGCCTGTGGGAATTCCGCGTTGAAGACGCGCAGCTCGGCGATTTCGCCGTTGGCGGCGAAGTCAAGGCGGACATCTTCGAAGTCGGCCAGATCGTCGACGTCCAGGGTGTCACCAAGGGTAAGGGCTTCCAGGGCACCATCAAGCGCCACAACTTCCGTATGGGCGATGCAACCCACGGTAACTCGCTGTCGCATCGCGCGCCGGGTTCGCTGGGTCAGCGCCAGACCCCGGGTCGCGTTTTCCCGGGCAAGAAGATGTCGGGCCACATGGGCGCGGTGCAGCAGAGCACCCAGAACCTGGAAGTGGTCAAGGTCGACGTCGAGCGCGGTCTGATCGCCGTTCGCGGCGCCGTTCCGGGCGCGGCCGGTGGCGATGTGATCGTCCGTCCGGCGAGCAAGGCATAAGGAGAGATGACGATGGAACTCGTTATCACGGGTAGCAACAACAAGGTCTCGGTCTCCGAAGCCGTGTTCGGTCGCGATTTCAGCGAAGATCTGGTCCACCAGGTCGTCGTTGCTTACCGCAACGCCGGTCGCGCCGGCACCAAGGCACAGAAGACTCGCTCCGAAGTGGCTGGTACCACCAAGAAGTCGAAGAAGCAGAAGGGCGGCGGCGCGCGTCATGGCGCACTGACGGCTCCGATCTTCGTCGGCGGCGGTGTCACCTTCGCGGCCAAGCCGCGCAGCTTCGAGCAGAAGGTCAATCGTAAGCAGTACCGTGCCGCCATGTGCGCGATCCTGTCCGAGCTGAACCGTCAGGGCCGTCTGACCATCGTGGAGTCCTTCGACGTCGAAGTGACCAACACGAAGGGTCTGGTCGCCAAGCTGGCCGGCCTGGAAGTGGGCAAGCGCCCGCTGATCGTCACCGAAGAAGCGTCCGAGCACCTGTACCTGTCCGCCCGCAATCTGCCGTACGTGCAGGTGCGTGACGTCCAGGGCCTGGATCCGGTCTCGCTGGTGGGTGCCGACACGGTCGTCATCACCGCTGACGCGGTCAAGAAGGTCGAGGAGTGGCTGGCATGAACAGCAACGAAAAAATCTTCAGCGTGCTGCGTGCCCCGCGTGTCTCCGAAAAGACCGCGCGCCTGCAGGAACTCTCCAACCAGTATGTCTTCGAAGTTTCGAACGAAGCCACCAAGGCCGATGTAAAGGCCGCGGTTGAGCAGCTGTTCGACGTCAAGGTCGAAGCTGTCAACGTGGTCAACGTCAAGGGCAAGAACAAGTCCTTCCGTAACCGTGCTGGCCGCCGCGGCGATTGGCGCAAGGCGTACGTTCGCCTGGCCGATGGCCAGTCGATCGATGTAACGGCCAAGGCCTGAGGTACATCCCATGCCATTGATGAAATTCAAGCCCACTTCCCCCGGCCGCCGTTCGGCCGTGCGCGTGGTCACTCCCGACCTGCACAAGGGTGCTCCGCACGCTGCCCTGGTCGAGTCGCAGAGCCGCTCGGGTGGTCGTAACCACCATGGCCGCATCACCGTGCGTCACGTCGGTGGTGGTGCCAAGCAGCACTACCGCATCATCGACTTCAAGCGCAACAAGCTGGGCATCCCGGCGCGCGTGGAACGCATCGAATACGATCCGAACCGCACCGCCCACATCGCCCTGCTGTGCTACGTCGACGGTGAGCGCCGCTACATCATCGCCCCGAAGGGCCTGAAGGCCGGTGATCAGGTGATCGCTGGTTCGGATGCCCCGATCAAGGCTGGCAACACCCTGCCGCTGCGCAACATCCCGGTCGGTACCACCATCCACTGCATCGAACTGAAGCCCGGCAAGGGCGCTCAGATCGCCCGCGCCGCCGGTGCGGCCGTGCAGCTGGTGGCCCGCGAAGGCATCTACGCCACCCTGCGCCTGCGCTCGGGTGAAATGCGCAAGGTGCCGGTCGAGTGCTGCGCCACCATCGGCGAAGTCGGCAACGACGAGCACAGCCTGGAAAAGCTGGGCAAGGCCGGTGCCAAGCGTTGGCGCGGCGTCCGCCCGACCGTTCGTGGTGCTGCCATGAACCCGGTTGACCACCCGCACGGTGGTGGTGAGGCCAAGGCCGGCCAGGGTAACCCGCATCCGGTCACCCCGTGGGGTGTCCCGACCAAGGGTTACAAGACGCGCCATAACAAGCGCACTCAGCAGTTCATCGTCCGCGATCGTAGGGGCTAATCGACCATGGCACGTTCACTCAAGAAGGGCCCGTTCGTCGATCACCACCTCGTCAAGAAGGTGGAGGCCGCTGCGGGCAGCAAGAAGCCGATCAAGACCTGGTCGCGCCGTTCGATGATCCTGCCTGACATGGTAGGCATCACCATTGCCGTGCATAACGGCAAGAACCACATCCCGGTTCTCGTCAACGAGAACATGGTCGGCCACAAGCTCGGCGAATTTGCCATCACCCGGACCTTCAAGGGTCACGGTGGTGACAAGAAGTCGGGCAAGTAAGGAGAGATGACAATGGAAGCGAAAGCCATCCTGCGCACTGCGCGCATCTCCCCGCAGAAGGCTCGTCTGGTCGCTGACCAGGTGCGCGGTCTGCCGGCCGAACGTGCGGTCAACCTGCTGAAGTTCTCGGACAAGAAGGCTGCCCACCTGATCAAGAAGGTGGTGGAGTCGGCTATTGCCAATGCCGAGAACAACCAGGGCGCCGACGTCGACGAGCTGAAGGTTCAGACCATCATGGTTGATGAAGGTCCGACCCTGAAGCGTTTCATGGCGCGGGCGAAAGGCCGCGGTACCCGCATCCTCAAGCGCACCAGCCACATCACTGTGGTTGTGGGCGCCGCCAAGTAAGCGGATAAGGAAAAGACCATGGGTCATAAAGTTCATCCGATTGGTATCCGCCTCGGCATTTCCAAGGACTGGAACTCCAAGTGGTACGCCAACAAGGCCGAGTTCGCCGGTTACCTGGCAGCCGACCTGAAAGTGCGCGACATGCTGCGCAAGAAGCTGGCCCAGGCCGGCATCAGCAAGATCCTGATCGAGCGTCCGGCCAAGACCGCTCGCGTGACGATCCACACCGCCCGTCCGGGCGTGGTGATCGGCAAGCGCGGTGAGGACATCGAGAAGCTGCGCAAGGAAGTGAGCGAGATGATGGGCGTCCCGGCGCACATCAACGTCACCGAAGTGCGCAAGCCGGAACTGGACGCGCAGCTCGTTGCCGAGTCGATCGCCCAGCAGCTGGAGCGTCGCATCATGTTCCGCCGTGCAATGAAGCGCTCGGTCGGCAACGCGATGCGCCTGGGTGCCCTGGGCATCAAGGTCAACGTCGGTGGCCGCCTCAACGGTGCAGAAATCGCCCGTTCGGAGTGGTACCGCGAAGGCCGCGTGCCGCTGCACACCCTGCGTGCCGACATCGACTATGGCTTCGCTGAAGCCAAGACGACCTACGGCATCATCGGCATCAAGGTCTGGATCTACAAGGGCGAGGTCTTCGATTTCTCCCAGGTTGGCCAGGAAAAGCAGGACGACACCCCGTCGCGCAACGATCGTCACGATCGCGGCGACCGTGGTGACCGTCAGCGCCCGGCCCGTGAAGCGAGGTAACGACAATGTTGCAACCCAAGCGAACCAAGTACCGCAAGGTACACAAGGGCCGTAACGATGGCCTGAGCTGGAGCGCCAACGCTGTCAGCTTCGGCGAATACGGCCTGAAGGCAACCGCACACGGTCAGCTGACCGCGCGCCAGATCGAAGCGGCCCGCCGCTCGATCAGCCGCTACGTCAAGCGCGGCGGCAAGATGTGGATCCGCGTGTTCCCCGACAAGCCCATCACCAAGAAGCCCATCGAAGTCCGAATGGGTTCGGGTAAGGGTAACGTGGAATACTGGGTGGCCCAGATCCAGCCCGGCCGCATGATCTATGAAATCGAGGGTGTTTCCGAGGAAGTGGCTCGCGAGGCGTTCCGCCTGGCCGCCGCCAAGCTCTCGGTCACCACCACTTTCGTGACCCGTACGGTGCGCTGATGGATATCAAAACTCTCCGTGAAAAGTCGGCTGACGAACTCAAGGCCCACCTGATCGACCTGCGTAAGGAACAGTTCTCTGTCCGTATGCAGCAGGTCACCGGCCAGCTGCCGAAGACCCACGACATTCGCCGGGTCCGTCGCGAGATTGCTCGCGTCAAGACCCTGCTCGGCAGCACGAAGTAAGGATGGCCGCTATGAGCGACAATACTGAAAAGAAGACGCTGCGCACGGTCGAAGGCCGTGTCGTCAGCAACAAGATGGACAAGACGGTTACCGTCCTGGTTGAGCGTCAGGTCAAGCACGCGCTGTACGGCAAGTACATCAAGCGCTCGACCAAGCTGCACGCCCACGATGCCGACAACGCCTGCAAGGAAGGCGATGTCGTCCGCGTGACCGAGATTGCTCCGATGTCCAAGACCAAGAACTGGCGCGTGGTGGAAGTCATCACGCGTGCGGCTGAATAAGGAGTCTGAATCATGATCCAGATGCAGAGCTACCTTGACGTCGCGGACAATTCGGGTGCCAAGCAGGTGATGTGCTTCAAGGTGCTGGGTGGTTCCAAGCGCCGTTACGCCGGCATCGGCGACATCATCAAGGTCACCGTGAAGGATGCGATTCCGCGCGGCAAGGTCAAGAAGGGTGAAGTGTATGACGCCGTCGTGGTGCGTACCCGCAAGGGTGTGCGTCGCGCCGACGGTTCGCTGATCCGCTTCGACGGCAACGCGGCCGTCCTGCTGAACAACAAGCAGGAGCCGATCGGTACCCGTATCTTCGGGCCGGTGACCCGTGAACTTCGTTCGGAGAAGTTCATGAAGATCGTCTCGCTCGCTCCCGAAGTGCTGTGAGCGACAGGAGATAATCATGGCTAACCGTATCAAGAAGGGCGACCAGGTTGTCGTCAACGCTGGCAAGGACAAGGGCAAGCAGGGCGAAGTCGTCCGCGTCGACGGCGACCGTGTGGTCGTCGCCAACGTGAACATCGTCAAGCGCCACACCAAGCCGAACCCGCAGGCAGGTGTTGCCGGCGGCGTGGTCGAGCGCGAAGCTTCGATCCATATCTCCAACGTGAACGTGCTGAACCCGGCTTCGGGCAAGGGCGAACGCGTTGGCTTCAAGGTGCTGGAGGATGGACGCAAACTGCGTGTGTTCCGCTCCAGCGGTGAGGCGCTCGACGCCTGAGGAATGTGAAGATGACTTCCCGTCTCGAAAAGATCTACAAGGAAGAAGTGGTGCCGGCGCTGATGAAGCAGTTCGGCTACACCAATCCGATGGAAGTACCGAAGCTCGTCAAGGTCACCCTGAACATGGGTGTCGGCGAGGCTGCCACCAACAAGAAGATCCTGGAAAACGCCGTCGCGGACATGACCAAGATTTCCGGCCAGAAGCCGGTTGTCACCAAGTCGCGTATCTCGGTCGCGTCGTTCAAGATCCGTGATGGTTGGCCGATCGGCTGCAAGACCACGCTGCGTCGCCACAAGATGTACGAGTTCCTGGACCGCCTGATCAACATCTCGCTGCCGCGCGTGCGCGACTTCCGTGGTGTTTCCGGCCGTTCCTTCGACGGCCGCGGCAACTTCAACATGGGTGTGAAGGAACAGATCATCTTCCCGGAAATCGACTTCGACGCCGTCGATGCGATCCGCGGCATGGATATCGCCATCACCACCACTGCGAAGACCGATGCGGAAGCGAAGGCGCTGCTGGCAGCGTTCAAGTTCCCGTTCCGTAACTGATCTGTCGAGGAAACCGAAATGGCAAAGACCTCCATGGTCAACCGCGACATCAAGCGGGAAAAGCTGGCCAAGAAGTACGCTGAAAAGCGTGCGGCTCTGAAGAAGATCGTGTCCTCCGTGGACGCGACCTACGAAGAGAAGATCGAGGCCGCAACCAAGCTGGCCAAGCTGCCGCGCGATTCGTCGCCGAGCCGCCAGCGTAATCGTTGCGAGCTGTCGGGTCGTCCGCGTGGCGTCTACAGCAAGTTCGGCCTGGGCCGTAACAAGCTGCGTGAAGCCACCATGCGTGGCGACGTGCCGGGTCTGCGCAAGGCCAGCTGGTAACCCCAGCCGGCCCTGCGATCAGGAGCCCCTTCGGGGGTTCCTGAACCGGGCAGGGGAGGCATTCAGCTTTCCCGACGCAAAAAAACCGAGGAGCCCGGCGCAAGCCGGGCTCTTTTGGCGTATACTCCCGCGTCTTGCCCTGCGCAAACGGGGTCGTAGGAGTGGGCTTCCGGCCCGCTGCATCAAGGGACCTGGCCCGTTTCCAGGAGACAACAGATTTTCGCGAAAGCGGATATCGGTGCACTCAAAGGTACTCATATGAGCATGACTGATCCCATCGCCGACCTGCTGGTCCGCATCAAGAATGCGGCCGCGGTGGGCAAGCAGACGGTGAAAGCCCCGTCGTCCAAGATCAAGGTTGCGATCGCCCAGGTCCTGAAGGACGAGGGTTACATCACCGACCTGCGCGTGACCCAGCTGGAAAACAACAAGTCCGAGCTGGAAATCGTGCTGAAGTATTTCGAAGGCAAGCCGGTCATCGCGACCCTGAAGCGCTTCTCGCGTTCGGGCCTGCGCCAGTACCGCGGCAAGAGCGAGCTGCCGAAGGTCATGAACGGCCTGGGTATCTCCATCATTTCCACCTCCAAGGGCATCATGACTGATGCGCAGGCGCGCCAGCTGGGCGTCGGCGGCGAAGTCCTGTGCTTCGTGGCCTAAGGCGAAAGGAGTAGAACTATGTCCCGCGTAGCCAAGAAGCCGATTACCCTGGGTAAGGTTGAACTGAACGTCCAGTCGGACAGCGTCACCGCCAAGGGCCCGAAGGGCACCCTGTCGCTGGCCAAGCCGGCCGGTATTGCCATCAACGTCGACAACGGCGTTGCCACCCTGAGCACCGAAAGCGCCGACCTGGTCGCACTGACCGGTACCGTGCGTGCGATCCTGTCCAACATGGTCAAGGGCGTGTCCGAAGGCTTCGAGCGCAAGCTGGAGCTGGTGGGCGTGGGTTACCGCGCTGCCATGCAGGGCAAGGACCTGAACCTGTCGCTGGGCTTCTCGCACCCGGTCGTGTTCGTGGCGCCGGAAGGCATCACGCTGTCGACCCCGACCCAGACCGAGATCCTGGTCCAGGGCGCTGACAAGCAGGTCGTCGGTGAAGTTGCCGCCAAGATCCGTGCGTTCCGCAAGCCGGAACCGTACAAGGGCAAGGGCGTGAAGTACTCCGACGAAGTCATCATCCGTAAGGAAGCCAAGAAGGCATAAGCGCGAGTCCCTCGCAAGAGCCCGCACATCCCTGTGCGGACTTCTCAGGGAAAAGCTCTTCCTTCAGCTTTCAAGGAATAATCAAAATGAACAAGAACATCGCCCGCCTGCGTCGCGCCAAGTCGACCCGTGCCCACATCCGTGAGCTCGGCGTCGCCCGCCTGTCGGTGCTGCGCACCGGCCAGCACCTGTACGCCCAGGTCTTCACCGCCGACGGCTCCAAGGTGCTGGCTGCTGCCAACACCACCCAGGCCGACGTCATCGAAGGCCTGAAGAACGGCAAGAACGCCGATGCTGCTGCCAAGGTTGGCCGCATCGTTGCCGAGCGCGCCAAGGCCGCCGGCATCGAGAAGGTTGCCTTCGATCGTTCGGGCTACCGCTACCACGGCCGCATCAAGGCCCTGGCAGAAGCCGCCCGCGAAGCCGGCCTGCAGTTCTAAGGGACAAGGGCAGGGGGCCATTGGCCTCCTGCCCACCTGCTCGCCAGCCTGAGTGAGGCTGGACGGCGCCGCTCTTCTGCAGCGGCCCACCGGAACAACGCGTCACGCCACAACCATAAGCGGCTTCGAGCCGTACATACCCAAACAACCAAGGAATCAACATGGCAGAAGAGCGTCAGCAGCGGGGTCGCGATCGCGACCGTAACCGCGAAGAGAAGATCGACGACGGCATGATCGAAAAGCTGGTCGCGGTCAACCGCGTCAGCAAGACCGTCAAGGGTGGCCGCCAGTTCACCTTCACCGCCCTGACCGTCGTCGGCGACGGCGAAGGCAAGGTCGGTTTCGGCTATGGCAAGGCCCGCGAAGTGCCGGTTGCCATCCAGAAGTCGATGGAACAGGCCCGCAAGAACCTGGTCAGCGTTGACCTGAACAACGGCACCCTGTGGCACACCATCAAGGATGGTCACGGCGCAGCCCGCGTGTTCATGCAGCCGGCTTCGGAAGGTACCGGCGTGATCGCCGGCGGTGCCATGCGCGCCGTGCTGGAAGCCGTTGGCGTGAAGAACGTGCTGGCCAAGGCCACCGGTTCGCGCAACCCGATCAACCTGGTGCGTGCCACCGTGAAGGGCCTGGCTGCTGCACAGTCGCCGGCTCGCATCGCGGCCAAGCGCGGCAAGAAGGTGGAGGAACTCAACCATGGCTAATGAGTCCAACAAGACTGTCAAGGTCCGCCTGGTGCGTGGCCTGCGTGGCACCCAGTCGCGTCACCGCCTGTCGGTGCGTGCGCTGGGCCTGAACAAGCTCAACGATGTGCGTGAACTGAAGGACAGCCCGCAGGTGCGCGGCCTGATCAACAAGGTTCAGTACCTCGTCCAGGTTGAGGAGTAATCGACCATGACTCTGCGTCTCAATGAACTGAGCCCGGCACCGGGCGCCCGCACCGAGCGTACCCGCGTCGGTCGCGGTATCGGCTCGGGCCTGGGCAAGACTGCCGGCCGCGGCCACAAGGGTTCGTTCGCCCGCAAGGGTGGCGGCAAGATCAAGGCTGGCTTCGAAGGCGGCCAGACCCCCATGCAGCGTCGTCTGCCGAAGATCGGCTTCCGTTCGCCGATCGCCAAGGACACCGCTGAAGTGCTGCTGTACGCACTGGACAAGCTGCCGGCCGGTGAGATCGACTTCGCCGCCCTGCGTGCTGCCAAGCTGGTTCCGAGCACTGCCAAGAAGGCCAAGGTCGTCGTCAAGGGCGAAGTGACCAAGGCGTTCACCCTGAAGGGTATTGCTGCCACGGCGGGTGCCAAGGCCGCGATCGAAGCTGCCGGCGGCAGCGTAACGGAGTAAGAAAATCATGGCGCAAGCTGGCATCGGTAACCTCGCGGGCGGAATGGGCAAGTTCACTGAACTTCGCCAACGTTTGCTGTTCGTCGTCGGGGCTTTGATCGTCTATCGCATCGGCTGCTACGTGCCGGTGCCGGGCGTCAATCCCGATGCCATGCTTGCCATGATGCAACAGCAGGGCGGCGGCATCGTGGACATGTTCAACATGTTCTCGGGCGGCGCCCTGCACCGTTTCAGCATCTTCGCGCTGAACGTGATGCCGTACATCTCGGCATCGATCGTGATGCAGCTGGCCGTGCACATCTTCCCCGCCCTGAAGGCGATGCAGAAGGAAGGTGAGTCCGGCCGCCGCAAGATCACCCAGTATTCGCGCATCGGCGCCGTGCTGCTGGCAGTGGTGCAGGGCGGTTCGATCGCACTGGCCCTGCAGGGCCAGGTCTCGCCGTCGGGCGCTCCGGTCGTGTATGCGCCGGGCATGGGCTTCGTGCTCACCGCCGTGGTCGCGCTGACCGCCGGCACCATGTTCCTGATGTGGGTCGGTGAGCAGGTCACCGAGCGCGGCATCGGCAACGGCGTGTCGCTGATCATCTTCGCCGGTATCGTCGCTGGCCTGCCGGGTGCGATCATCCACACCTTCGACGCCTACCGCGACGGCAATATCCAGTTCATCCAGCTGCTGCTGATCGCCATTGTCGTGCTCGCGTTCACCTTCTTCGTGGTGTTCGTCGAGCGTGGCCAGCGCCGGATCACGGTCAACTACGCACGCCGCCAGGGCGGTCGCAACGCGTACATGAACCAGACCTCGTTCCTGCCGCTGAAGCTCAACATGGCCGGCGTCATTCCGGCAATCTTCGCCTCGAGCCTGCTGGCCTTCCCGGCCACCCTGGCCATGTGGTCCGGCCAGGCGGCCAACCAGAGCAGCTTCGGCCAGGTCCTGCAGAAGGTCGCCAATGCCCTGGGCCCGGGCGAGCCGCTGCACATGATCGTGTTCGCTGCGCTGATCACCGGTTTCGCGTTCTTCTATACCGCGCTGGTGTTCAACTCCCAGGAAACCGCTGACAACCTGAAGAAGTCGGGCGCGCTGATTCCGGGCATCCGTCCGGGCAAGGCCACCGCCGATTACATCGACGGTGTACTGACCCGCCTGACCGCAGCCGGCTCGGCCTATCTGGTGATCGTCTGCCTGCTGCCGGAACTGATGCGCACGCAGCTGAACGCCTCGTTCTACTTCGGCGGTACTTCGCTGCTGATCGTGGTGGTGGTGGTGATGGACTTCATTGCCCAGGTGCAGGCGCACCTGATGTCCCACCAGTACGAGAGCCTGCTGAAGAAGGCCAACCTGAAGGGCGGCAACCGCGGCGGTTTTGCCCGCGGCTGATTGGCCTGTTATACTTTCGTCTTCCTGACGTGATGGTCCCTCCGCTTCGCGGACTCCGGCCACACAAACGAAGGGCGGCCCCCGCAGCGGTTCCGGGTGGGGGTGTGATGAGGTGGTCCCGCGCTGGAGTAGCGCGGGCGGCCCCGGAGGATACCCCGGGTCCAACCCCATCCGGCGCCGGAGCCTGGGCACACTCCCCAGGCCGGGTTCATGAAACCAATGGTTTCACGGGCTTCCATGTAAACCGGAACCTTGTTAGTATCGCTAGTTCACTTTTTTGATCCATCCTGCCGGATTGGCGTGCCCGAGGCGCGCTGTCGGCCATCACTCAGCTGGAGAACCGCGTCATGGCGCGTATTGCAGGCGTCAACCTGCCAGCCCAGAAGCACGTCTGGGTCGGGTTGCAAAGCATTTACGGCATCGGCCGTACCCGTTCGAAGAAGGTCTGCGAAGTCGCAGGCGTTGCTTCGACCACCAAGATCCGCGATCTGTCGGAGCCGGAAATCGAGCGCCTGCGCGCCGAAGTCGGCAAGTACATCGTGGAAGGCGATCTGCGCCGTGAGATCGGCATCGCGATCAAGCGCCTGATGGACCTGGGCTGCTACCGCGGCCTGCGTCACCGTCGTGGCCTCCCGCTGCGTGGCCAGCGCACCCGTACCAACGCCCGCACCCGCAAGGGTCCGCGCAAGGCGATCAAGAAGTAAGGGACTGAGAAATGGCTAAGCCCGCTGCTAAGACCAAGAAGAAGATCAAGCGCGTCGTCACCGACGGCGTTGCCCACGTCCACGCTTCGTTCAACAACACCATCGTCACCATCACCGACCGCCAGGGCAATGCTCTGTCGTGGGCGACCTCCGGTGGCGCTGGCTTCCGCGGTTCGCGCAAGTCGACCCCGTTCGCTGCCCAGGTGGCTGCTGAAAAGGCCGGTCGTGCTGCGCTGGACTACGGCGTGAAGTCGCTGGAAGTCCGCATCAAGGGCCCGGGTCCGGGCCGTGAGTCGGCCGTGCGTTCGCTGAACAACGTCGGCTACAAGATCACCAACATCATCGACGTGACGCCTATCCCGCACAACGGGTGCCGTCCGCCGAAGAAGCGTCGCGTCTAAAGGGAGCGATAAGAAATGGCTCGTTATATCGGTCCTACCTGTAAGCTCGCCCGTCGCGAAGGCGCCGACCTGTCCCTGAAGAGCCCGGCGCGTGCGCTGGACTCCAAGTGCAAGCTGGAGCAGAAGCCCGGCCAGCACGGCGCCACTGCCCGCAAGGGCAAGCTGTCCGACTACGCCACCCAGCTGCGTGAAAAGCAGAAGGTCAAGCGTATCTACGGCCTGCTGGAGCGTCAGTTCCGCAACTACTACAAGAAGGCCTCGACCAAGAAGGGCAACACCGGCGAGAACCTGCTGCAGCTGCTGGAAACCCGCCTGGACAACGTCGTCTACCGCATGGGCTTCGCCGTGACCCGTCCGGCTGCTCGTCAGCTGGTGTCGCACCGCGGCGTCACCGTGAATGGCAAGTCGGTCAACCTGGCTTCGTACCAGGTCAAGGCTGGCGACGCCATCGCCCTGTCTGAAAAGGCTGCCAAGCAGCTGCGCGTCCAGGAAGCCCTGACCGTCGCCGCCCAGCATGACCTGAGCCCGTCGTGGGTTGAAGTGGATTCCGGCAAGTTCACCGGCATCTTCAAGGCCGTTCCGGATCGTTCGGATCTGCCTGCGGACATCAACGAAGCGCTGATCGTCGAGCTGTATTCGAAGTAATTCACATTGGAGAGCCCCCGGCGACGGCCGGGGGTTCACTAGGAGAACCCGCAACATGACGGTTACCGCCAACCAGGTTCTGCGTCCTCGCGGTCCGCAGATCGAACGCCTTACCGACACCCGTGCAAAGGTCGTTATCGAACCTTTGGAGCGGGGTTACGGGCATACGCTGGGCAACGCCCTGCGTCGCGTGCTGCTGTCGTCCATCCCGGGCTTCGCCATCACGGAAGTCGAAATCGACGGCGTGTTGCATGAGTACACCACGGTCGAAGGTCTGCAGGAGGACGTGCTCGAAGTCCTGCTGAACCTGAAGGACGTGGCCATCCGTATGCACTCCGGCGACAGCGCCACCCTGTCCCTGTCCAAGCAGGGCCCGGGCGTTGTCACCGCTGCCGACATCAAGGTCGACCACAATGTGGAGATCCTGAACGGCGACCATGTGATCTGCCACCTGACCAAGGACACGGCGATCAACATGCGTCTGAAGATCGAACGTGGTTTCGGCTACCAGCCGGCTGCCGCGCGTCGTCGTCCGGACGAAGAAACCCGTGCCATCGGCCGCCTGGTCCTGGATGCCTCGTTCTCGCCGGTCCGCCGCGTCGCCTATGCCGTGGAGGCGGCCCGCGTCGAACAGCGTACCGACCTGGACAAGCTGGTCATCGATATCGAGACCAACGGCACCATCGATGCCGAGGAAGCCGTGCGCACCGCCGCCGACATCCTCAGCGACCAGCTGTCGGTGTTCGGTGACTTCACCCACCGCGACCGCGGTGCGGCCAAGCCGGCCAACAACGGCGTGGATCCGGTGCTGCTGCGCCCGATCGACGATCTGGAGCTGACCGTGCGTTCGGCCAACTGCCTGAAGGCTGAAAGCATCTACTACATCGGCGATCTGATCCAGAAGACCGAAGTGGAGCTGCTGAAGACCCCGAACCTGGGCAAGAAGTCGCTCACCGAGATCAAGGAAGTGCTGGCTCAGCGCGGCCTGTCGCTCGGCATGAAGCTGGAGAACTGGCCGCCGGCCGGCGTCGCCAGCCACGGCATGCTGGGCTGATATCGGTAATGCCTGAAGGCTCCACCGTTCGCGGTGGAGCCTTCAACGCAACACAACACGCCACGACGAACCGCAGGTTCGCGGGCAGGCCGTCCAGGACGGAGGGCCAGGACCAACCGCAGTCCGCGCAGCAACGCCAGGATGGCGACAACGATCCGCACAGCCTCATCATTAACCAAGGAATATCACCATGCGTCACCAGAAGTCTGGCCGTAAGTTCAGCCGCACCAGCGCCCACCGCGAAGCGATGTTCAAGAACATGGCCGCCTCGCTGTTCAAGCACGAGCTGATCAAGACCACCCTGCCGAAGGCCAAGGAACTGCGCCGCGTTGCCGAGCCGCTGATCACCCTGGCCAAGGTCGACTCCGTCGCCAACCGCCGTCTGGCCTTCGCCCGCCTGCGCGACAACGAAGCGGTGGGCAACCTGTTCACCATCCTGGGCCCGCGCTACGCGAACCGTCCGGGCGGCTACCTGCGCCTGCTGAAGTGCGGTTTCCGCGCCGGCGACAACGCGCCGATGGCCTACGTCGAGCTGGTCGACCGTCCGGTCGTGGCCGAGGAAGTGGCCGAGTAATCGGACCGCTCCAACGCGACACAGCGAAAGCCCGGCCTCTGCCGGGCTTTTGCGTTCTGGTAGCGCCGGGCCATGCCCGGCGTTTCCGTATCCGCTACGCTCGCCGGGCATGGCCCGGCGCTACCTGCGGCACAATGCGACCCGCACCGTTCCGACAGGCGTCACCTGTGGCGGTTCGAATGGCGCGCGCTCTCGGTTACGCTTGGCGCCCTGATCCATTCGAGCGTTGACGATGAATCCACTGCGCTGGCCCTTCCGCGCCCAGTTCTTCCTGGGCTTCCTGATCTGCGCGGGCCTGCTCGGCTACGCGATCTTCCTGCAGCTGAAGATGGGCCTGGAGCCGTGTCCGCTGTGCATCTTCCAGCGGCTGGCCTTCGCCGCGCTGGGCCTGCTGTTCCTGATCGGTGCGCTGCACGGGCCGTCCAACCGCCCGGGACTCGCGACCTACGGCATTCTCGCCTTCATTGCCGCCGCTGTAGGCGTCGGCATTGCCGCGCGCCACGTCTACGTGCAGATGCTGCCGCCGGAGATGGGCGCGACCTGCGGCCCGCCGCTGAGCTTCCTGCGCGAGACCATGGGGCCGCTGGAAGTGTTCCGCACGGTGCTCACCGGTACCGGCAACTGCGGCAACATCGACTGGACCTTCCTGGGCCTGACCATGCCGATGTGGTCGGGCGTGTGGTTCGTGCTGCTGGCGCTGTGGGCGCTGGTGGCGTCGCTGCGCAGGGTCAAGCGCTGAACGCAGGGTAGTGCCGGCCGCTGGCCGGCACACCGTGGGAATACCGGCCAGCGGCCGGCGCTACCTCAGAAATCCTGCTGCAGGCTCAGGTAAGCACCTCGGCGCGGTCCCCACTGCGGGGCGAAGACGCCGACACCGCCACCGTCGCGCAGCTGGTAGCTGCGATCCAGTGCGTTGATCACGGCCAGTTGGACGTGCAACGGATGGCCGCTGTCGGCATTGAAGTCGTGCCCGGCGCTGAGGTTCACCTGCAGGTACGACGGCAGCTCGCCGCCGTTGGGTACGCCCTCGATGTCCGAACGCAGGCCGCTGCCGAACACGTAGTTGGCACCGATCCGGTTGTGTCCGGCAAAGGCGTAGCTGAAGCCACCCGATGAGGTCAGTTTCTGGTCGTGGTCGAGGTGGATCCAGTGGTCGGCCACATAGGCCAGCGCGTCCGGATCGAGGTTGTACTGGCTGGTGATCACCTGGGTGCCGATGGCCTTGTTGTACGCCGCGTTGAAGTAGGCGCTGAACGGGCCGTTGCTGTAGTCGGCACTGAACTCCAGCCCACGGATGTGGCCACGGCGATAGTTGAACGTCGAGTAGATGTAGGCGGCGCCGAACTGGCCTTCGTCCTGCAGGCGCGCAACGCGGCGATCGTAGGCGTCCAAGCCCAGGGTGAGGTGGTCGCCCACCTGCTGCGACACGCCGATGTCGTAGTAGTCGCTGCGTTCGGCCAGTGGCGTGTTGTTGCCGCCGCTGGGCTGCTGGTTGGTGGTGCCGTCGTATAGGGCGATATCGCTGCTGGCGATCAGCTCACTGGCCGGTGGCGTGAAGTAACGCGAATAGCCGGCATGCACGGTGGTGCTGTCGCTGGCATTCCAGACCACTCCCACGCGGGGGCTGAGCTGGCCCTCGGTGTGGCCAAAGGCCTTGTAGCGATCTCCGCGCAGGCCGTAGTTGACGGTCCAGTCGTCGCCGATCTTCCATTCATCCTGCACGTACAGCGCCAGCGTGCTGGCATGGAAGGCACTGCGGTCAGGTATCAGCAGCGGTGTGGTGCTGGACTGCTGGCCGGCGTCATCGACCGGAAACACCCAGCTGCTGTTGCTGGCCCGCGCATTCTCGTAGTTGCCGTACAGGCCATAGCGCAGCGTGTGGTCGTTGCCCAGTGGGGTGGAGAAATCGGCCTGCAGCGTGTTGGCGCGGTTGCTGCGTTGCACCTGCGAGGCGACGCCACTGAACACCAGGTCGCCGACGACATCCGGATGGAATGCCACATCGCTGTAGCGCTGCCCGGCCGAGAGCTGATATGCGGTGCTGCCCAACGTGCCCTGCAGCACCAGCATGCCGAAGCGGGTGGCCTCGCGCTGGGTTTCATCCAGCTGGCTGGAGTCGAAGGTGGTGGTATCGAGGTAACCGAACTGCGGCGTCTGCCCGGGGTTGACCGGGATCTGGAAGCGATTGTTGGCAAAGCCGGCGAACACGCTCAGGCGGGTGTTCTCGTTGACGAGGTAGGTAAGGTCAGCGAACGCTTTGCCCTGGTGGGTGTCGTCGTGCAGCGGCTTGCGCGAGCGGGTCGGGTTCTCCAGGCCAACCTCGTTCTGGTCGTAGTTGCCAGTCAGGAACCAGCTCCAGCGCCCCTGGTTGCCCCACCACGAGGCGTTGGGATTGATCTTGCCGAACGAGCCTGCGGTCAGCCCGGCGCTGCCGCCGTTGCCGAGCTCGGCGCCGCTGCGGGTGGTGATGTCGACCACTGCAGCGGTGCGCTCGCCGAACTGCGCCGGCAGCGCGCCATCCATCAGGCGGATGCTCTTGACGGTGCGTGCATCCAGCGTCTGGCCGAAGCCCGAGATCGATTCGGGCAGCAGCACGCCGTTGATGCGGTACTGCAGATTGGCGTGGTCGCCGCGCACGTGCACGCCGCCGTAGGAATCCTGGACCACGCCGGGCGCCTGCAGCAGCACCTGGCTGAGCGGCGCGGAGGCGCCCAGCGGCTGCTTCTGGATGTCCTCGGCGGTGATCTGGTACTGGCTGCTGCCGATGTCCGGCGACAGCGTGTTGCGGGCCTGGTCGAGCTGGGCGTGGACGGTGACCGCGTCGAGGTCCTTCACGGGAGCGGCGGCATCGGCGGCCACGGCGAGGGAAGGCAGGCTGGCCAGGGTCAGGGCGGAGGTGATGCCGGTAGCAAGCAGGGAGGGCTTCATGGCGGATAGGCTGTGGAAGGGGCCATTGGGGATTGAGTGTTACTTCGTAACAGTGCGTGGCGAATCATGCGCCTGACCGGCTGGCCGTGGGCATGCCGCTTTTGGCCAATCGCGATGCCCTTTCCCCGGCGTTCAGTCATGTGCAGACGCCGTTCGGCCCTTTGCGACAGCGGTCGGCTCTGCGACCATGAACGTCCCCCACCTCCGGAAGCCTGCAATGAGCCTGTCCGCCGTTTCGCCTGTCCCCGATCCCGTCGCAGCCGCCACCGGCGCTGCCTGGTCGCCGGAGAGCTGGCGTGGCAAGACCGCGCTGCAGATGCCGACCTACCCGGACCCGGTGGCGCTGGACGCTGCCCTGCACGAGCTGAAGCGGCTGCCGCCGCTGGTCACCTCGTGGGAGATCCTGGCCCTGAAGCAGCAGTTGGCGGAGGCCCAGGAGGGCAAGCGCTTCCTGCTGCAGGGCGGCGACTGCGCCGAGAACTTCAGCGACTGCGAATCGGGCACCATCTCCAACCGCCTGAAGGTGCTGCTGCAGATGAGCCTGGTGCTGGTGCATGGGCTGCGCCAGCCGGTGATCCGCGTGGGTCGTTTCGCCGGCCAGTACGCCAAGCCGCGTTCGGCCGATACCGAGACGCGCGACGGTGTGACCCTGCCGAGCTACCGCGGCGATGTCATCAATGCGCCGGCCTTCACTGAAGCAGCGCGCCTGCCGGACCCGAAGCGGATGCTGCAGGCGCACGCGCATTCGGCGATGACGATGAACTTCGTACGGGCGCTGATCGATGGTGGTTTCGCCGACCTGCACCACCCCGAGTACTGGAACCTGGAATGGGTGAGCCATTCGCCGCTGGCCGCCGAGTACCAGAAGATGGTGGCCTCGATCGGCGATGCCGTGCATTTCATGGAGACGTTGGCCGGGGCCCGCGTGCACAACCTCAACCGCATCGACTTCTACACCTCGCATGAAGCGCTGCTGTTGCCGTACGAGCAGGCACTGACCCGCCAGGTGCCCCGCCAGCAGGGCTGGTTGAACCTGAGCACGCATTACCCCTGGATCGGCATGCGCACGGCTGCGCTGGATGGCGCGCACGTGGAATACCTGCGTGGCGTGCGCAATCCGATTGCGATCAAGGTGGGCCCGTCGGTGACGCCGGACCAGCTGCTGCGCCTGATCGATGTGCTCAACCCGCATGACGAGCCGGGCCGCCTGAGCTTCATCCACCGCATGGGTGCCGCGCAGATCGCCGAGAAACTGCCGCCGCTGCTGGACGCGGTCAAGCGTGATGGTCGCCGCGTGCTGTGGGTGTGCGATGCGATGCATGGCAATACCGAAAGCACCGCCAACGGTTTCAAGACACGTCGCTTCGACAACGTGCGTGGCGAGGTGGAAATGTCGTTCGACCTGCATGCGGCCGCCGGTACGCGCCTGGGCGGTGTGCATCTGGAACTGACCGGCGAGGACGTGACCGAGTGCATCGGCGGCGCGCGCGAACTGACCGAGCGCGACCTGGAGCGCGCGTATCGTTCAACGGTGGACCCGCGGTTGAACTACGAGCAGTCGCTGGAGATCGCGATGGCGATCGTACGCAAGCAGGAGCAAGTGCGGTAAGGGTTTTTCGGCAGGGCTTGCAGCCCTGCACCTGCTACGAGCCAGAGCAACGTCAACGTCAACGTCAAAAGCGGGCTATCCGTGGGTTGGCGGGACGGTGTCGGAGTGCGGGGACGCCACAAGTACGTCCTTGAAGGCTTGGCAGCCGCATCCATGCCGCTGACACCCCGCACTCCGACACCGCCCCACCTTCGACAGGTTCAGGTCGCTATTGGTGGGTGCCGACCGTTGGTCGGCACATCTGTCAGATGTCGAATGAATCATCCACGCATGGCGTGGATCTACTGGTAACTGCGGCGATTGGCATGCGCGGCTGTTGGTAGGTGTCGACCGTTGGTCGACACGATTTTTCTTTCAGATAGCAGTATTCAAAATGGGCTCCGACCCCGTGCCGACCAACGGTCGGCACCCACCATCAGCAGCAGGTTCCGACAGATCGCAGAAAACTGTCGAAGGCGGGGTGGGTCCGGTTGCGGGAGTGTCCGCGGCATGGATGCCGCGGACAAGCCTCCATGGATGGGTTCACGGCGTCTCCGCGACCGGACCCATCCCGCCATCCCACAGGAAACCCGCTTCTGCTTCGGCTGTTGCTGTTGCTGTTGCTTCGGCTCGCAGCAGGTGCAGGGCTGCAAGCCCTGCCGATCAACACCCTCCTTACGAACGACTGACGTGACGCTCATGCGCCATGCGCGAGGCTGTCCGTTCACGCTTTCACGTGGAGGTGGCAAGAGTGCCTTGGGAGCACATGCAGGCCTATGCATGGCCATTGGGTTTGGCCGCCTTGGTGGGTGGCATCGGCGCGTGGCTGATCCTGTGGATCTATCACCGGCTGAAAGGGCGTGATCGACGGCGCGCACGCATCGGGCGCGTGCTCGGCCTGCCGATGGCCACCGCGTGGCCGTTGCTGCTGTTGATTCCTGCCCTGCAGGCCACGCCGCTGCAGGATCCGTTGCTGGGCCATCTGCAGCATGTGCTGCACATCGCGTTGACTGCCTGCTTCATCTGGTTGCTGGTACGTGCGGTGGCGGCGGGCGAGCGCGCAATCCTGCGCAGCCATCCCATTGATGTCTCCGACAATCTGGAAGCGCGCCGCATCCAGACCCAGACGCGCGTGCTCAGCCGGGTGCTGATGGGCGGCATCATCGTGCTGGGCGCATCGCTGGTGCTGCTGACGTTTCCGATGGTGCAGAAGATCGGTACCGCGCTGCTGGCCTCGGCCGGCCTGATCGGCCTGGTGGCCGGTATCGCGGCCAAGCCGGTGTTCGGCAATCTGATCGCCGGCCTGCAGATCGCGTTGACGCAGCCGATCCGCCTGGATGACGTGGTGATCGTGGAAGGCGAGTGGGGACGCATCGAGGAGATCGGAAGCAGTTACGTGGTGGTGCGTATCTGGGATGAGCGGCGGATGGTGGTGCCGTTGACCTGGTTCATCGAGAACCCGTTCCAGAACTGGACGCGGCGTAGTGCCGACCTGCTCGGCACAGCCTTCCTGTGGCTGGATTATCGTGCCCCGATTGCGGCGATCCGTGCTGAACTGGAGCGCATCTGCCGGGGCGAAGCGTTGTGGGATGGCCGAGTCTGCGTGACCCAGGTGACTGAAACCAGTGAGCGTGCAATCCAAGTCCGCCTGCTGGTCAGTGCGCGCAGCTCCGGCGACGCGTTCGACCTGCGTTGCCTGGTGCGCGAGCGCATGCTCGATTTCCTCGCGCGTGAGCATCCGCAGTCGCTGCCGCAGGTGCGTGCGCGGCTGCAGCATGCAGACGAGCTGGACATGCCGCGTGGTCCTCGTGCACGCACTGCAGATGTGCGTTCGCCGGGGGCTGAAGACGGTGAGGCGGCGATCGTGCCAGCGGAGCCCGACCAGCCGCTGTAGAGCCGAGCCATGCTCGGCTGCTTTCGATTTTCCGTTGAAGCCGAGCGTGGGCTCGGCTCTACAGAAACACGATCACGGCTCGCCAGCGTCGATCAGCGCGTCGGTATCGAAGTGCGGCGGGCGCCGTGCGCGCGTGCGCTGCTCGTAGGCGTAGGCCATCTCGATCAGCTTCGGCTCGCTCCAGGCGGTGCCCATGAACAGCAGGCCGACGGGAAGGCCGTTGATCTGGCCCATCGGCACAGTCAGGCTGGGATAGCCAGCCACAGCGGCAGCGCTGTAGCTCTCGCCGGGGAAATCGTCGCCTTCGCTGCGGATCGGCCACGCCACGCCGGTGGTGGGGGCCACCAGCGCATCAAGCTGGTGGGCGGCGAGGGCAGCGTCAATGCCTTCCGGGCCCGCCAACCGGCGTGCATCGCTGCGCGCGCGGATATAGGCCGGGTCGGCCAGGCCGGCAGTGGCGTCGGCCGCCACCAGCAGTTCCTGGCCGAACAGGCCCAGCTCCTGCTTGCTGTGCGCCTGGTTGAAGGCGATCAGTTCGGCCAGGCTGCGCAGCGGGGCGCGATGGGCGCTGAAGTAGCGCTCCAGCCCGGCCTTGAATTCGTACAGCAGCAGCGTGCGCTCGGCCTCGGCCCAAGCGCCCTGGTTGGGCAGCTCCACCGGCACCACCACGGCGCCGGCGCGACGCAGCTCGGTCGCCGCCTGTTCGATCAGTGGCGGCATGCCCCGGTACTTCAGCAAGGGTGTCTGCAGCAGTCCGATGCGCTTGCCGCGCAGGCCCTGGGGGTCCAGTCGCGCGGTGTAGTCGTAGACCGCGCGGCCGGGCATGGTCGCGGTGGCCGGGTCGGCATCATCGCGGCCGGCGATCGCGGTCAGCACGGCGGCAGCGTCGGCGACACTGCGCGCCATCGGACCGGCGGTGTCCTGGCTGAAGGAAATCGGGATGATGCCGTCGCGGCTGACCAGGCCTACGGTCGGCTTGAGGCCGACGATGCCATTGATCGCCGCCGGGCAGACGATGCTGCCGTCGGTTTCGGTACCGATTGCTGCGCTGGCGAGGTTGGCGGCCACGGCTACCGCGCTGCCGCTGCTGGAACCACAGGGCGAATGGCTCAGCCGATAGGGATTGCGGGTCTGGCCGCCGCGCGCGCTCCAGCCGGAGATCGAATCATTGCCGCGGAAATTGGCCCATTCGCTCAGATTGGTCTTGCCCAGCACGATGGCGCCGGCATCGCGCAGCCGGCGCACCAGGTAGGCATCGTCCGGACGGAAGCTCTGCAGGGCCAGAGAGCCGGCACTGGTGGCCATCGGCGCGGCGTTGATGTTGTCCTTCAACAGCAGCGGGATGCCGTGCAGCGGGCCGCGCAGGTGGCCGCTACGGCGCTCGCGGTCGCGCGCGGCGGCTTCCTTCAGGGCATCGGAGTTGAGCTCGATCACCGCGCGCAGGCGCGGCCCGGCGCGGTCCAGGGCGGCGATGCGCTGCAGGTAGGCCTGGGTCAGGGTGGTGCTGTCCAGTTCACCGGCGGTCATCCGCGCCTGCAGGTCGGCAATATCGGTTTCGGCGTACGGGAACGGCACGTTGCGGCTCGCAGGTTCGGCCGCATGCGCGCTGGGCGTGGCCGGGCTGCAGCCAGCCGAAAGCAGCGCCGGCAGCGCGGCGAGCAGGCAGGTCAGCAGAGGCGGCAAGGACGGGCGCATGGGGCGGCTTGGTCGGCTCCAATCCCCAGTGTAGCGAGTGCTCAGCGGTGGCGCTTGCGCAGGTCGCGGGCGAGTACGTAGACCACGATCAGGTTGATGGCCAGGATCGTCCACGACGGCCAGCCGGGATGGCGGATGATCGCGAAGATGTCGAAGGGCAGGTACAGGGCAGCGGTCAGGCAACCCAGCCAGGAGGCCCAGGCCTTGGCCCGCCACAGGCCCCAGGCTTCGACCAGGTGCAGCAGTCCGTAACCGATCATCCCCGCCGCGGCCAGGTGGACCGCGTCGGGGCTGATCATGTGCAGCAGCGAGGGCAGGGTGCCGTGGTCCGGATCCAGGCTGAAACGCCGGATCAGGGCCATGATGCCGTGCCGCAGCGGCTGCGGTCCGAGCACTTCCAGCCCGGTGGCAGCCAACAGTGCCAGCATCGCCTTGCTCGCTTCGAGCAGGGCGATGACGTGCAGGCCCGGATGCCGGTGTGGATCCGGGTTGTAGCCGCTCTGGCTCACGGGGTGCTGGCTCAGCCGCCGCGCGAAGCCTTCTTGCGGTCGCTCTCGGTCAGGAACTTCTTGCGCAGGCGGATCTCCTTCGGGGTGATCTCGACCAGCTCGTCGTCTTCGATGAAGTCCAGGGCCTGTTCCAGCGAGTACTTGATCGCCGGGGTCAGCTGGATCGCATCATCCTTGCCCGAAGCGCGCATGTTGGTCAGCGGCTTGGTCTTGATCGCGTTGACGGTCAGGTCGTTGTCCTTGGAGTGGATGCCGACCAGCTGGCCTTCATACACGTTGTCACCTTCGGCGGCGAAGAGCTTGCCGCGTTCCTGCAGTGGGCCCAGCGAGTAGGCCGGGGTGACGCCCGGCGCATTGGCGATCATCACGCCGTTGATGCGCTTGGCGATCGCGCCCTGTTCCTTCGGGCCGTAGTGGTCGAACACATGGAACAGCAGGCCCGAACCCTGGGTCAGGGTCTTGAACTCGTTCTGGAAACCAATCAGGCCACGGGCCGGGATCTGGTATTCCAGGCGCACGCGGCCCTTGCCGTCCGATTCCATGTTCTTCAACTGGCCCTTGCGGGTGCCCAGCTTTTCCATCACGCCGCCCTGGTGGACTTCTTCGATGTCCACCACCAGCTGCTCGATCGGCTCCATCAGCTGGCCGTCGATTTCCTTGATGATCACTTCCGGGCGCGACACGGCCAGCTCGTAGCCTTCGCGGCGCATGTTCTCGATCAGCACCGACAGGTGCAGTTCGCCACGGCCGGAGACCAGGAACTTGTCGGCGTCTTCCAGCTGCTCGACCTTCAGGGCCACGTTGTGGACCTTTTCACGGTCCAGGCGGTCCTTGATCTGGCGGCTGGTCAGGAACTTGCCACCGGACAGGTCCTTGTTGCCGGCGAACGGCGAGTTGTTCACCTGGAAGGTCATCGAGATGGTCGGCTCGTCGACGGTCAGCGCCGGCAGGGCTTCCGGGAAGTCCGGTGCGCAGATGGTGTCGGAGATGGTCAGCTCCTGGATGCCGGAGATGGCCACGATGTCGCCGGCCTCGGCCGAATCCTGCTCGATGCGCTCCAGGCCCATGAAGCCCAGCACCTGCAGCACCTTGCCGTTGCGCTTCTTGCCTTCACGGTCGATGACCGCGACCTGCATGTTCTTCTTCAGGGTGCCGCGCTGGATGCGGCCGATGCCGATCACGCCCACGAAGTTGTTGTAGTCCAGCTGGCTGATGCGCATCTGGAACGGGCCTTCCGGGTCCACTTCCGGCTTCGGCGCGTGCTTCATGATCGCTTCGTACAGCGGGGTCATGTCGCCGTCGCGCACGGTGTCTTCCAGGCCGGCGTAGCCGTTCAGGCCCGAGGCGTAGACGATCGGGAAGTCCAGCTGCTCGTTGGTGGCACCGAGCTTGTCGAACAGGTCGAAGACCTGGTCGATCACCCACTCCGGACGGGCGCCCGGACGGTCGACCTTGTTGACCACGACGATCGGCTTGAAGCCCATCGCGAAGGCCTTCTGGGTCACGAAGCGGGTCTGCGGCATCGGGCCGTCCATCGCATCGACCAGGATCAGCACGGTGTCGACCATCGACAGCACGCGCTCGACCTCACCGCCGAAGTCGGCGTGGCCGGGGGTGTCGACGATGTTGATCCGGTTCTTGATGCCGGTCTTCTTGTCTTCCCAGGTGATGGCGGTGTTCTTGGCCAGGATGGTGATGCCGCGTTCCTTTTCCTGGTCGTTGCTGTCCATCACGCGCTCGGCGAGGACGGTACGCTCGGACAGGGTGCCGGACTGCTTCAGCAGCTGGTCGACCAGGGTGGTCTTGCCATGGTCGACGTGGGCGACGATGGCGATGTTGCGAAGATTTTCGATGGACATACGAAAGGGGGCCAGTCGGCGCCGGATTTGGAAAAAGAAGTCCAACATTATACGTCGAACTTGACGATTCGCGAAAAGGTGGATTTCACGCCCGTCACGGGGCCCATTCAGTTGGGCCGCCACACGGCCGAGGCCGCCAGACCGTCGCGCGGGCTGCCCCGCCGGCGGCTGAAGCCCGGGTCTGCGCCCATGGTCGAAGCCGCCGCCGCCGCAAGGCAGGTGTAAACTAGGTGGCTAGACGCGTTCCCCTCTGCATCAAGGATCTTCATGTCCCTCATCGCCACTTTCGACACCACCCAGGGCCCGATCAAGGTCGAGCTGTTCGCCGACAAGGCGCCGCTGACCGTGGCCAACTTCGTGAACCTGGTCAAGCACGGCTTCTATGACGGCCTGATCTTCCATCGCGTGATCGCCGACTTCATGATCCAGGGCGGCTGCCCGCAGGGCCGTGGCACCGGCGGCCCGGGCTACAAGTTCGAAGACGAAAAGAATGGCGTGAAGCACGAGGTCGGCTCGCTGTCGATGGCCAACGCCGGCCCGAACACCAACGGCAGCCAGTTCTTCATCACCCACATCAAGACCGATTGGCTGGACGGCCGCCACACCGTCTTCGGCAAGGTCCTGGAAGGCCAGGCCATCGTCGATTCGGTCAAGCAGGGCGACGTGATCCATTCGATCACCCTGGAAGGCGACGTCGACGCCGTGCTGGCCGCCCAGGCCGACCGCGTCGCCGAGTGGAACAAGCACCTCGCCGCCTGATCCCCCTTCGAAACGGCCACCCACGGGTGGCCGTTTCCCTGTTCCCCGCCGCCCGCCAGGCCTGCGTGGCTCCGCCCGCGGCGTCCCATCAAACGCTTGCAAGCAAGAGGAAACCCCCATGAAAGCACCCGTTCGTGTTGCCGTGACCGGCGCCGCCGGCCAGATCGGTTATGCCCTGCTGTTCCGCATCGCCTCCGGCGAAATGCTGGGCAAGGACCAGCCGGTCATCCTGCAGCTGCTGGAACTGCCGGTCGACAAGGCCCAGGCCGCCCTGAAGGGCGTGATGATGGAGCTGGAAGACTGCGCCTTCCCGCTGCTGGCCGGCATGGTCGGCACCGATGACGCCGAAGTCGCGTTCAAGGACGCCGACATCGCCCTGCTGGTCGGCGCGCGTCCGCGCGGCCCGGGCATGGAGCGCAAGGACCTGCTGCTGGAAAACGCCAAGATCTTCACCGCCCAGGGCGCGGCGCTGAACAAGGTCGCCAGCCGTGACGTGAAGGTGCTGGTGGTCGGCAACCCGGCCAACACCAACGCCTACATCGCCATGAAGTCGGCCCCGGACCTGAAGCCGGAAAACTTCACCGCCATGCTGCGCCTGGACCACAACCGCGCGCTGAGCCAGCTGTCGGCCAAGCTCGGCAAGCCGGTCGGTGGCATGGAGAAGCTGGTGGTGTGGGGCAACCACAGCCCGACCATGTACCCGGACTACCGTTTCGCCACCGCCGATGGTGCGTCGATCGCCGATGCGATCAACGACCAGGAGTGGAACGCCAACACCTTCATCCCGACCGTCGGCAAGCGCGGCGCGGCGATCATCGAAGCCCGCGGCTCGTCCTCGGCTGCTTCGGCCGCCAACGCCGCCATCGACCACGTGCGTGACTGGGTGCTGGGCAGCAACGGCAAGTGGGTCACCATGGGCGTGCCGTCCGACGGTTCCTACGGCATTCCGGAAGGCGTGATCTTCGGCTTTGCCGTGACCACCGAGAACGGCAAGTACACCCTGGTCAAGGATCTGCCGATCGACGACTTCAGCCAGAAGTACATCGACAAGACCCTGGCCGAGCTGGAAGAAGAGCGCGCCGGCGTCGCCCACCTGCTGGGCTGATGCAGGCGGTACCGGCCACGGCCGGTACCTCCACCGCGATGGTGGGTACCGACCGTTGGTCGGTACGCAGAAAACGGGGAGGCTTCGGCTTCCCCGTTTTTGTTTGGAATTCCTGGAACCGCATGATCCACCTGCATTACATCGATGACGCGCTGCTGGTGGCCGAGAAGTCGGCCGGCCTGCTGTCCGTGCCCGGCCGCAGCGCCGAGAACCAGGACTGCGTGGTCGCGCGCCTGCAGGCGGTGTATCCGGATGCGTTGACGGTGCATCGGCTGGATCAGGTGACCTCCGGCCTGCTGCTGCATGCGCGAGGCAAGGAGATGCAGGCCGCATTGTCGATGCAGTTCGAGCAGCGCCAGGTTGGCAAGCGGTATGAAGCGGTGGTGCAGGGGCTGCTCGAACGCGACACCGGCGAAGTGGACCTGCCGCTGATCGTGGATTGGCCGAATCGACCGAAGCAGAGGGTCGATCAGGAACGCGGCAAGCCGGCGCTGACACGCTGGCGCGTAATGGCGCGTGATGTTGAAGCGCAGCGCACCCGCGTGGAACTGGAACCGGTCACCGGCCGCAGCCATCAACTGCGCCTGCACATGGCCAGTCTCGGGTATCCCATTGTCGGTGACGTGCTGTATGGCGCCGCCCCGGCGCAGCGCGTGCACCTGCATGCGTGCAGCCTGCAGTTCACCCACCCGGTGACGGGCGAGGTGCTCGCGTTCGAGTCTGCGGCTCCGTTCTAGGGGTTCGGCAGGGCTTGCAGCCCTGCACCTGCTACGAGTCAGAGCAACGTCAACGTCAACATCAAAGGCGGGTTATCCGTGGGTTGGCGGGACGGTGTCGGAGTGCGGGGGCGCCGCAAGTACTTCCCTGTAGGCTTGGCAGCCGCATCCATGCGGCTGACACCCGGCACTCCGACACCGCCCCACCTTCGACAGGTTCACTCGGCTGTTGGTAACTGCGACATTGTTCCGCACGGCTGTTGGTAGGTGTCGACCTTGGTCGACACGATTTTTCTTTCAGATATCGAATGAGTCATCCACGCATGGCGTGGATCTACCGTGTCGACCAAGGTCGACACCCACCAGAGCAATACGCCGTTCCGACAGATGGCAGGAAACTGTCGAAGGCGGGGTGGGTCCGGTTGCGGGGGCGTGAGCGCCATGGATGGCGCGACCGAGCCTCCATGGGTGAGGGCGCTTCGCTTGCGAAGCATTGCTTCGCAAGCGCCCGAACGCCCAGCCGCCAGCGGCTGGGCCGGACTGGGGATTCACGGCGTCCCCCGCAACCGGAGCCACCCCGCCATCCCCCAGGAAACCAGCTTCTGCTGTTGCTGATGCTGTTGCCGGCCAGCGGCCGGCACTACCACGGGTGCAGGGCTGCAAGCCCTGCATAACAAACCCCACCCCCCTACCAAGGTAGGGCGGCCCGCGCGCCAGCGCCGGACTATCCTCGAACCCATGACTTCGTCTGGGAGGGCTGCGTCATGAACTACGAGGAAACCTACCGTCGCTCGATCGACGAGCCGGAGGCCTTCTGGGGCGAGGAAGCCAAGCGCATCCATTGGCACAAACCGCCGCAGCAGGTGCTCGACTACAGCAATCCGCCGTTCCGGCGCTGGTTCGTCGGCGGCGAAACCAATCTCTGCTACAACGCCGTCGACCGTCACCTGGCCGAGCGCGCCGACCAGCTCGCACTGGTCGCCATCTCCACCGAAACCAACAGCACCCGCGAAATCACCTATCGCCAGCTGTATCGCGAAGTGAACGACTTCGCCGCCGTGCTCAAGCACCTCGGCGTCGGCCATGGTGACCGCGTGGTGATCTACATGCCGAACATGGCCGAAGCCGTGTTCGCGATGCTGGCCTGTGCGCGCATCGGTGCGGTGCACTCGGTGGTGTTTGGTGGCTTCGCCGCGCACAACCTGGCGCTGCGCATCGACGATGCGAAGCCGAAGCTGCTCATCGCCGCCGATGCCGGCATGCGCGGTGGCAAGCTGATTCCGTACAAGCCGATGGTTGACGCGGCCTGCGCCGAAGCGGCTTCGCCGCCACCGCATGTGCTGATCGTGTCGCGCGGGCTGGATGCCGCCGAACCACGCGTGCCGGGCCGTGATGTGGAGTACGCCACGCTGCGTGCACAGATCGGGGAAGCGGATGTGCCGGTGCAGTGGCTGGAGGCGAGTGAGCCGAGCTACCTGCTGTACACCTCCGGCACCACCGGCAAGCCGAAGGGCGTGCAGCGCGATGTGGGTGGCTATGCGGTGGCAATGGCCCAGTCGATGGAGACCGTGTTCGACTGCAAGCCGGGCCAGGTGATGTTCTCCACCTCCGATGTCGGCTGGGCGGTGGGCCATTCCTACAACGTGTACGGCCCGCTGATCGGTGGCTGCACCTCGCTGCTGTACGAAGGGCTGCCGACGAATCCGGATCCGGGCATCTGGTGGGCGCTGTGCGAGCAGTACAACGTGCGCACCATGTTCTCGTCGCCCACCGCCATCCGCGTGCTGAAGAAGCACGATGCGGACTTCATCCATCGCCACGACCTGCGCGCCCTGAAGTACCTGTTCCTGGCCGGCGAGCCGCTGGACGAACCGACCGCGCACTGGATCAGCGAAGCGCTGGGCAAGCCGATCATCGACAACTACTGGCAGACCGAGACCGGCTGGCCGGCTCTGACCCTGCTGCCGGGCCTGGAGATGAAGCCGGTGCGCTTCGGTTCGCCGGGCTTCCCCAATCTTGGCTACCGGATGAAGGTGATCGACGAGAACACCGGCGAGGAAGTCGCACCGGGGCAGAAGGGGGTGCTGGTGGTGTCGCCGCCGTTGCCGCCTGGCTGCATGAGCACGGTGTGGAACGACGACAACCGTTTCCTGCAGAGCTACTTCAGCCATTTCAAGGAACTGCTGTACAGCTCGCTGGACTGGGCGATCCGCGACGACGATGGCTACACCTTCATCCTCGGCCGTACCGATGATGTGATCAACGTAGCCGGGCACCGGCTGGGCACGCGCGAGATCGAAGAGGCCATTTCGAGCCACCCGCGCGTGGCCGAGGCAGCGGTGATCGGCGTCAAGGACGAACTGAAGGGGCAGGTGCCGCTGGTGTTCGTCACCCTCAAGCAGGGCCTGGATGGCGAGGATCCGGCGCCGGTGGTGGCCGAGATGATGGCCACGGTGACCACCTCGCTCGGCGCGGTGGCGCGTCCGGCGCACGTGCACGTGGTCAACGCGCTGCCCAAGACCCGTTCGGGCAAGCTGCTGCGGCGCTCGTTGCAGGCGTTGGCCGAGCAGCGCGACCCGGGCGATCTGTCGACGCTGGACGACCCCGGCGCGCTGGAGGAGATCCGCCGCGCGCTGGGCCGCTGACCTGCTTCTGTAGAGCCGAGCCGATGCTCGGCTCCGCATGCCTTGCCAAAGCAGCCGAGCATGGGCTCGGCTCTACAGGGGAGGCCGTTGCTGCACCGCAGCTTCCTCCCTGCAACCGGTGCGCTAAGCTCGGTTGCAGGGGGGCGTGCCCGCGAGGGCCCGCCGGAGTGGCGCATTGAGGGAGGGGGAGGCAATGGCACTGCTGCACGCCAAGACGGCTGCTGGCCGTCAGGAAATCGAAGACCGTAGCCGGCGCCTGCCGGCGGCACTGCGCTCGATCCTGCTGATGGTCGATGGCCATCGTGACGACACCGAACTGCGCGGCTTGTATGAAGGCCTGCGTGCGCCGCCCGATGCACTGGAGCAGCTGGCCGCGCTGGGCCTGATCGAAGTGATCGGCGGAAGTGCAGAGGCCGTGCCGGCGCGTGGCATCAGCACTGGTCGCGAACAGGACCCGGCGCTGTACCAGCAGCTGTACGACGCGATGAGCGATGCGGTGCGGCGCCATCTGGGCCTGAAGGGCTACTTCATGCAGTTGAAGATCGAACGCTGCACCGATGCGCTGGCGCTGGAACGCCTGTGCCCGGAACTGCTGGCAGCGGTGGGCAAGGCGCGCAGCCCGGCGCTGGCACAGCGCTGGTGGCAGGAAACTCAGGCCGCCGTGGTCAAGGGTGGTGGTGAGGTCGTGCAGGCCTGAGCCACCGCGTAAAGTGATCGGTTCACTTCCCCACAAGGACTCCCGCGTGCAGGACGACCACGACGACACCGATACCCCCGGCTGGGACGCCATCAATGCGGCGCTGGCGCCGCTGTATGCCGGGCAGGAGCCACGTCACTTCGGCACCGCGCTTCCGTACACGCTCGGTGGCCAGGATCCGCTCGATGGCATCAGCGTGTACTGGGCGCATGCGCCGGTACCCCACTGGCACTACGTGACTTACGGCTTCTCCGAGCTGTATGCCAAGGAGAGCAGTGATGCCGCCACCAGCGGCTATGGTTTCGAGCTGACGTTCCGTCTCGCCGCCGAAGCCGCTGAGAACGCCGACAGCACGCCGCCGGTGTGGCCGATGAACCTGCTGCAGAACCTGGCGCGTTATGTGTTCGCCAGCGGCAACGTGTTCGAGGATGGCCACCATCTGAATGCCAACGGCCCGATCGCGCTGGAGACCGACACGCGGCTGTGCCATCTGGCGTTCATTGCCGACCCGCAGTTGCCGGCACGCGACACCGCCAATGGCCACCTGCAGTTCCTGCAGCTGGTCGGGCTGACCGATGAGGAGATGGAAGCGGTCAAGCGCTGGTCCACGCGCGGCGTGCTGCAGGTACTGCAGCCGGCAATGCCACTGTGGATCAGCGACCTGCACCGCGGCAACCTGCTGGAGGACCAGGCGCTTGCCGCGCAGGTGCGGGAAGGCAGCGAGCGCGAGGGCTCCAGCACCGGCATGCTGTTCATCGAGACGTTGGACTGGCGGCAGGAGGCGGGCGTCACCACGCTGGTGCTCGGCGCCGGCCAGGTGGCCAGCGTGTGCGAGCTGCTGCCCTTGCGCCTGCGCCACGGCAGATCGCTGGAACTGGTCAGCCGCGAGCGGCAGTGGGAGTTCGTCGCGAACGGGGGCGGTGAAGCGGCGGACGTATCCGCCGACAGCGCGCGCTGGTCACTGGACGAGGCGGGCCTGCAGGCCCTGGCAGGGGTGCGCGCCGAGCGCGGGGTTTACCCGCTGGCGGGGGCGCTGCGCATCGAAGTGATGCCGACCTACCTGCGCGATGCCAACGGTGAAGTGATCCGCCAGATCGGTTGACCACGCCCTGGCGTATCGGCCCCCGCCTGCGCAGGGCAGAGGGGTCAGGCCCGTCCGCCACGCGAACGGCTCTGACCCCGGGTCATGATCAGGCCAGCCCTTCGGCCTTCAGTGCGGCCTGCACGCCGGCATCGGCGTCCATGCGCGCCTTGTAGGCGGCCAGGTTGTCCAGGCCCGACAGGTCGACCTTGGTACCGGCGGCCCAGCGCAGGGTGATGTAGAAGTACGGGTCGGCGAAGCTGCGGAAGCCGGCCAGCCACGGCTTGTCGGCCAGCTGCCTGTCAGCGGTCTCGAACAGGCCACGCAGGCGCTTGTGCGCGGCGGCGCGGATCGCATCGAACTGGCTCTCGTCGGCGATGAACTTGCCCGGCGCGAACAGCGGCGAGAAGGCCGGATGCACGTCGGAATTGACGAAGGCCAGCCAGCGGGTGGCTTCGGCGCGCTGGCGCGGGCTGCCGTCACCGCCGAGGCCGGCCTGCGGGAAGCGATCGGCGATATAGCCCATGATCGCGGCGTTCTGCAGCAGCACGAAGTCGCCGTCGACCAGCGCGGGCACCGCACCGGCCGGATTGATCTTGAGGAATTCCGGACCCTTCAGGGTGTCCTTGTTCAGCAGTTCAACCTCGAACGGCTGGCCGGTCCACTGCAGGGCGATGTGGTCGGCGGTGGAACAGGCACCGGGCTTGCTGTACAGCTTCATGGGAACTCCAGGTGATGCGGGCGGGAAACGCCCACTATCCCAGAGCCTGCCGGCAGGCGGCAACGCTGCCGCCGGCACGGATCGTTACGACTGCCGCGGCTTGAGGTTCTGCACCTTATAGAAGGTGTGATCGCCGATGGTGGCCACCTGATAGGCATTGCGCCAGTTCGGGCTGGCGATGGACAGCGCGGCGAAGTGGCTGGCACCGGGCACGATCTCGCGGCGCTCGCCGGCCGGCAGCGCCCAGTTGCGCTCGGCGTCGAAAGCGACGTTCATCGCCTCGCTCCACGCCGCGTCATTGCCCAGCTGGGTGCCGGGGGAGACGATGGTCGGTGCGAACTGCTTGCGCGCGGTGACGACCTGGCACATCGAGTCGCCCCACAGGCCGCTGTCAAGGCGACGCAGGGCGACCTCGGCGACGGCCTGCTGGCCGCGCAGGGTCTGGTCGCGGGCTTCCAGGTAAACGGTGGTGCTCAGACACAGTGAATCAGCGGCCGGCTGCGGCAACAACTGCGACAGCCAGAGAATCCAGGCCAGTTTCATATAACTCCTTGCTCCGTATGGGCCGCACCTTCCGGTTCCGGCCGCGGGGGCGACAGGAGGCGGGGTACGACTTGGCGTCATGGGGAGGCGGCCATCGGGGCCGCCCCGTGGGCAGCCCCAAAAAGAATCGATCAGTACTGATCGGTGGGGCCACGCCAGCTCACCGGAAACTGGCTGGTGAGCGGAAAGATGGCGCAAGGTAGGGGGGAATAGCCGAACGCATCGTGAACCGCCCGGCTTGACATTCAGGTTCGACGGAGGTGACGGAAATCACATTCCGTCCCCCATTCAGGCGCTCATCAGAGCGTGGCGGCCACCCGGCTGCCCTGGTCGATTGCCCGCTTCGCGTCCAGTTCGGCGGCCACGTCGGCACCGCCGATCAGCTGCGCGTTGATGCCGGCGGCCTGCAGTTCGGCCTGCAATGCGCGGTTCGGTTCCTGCCCGGCGCAGATCACCACATGGTCTACCGGCAGCAACTGTTCGCTGCCTTCCACGCGGATGCGCAGGCCTTGATCGTCCACGCCCAGGTACTCGACGCCACCGAGCATGCGCACGCCCTTGGCCTTCAGTGTGGCGCGGTGGATCCAACCGGTGGTCTTGCCCAGTCGCGCGCCGGGCTTGCCGGCGCTGCGCTGCAGCAGCCACAGGCGCCGCGGTGACGGCTCGACCTCGGGCCGGCCCAGCGAGCCGCGTGCCTCGAAGCTGGCGTCCACGCCCCATTCGGCCATCCAGCGCTGCGGGTCCAGCGACGGCGACTCGCCAGCGTGGCTGAGGAATTCGCCGACGTCGAAGCCGATGCCGCCGGCGCCGATGATCGCGGCAGTGGCGCCCACTTCGACGCGGCCCAGCAGTACGTCCAGATAACTGACCACCTTGGCGTGGTCGGCGCCGGGGAAGCTGACCTTGCGCGGGGTGATGCCGGTGGCCAGCACCACCTCGTCGAAGCCGGCCAGGCTGGACGCGTCGGCGCGGGTGTTCAGGCGCAGCTGCACGCCGGTTTCGGCCAGCTTGTGGCGGAAATAGCGCAGGGTTTCGTGGAACTCTTCCTTGCCGGGGATGCGCTTGGCCACGTTGAACTGGCCGCCGATCTCATCGTGGGCATCGAACAGGGTGACCTGGTGGCCACGCTGGGCCGCGACAGTGGCACAGGCCAGGCCGGCCGGGCCGGCACCGACCACGGCAACCTTCTTCGGCGCGGGGGTGGGGCGATAGACCAGTTCGGTCTCGTGCGCGGCGCGCGGATTGACCAGGCAGCTGGCCAGCTTGTTCTCGAACACGTGGTCCAGGCAGGCCTGGTTGCAGGCGATGCAGGTATTGATCGCTTCCGCGCGGCCTGCACGGGCCTTGTTGGGCCATTGCGGGTCGGCCAGCAGCGGACGTGCCAGCGACACCATGTCGGCGCCGCCGCCGGCGAGGATGCGTTCGGCGACGTCGGGCATGTTGATGCGGTTGGTCGCCACCAGCGGCAGCGTCACATGCGGTTTCAGTTTGGCGGTGACACCGGCGAAGGCCGCACGCGGCACCGAGGTGGCGATGGTCGGAATGCGCGCCTCGTGCCAACCGATGCCGGAATTGATGATCGTCGCGCCAGCCGCCTCGATGGCCTGCGCCTGCTGCACGATCTCGTCCCAGTTGCTGCCGTCGTCCACCAGGTCGACCAGCGACAGGCGGTAGATGATGATGAAGTCCGGGCCGCAGGCCTCGCGGATGCGGCGCACGATCTCCACTGCAAAGCGCATGCGTTGGTTGGCGTCGCCACCCCAGCGGTCGGAGCGCTTGTTGGTGCGCGGGGCAATGAACTCGTTGATGAGGTAGCCCTCCGAGCCCATCACCTCCACCCCGTCGTAGCCGGCCTCGCGGGCCAGCTTCGCGCTGCGCGCGTAGTCGGCGATATGCCGCTCGACGCCACTGGCCGACAGCGCGCGCGGGGTGAACGGGTTGATCGGCGCCTTCAGCTTCGACGGTGCCACCGACAGCGGGTGATAGGCATAGCGGCCGGCGTGCAGCAGCTGCAGGCAGATCTTCGCGCCGTGCTGGTGCGCGGCGGCGGTGAGCTGCCGGTGCGGGCGTACCTCCCAGGGCCAGGACAACTTGCCGCCAAAGGGCTTCAGCCAGCCCACCACGTTCGGTGCGAAGCCGCCGGTGACGATCAGGCCAACGCCGCCCTCGGCGCGTTCGGCGAAGTAGGCCGCCAACCTTGGGAAGTCGCGGGCGCGATCTTCCAGTCCGGTGTGCATCGAGCCCATCAGGACGCGGTTGCGCAGCTGGGTGAAGCCCAGATCCAGCGGGGCGAACAGATGGGGATAGGCGCTTTCGTTGGCTGGCGACATGGTCGATACGCTTGCGTACGGAAGCGCGAAGCGTGCCGCGAAATGGCGGCCGGGGCAAGGGCCGCTGGATCGCGCCTGCAGCGCTGCCCACGAACTCGGGGGGCGGTAGTGCCGGCCGCTGGCCGGCATTCGGGTCAACTCAGGGCGATTGTGGTTGTCGGCCTGCGGTCGGCACGACCGGGCGGCGGCCGATCCCGAACCAGCCCAGGGTGACGCCGCACAGCGGGCCGATCAGCAGGGCGAAGGCGAGGGTGCCGAGGCCGACGTTGCCGCCCAGCCACCAGCCCAGCAGCAGCACGCTGCCTTCGATGAGGCTGCGCACCTTCCAGATCGCCCAGCCGGTGCGGGCATGCAGGCCGGTCATGAGGCCATCGCGTGGACCCGGGCCGAGGCGGGCGCCGATGTACAGGCCGGTGGCCAATGCCACCAGCAGCATGCCCGCGCAGAACATCGTCAGTTGCCAGCCAAGGCCGACGGCCGGCGGCAGCAGCCACAGCCCGAACTGCGCGGAGGGACCGATCAGCATCACGTTGAGCACGGTGCCGACGCCCGGCTTCTGCCGCAGCGGCCACCACAGCAGCAGCACCAGTGCGCCAATCACATTGGTGGCCAGGCCAAACGAGAGCGGGGTCTGTGCGGCGATGCCCTGTGACAGCACATCCCACGGCGCCACGCCGATGGCGGCACGGATCATCAGCGAAGCACCAAAGCCGTACAGGAACAGGCCGGTGATCAGTTGCAGCAGGCGCAGGGGCAGGGCGGTGGGCACGGTGGGCTCGGGGGAGAGGAATCTGTTTCCACCGTAATCCCGATTCAGTCACTTCAATAGATACAGATGCCGACCAATCCGCCGCTACAGGCGGAATCTGTAGAGCCGAGCCCATGCTCGGCTGCTTTGCCTGGCACCACCAGCCGAGCATGGGCTCGGCTCTACATGACGCTTCAGTCGTCCCAGCCCACCAGTGCCAGCTTGCCCACCGTGCGTCCGCTGGCCAGGCGCTGATGCGCAATGTCCAGATTTGCCGCATTGATCGTGCCCAGTGACTCACTGAGCGTGCCGCGCAGCTGGCCAGCATCGATCATGCTGGCGGCGCGGCTGAGGATGCGGTGCTGTTCGATGCGGTCGGCGGTGGCAAAGCGCGAGCGCGCGAACATGAATTCCCAGTGGATGCCGATGCACTTGGCCTTGTAGGGATCGCCGATGCGCAGCGGGCCACGTGGCTCGACAATCAGCCCGACATGTCCCTGCGGCGCCAGCAGCTGGCCCAGCTCATCCCAGTACTGGTCGGTGTCGGCCAGGTTGAGTGCGACCTGCACCGCGTCGATGCCGAGCGCATGCAGCTGGGCCTGGAGCGGCTGCCGGTGATCAATCACGTGCCGGGCACCCATCTGCCGGCACCAGTCGGCCGAGGCTTCGCGCGACGCAGTGGCGATCACCTCGAAACCCGCATGGCGGGCCAGCTGGATCGCCATCGAGCCGACGCCGCCCGCACCGCCGATCACCAGCAGGTTCTGGCCGGCGTGGCGGCAATCATCCAGCCGCAGGGGCATGCGCTCGAACAGCAGTTCCCAGGCAGTGAGCGTGGTCAGCGGCAGTGCCGCGGCCTCGGCGAAATCCAGCGTGGTGGGTTTGCGCGCGACCAGACGTTCGTCCACCCATTGGTACTGCGCGTTGCACCCCGGGCGGGTGACATCACCGGCGTAATAGACCTCATCACCGGACGCGAACAGGCTGGCCTCGTCGCCGATCGCCTCCACTACGCCGGCCGCGTCCCAGCCAAGGATGCGAGGTGCCTGGAGCGTGGCTGGATCCGTGCTGGCACGCTGCTTGCCGTCGACCGGGTTGACCGAAATCGCCTCGACCCGCACCAGCAGGTCGCGCCCCCGTGGAGGCAGCGGCGGAGGAAGGCGGATATCGCACAGCGCGGGGGCGGACTCACGACTCAGGGCGACGGCTTTCATCACGGCTCCGGCTGGGTTCGTGGTTTCCATCATAAGGTTCCTCACCTTTTCGCAGAGACGCTGAACTGCTCATCGCAGCGCGCTGCGCAATGTGTCGTTTCCAACGCCTAAACCCCGTCAAACCCTTGCAGCGTGAGGGTCTTGCGGATTTTCATCATCCTGTATAGGGTTTCAACGTCGGACCGATGGACGGTCGGGCGCAACACTTCACATGTTACGGGACTGTTAACATGGCCTTCACCCGCCTGAGCATAATGTTCGCGGCGGTGGCGTGCTGAATCGGCTGTCGTACATCGACGCACTTGTGCTGGCCCATGCCTCTACCGGTTTCATACCCCCGAAATAGGAGCTGTACTCAATGAACAAGAAGATCCTTACTGCCGCGCTGCTGGGCGGCCTGGCTTTCGCCCAGGCAGCTTCGGCGCAGGAGTTCGATGACCGCTGGTACCTGACCGGTTCGGCCGGCTTCAACTTCCAGGACAGCGACCGTCTGACCAATGATGCTCCGTTCGTGACCCTGGGCCTGGGCAAGTTCATCAGCCCGAACTGGTCGCTGGACGGTGAGCTGAACTATCAGAACCCGAACTTCGATTCGAACAAGGACCTGAACTGGTCGCAGTACGGCGTCTCGCTGGACCTGCGTCGCCACTTCATCAAGGAAGGCCGCGGCTGGAACCCGTACATCGTCGGTGGCCTGGGCTACCAGAAGTCGGAAGAAGAGTACCCGGCGCTGAATGCCAACGGTCCGCGCCAGCGTAAGGACGGCAACGTTGCCGCCAAGCTGGGCGTCGGCCTGCAGACCACCTTCGAAAAGCGCGTTGCTGTCCGCGCCGAAGTGGCTTACCGCGCTGACTTCGACGACCAGAGCGTTGCCGCTCCGAACGAAGACTGGTTCGGTGACGTGCTGGCTTCGGTCGGCGTCGTGATCCCGCTGGGCCCGGCTCCGGTCGCGGCTGCTCCGGCTCCGGCTCCGGTTGCCCCGAGCTGCGCCGATCTGGACGACGACGGTGACGGCGTCAACAACTGCGACGACAAGTGCCCGAACTCGCAGCCGGGTCAGACCATCGGTCCGGACGGTTGCCCGGTGCCGGTCTCCATCGACCTGAAGGGCGTCAACTTCGACTTCGACAAGTCGAACCTGCGTCCGGACGCCGTGGCGATCCTGAGCGAAGCCACCGAGATCCTGAAGCGTTACCCGGATCTGCGCGTTGAAGTTGCCGGTCACACCGACTCGAAGGGTACCGACGCTTACAACCAGAAGCTGTCGGAGCGTCGCGCCACCGCCGTGTACAACTACCTGACCAAGAACGGCGTTGACGCCGGTCGCCTGGTCGGCCCGATCGGCTACGGCGAGAGCCGTCCGATTGCTCCGAACACCAACCCGGATGGTTCGGACAACCCGGAAGGTCGCGCCAAGAACCGTCGTACCGAGCTGAACGTCCAGAACTAAGTTCTGACGCTCTGCCAGTAGGACACAGCAGGACCCGGCTTCGGCCGGGTCTTGTTGTTTCTGCGGCACTCAATCCAGGCATCTGGTGGTCTGCAAGTAACCGTTCGTCGGGTTTTTATCCTTAAAACCAATGAGTTGCCGTATTCATTGAAAGTGGCGCTTGAAAGCTGTCGCGGCATTGCTAAACTCGCCGCGTCCCTTCCTTTCCTGGATGCCCCTCATGCTGCGCTCTGCATCGGCCGCCTTCCTGGCGCTGGCCCTGGTTCCCGCCGCCCACGCTGCGGTCGATTGCTCGGTCAACACCAGCGCCTCGCCGCTGCCGTTGCCGGCCACGACCATCGCGCCGGTTGCCGACGAGCTGTACATCCGTGGCAACCAGCTGGGCATGCCGGCCGGTGTGCTGAGCAGCAACTACGATCCGTCGCAGTCGCTGGACCAGGTGCTGCAGCGCCTGCGCATCGACGGCTGCCAGAACATCGCCAAGGCCATCCCTAGCGCACCGGCGGTGAAGCCGAACGATCCGGCGGCCTACAAGCCGCAGACCGAATTCGACAACACGCCCTGGCGCTTCGACATGAGCCAGAACGGCAAGCGCATGACCGCCGAAGAGTTCGACGCCTGGATGAAGGCGCGCGGTGTGCGCGTGGTCAAGGCGCGTCCGGCCCCGGCCGCCACGCCGGCGGCGGCTGAAGCACCGGCTGAGACCAAGCCGGTCGACAAGAAATAAGCACCGCGGGGAGCAGAGGCTTGCGCACGCGCCGCCCACCTGCTGCCCCCGCTGCCCGCTCCCACGCACCGCGTGGGCGTGCGACTTCCGCTGCCGCTTCCGCCGGTGTCCGCCATGGCCTGGCGCGTGTACTGTCCAAGGCCGGCGTGTGCTCGCGCAGCGAGGCCGCGCGCTGGATTGCCGAAGGCCGCGTACGCGTGTCCGGCCGGATCGTGCGCGACCCGGAATTTCCGATTGGCCAGCCGGTGCCGCCGATCGAGGTCGATGGCCAGCCCATGGGCGCGCCACAGCGCCTGTACCTGATGCTCAACAAACCGCGCGGGGTAGTGACCACCGCGCAGGACGAGCGCGGCCGCGACACCGTCTACCGCTGTTTCGATGGCGCGGGGCTGCCGTGGATCGCGCCGGTCGGGCGCCTGGACAAGGCCAGTGAAGGGCTGTTGCTGTTCAGCAACGATCCGCAGTGGGCGGCGCGCCTGACCGACCCGCAGACCGGGCCGGACAAGACCTACCACGTGCAGGTTGATGGCCTGCCCGATGACGCCACGCTGGCGGCACTGCGGGCCGGCGTGGAGGACGAAGGCGAGTTCCTCGCCGCCCGTGCCGTGCGCGTACTGCGCAGTGGCGACAAGACCGCATGGCTGGAGGTGGTCCTCGACGAGGGCCGCAATCGCCATATCCGCCGCCTGTTGGCGGCCTTCGACCTGCAGGTGCTGCGCCTGGTCCGGGTCGCGATCGGCGGGCTGCAGCTCGGCGATCTCGGCAAGGGCCAGTGGCGGGTCCTGCAGGTCAGCGACCAGCAGCGGCTGGGGGCCGCTGCACCGGGCTGATCATCGCCCGTGGCCGGCGTTTGCCGGCCGCCGTTCCAGGCGTAGGGGGCGCCTGGCTGTCGAATATCCCGAACGGAGCCTGCCATGTACCACCTGACCCTCAATCAAACCCTGCGCTGCGCAGGCCTGCTTCTGCCGATGGTGCTGCTGAGCGCCTGTGGTGGCCACAAGAAGGTGGCCAAGGCGGAAACGCCGGCCGAGACCCCGGTGGTGGAAGTGAAGACCCCGGAGCTGGATGGTCGCGGCAGTTACCGCTTCCTGATGAGCAACGGCGACAAGAAGATGACCGCCGATGAGTTCGATGCCTGGATGAAGGCCAACGGTATCCGCGTAGCCAAGGGCAATGGCCAGGATGCCGCCGCCAAGCCGGTGGTGGTGGCCAGCAAGGACGAGCCGAAGGGCAAGAAGAAAAAGAAGTGACGCGCGTCGCGCGTCATTTCGGTAGCGCCGGGCCGTGCCCGGCGAGCGCATGGCGCGGCTTTCGGGAAATCGCCGGGCATGGCCCGGCGCTACCCCAGGGGATCCGACCCCGGTGCGGTCAGCCCTTGACCACGCCCAGTTCGACGCCGATGCGCGTGAATGCATCGATCGCGCGGTCCAGATGCTCGCGGCTGTGCGCGGCGCTGATCTGGGTGCGGATGCGCGCCTGGCCCTTGGGTACCACCGGGAAGAAGAAACCGATCGCGTAGATGCCTTCTTCGAGCAGGCGCTCGGCGAACTTCTGTGCCAGCGGCGCGTCGTACAGCATCACCGGGCTGATCGGATGTACGCCCGGCTTCACGTCGAAACCGGCCGCGGTCATTTTTTCGCGGAAGTAGGCGGTGTTCTCGGCCAGCGTGCTGCGCAGGTCGTCGGCGGCGGCCAGCATTTCGAATGCCTTGATGCCTGCGGCCACCACGTGCGGCGGCAGCGAGTTGGAGAACAGGTACGGGCGCGAGCGCTGGCGCAGCAGTTCGATCACTTCGGCGCTGGCGCAGGTGAAGCCGCCAAGTGCGCCACCCATGGCCTTGCCCAGGGTGCCGGTGATGATGTCGATCTTCTCCAGCACGCCCTTGACCTCGGCCGAACCGCGGCCGGTGGCGCCAAGGAAACCGGTGGCGTGGCATTCGTCGATGTGCACCAGCGCGTTGTACTTCTTCGCCAGCGCAGTGATCTCGTCCAGCGGCGCGATGAAGCCGTCCATCGAGAACACGCCGTCGGTGGTGATCAGCTTGGTCTTGCAGCCGGCGGCATCGGCGGCCTGCAGCTGGGCTTCCAGGTCGGCCATGTCGCAGTTGGCGTAGCGGAAACGCTTGGCCTTGCACAGGCGCACGCCGTCGATGATCGACGCATGGTTCAGTGCGTCGGAAATGATCGCGTCATTCTCGCCAAGCAGTGGCTCGAACAGGCCGCCATTGGCATCGAAGCAGGCCGCGTACAGGATGGTGTCCTGCTTGCCGAAGAAATCGGCGATCTGCTTCTCCAGCTGCTTGTGCAGGTCCTGGGTGCCGCAGATGAAGCGCACCGACGCCATGCCGAAGCCGTGGCTGTCCAGCGCGTCCTTGGCGGCCTGGATCAGGTCCGGGTGGTCGGCCAGGCCCAGATAGTTGTTGGCACAGAAATTCAGCACCGTGCGGCCGTCGTCGAGGGTGATCTCGGCCGACTGCGGGCTGGTGATGATCCGCTCGGACTTGAACAGGCCCTGGGCGCGGATGGCGTCCAGTTCCTCGGCGTAGTGGCGGGTCAGGGCGGAGGAGGGGTCGGTCATGGCGTGGGCACGGTTCTGAGCGGGGAAACCGCTGATTCTACCGGGCATCGCCGCTTGCCAACCGGCGCAGTTGCGGCGTCACCACAGCGGTCACATGTTGCATCGCAATAGCAAACGGGTTAAAAATTCGTGAACCGGCGCTGTCCCGCTCCGGCCGCCCCGCCTTCCGCGCCACGCCACCGCCCCCACCGGAGACGCTCATGAAGCACGCCCGTGCCTGCCTCGCCATTGCCGCTGCCCTGTCCATGGCCGCCCCGTTCACCGCCAGTGCCCAGGAAGACGAATCGCCGTACAGCTGGGACGTCACCGCCGTTTCCGATTACCTGTTCCGTGGTGTCTCACAGACCGACGAAAAGCCGACCCTGCAGGCGGGGTTCACCTACACCTCGCCGGTCGGCCTGTATGCCGGTGTCTGGGGTTCGGGCGTCGACTTCGGTCCGGGCGACCCGAGCACCGAGGTCGACTACCAGATCGGCTATGGCGTTGACGTCACGCCCCGCGTCAATTTCGACGCCCTGCTGAACCGCTACACCTACCTCGGTGCCAGCGAGCTGAACTACAACGAGCTGATCACCACCACCACGCTGGATGAGACCTACAAGCTGACGGTGGCCTACACCAACGATGTCTGGAACAGCAGCACCGATGGCTGGTACTTCGGCCTGGGCGGCAGCTGGGGCCTGCCGAAAGACTTCACCCTGAATGCCAACGTCGGCCGCAGCACCTTCGAGGACGGCATCGCCAAGGACTATACCGACTGGAACGTCGGCGTCGAACGCCAGTTCGGCCTGTTCAACGTCGGCCTCGGCTACTACGGCACCGACGGCAACGGCCGCGACAACTCCGGCAAGCTGGCCCACAGCCGGGTGATGCTGAGCGTGGCCGTCGGCAAGTAACGCCGCAGGCGTTACGGTAGGTGCCAAGCTTGCCTGGCACGCATTGGAAAAAGGCGCCCATCGGGCGCCTTTTTCATTCCGGTGACGCCGGGCATGGCCCGGCGCTACCGTGGGGCGGATCAGTTCCAGCTCAATACCACTTTGCCGGCCTTGCCTTCTTCCATCAGGTCGAAGCCCTTCTGGAAATCGTCAATCGGCAGCTGGTGGGTCATCACCTTGCCGAGCGGGAAGCCGGACAGCACCAGCTGGGTCATCTTGTACCAGGTCTCGTACATCTTGCGGCCGTAGATGCCCTGCACGGTCAGGCCCTTGAAGATGATCTTGTCCCAGTCGCAGCCGGCGCCCTTGGGCATGATGCCGAGCATGGCGATCTTGCCGCCGTGGTACATGCAGTCGAGCATGTCATTGAAAGCGCGCGGGTTGCCGCTCATTTCCAGGCCCACGTCGAAGCCTTCCATGTGCAGTTCCTTCATCACGTCCTTCAGCGACTGGTTGGCCACGTTGACCACGCGGGTAGCGCCCATGTCGGCGGCCAGCTTCAGGCGGAAGTCGTTGACGTCGGTCACCACTACGTTACGCGCGCCGATGTGCTTGCAGATGCCGGCGGCGATGATGCCGATCGGGCCGGCACCGGTGATCAGCACGTCCTCCCCGATCACATCGAATTCCAGCGCACAGTGCGCGGCGTTGCCGTAAGGATCGAAGAACGCGGCCAGCTCCGACGGAATCTGGTCCGGGATCGGCCACAGGTTGCTGGCCGGCATCACCATGTATTCGGCGAACGCGCCGTTGACGTTGACGCCGATGCCGACGGTGTTCGGACACAGGTGCGGGCGGCCGCCCCGGCAGTTGCGGCAATGACCGCAGACGATGTGGCCTTCGGCCGAGACGCGCTGGCCGATCTCATAGCCGGTCACTGCCGAGCCCAGCGCGGCGACGCGGCCGACGAATTCGTGGCCGATGGTCAGGCCCGGCTTGATGGTGCGCTGGCTCCACTCGTCCCACAGGTAGATGTGCAGGTCGGTACCGCAGATCGCGGTCTTCTCCAGCTTGATCAGGACCTCGTTCGGGCCGGGGGTCGGCACCGGAACTTCTTCCAGCCAGATGCCCTTGGCTGCTTCGCGCTTGACCAGGGCCTTCATCGTTTGCTGCGCCATCGGGGTGGAACTCATCAGGGGGAAAGCGCGGATTATAGGGTGCCGGACGGAATTCCCATGTTGCGCTGCGGGTGCTTTGGCGGAACGAAAGGCATGCGCCGACGGGCGTTTCGAACGTGCTGCAAACAGCAGCGCCGCTTCGCTCGCCGGGCATGGCTCGGCGCTACCGTCCGAGGCCAGGGGACTGTGGGGAGGCGAGAGGCCAGGCCGATGCAGGACCGTGAGCGCCATGGATGGCGCGACCGAGCCCCCATGGGTGAGGGCGCTTTGCTCGCGAAGCACTGCTTCGCAAGCGCCAGAACGCACAGCCGCCAGCGGCTGGGCCGGGCCGCGGAGCGGGGTTTACGGCGTGTCCTGCATCGGCCTGGCCTCTCGCCTCTGACCGATCGCAATGGAAACGCTGAACGGTGGAGGCACCTGATTGCATGACTTCCGGGGTTCGGGCCGGGGCAGGGCGGCGGGCTACAATCGAGGGTTCCACTACCAGGGGCCGCTCCATGCGCTCGAACCTGCTTGCATTTTCCATCGTCGCCAGCCTCGGGCTGGCCCAGGTCGCCCATGCCGCTGAAGGCATGTGGGTGCCGCAGCAGCTGCCGGAAATCGCCGGCCCGCTGCAGAAGGCCGGCCTGAAGCTGTCCCCGCAGCAGCTGTCCAACCTGACCGGCGACCCGATGGGCGCGGTCGTCGCCCTCGGCGGCTGCACCGCCAGCTTCGTCTCGCCGCAGGGTCTGGTGGTCACCAACCACCATTGCGCGTATGGCGCCATCCAGCTGAATTCGACCGCGCAGAAGAACCTGATCAAGGACGGCTTCAACGCGCCGACCCTGAAGGACGAACTGAGCGCCGGCCCGAACGCCCGCGTGTTCGTGCTCGACCAGATCACCGACGTCACCGCCCAGGCCAAGGCCGCCATCGCCGCCGCCGGCAATGACCCGTTGGCCCGCAGCCGCGCGCTGGACGCCTTCGACAAGGCCCAGGTTGCCGCCTGTGAGGCCGATGCCGGTTTCCGCTGCCGCCTGTACAGCTTCTCCGGCGGCAACACCTACCGCCTGTTCCGCAACATGGAAATCAAGGATGTGCGCCTGGTCTACGCGCCCCCGGGCAGCGTCGGCAAGTTCGGCGGCGACGTCGACAACTGGATGTGGCCACGCCACACCGGCGATTTCTCGTTCTACCGCGCCTACGTCGGCAAGGACGGCAAGCCGGCCGCCTTCGCCGCCGACAACGTGCCGTACCAGCCCAAGCACTTCCTGAAGTTCGCCGACCAGCCGCTGGGCGCCGACGACTTCGTGATGGTGGCCGGCTACCCGGGCCGCACCAACCGCTACGCGCTGGCCGGTGAGTTCAACGAAACCGCCAGCTTCACCTACCCGACCATCGCCAAGCACTACAACGCGGTGCTGAAGCTGATCGCCGACGCCGGCAAGGCCGACGCCGACGTCAAGGTGAAGTACGCCGCCACCGCCGCCAGCATGAACAACGTGGCCAAGAACTACCTGGGCCAGCTGGAAGGCTTCAAGCGCATCGACGCCGCTGGCCAGAAGCAGGCTGAAGAAGCCGCCGTGCTGGCGTGGCTGAAGAAGCAGGGCGCTGCCGGCAAGCCGGCCCTGGCCGCACACGCGCAGCTGCTCAAGCATCTGGATACCAGCAAGGCCACCCGCGAACGCGACCTGTTCGTCGGCCAGTTCAACAACACCTCGGCCGTTGGCGCGGCGATCGCCCTGTACCGCCTGTCGATCGAGCGCAGCAAGCCGGATGCCGAACGCGAAGCCGGTTACCAGGAACGCGACCTGACCACCATCGAAGGTGGCCTGAAGCAGATGGATCGTCGCTACGTGGCGAAGATGGACCAGCAGCTGCAGGCCTACTGGCTGGAGCAGTACGTGGCCCTGCCGGCCGCGCAGCGCGACAATGACGTGCTGAACAAGTGGCTGGCCGGCAGCGATGCCGCTGCGGTGAAGTCGGTGGTGGCCAAGCTGTCGGGCACCGAGCTGGGCAGCCTGGATGCACGCCTGAAGTGGTTCAAGGCCGACCGTGCCGCGTTTGAAGCCAGCAGCGATCCGGCCATCCAGTACGCCGTGGCTGTCATGCCGGCACTGCTGAAGCAGGAAGAGCAGAAGAAGATCCGCGAAGGCGAATCGCTGACCGCGCGCCCGCTGTACCTGCAGGCCGTGGCCGACTACAAGAAGAGCCAGGGTGAGTTTGTCTACCCGGACGCCAACCTGTCGCTGCGCATCACCTTCGGCAACGTCATGGGCTATGGCAAGGACGGCGTGACGTACACCCCGTTCACCACCCTGGAAGGCGTGGCGGCGAAGGAGACCGGTGAAGATCCGTTCGATTCGCCGAAGGCGCTGCTCGACGCGGTCAAGGCCAAGCGCTATGGCGGCCTGGAAGACAAGCGCCTTGGTTCGGTACCGGTGAACTTCCTGTCCAACCTGGACATCACCGGCGGCAACTCGGGTTCGCCGGTGCTGGACGCCAACGGCAAGCTGGTCGGCCTGGCATTCGATGGCAACTGGGAATCGGTCAGCTCCAACTGGGTGTTCGATCCGGTGATGACCCGCATGATCGCCGTCGACAGCCGCTACATGCAGTGGATCATGCAGGAAGTGGCGCCGGCGCCGCAGCTGTTGAAGGAACTGAACCTGGCGAAGTAAACCGGTTGCGGTAGTGCCGGCCGCTGGCCGGCAACGCCTGCAGACACTGCCGGGCGGTGCATCCACGCTACTGCAATACTGAAACCCCGCGACGTCTGTCGCGGGGTTTTTTGTCAGCAGCCCTAAGCGGTTTCCCAGGGAACCGGGCGCCCCATTCCCGACACATCGCTGCCCGCTCCGAGCACCCGGCAGTGATTCCAGTAGTCATCTTCCGAGCCCTCAAGGCCGTCGAGATGCAGGCGGACGGATGGGATAGGCCAGCAGTGTTCCATTGCAGCCAGCGCGATCAGCTGTTCGCAAACGTCTTCGTCCGGTGCATCCAATCCGGACAACAAGCGCTCGAACGCTTCATAGAACTCTTCCTCGGGATCGTTCAGGGCGGCAATTTCGTCCATTTCGATTGAAATGAACTCATACGGTGCGTCTTCAATCACCCGCTCGAGCATGTTCACGTACGGAGCAAGATCACCGATACCCTTGAATGCCTGGACGACGCCTGTGCGGCGGCGCCGAAGGGTTTCGAGCACTTTCTGTTTGGGTGCCGAAGGTGCCTGTCCGATCACAACTTCGCCATCGACTTCGAAATCAGCCCGCTGGAAATCCTCGGGTGTAAAAAGCGCCGGCCACAGCAGCGGTATGCAGTAGACATCGTTTGCCAGTGTCTGCACGTCGGAATCGTAGTCGACGGCGAAGCTGGGATAGATGCCCGGCAGGGGGCTGCAGCACAGATAGGAGCGATTGGACATTGATCGGCCCGCAAAGGCTCCAAGCGTGGACGTCGGGTGCCAGCAATGCCATCAGATTAGTTGCATATTGCAAAGTGAACGTGGCTGTCCGCTTCGACGTCGTTGGTTGCACTGCATCCCTAGCTGCCCGGCCCGGTGCGCCGAACAGGTATCATCCCTGTTCCGCGTGCTTCACAGGATGTGAACGAAACGCGGAAACCTCCTCCCCCCAGGACCCCTTGCACGCATGCGCATCCTGCTTGCCCGCCACGGCGAAACGCCGTGGAACGCCGAAGGCCGCTACCAGGGCCAGATCGACATCCCGCTTTCGCCGATCGGCGAAGCCCAGGCCCAGGCCCTGGGTGCCCGCCTGGCCTCGGTGGACATCACCCGTGCCGTCGCCTCGCCGCTGTCGCGCGCGCAGCGGACCGCGCAGCTGGCGCTTGGCGCCGCCCGCGCCGACATGCTGCTGACCGAGCCGGAGCTGCAGGAAATCGCCCACGGTGAATGGGAAGGGTTGCTGGCCAGCGAGATCCACGAGAAGGATCCGTCGCGCCTGCAGGCCTGGCGCGAGGAGCCGGATACGGTGTTGATGCCCGGCGGCGAATCGCTGCGCCTGGTGCTGGAGCGCAGCTGGCGTGGCCTGGCCCGCGCCACCGAAGGCCTCGGCGAGCACGACACCCTGCTGGTGGTTGCGCACGATGCGGTCAACCGCGTGATCCTGTGCAAGGTGCTGGGCCTGCCGCTTTCCCGGCTGTGGACCTTCCGCCAGGCACCGACCACGCTCAACCTGCTCGAAGGCGCCGACCTGGACAGCCTGGAAGTGGTGCGCCTGAACGACTGCGCCCACCACACGCCGTTCTTCGGCGAAGCCAAGCACCGCGCCCTCTGATTCCCGAACCACCTGCTTCTGCTGGAACCCCTGCCGTGACGAACACCCCGACCACCCTGGCCGACTGGCTGGACTACATTGAACGCCAGCACCCGGCGACCATCGACATGGGCCTGGAGCGCGTGCGCGCCGTGGCCACCGCGATGGGCCTGGGGGCGCCGGGCAAGCGCACCATCGTGGTTGGTGGCACCAACGGCAAGGGCTCGACCGTCGCCTTCATCGAAGCCATTGCACGTGCCGCCGGCTGGAAGGTCGGCGCGTACACCTCGCCGCACCTGCTGCGCTACAACGAGCGCGTGCGCATCGACGGCCAGGACGTGGACGATGCGGCGCTGGTTGCTGCGTTCAACGCCGTCGAGGCCGCACGCGGCGAGACCACGCTGACCTATTTCGAGTACGGCACGCTGGCCGCGCTGCAGCTGTTCGCCGACGCCGGGCTGGACCTGGCGGTTCTGGAAGTGGGTCTGGGCGGTCGCCTGGATGCGGTCAACATCGTCGACGCCGATGTGGCCGTGATCACCACTGTGGACATCGACCATGCCGAATGGCTGGGCGAAGACCGCGAAGCAATCGGCACCGAGAAGGCCGGCATCATCCGTGGCTGGAAGCCGGTGATCCTGGGTGAGACCGACCCGCCGTCGAGCGTGCTCGCACGGGCCTACCTGGTGGGTGCCAACGCGATCCGCGGCGGCAGCGACTATTTCTACGAGCCGATCGATGCCCAGCGCTGGCGCTGGCGGGACGTTGGCCTGCGCATGGAACTGCCAACCCCGGCGCTGGCCGGGCCGATCCAGCTGGCCAATGCGGGTGCCGCCATCGCTGCGCTGCGCGCGCTGGACAAGCCGGTGCCGCGCGCGGCGTGGGCCGCTGGTATCGCGGCGGCGCGTATCCCGGGTCGGCTGCAGGCGTTCGAGCGAGATGGCGTGCAGATCCGCGTCGACGTCGGGCACAACCCGCAGGCGGCGGGCCAGCTGGCCCGCGCGCTGAAGGCCGAAGCGTCGGCCGGGCGCACCTTGGCGGTGTATGCCGCATTGCAGGACAAGGACGCGGTGGGTGTGGTGCAGGCATTGCAGGGCGTGGTTGGCGAGTGGACCCTTGCCGGCCTGGACGGTCCGCGCGGCCAGAGTGCCGCCCGGTTGCAGGCGCGCCTGGCCGAGACCGATGCTGGCAGCGCGCAGCTGGCCGCTTCGGTCGAGCAGGCGCTGGCGCAGGTACTGGATCGGGCCGAGCGCGGTGACCGCGTACTGGTGTTTGGCTCCTTCCATACCGCCGCCGCCGCGTTGCAGTGGCTGCAGCGCAACGCCTGAGCCACGTTCAGCCAATCCCGACGCCGTCCGGTCCGGCACCCGTATAATCGACCGCAACCTCCGGACAGTTGCCGCCTCACGTGGATACGCCTCTGAAACAGCGTCTGATTGGTGCCATCGTGCTGGTCGCACTGGCCGTGATTTTCCTGCCGATGCTGGTCAAGGGACCTGCACCGGACAGCGGTGTGGCCTCGGTGCCGATCGCCGCGCCGGACGCGCCGGCCGATGGCCAGTTCGAAACCCGTGAACTACCGCTGGTGGCTCCGGCCGGTGGTGCCACCGGCCTGCAGACCGGGCAGGCCAAGCCGCTGCAGGACGCCGCCACGCCGGCCACTCCGCCGACCGTGGACACCTCGCCGACGGTCGCCGCCGGCAACTATGCGGTTACTTTCGGTGCCTACGGCAGCAAGGCCGACGCCGACGCGGTGATCGCCTACCTGCAGCGCTCGCAGCTGCCGGGCTTCGCCGAAACGGCGACCATCAACGGCCGCCAGGCATGGCGCGTGCGCGTGGGGCCGTATGCCGACCGTGCACAGGCCGAGGCCGCCCGCCTGCAGGCGGTGAAGATCCGTGCCGATGTGAAGGCCGAAGTGATCACCCTGGATGCCGCAGCGGACAGCAGCGCCCCGGTGGCAGCCACCCCGACACCGGCTACGCCGAGCGCCAGTACCCCATCCGCCGCCACCGCGCCGTCGGCCAGCAGCAACCCGGTGCGCAGTGAAAGTCTGCCGCCGAGTACGCCGACTGCAACGACCACTCCGGCGGCCAAGCCCGAGCCGCCGAAGCCGGCGCCGAAGCCCGAAACCCCGAAGCCCGAGCCGAAGCCGGAGGCCACCGCCAGCAAGCCGGCAACGGCCCCGGCCACGCCGGCAGCACCGGCCGCCAGCGGCGTCGGCTTTGCCGTGCAGCTGGGCGCGTTCGGCCAGGCCAACGATGCCAACGCCCTGCGCGACAAGGTCCGCGCCGCCGGCTTCAGTGCTTTTGTCGAGCAGGTGCGCACCGAAAAGGGCACCCTGCATCGCGTCCGCGTCGGGCCGGTGGCCAACCGTGGCGATGCCGAGCAGCTGAAGGCGCAGGTCGCCGCCAAGGTCGGCGTCGCCGGCATGGTCCGGCCGCACCCATGACCCACGCGCAGCCGCGTTGCCAGCGCCGCCGAAGGAGCGGGGCGCCATGATCGACGTGGTGCTGCTGATCGTGATCGCCGCCTCCACCCTGCTGGGGATGCTGCGCGGCTTCGTCGGCATCGTCATTGGCACCCTGTCGTGGCTGCTGGCCGCGTGGGCGGCCTTCGCCTTCGGCAATGATGCCGCCCATTGGTGGGCTGCCCCGGCGGCCCCCGGTGGCGAACACTTCGTCGGCGGCTATCTGGGCGTCGGCATCGGCGTGATGATCGTGGTCGCGGTGATCGGCATGGTCATCAAGGCCCTGGTCCACCGCAGCATGCTGACCAGCCTGGACCGCCTGCTGGGCGGGGTGCTGGGGGCCGTGCGGGGCGGCCTGATCGCCGCGATCCTGCTGCTGCTGGGCAGTTTCACCCCGTTGACTGCCGAGCCCTCCTGGCAGCGCTCGGCGGTGCGCCCACTGCTGAATCCCACCGTTGCCTGGATGAACAGCAAGCTGCCGCACTGGGAGGTTCCCGGGGCCGATCTGCTGCCCAAGGCCTTGCCGACCGACGCGCTGTCCCCATCTGCATTGATGGAGTTGGGCAAGAACGCAGGCGCCGGGTTGGGAAAGCCGGGCGCGGCAGGCGATAATGGCATCCTCAACCAGGTAGTGGCAGGCAGCGGATGGCTGCGGCCTGCGAAAGCGGAACAGGGCGATTCCTACGATCCGGCGGAAGTGCGCCCGGATGCTCCTGCACTGCCGGACAGTATCGAGCCGGGCGATCCGGCCAACGTCGACCGCGTGCGCGGCGACCACCGCGGCCAGGTACGGCCACCTTCCTTGTAACTGGGCACAGCCCAGCGGAGACCTCGCATCATGTGTGGCATCGTCGGAATCGTCGGCAACCAGAACGTCGCCGGGCAGTTGTATGACGGCTTGACCGTCCTCCAGCACCGTGGCCAGGATGCGGCGGGCATCGCCACCGCCAGCGGCAGCCGCCTGCGCGTGCAGAAGGCCACCGGCCTGGTCCGTGATGTGTTCGATGCCCGCACCATGTCCACCCTGGAAGGCAGCGTGGGCATTGCCCACGTGCGCTACCCGACCGCCGGTTCGGAAGGCATGGACGAGGCGCAGCCGTTCTACGTCAATTCGCCGTACGGCATCGCGCTGGCCCACAACGGCAACCTGATCAACACCGAGGTGCTGCGCCAGCAGGTGTTCGAACAGGACCGCCGCAACGTCAACACCGATTCGGACAGCGAAGTGCTGCTGAACGTGTTCGCCTACGAACTGGAACAGCAGCGCCAGCTCAGCCCGGAAGCGGCCATCCGCGCGGTGGCCGGCGTGCACCGCCGCTGCAAGGGTGGCTATGCAGTGGTCAGCGTGGTGCTGGGCCTGGGCCTGGTCGCCTTCCGCGACCCGCATGGAATCCGCCCGCTGGTGCTTGGCAAGCGCAGCCATGCCGAGGGTGACGAGTACATCGTGGCGTCCGAGTCGGCCGCGCTGGATGTGCTGGGCTTCCAGCGCGTGCGCGACGTGCAGCCGGGCGAGGCACTGGTCATCACCGCGCGCGGCGAGCTGTTCTCGGAGATCTGCGCCGAGCCGGCCGAGCACACCCCGTGCATCTTCGAATACGTGTACTTCGCGCGCCCGGACTCGATGATCGACAATGTCTCGGTGCACAAGGCGCGCATGCGCATGGGCATCAAGCTGGGCGAGAAGATCCTGCGCCTGCGCCCGGATCATGACATCGACACCATCATCCCGATCCCGGATACCTCGCGCGACGCTGCGCTTGAGATCTCCAACGTGCTCGGCGTGAAGTACCGCGAAGGCTTCATCAAGAACCGCTACATCGGCCGTACCTTCATCATGCCGGGGCAGGGCGAACGCGTGAAGTCGGTGCGTCGCAAGCTCAACCCGATCCACCTTGAGTTCCGCAACCGCGTGGTGCTGCTGGTGGACGATTCGATCGTGCGTGGCACCACCAGCCAGCAGATCGTGCAGATGGCCCGTGACGCGGGCGCGCGCAAGGTCTACTTGGCCAGCGCCGCGCCGCCGGTGCGCTACCCGAACATCTACGGCATCGACATGCCGGCCGCCGAAGAGCTGGTCGCGCACAACCGCAGCGTGGAAGAGATCGAAGCGCACCTGGGCTGCGACTGGCTGATCTACCAGGATCTGGAAGACATGGAAGCGGCGGTAAGCGAGGGTAATCCGGCGCTGCGCAACTTCGATTCGTCCTGCTTCAACGGCCACTACCCGACCGGTATCGAGCCGGGCTACTTCGAGCGCATCCAGCAGCTGCGTTCGGACGACGCCAAGCACAAGCGCCGCGCCTGAGGTCCAGGCGTGGTTGACGTGCCCGACGTTGGTGGTGACCTGCTGCGTGCGGCGCAGCAGTGCCTGGCCGAAGCCGACCCGCTGCGCAAGGTCGCGCTGACTCAGGCGTACGCCGCCGCGTTCCGTGCCGGTCGCCTGAGAGTGGCCGCCGATGCGCCGCTGCCGGAACCGATCCGCATGCCCGGCCGGCCGGCGCAACTGGTGCTGGTGCATCCGCGCGAGGTACCGCGGCGCGGACTGGGCGGCGTGGAAGGGCGGGCCGCCTTCATCCACGCCATCGCCCATATCGAACTCAACGCGATCGACCTGGCCTGGGATGCGGTGTACCGCTTCCGCGGCCTGCCGCCGGCGTTCCATGCCGACTGGGTCAGCTGTGCCGACGACGAATCGCGGCATTTCATGCTGCTGCGCGAGCGCCTGCAGGTGCATGACCACGACTACGCCGACTTCCCCGCGCACAACGGCCTGTGGGAAATGTGCGAAAAGACCGCGCACGATGGCCTGGCACGCATGGCGCTGGTGCCGCGCGTGCTGGAAGCGCGCGGCCTGGACGTCACCCCGGGCATGATCGGGAAACTGCGCAATGTCCGTGATGGCGAAACCGCCGATGTGCTGGAGGTGATCCTGCGTGAGGAAGTGGCGCATGTTGCCGCCGGTTCGCGCTGGTACCGCTGGTACTGCGACCGCGCCGGTGTCGAGCCGCGCGCACGTTTCAAGGAACTGCTTGTGGAGTATGCCGGCGGCTACCTGCACGGGCCGTTCAACATGGAAGCGCGCCTGCTGGCCGGGTTCGATGCGGATGAGCTGGCCAACCTTGTCGAGCAGGCCGGCTGAGAACAGGGGAGGTCCCCTTTTCTTATGCGTTCGGCAACACCACGCGCTTGCCATCCACGGTTGGCCGGTTGATATAGAACAAGCCAGGGCCTGGCCGGTACGGCAGTTCGCTGACGCCGGCATCGGCGGCGTAGGTCAGTGCGGTGTCGCCCAGCGCATCGAAGTTCCAGTGCGCCGACTGCATCAGGTAACGCCGACGCAGCAGCGCCTCCTGTGTCGCCGTCAGTGGCTGTCCGGCCACCAGGCGCCGTGCGATAGGCCGCAGGGCGGACGGCAGTTCCCAGCCGGGAACCTCGGCGGCATTTGCAGTCCATTGCACGCCGGCATCGATGGCCTGCTGCTGCATCACCTGCAGTGCGATCAGCTGGTAACGCCAGTCGATGGGCCGGCGCAGTACCACAGCGGCGGTCACATACAGCACCGGTGACAACAGCACGCTGCGGCTGCCGGCGCGTCGCTGCTGCTGCCACTGGTGCCAGACATCCACCCAGATTTCCTTCTCGTCCACGCCCAGCTGCTGTCGCCAGCGTTCGGCATCGGCCTGTGTTTCAGCATAGGCCGTGGTGGCCTGCAGCATCGCCAGTGGAGGAATCTGGTAGTCGGCAACCGCGGGGCGGCGCAGCAACTGCCGGCGCGGGCGACTGAGCAGCTTGGGCCCTTCGTCGAGCTGGTTGTAGCCGCCACCGATGTTGGCGTGCACGCCGGGCAGGGCAATCTCGGTGAACGGCGGCGCCACGCTGGTCAGTGCATAGTGCTGGCGATGTTCATCACGCGCGGTGAGCTGCACGACGTGGCGTGCGATGCCACTGCGCAGCGCCAGTTGCGGCTGTTCCTCGGCGCGGCCGCCATTGACCGCGACAACGGTGTCGAACAGCCCGATGAAGCGCAGCACCGGCGTGGACGGGGAGAAGTTCGCAGTGCAGGACAGGCCGGCGGCCTGTAGCAGCTGGCGCCAGCGCACGCTGTCCCAGCCCTGAAGTTGGTTGGCGATGTCACGTGCGGCAGCAGCGCCGCGTGAATAACCGAACAGGTCCAGCTGCACGCCATGCAGCGGTTGCTGCCAGCGTGCGGATAGTCCCGACAGTGCGGCCGGAAGCAGCACCTGCAGCGCGCGCTGCACTTTCGCGCGCACACCACTGGCGCCGATGCCGAACGCCAGTCCGATCAGGTCGTCGTCGGCATCGTCGCGGGTGCCCACGCCTTCCACGTAGATCGACAGCGAAGGTGTGGCCATCGCATCGCGGCGGCTGTCCGGATACAGCTGCTGCAGGCGTGCGATGTTGGTCAGGCCGTTGTCGTAGCTGCTGGTCAGCCGGCTCTGGTAGGTCGAATCGTCATCCGCACGCAGCTGCGCCGGACGTGGCTGCGGAACCCGGGGGCGACCGCGTGCCAGGTTGTGTGCGTTGTTGCGGGTGCCATCGAAGAACAGGCCTATCCGCAGCAAGCCGACATCTTCGTCCGTGTCCTGCGATGGAGCCATGTGCATGTCCCGTCGTGGCTACGTCACGGTAGCGCGAAAGCGGTGTATTGGCGAAGTGTAGTGACGCTTTTGACCTTAATTAACGTAGATGCGGTGGATCACAGTTCCTGATTTTCATCTCCGTCTTCTATTGAATTCACACGGCCCACGCAGGCCATATGGCCAAACCCGGCAAACCCGGGCGTGCTGCATCAACGCTGTTCACATCATTCAAGGAGCGACGCAATGTTGTCCAGATCGATTGGCAAAGCGGCAGGTGGCCTGGTGTTGGGTTTGTCGGTGGCAGCGGCCGCGCAGGCGGCACCGTTGTTCGAGCCAGTGACGGTCATCAGCCGTGCATCGGCAAACAGTGAGCCCGCGCTGGGCAAGCTGCTGGCCACCCCGTCCACCGCGACGGTACAGGAAGTGCGTGTCGATGCAGCTGCCACCGCGCAGCCGCAGCTCGAGTTCGAACTGCTCGGCCGGCGCGTGCAGGCGGTGCGCAGCAAGGTGGAGGCGCTGCCCGATGGCGGCAGCATCTGGTACGGCCAGTTCCGCTCCCCTTCGGACAAGCTGACCGCTGCCACGTCCAATGGCCAGGACGATCCGGGCAATTCGCTGATCCTGGTGCGCTCGGGCGACACCATCACTGGGTCGATCCGCAAGGACGGCAAGCTCTATCGCCTGCGCCCGCTGGGCAACCGCCACGTGCTGGTGGAAGTGGACGAATCGCGGATGCCGGCCGACCATCCGGCCGACTACAACCAGCTGCCGAAAATCCCGATGGGCGCCAACGATCGCATCGGTACCGCACAGGCGTCGTCCGGCACCCCGGCCACCATCCGCGTGCTGGTGGTGGCGACCAATGCGGCCGTGGCGGCCTATGGCGGCAACATGCAGTCGCTGGTGCAGCTGGCCGTGGCCGAGTCCAACCAGGGGTATGTCAACAGCAACGTGGGCATCACCATGCAGCTGGCCCGCTACGAGACCACCAACTACACCGAATCGGGCAGCTTCGATACTGATCTGGCCCGCTTCCGTGGCACCAGCGACGGCTACATGGACAGCATCCACACCAGCCGGAACACCTACACGGCGGACGTGGGCGTGCTGCTGATCAACAACAGTGCGTACTGTGGCCTGGCCTCGGGCATAGGCTCGACGGCTTCCACCGCCTTCGCGGCGGTGTACTGGGATTGCGCGACAGGCTATTACTCGTTCGCGCACGAGATCGGCCACCTGCAGAGTGCACGGCATGATATCGCCACCGACCCGAGCACCTCGCCGTACGCCTATGGCCATGGTTATCGCTATGAGCCGTCCAGCGGCACCGGCTGGCGCACGATCATGGCCTACAACTGCACCCGCAGCTGCCCGCGCCTGAACTACTGGTCCAACCCGAACATCAGCTACAACGGCATCCCGATGGGCAACGCCAGTACCGCCGACAACCAGCGCGTGCTGGTCAATACCAAGGCCACCATCGCGGGCTTCCGCTGAGGCCAGGCGCCGGCCAGGGGCGGTGTCTGCCCGGGTGCGTGCACCTGCCCGGGTAGATGCCAACCCTGGTTGGCACCCTGCGATCCATCATTCGCGCGCGAGCGTATCCAGCGACCAGCCGCCGGCATCCACGCGCAGCACCGATCCCTGTTCGTACCAGTCGCCCAGTACGATGCGGGTGCAGGTGCGTCCACCGGCCTGCAGCGTGTGCACCGCCGGGCGATGGGTGTGGCCATGGATCATCGTATCCACGCCGTGGCGCACGAAGGTGGCATCGACTTCGGCCGGGGCCACGTCGGTGACGGTCTCGAACTGTGCGCGGTCACCCTGCTTCATTTCCGCCTGGCGTGCCTGGCTGGCATCACGCGCCTTCTGCGCGAAGGCGATGCGCGCGGCCAGCGGCTGCGACAGGAACTGCGCCTGGAATGCCGGGTCGCGCGTCTGCGCGCGGAACTGCTGGTAGGGAATGTCGTCGGTGCACAACAGGTCGCCGTGCTGCAGCAGCACCGGGCGGCCGTACAGTTCGATCACGCAGGGGTCGGGCAGGATGCGCAGGCCGGCGCGGCGGGCATAGTCCTCGCCGAGCAGGAAATCGCGGTTGCCGCGGATGAAGTACACCGGCACGCCGCTGTCGAAGAGTGCCTTCAGTGCGTCGGCCACCGCATCGGCGGCGGGTGAGGGCGTGTCGTCGCCGATCCAGGCCTCGAACAGGTCGCCCAGGATGTACAGCGCATCGGCGCCGGGCGCCTGGTCGCGCAGGAAGCGCAGGAACAGGTCGGTGATCTCCGGACGGCTGGGGTCCAGATGCAGGTCGGAAATGAACAGCGTGGTCATGCCTGCATTCTAGGCCAGCAACGATGACGGTAGCGCCGGGCCACGCGCGGCCGGTGCAGCGGCCATCACACCGGCAGCGGCAACCAGGCCAGGCTGGCCGAGGCCAACAGGATGGCGATGCCGGTGGCGGCCAGTACATCGGACGGGTAGTGCAGGCCCAGCACCACCCGCGACAGCGCGACGCCGAAGGTGAAGGGAACCAGCAGCGGTGCCAGCCACGGGTAGTAGGCCAGCGCGACGATGGTGAACGACACCGCGTGCAGGGTGTGCCCGGAAGGGAAGCTGAACTCGTCCAGCGGCGCCACCCAGGCGCGGATGCGCAGATCGGCCGCATACGGGCGAGGGCGTCGGGTCCAGCGCTTGAGGCCCTTGTAGAGCAGTAGTGCGGCCAGCCCGGTGGCGGCCATGTGCACCGATGCACGCAGTCCGTCGAAGCCGTCCAGCAGCACCAGTGCGCCCATCAGCACGTACCAGAACACGCCATCGCCGAGCCGGCTGATGACCGAGAACAGCCGGCGCACACGGCGACGCCGGCAGTAGTGGTTGGCCCGGCGGCACAGCCGTGCTTCGCGGCCGGCCAGCAGCTCAAGCGGCGTAGTGCGCATGGCCGCTCCTCCGCGACTGGGCCAGCTCGGCCAGCAGCGCATCGAATTCGGCAACCACCTGTTGTGGATGCAGGCGCTTCATCGCACGCGCGGCGCTGCTGCCCAACTCGCGGCGCCGTGCATCATCGGCGGCCAGCTGCACGGCTGCCTCGATGAACTGCTCATCGTTTTCCACGGCCGCGCCGTTCTCGCCGTCACGCAGGTATTCGCGAGCCGCGCCATAGTCGAAAGCGACGGTGGCCAGGCCGCTGGCCATGCTTTCCAGGGTCACGTTGCCAAAGGTCTCGCTGCGGCTGGGGAACAGGAACAGATCGCCGCTGGCGAAATGCCGGGCCAGCGCATCGCCGCGCTGGATGCCGCAGAAGATGAAATCCGGGTTTTCATGTGCCAGTTTTTCGCGGGCTGGGCCATCGCCCACCCATACGAAGCGGGCTTTGGGCCGGATCTGCTGCAGGCGTCGGAAGGCTCTCACCGCCAGGCCAAGGTTCTTTTCCGCGGCGATGCGGCCGACGTAGATCGCGACCAGGCCATTGCCGTCCACGCCCCATTCCTCGCGCAGCGCCGGGTCGCGCCGGCCGGGATCGAACTGCTGGCTGTCGACCGCGCGCGCCAGCAGGCGCACGCGGTCGAAGCCCTGTTCAACAAGGAACTGCTGCAGTTCGCGGGTGGGCACCAGGGTTGCATCGGCCTGATTGTGGAACCGGCGCATCCAGCGCATCGCCGCGGCCTGCAGCCAAGCCACGCCGTAGTCGGGCAGGTACTCGTCGAAGCGGGTGTGGAAACCACTGGCGACCGGAATGCCAAGGCGGCGTGCGGTGCGCAGCGCCGACCAGCCCAGCGGGCCCTCGGTGGCAATGTAGACCGCATCGGGACGCTGCTGCTGCCAGTGGCGGTTGAGCCGGATCGGCGCAGGCAGGCCGAAGCGCAGGCCGGGGTAGCGCGGCAGTGCGGCGCCCGGAACCAGCAGCGCACCTGGCGCCGAGTCCGGTGCTTCGCTGGCCTGGCGTGGCCGGATCAGGTCGATTTCATGGCCGGAATTGCGCAGTCCCTGCTCCAGGCCCTGCACGGTGAGGGCAACGCCGTTCACTTCCGGCGGGTAGGTCTCGGTGACGATGGCATAGCGCATGGCGGGCCTCCGGGTTTCCGGCATGCTCGGGCCTGGCGATGTAGCGGATATGACCGCTTTGCGACCACGGGATGACGGCCGTCCGGTTGCCGTGGAGCCACGGCCCCGAAGGGCCGTGGCGGTGCTGCAGCAAGCGCGGTGGATCAGAAGCGCTGCTGGTATTTCATGTAGATGAAACGACCAATGTCGAAGCCACCGTAGTAGGAGAAATTGGCGCTCGGCTGGCTGTACATGACCGGACCCTGGCGGCCGAACACATTGTTGGCACCGATCGAGACGGTCGCATCCCATGGCAGGTTGTAGCGTGCCTGCACGTCGTGGAAGGTGACCGATCCGCGACGGTTATAGTCACGGCTGCCGCTGAACCATGGTGCGCGCTGGTCGGGGTGCGAACACTCGTTCGGATACTCATCAACGCCCAGGCAGCGCTCCTTGACCGCAGAGAAGTAGCGCAGGCCCCAGGTCAGGCCGAGGTTGCCGCGTTCCCAGCCCAGCGATGCGTTGGAGCGCACGCGGAAGCCGATGCCACCGTCGGTGGCGATGCCATTGCTGGGAATCGGCGGTACATCCGCCTCGTTGGTGGTCCGTTGCTCCGCAGCGACCACATAGGTGGTCTTCCAGTCGGCGCTCAACGTGCCCCAGGAGGTTTCGATCTTGTGGCCGATCTCCAGGTCATAGCCTTCGGCCTGGCGGAAACCGCTGTTGCGGCTGCCATAGCTGAGCGTGTTGACGATGCCCAGCTCCGGGTCGCGGGTAAAGCTGCCGCAGCGCTCGGCGATGCCCAGTTCGTAGCAGTCGCGGAGGATGTCGTTGGGGTGGTCGGCGACAATGGTGTTGTCGATGCGGATCTTCCACCAGTCCAGCGCGATGTTCAGCCCTTCGGCAAACGTCGGGCTCCACACCAGGCCCAGGGTGCGGCTGGTAGAGGTTTCCGGCTTCAGGTCGGGATTGGAACCGTTGGTGAAGGGCAGCGGTGTCTGCCCGCTGCTGGCGGTGATCGGCTCATTGCCCTGGCCGAGCTGGCGGTAGCTGTCTGCATTGGCGATGTCGGCGGCGCAGCGTGCACGCACCTCCGGGCTGCTGGCGGCCGCGCCATACACCGTATCGCAGGGGTCACGGAAGCCGGTGGTGAAGGTCTGCGAACCCCCACCGTACAGATTCGCGATGGTCGGTGCACGGAAGCCCTGCGCACAGGTGCCACGGACCAGCAGCTGGTCGATCGGCTTCCACGACACGCCGAACTTGCTGTTGAGGGTTCCGCCGAAGGTGGTGTAGTCCGAGTAGCGCGTTGCCGCGTCGAGGGTCAGCTGGCGTGCACCGGGGAGGTCGTGCAGCAACGGCACGCTCAGCTCCAGGTAGGCCTCGTCGACGCGGTAACCCCCTCCAGTGGGGCCCGCCGCCAGGTTGGTGGTGGCACCGGTCTGGGCCAGCGCGTCGGGAATGAAGCGCCCCTCCTCGCGGCGGCTCTCCACGCCCAGGGCGAAGCCCAGTTCCCCCGCAGGCAGCGTGGCAAGGCCTCCACTGAGGCTGGCGAAAAGGTTGCGGGTGGTGTTTCTGCCACGGGTGATTTCCTCGGGGAACAGCCAGTCCTGCAGTTCGCTGTTGCCGGTCAGGCCGTAAGGGTCATCCTGGCCATACGGCACCAGCGGATTCCAGGGCTTGCAGCCGGCAATCGGTGCCTCCGGTGTACCGCATTCCACCTTGCCGGTGGCCGGGTTGTAGAACGAAGGGCCGGTGGAATCGGCGACGCGCTGCTTGTGCAGGTTGCCGGTGGCACGCTGCTCCAGTTCGCTGCGGTTGTACTGGTAGCCGGCTTCCCAATCGAACTCGCGACCGACGAACTGGAAGCTGCCTTCAAACGCGGCCACACCCTGCCAAGTGGTCAGTTCGCTGATGCTGACCCGCGGAATCTCCCAGGTGCGGCGGTTCCAGTGCACGTCGCTTGGGTGTTCATAGCCGTGGTGGCTGCCGAACGGGTTGAACCAGCTGTCGGCGGACATCGGCGTGATGCCGGCCGCAGCGGACTGGAACGGATAGCCGGCGACCTGGCGCGTGGTGGTACGCCGGTTGTAGGCCAGCTGCGTACTGAAGCGGACCTGGTCGTTCATATCCATGCGTGCGTCGACAAAGAGCGAATCGCGCTTGATCGGTGTCTGCACGTGCATCTGCTCGTTGCTGTTGCTGACATCACCGGTGAACGGTGTGTTGTCACTGAGGTGGAAACTGTCCGGCCCGCCCGGCTGGCTGCCGCGGTCGAGGGAATAGCTGCAGCCACGGCTGCTGCTGCAGCCCGGGCCCTTGAAGCCGACGATGCGCCCCCACTGGCCGACCGTGGTCCAGCCATCGTCCGGATGACGATCGGTGTAGCTGTAGGCGCTGAAGCCGCGGTCCTTGGCCCATACGCCCTTCTCTTCGACATGCTCGGCGGCGACGCTGATCGAGGCGCGGTCGTTCGACCAGCCGGCAACCACGTCGTACTGGGTGCGCGCACCGTCACCTTCGCTGAACTGCCCGTGGTAGACATTGGCCGCCACGCCCTGGACGTTGCGCCGGGTGATGATGTTGACCACGCCGGCCATCGCGTCGGAACCGTAAATGGCCGACGCGCCGTCCTTGAGCACTTCCATGCGCTCCACCGCAGCGGCCGGAATGCTGGAAATGTCCTGGTAACCCGAAGTGGTCATGCCCAGGCGCTTGCCGTTGACCAGCACCAGCGTGCGCTGCGCCCCCAGCCCGCGCATGTCCACGTAGCTGCCGCCTGCGCTCTCGCCGGCGCTGAGCGGGCTGGCGCGGCTGAGCGCGGGGCTGCCGGTCGCGGTCAGGTTCTGCAGGATGTCTGCGACGGAATTGAAGCCCTGCCGCTCGATGTCGGCGCGGCTGATGGTCAGCACCGGCTGTGCGGTTTCCAGGTCGACCTGGCGGATGCGCGAACCGGTGATCTCGACACGGTCCAGCGTGGTGGCTTCCGGCGCGTGCTGGGCAAATGCGGGGGCGGCCAGCGCGGTGGTGGCCGTCACCGCCAGGGCACGACGGATCGCCAACCCGAGCTCGGGAATACGGATGGTCATGGGTCTCTCTCTCAGTCTTCGAAGTCTTCGGAGCACAGCCAAGCGGGGCTGCGTCAATCCCACCGCGGTGGTGGATGTTCGAACCTAGTGAAGATGGGCGCGGAGACGTATGGGCAAGCGACGAAAGTCGTGCAGACAGGTGTGACGCTTCTGCACAAAGCGGAAGCAGATCAATCGATTGCTCCGGCCTGCGGCGTTACGGCGGAGGCGAGGCAGCGGACCGGGTCCCTGATGGAACGCAGCACGGGCAATGTGGAAAGCGACAGTCTGCGCAGAATCAGAAAGAACCACGGCCCCGAAGGGCCGTGGTCGACAAGCGTCAGCAACGCGGGTGGATCAGAAGCGCTGCTGGTACTTCATGTACATGAAACGACCGATGTCGTAGCCACCGTAGTAGGAGAACGACGAGTTCGGCTTGCTGTACATCACCGGCGCTTCCTTGCCGAACACATTGTTGGCGCCCACCGACACGGTTGCCTCCCACGGCAGGTTGTAGCGGAACTGCACGTCGTGGAAGGTCACCGCGCCCCGCTCGTTGTAGGCGGTCGGCGACTTCAGCCACGGGGCCAGGAAGGTCGGATCGGAGCATTCGTCGGCATACCGCGAGGCGTTGAGGCAGCGCTCCTTCACACCGGAGTAGTAGCGTGCGGTCCAGCTGACGCCGAAGTCACCTACATCCCAGCCCAGCACCAGGTTCGAGCGCACGCGGAACGCAAGGCTGGTAGCGGTGCCGATGGTGTTGGCAACGCCGTTGATCGGCGTGATCGCATCGCGGACATCATTGGTGGAGCGGTAGACGTTCTTGCTCACATAGGTACTGGTCCAGCCTGCGCTCAGCTTGCCGTAGCCGGTGTCGACGCGATAGCTGACATCCAGGTCGTAGCCCTCGGTCTCGGCGAAACCGGCATTGCGGTTGCCGAACTTCAGGCCGGTGACGATGCCGTTGGACGGATCGCGGGTGAAGCGGCTGCAGCGCGATTCGATGCCCTGCTCATAGCAATCCTTCAGGATCTGGTTGGGGCTGTCACCGACGATGGTGTTGTCGATGCGGATCTTCCACCAGTCCAGCGCCACATTGAAGTTGCTGAGGAAGGTCGGGCTCCACACCAGGCCCAGCGTTTTACTGGTCGAGGTCTCCGGAACCAGCAGCGGGTTGGAGCCGGACACGAACGGCGTCGGGGTGGCATCCTGCGCCGTGGTTACCGGCGTGTTGCCCTGCTTCAGCTGGCGGAAGTTGGCTGCATCGGCGATGTCACGTGCGCACCGTGCGCGGACTTCGGCACTGCCTTTGGCCGAGCCGAACACGGTGTCGCACGGGTCGCTGAACTGCGCGAAGGTTTCCGAACCACCACCGTACAGGTCGTTGATGGTCGGGGCGCGGAAGCCTTCTGCCCACGTACCACGGACCAGCAGCTGGTCGATCGGCTTCCACTTGAAGCCGAACTTGCTGTTGAGCGTGTTGCCGAAGGTGTTGTACTTGGAGTAGCGGGTAGCGGCATTGAAGCTCAGCTCGCGTGCGCCGGGCAGGTCGGCCAGCACCGGCACGTTGAGTTCCAGGTAGGCTTCCTTCACGTTGTAGCTGCCACCGGTCGGGCCAGCGGCCAGGTTGGTGGTGGCACCGGTCTGGGCCAGAGCGTCGGGGGTGTAGCGGCCATCTTCCTTGCGGCTTTCCACACCGAAGGCGAAGCCCAGGTCGCCGGCCGGCAGGGTCAGGATGCTGCCGGACAGATTGGCGAACGCGTTCTTGGTGGTGGTCCGGCCGGTGGTGTGCTCCGCCGGGAACAGCCAGGCCATCAGCTCTTCATTGCCGGTCAGTCCGTTCGGATCGTTTCTGCCGTAGGGCACCAGCGGGTTCCACGGCGTGCAGCCGCTGATCACCGCGCCCGGACGGCCACACATCACCTTGCCGGTGGCCGGATCCAGGAACGACGGGCCCACGGCGTCACGCACGCGCTTCTTGTGCAGGTTGCCGGTGGCGGTGGCGGTCAGCTCGTTGCGGTTGTACTGGTAGCCCACGTCCCAGTCGAAGTAGCGCTGGCCGATCTCGAAGCTGCCATCCAGCGACACTACCGCACGGTAGGTCTTCAGTTCGCTGGTGCTCACGCGCGGGATTTCCCAGGTGCGGCGGTTCCAGGCCACGTCGGTTGGCCTGGCATAGCCGTGCTGGGTGCCGAACGGGTTGAAGTAGCTGTCCTTGGACATCAGGCCGGTGGCGGTCGGGTCACCGGAGATGGACACCGAGCTGGACTGCAGCGGGTAGCCTGCAATCTGGCGCTCGGCCGAACGCTTGTTGTAGCCGAATTCGGTGCGCAGGTTGACCTGGTCGGTGATCTTGAAGCGACCGTCGAAGTACACCGAATCACGCTTGAGCGGATACATGACGTGCATCTGTTCGTTGGCGTTGCTGACGTCGCCGGTGAACGGGGTTGCGTCGGTCAGGTGGTAGTTGGCCGGGTTGGTCGGGTCAGCGCCGCGGTTGAGTGAGTAGCCACACCCCTGGGTGGCGTTGGTGCAGCCCGGGCCGCCCTTCAGGCCGGTAACCTGGCCCCACTGGCTCAGCGTGGTCCAGTTGGAGGCGTCGTTCGGGTGGCGGTCGCTCACGCCGTACTTGCTGAACCAGCGGTCCTTTGCCCAGACGCTCTTTTCTTCGGAGTGCTCCAGTGCCAGGGTCAGCGACACGCGATCGTTGCTCCAGCCGCCGACCACATCGAAGCGGTCACGGGCACCGTCGCCTTCGCTGTACTGGCCGTGGTAGACATTGGCGGTCACGCCGCTGACGTTGGAGCGGGTGATGATGTTGATCACGCCCGCCATCGCGTCGGAACCGTAGATGGCCGAGGCGCCGTCCTTCAGCACTTCAATGCGCTCCACCGCAGACACCGGCAGCGAGGACACGTCCTGGTAGCCGGAGGTGCTGATGCCCAGACGCTTGCCATTGACCAGCACCAGGGTGCGCTGCGCGCCCAGGTTGCGCATGTCGATATAGGTGCCGCCGGTGTTCTCGCCAGCGCTCAGCGCGTTGGCACGGCTGATCGCCGGGCTGCCCATCGCGGTGACGTTCTGCAGGATGTCGGCCACCGAGCTGAAGCCCTGGCGCTCGATGTCCAGCCGGCTCAGTGCCAGGACCGGCTGAGCGGTCTCCACGTCCACCTGGCGGATGCGCGAGCCAGTGATCTCGATGCGATCCAGGGTGGTCGGCGCGGCAGTGCTGCCACTCTGGGCGAACGCAGGCAGCGCGGCCAGCGTCGCAGTGGTTGCCAGGGCGTAGCGGATGGCCTGCCCCAGGGGGGTGGTGCGTGAAGTCATGACGAGCTCTCTCTCTCTCAGGTCGTGCAGGGACGCCAAAAGGGGCGTCGAAGAAATCGGTCGCCGATAAGCGGACCGATGACCCGATAGTAGTCTCGTTGGTTAAGTTTCTGTAAAGAGGGTATGTCGGTTTGTACCAGCTTTCTTCATCAGATTTCACGAAAGCTCAACAAAAGCAGTCGCTTAGCGGTCACGCTGAATGCGCTTGCTCGACATGATCTGCTGCATCGCAGCAGATCTATGCGGGGCACGTGCGCGAACTGTAACGGTGTGTGACCTACTCCCCTCGTGGGGGCGCGGCGCTCAGGCCACGAACGGCCGGAACTGGATGCCCAGCCCGGCGATGCCATCGGTCTCGCCGATCAGGTCCGCGCGCAGCAGCGGCCGGGCATCGATGAAGGCCTGCGGCACGATCAGCGACAGGCGGTTGTCGTCGGCGGTCAGTTCCAGTGCCGGCAGCGGATCGTCCTCATGGGCACGGTTGAGCAGCACCGCCAGGCGCAGCAGGGCGGCCAGCCGGCGTGCGGTCAGCAGCAGGCGCTCGGGCAGGGCGTCGAAGGCGGTCTTGGTCACGCTGCGGCGGTGGCTGCGCACCAGCGCGGCCAGCATCTGCTGCTCCTGGCGCGAGAAGCCGGCGATATCCGAGTGCTCCAGCACATAGCTGCCGTGCACGTGGTAGCCGCTGTGCGCGATCATCAGGCCCAGCTCGTGCAGGCGCGCGGCCCAGCCGAGCATGCGCGCATCGTCGGCATCGAGCCTCCAGCGATCCTGCACCTGTTCCAGCAGCGACAGCGCGGTCTCCTGCACCCGCTCGGCCTGCACGGTATCGATGCCGTAGCGCTGGCTGAGTGCGGCCACCGATTCATCACGCAGGTCGTTCTCGCCGGCGCGGCCGACGATGTCATACAGGATGCCTTCGCGCATCGCGGCCTTGCTCACCAGCAGCTTCTGCAGGCCCAGCGCCTGGAACGCGGCTTCCAGTACCAGGATCCCGCCGGCGATGATCGGGCGGCGGTCGCTGGACAACCCGGGCAGCTGGATGTCGTCGATCTTCTTCGCCTTCAGCAGTTCATCGCGCAGCTGCGGCAGGGCCTCGGCGGTGATCGCGCCCTTGCTCAGCTTCATCGTCGCGCAGATCTCGCTGATCGCCTTGTGCGTGCCTGAAGAACCCAGGGCTTCCTGCCAGCCCAGCGCGCGGTACTTGCTGGCGAAGGGCTGGAACTCACGGCCGATCTCGGCCAGCGCATCCTTCCAGCGCTTCTTGCTCAGCTTGCCGCCAGGGAAGAAACGCCGTGTGCTGGCGATGCAGCCGGCCTGCAGGCTTTCGCGCTCCAGGGTCTGCATGCCCATGCCGATGATGAATTCCGTGGAGCCGCCGCCGATATCGATCACCAGCCGGCGCTGGCCGGGCTTGGGTGGTTGCGCATGGGCCACGCCCAGGTAGATCAGGCGCGCTTCTTCGCGACCGCTGACCACTTCGATGGCATGCCCGAGCGCGGTTTCGGCGGGAACCAGGAACGACTGCGGCGAGCGCAGCTGGCGCACGGTGTTGGTGGCCAGCGCACGCACCCGGTGCGGCGGCACATTGCGGATGCGCTGGCCGAAGCGGGCCAGGCATTCCAGTGCACGTTGGCGTGCAGCGGAAGATAGACCACCCTTGCCATCCAGGCCATCGGCCATGCGCACCGTCTCGCGCAGGCGGTCGATCACCCGCAGCTGACCGAGCGTGTAGCGCGCGATGACCATGTGGAAACTGTTGGAGCCAAGGTCGATGGCGGCCAGCAGGTCGCCATCCTGCAATGCGGGCGGAGTCGTGGTGGTATGCGGCATGGACGAATGTTAGCCGAAGGGGCGGTGTGCTCGTCACCGCGCGGCCTTCACATTTTGGAAGGAGGCGTGCAGCACGATGGCAAGGGGTCAGATCCCGCTGTGGGTGGGTGCCGACCGTTCGTCGGCACTGATCGAATCCCGACCAGCGGTCGGGATCCACCGGGGCAAGACTACAGCCCCTGCATCAATGCCATCTGCGCGGAATGCGGCGCTTCGTCGTGCGCCGGCGCGCGCTTGTGGTAGATGCCGTCGGCATCCAGTTCCCAGGCGTTGAGATTGTCGTCCAGGTAGTTCTGCAGCACTTCGCGATAGACCCGCTTGGCCAGCTCCGGGTCGAGGATCGGGAAGCAGGTCTCGACCCGGCGCAGCAGGTTGCGCTCCAGCCAGTCGGCGCTGGCGCAGTACATTTCCGGAGCGCCGTCGTTGCCGAACCAGTAGACGCGGCTGTGTTCCAGGAAGCGGCCGACGATCGAGCGCACGCGGATGTTGTCCGAGATGCCCGGCACACCCGGGCGCAGGGTGCAGGCGCCGCGGATGATCAGGTCGATCTGCACGCCGGCCTGCGAGGCCGCGTACAGGGCGCGCACCACCTGCGGTTCGTTCAACGCGTTCATCTTGGCGATGATCCGCGCCGGGCGGCCGGCGGCGGCGATGCGCGTCTCGCGCTCGATGCGGCCGAGGATGCCGGTATGCAGAGTGAAGGGCGACTGCAGCAGGCGCTTGAGCTTCATCTTCGAGGCGAGGCCGGACAGCTGCTGGAACAGCAGGTGCACGTCGTTGCCGATGTCCGGGTCAGCCGTGATCAGGCTGATGTCGGTGTACGCGCGGGCGGTACCGCTGTGGTAGTTGCCGGTGCCCAGGTGTACATAGCGGCGCAGTTTGCGGCCTTCGCGGCGCACGATCAGCAGCATCTTGGCGTGGGTCTTGTAGCCGACCACGCCGTACACCACCTGCACGCCGGCCTCCTGCAGGCGATCGGCCAGGCCCAGGTTGGCTTCCTCGTCGAAGCGCGCGCGCAGTTCAACCACCACGGTCACGTCCTTGCCGTTGCGCGCGGCCTGGATCAGTGCATCGACGATCAGCGAATCCTTGCCGGTGCGGTACAGGGTCTGCTTGATCGCCAGCACGTTCGGATCGATCGCCGCCTGCCGGATCAGGTCCAGCACCGCGGTGAAGGCATCGAACGGATGGTGCAGCAGCAGGTCCTGGCGTGTCACTGTCTCGAAGATGCCGTCGCTGTCGCGCAGGGTGCGCGGGGTCATCGGCGGGTACTTCAGGTCCGGCTGCGCGATCAGGTCGTACAGCTGGATGATGCGGTTGAGGTTGACCGGGCCATCAATGCGGTAGACCGCGTTCTCGGTCAGGCCGAAATTCTGCAGCAGGGTGCGCACGATCTCACGCGGCATGTCGTGGGCGATCTCCAGGCGCACCGCCGGCCGGTAGCCGCGGTCCACCAGCTCGTCGCGCAGCGCCAGCGCCAGGTTTTCCACTTCCTCCTCATCCACCACCAGCTCGGAGTTGCGGGTAACGCGGAACTGGTAGGCGCCCTGGACTTCCATGCCCGGGAACAGCTCATCGACGAAGGTGGACAGCACCGACGACAGGAACACGAAATTCTGTGATCCGCCCAGCTTTTCCGGCAGCTGGATGATGCGCGGCAGTGAGCGCGGCGCACGCACGATGGCCAGGTGGCCGGCGCGGCCGAACGCGTCGGTGCCTTTGAGCACCACCACGATATTCAGCGACTTGTTGAGGATCTTCGGGAACGGATGCACCGGGTCCAGGCCCAGCGGCGACAGCACCGGCATGATCTCGTTGCGGAAATAGGCGCGCAGCCAGCGCCTCTGTCGATCGGTCCAGGAATGGCGGCCGAGCACGCCGATGCCGGCGTCCATCAGCGCCGGGCGCAGCGTCTCGTTCCAGCAGCGGTACTGCTGGTCCACCAGTTCGGCGGCGCGGTCATGAATGGCGCTGAGGATGGCCTGCGGGCTCATCCCGTCCGGTGCCGGCGGCAGGCCGAACTCCTGCGCGTGGCGCACGGCGGCGGCGCGGATCTCGAAGAACTCGTCGAGGTTGGTGCAGGAGATGCACATGAAGCGCAGGCGCTCCAGCAGCGGCACCTGCGGGTCCATCGCCTGGGCCAGCACGCGGAAGTTGAAATCCAGCTGCGACAGCTCACGGTTGATGTACAGCGCCGGGTCGCGCAACGGATCGTTGTCCGGGCTCACGGGGAGGGGGAGGGATCCGAGGCTGCTCATGGCGTCATTCTTCGATGGAGGTCAGGGGGGCGGACTCGCGCGGGCGCACGTGGTCGGCATCGAAATGGCAGGAGAACACCGAGCCCTTGCCGACTTCGCTTTCGATCTCCAGCCTTGCGTGGTGCAGGCCGAGGATGTGCTTGACGATCGACAGGCCCAGTCCGGTACCGCCACTCTCGCGTGAGCGGCTGCTGGAAACCCGGTAGAAGCGTTCGGTCAAGCGCGGCAGGTGCGTGGCGGGAATGCCGTAGCCGGAATCGCGCACGGCCAGCACGGCGCCGTCGCCCTCGCGGCGGAACTCCACCGCGATGCGGCCACCGGCCGGGGTGTAGCGCACCGCGTTGGTGACCAGGTTGGAGAAGGCGCTGTGCAGCTCCTTGGTCGAGCCCTGCAGGTCGACGCCGGCCAGATCGTCGATGCTGATCTGGTGGCGGCCCTGGCTGTGCGCTTCGGCCTCGCGGCGCAGGGTTGCCAGCATCGGCTGCATGGCCACGGTCTCTTCCTCGCTATGTTCCTGCGATTCCAGGCGCGACAGCGTCAGCAGGTCTTCCACCAGCTGGGCCATGCGCTGGCTCTGCTTGCGCATTTCCTCCAGCATCGGTCCGGTTCCCGGGAAATCCTCCGGGTCCATCATGTCCAGGTAGCCGTGGACCACGGTGAGCGGCGTGCGCAGTTCGTGTGAAACATTGGCCACGAAGTCGCGGCGCACCTGTTCCAGGCGAAGCAGCTTGCTGACGTCACGCGCGATCAGCAGCCAGTAATCCGACGAATAGGGAATCAGGCGCAGGTTCAGGCGGATCGCCGGGTCGACCGGCGAGGGCACGTCCAGGATCGGCTCGGCGTTGCGGCCACCGGCCAGCCAGTGCGCCAGCGGCATTGGCTGCAGGCGTTCGACCAGGGCCTCGCCAAGGTCGCCGGGATGGTGCAGGCCGAGCAGGGCGGTAGCCGCTTCGTTGAACCACTGCACGCGCTGGCTGTTGCGGTCCAGCACCACCACCGCATCGGGAAGCGCGGCGGCAGCGGCGCGGTAGCTGCGCAGCATGTCCAGCAGGCGGCGCTTGCGTACGCGCATTTCCACCTGGTTGCGGTACAGCAGGCGGTCCAGCTCGTTCCAGACGCCGCTGCCTTCCTCGGCGGTGTCCCAGCGCTGGCGCGCGGTCAGCCGCCGCAGCACGCTGCGCAGCCGCCAGTAGTGCCAGGCCAGGGTGGCCAGCGCGCCCAGTGCGATGCACAGCCACAGATGCCCCGAGAGCCACCCCACCAGTCCGGCGAACAGCAGCACCGCGGCAACGGTGGCCAGGGTCTTCAACCAGGCAGAGCGGATGTGGCGGGGCATTGCGATCTCGTCGTTGAGGTGCGGCGGTTCACTGGGGTGAACCGAGGGTTATAGCAGAGTTGCCGGCGCCGGCACCCGCAGGTGCTTGGCGCCGGCACGACGAGACTCAGGTGGCAGTGGAGAAACGGTAGCCGGCGCCGCGCACGGTCTGCACCATGTTCTCGGCGTTGAACGGTTCCAGCGTCTTGCGCAGGCGGCGGATGTGCACGTCGATGGTGCGCTCCTCCACGTACACGCTGCCGCCCCACACATGGTCCAGCAGCTGGGCGCGGGTATAGACGCGCTCCGGGTGGGTCATGAAGAAGTGCAGCAGGCGGTATTCGGTCGGGCCGATCGGCACCGGCTGGTCATTGGCGAATACGCGATGCGCCGCGCCATCGATGCGGATCGGGCCGACCGCCACGCTGCCGTCCTCGTCGTCCTCGCGGGCGCGGCGCATCACCGCGCGGATGCGGGCCAGCAGTTCGCGCGCCGAGAACGGCTTGACCACATAGTCGTCGACGCCGGCTTCAAGGCCGCCAACGCGGTCGTTCTCTTCACCGCGCGCGGTCAGCATGATGATCGGCACTTCGCGGGTCAGCGTTTCCTTGCGCCAGCGACGGGCCAGGTCCAGGCCACTCGTACCGGGCAGCATCCAGTCCAGCAGGATCAGGTCGGGGACGCGGTCGGCGATCGCAGTCTGGGCCTCCCGGGCATCGCCGGCGTGGACCGGTTCGTAATCGCCCTTGCGAAGGGCGAAGGCGACCATTTCACGGATCGCGGGCTCGTCATCGACGATCAGGATGCGTTTCTGCACGAGGACACCGTAGGGCTCGGTTACTGGAGTGGTGCCAGTAGACTACGGTTTGATGACATGTTTGTGACTACCCGGCCTGGAACCGGCTGGGACTGCCATCGGCCGGTCATGCAGCGCTCAGCGCCGGTCCAGGTCCGGATCCTGCACACCCTGGCGGCGCAGCTCCAGCACGGTCGGGGTGATCGATTCGATGCGCGCGTCAACCCGCGCACGGCCGATGTAATCCAGTGCCGGGTTGCGCTTGAGCGCCTGCAACTGCAGCAGCGCCTGCTCCGGCCGTCCGCTGAGGAAGGCCGCCTCGGCATAGGCCTCGCTGGCACGCACGCTGTCGCCGGCCAGCTCGCTGGCGCGGGCATATCGCTGCTGGAAGACCGGATCGTTACCGCTTTGCGACAGCAGGGGCCGCAGCATGGCCTGCGCGCGCTGGCCGGCCTCGCGGGTACCCTGTTCGTTCAGGATCTCGGCATAGGTCAGTGCCACCGGGCGGCTGTTGGGGTGCTGGCGCAGCAACTGCTCGAAGCGGCTGTTGGCCTGGGCGGCCTGGCCGGCCCGTGACTCCGCTTCGCCCAGCGCCAGCGCCAGCCACAGGTTGTCCGGCCGGCCCTGCAGCAGGCCGGCCAGGGTCTGCCGGGCCTGGGTGGCGCCGGCGCGACCGCCGCGCATCACAGCCAGCGCCTGGCCATAGCGCTGGGCATCGTTGAGGCCGTCCTTCTGGCGCTTGGCCAGGTCGGCATACTCGCGTTCCAGCTCGGGCGCGGAGTCCGCGCTGAGCACGCGCAGGCGCTCGCGCGCCCAGTCGAAGTCGCCACTGGCGCCGCGGCTGAGCTGGCCCATCGGGATGCGCAGCACGTTGCTGGGCAGCAGCGGGTTGTTTCCGCGCAGCAGGGGCTCGGCCAGGCTGGGGTCGGCCGGGTCCACGCGCTCCCTGCGCTCGCCGCTGGGGGTGGTGGTGGTCAGCAGCACCGTGTCCTTCTTCATCTGCTCGGCGCGGGCCTTGGCCTCGCTGATGCGGGTGATGTTGACCGGGTGGGTGCGCAGGAACTCGGGCACGCTGTAGCCGCCTTCGTTGCCGCGCATCGCCGATGCCATCCGTTCGAAGAAGCCGGCCATGGCATCCACGTCGTAGCCGCTGCGCGACAGCGTGCGGATGCCGAGGCGGTCGGCCTCGGACTCGTTGGAACGGGTGTAGTTGATCTGCCGCTGCTGCATCAGGCCCATGCCGGAACTGATCGCGGCCATGGTCGCGTTGCCGGAGGACGTGCTGTTGCTGGCCTGCGCGGCCACCACCGCCGCCAGCATGCCCAGCAGGATCGGGATCTGGTCGCGCTGGGCGCGCTCTACCCCGCGCAGCACGTGCTGCTGGGTAACGTGGGCGATTTCGTGGGACAGCACCGCCGCCACCTCGTCCTCGCGCTCGGCGGTCAGCACCAGGCCGGCATTGACCCCGATGTAGCCGCCGAGGGTGGCGAAGGCGTTGATCTGCCGGTCCTTCATCACGAAGAAGGTATAGGGCTGCCGTGGCTGGTCACTGTTGGAGCCGAGCCGGGTACCCATGGTCTGCAGCCAGTCGTTCACCAGCGGGTCGTCCAGCAGGTAGCCATAGTTGCGCAGCTCGCGCAGCATCATCGCGCCGTACTCGGCCTGGCGGGCCGGGGTCAGCAGCTCACCGGCCGAGGAGCCGATGTCGGGCAGCTTCTCCTGGGCCTGGGCCTGGGCCAGCGGCACGGCCAGGGCCAGGGTGACGGCGGTAGTCAGCAGCAGGGCTCGCAAGCAGGGGGTCCTCGGGCGGGGCGCGCCAAGCGTGGCAGGGCAGGGGGCAACCATTCGTTAATCCACAGTGTTGCGGCCGTGGCGTGGAAATTCCAGCGCACCGGTACCATATGTAGACCGTCGATCCATCGTGGAGTTTCCCGTGACAGCCCAGACCGCCGGCGGTGCCCCCGCCATCACCATCTATTCCACCGCCGTCTGCCCGTACTGCGTGGCCGCCAAGAACTTCCTGAAGAGCAAGGGCCAGCAGTGGACCGAGGTCCGCATCGACCTGGACCCGGCCGAGCGGGAGAAGATGGTGGCCAAGACCCGCCGTACCAGCGTGCCGCAGATCTTCGTCGGCGACGTCCATGTCGGCGGCTACGACGACATGATGGCCCTGCACCGTGAAGGCAAGCTCGAGCCGCTGCTGGCCGGGCAGGGTCAGGCATGAGCGCGGCCGACGACGGCAGCAAGGACCGCATCGCCGAGTTCACCGACTTCCGCAAGCGCATGAACGAACGCATCCTGGGCGAACCGAACCAGGTGGTGCGGCGCTTCTTCGCGCTGGACACGCAGACCTACCAGGCCGGCGCGCTGGACGTGAAGACCAAGGAACTGCTGGGCCTGGTGGCTTCGATGGTGCTGCGCTGCGACGACTGCATCAGCTACCACGTGGCCCAGTGCAAGGACGCCGGGGTGACCCGCGAAGAGTTCTTCGAGACCTTCTCGGTCGGCCTGGTGGTCGGCGGTTCCATCGTGATCCCGCACCTGCGCCGCGCGGTCGACTTCCTCGACCAGCTCGAAGGCGGCGCCGCCGCGCCAGCCGCGCACGAGCACTGAGGGGCGTGCTGGCCGCGGGCCGGCATCGCCTGAATCCGGCATGGCCGGGGTTGCCGGCCAGCGGCCGGCACTACCGGACCTGCAAGGGGGCCTTCCCCGCAATCCAACAGTCCAGGAGCCCCCTTGTTGTTCAAGGGGGCGCGCCGACAGGCGCAGGGTTAAGGCGGGATGCGCGGGCAATTCTGCCTGAGCCGGGGACTGGGACCATGGTCTATTTGGGACCTCGGCCCCGGCTCAGGCATAATTGCCGGTGAAACTTCCTTTGCGCCGGCGTTTCCGGGCACGTCCGGACGGCGTTTTTCCCCCTGTTCGGAACATCGATCAATGACGCAGAAAATTACGGTCATCCGCGGCGACGGCATTGGCCCGGAAATCATGGACGCCACCCTGTTCGTGCTCGACCAGCTCAAGACTGGCCTGGAGTACGAAGACGCTGACGCCGGCCTGGTGGCCCTGGAAAAGCACGGCGACCTGATGCCGGCGGTGACCCTGGAATCGATCGCGCGCAACAAGGTCGCGCTGAAGAGCCCGCTGACCACCCCGGTCGGTGGTGGCTTCACCTCGATCAACGTCAGCCTGCGCCGCCATTTCGATCTGTACGCCAACGTGCGTCCGGCCCACACCTTCCCGAACACCAAGTCGCGTTTCGACAACGTCGACCTGATCACCGTTCGTGAGAACACCGAAGGTGCCTACCTGGCCGAAGGCCAAGAAGTGTCTGCCGACGGCGAGACCGCGTTCTCCGGCACCCGCATCACCCGCAAGGGCTCCGAGCGCATCGTGCGCTACGCCTTCGAGCTGGCCAAGAGCACCGGCCGCAAGAAGGTCACCGCCGTGCACAAGGCCAACATCATCAAGTCGACCTCGGGCCTGTTCCTGAACGTCGCCCGTGAAGTGGCCGCGCAGTACCCGGACATCGAATTCCAGGAAATGATCGTCGACAACTGCTGCATGCAGCTGGTGATGCGTCCGGAACAGTTCGACGTGATCGTCACCACCAACCTGTTCGGCGACATCATCTCCGACCTGTGCGCCGGCCTCGTCGGCGGCCTGGGCCTGGCCCCGGGTGCCAACATCGGCAAGGATGCGGCGATCTTCGAAGCCGTGCACGGCACCGCGCCGGACATCGCCGGCCAGGGCAAGGCCAATCCGTGTGCGCTGCTGCTGGCAGCCGCGCAGATGCTGGACCACGTCGGCCAGCCGGAAAATGCCGAGCGCCTGCGCAAGGCCATCGTGGCGACCATGGAAGCCAAGGACTCGCTGACCGGCGACCTGGGCGGCACCGGCACCACCATGAGCTTCGCCAAGGCCATCGCCAGCCGCCTGTAAGCGGCCGGTCGGCCTCGGTTGGATCCCAGCGGGGCGCCTTCGGGCGCCCCGTTGCGTTTTCCGGTAGATCCACGCCATGCGTGGATGACGGAATGATCGGTTGTGCGGTTTTCGCACAGGTCATGTGCCCCCGCACGGCTGGTTCGTGCGCCAATCGCTCCGCATCCTGTGCCCCACACCCACCGCACAGGAACCCTCCCATGAACCTCACCGCCTTCGGCCTGGCCAGCCTGATCGGCATGGCCGTCACCACTCCGGTCGTCGCCGCCGAGCCGGCCCATCCCACCATCCGCCATATGGCGGGCGCGCCGGTCGCGGCCTCGCTGGATGCGGCGAAGACTGCGGTGTTGGTGATCGACTTCCAGAACGAGTACTTCGACGCCAGCGCCGCGCCGGGCTTCGCCGGTGGCCGCATGGTCATTCCCGATGGCGTGGCCGCACTGCGCCAGGCCAAGCGGGTGGTCGCGTTCGCCGATGCCCACGGCATCCGCGTGATCCACGTGCAGCATGTGTTGCCGGCCGGCGCACCGCTGTTCGCGCTGGGTAGCGTCAATGCCGACTTCCATCGCGACCTGCAGCCGCGCAAGGGCGAGACCGTGGTGCAGAAGGACAACGTCAGCGTGTTCGCTGGCAGCTCGGCCGCGGTGCTCGACACGGTGCTGAAGCATGCCGGTATCGACACCCTTATCGTCACCGGCCTGCAGACCCATGCCTGCGTCGCCGGTGCTGCGCGCGACGCAGCGGCCGCACCACGTGGCTACCGGGTGATCGTCTCGTCCGACGCCAGCGCCAGCCGCGACCTGGACCTGGCCGGTGGCCAGCGCATCGGCCATCGCGCGCTGCATGACGCCTCGCTGGCGCAGATCGAAGACGCGTTCGGGGATGTCATGAGTACCGACGCGATCCTGGCGTTGCCGGTGCGCAAGGCTGGCGACGGCGCTTGATAAGCTGGCGGGGCCCGCATGCCGTGGGCACCGCAACGTGGAGCCACTAGCCGATGGATCACTTCGCCGCCCTGCGTGCGCTGCGCGCCATCGTTGACGCGGGCAGTTTCACCGCGGCCGCTGAACGCCTGGGAACCACCCACTCGGCGATGTCACGGCAGTTGCGCCAGCTGGAAGAACATCTGCAGGTTCGCTTGCTCGATCGCAACAGCCGCCGGCTGTCATTGACCGAGGCCGGGCGCGACTACTATCGCGAGGCGGCAACGCTGCTGGACCGCCTGCAGGAGGCGGACGATCGTGCCCGCGCCGGGCAGGCGCAACCCCGTGGCAGGGTGCGGATCAGCGTGCCGCAGGTGGTGGCCAGCCAGGAGCTGCCGCATTGGTTGCCGTCCTTCCTGCAGCGCTACCCGCAGGTCGCGCTGGATCTGTCGGCCGATGATCAGCTCGTCGATGTCGTCGGTGGTGGCTTCGACCTGGCGCTGCGTATTGCAGCCTCGCTACCGGACAGCCAGCTGGTCGCGCGCGAGCTGGCCAGCTGCCCGCGCATCCTGGTCGCCGCACCGGCCTACCTGGCGCGTCATGGCCTGCCGCGTCAGCCGTCGGACCTTGCGCAGCACGCGCTGCTGGGGTTCAGTCCTGCAGCGGCGATGTCGCCCTGGCAGCTGCAGGGGCCGCGCGGCGCCAGCGCGAGCATCGAGGCCGGGCAACGCCTGCGGGTGGATGCAACGCCGGCGCTGTATGCCGCCGCGCTGGCGGGCATGGGCATCAGCCTGTTCACCGCACTGACCGTGCAGGAAGACCTGCGCGCCGGTCGTTTGATCCGTGTGCTGCCCGCCTGGCACGCCGGGCAGCGGCGCTACTTCGCGCTGTATCCGCATGCGCGGGCGCTGGCGCCGAAAGTGCGCGCGCTGGTCGAGCACCTTGCGGCGCACTACGCTGCACAGGTGGGCGCGACTGGCTAGCCGGGAAATGCAGCGATGCGTAACAAAGAGAAAAGGGCGCCCAGAAGGCGCCCTTTGTCGTTTATGGCTCTATCCGGTTCAGCGCTGCTGGATCTTCGACAGCAGGCGCAGGAACTCCACATATAGCCAGACCAGGGTCACCATCAGGCCGAATGCGCCATACCACTCCATGTACTTCGGCGCGCGCTGGGCGACACCGGTCTCGATGAAGTCGAAGTCCAGCACCAGATTCAGCGCGGCCACGACCACCACGAACAGGCTGAAGGCGATGCCCAGCCAGCCGGAGTCATGGATCACCGGCACGTTGATGTTGAAGAAGCCCAGCACGAACGAGGCCAGGTAGAGCAGGGCGATGCCGCCAGTGGCCGCGATCACGCCCAGCTTGAAGTTCTCGGTGGCCTTGATCAGGCCGCTGCGGTACGCGAACAGCAGCGCGAACAGGGTGCCGAAGGTCAGCAGCACGGCCTGGTATACGATGCCGGGGAACTTGGCGTTGAACACGGCCGAGATGGCGCCGAGGAACAGGCCTTCCACCAGCGCGTACATCGGCGCGGTGACCGGCGACCATTCCTTCTTGAAGACGGTGATCAGCGCCAGCACGAGGCCGCCGATGGCGCCGCCCATGGCATACAGCTTGGCTCCGGCCATGACCTGGCCGTAGTCATCGATGGTCTGGTTCCAGGCGAAAGCGGCCGTCAGCACGGTCAACAGCAACAGGAAGCCGGTCTTGTTGACGGTGCCGTTGAGGGTCATTGCCTGGTCGGGGCTGGTCACCACCGAGCCGCTGGCGAGGTCGAGGAAGGTCGACTCGGAAAGAGCCGGATTGCCGCTGCGCATGCGTGTTCTCCGTGCGAATGAAAGGTCGGGACGGCCGTCCGGCCGATGTCTGCGAGCATAGCCGATGACCACGCATGGCGCCGTGGCGGTTTCATGGCTGGTCTCGCCTGCGTTGACAGCTCACGATGTGCTTGGCCACAATGAACGACTCCCCGGGCCTGGCCCGAGGGGATTGCAAGACCGGGGTATAGCGCAGTCTGGTAGCGCGCCTGCTTTGGGAGCAGGATGTCGGGGGTTCGAATCCCTCTACCCCGACCAATCCCACGTCACGTCGGATTGGACACCGTTCCGGTTCGGGCGCCCGTAGCTCAACTGGATAGAGCACCGGCCTTCTAAGCCGGCGGTTACAGGTTCGATTCCTGTCGGGCGCGCCATCGGCGAGTAACGGGATCGCATCGGCCGATGTGAAGAAGTGCTTGCAAAAGCGTAAAGACTCCACCAGAATATCGGACTCGCTTCGGCGGACCGGAACTTCGGTGACAGTCTCCAGGCAAAGGTTTCAAGTTCCGTCGCCAGCCGCATCGGCAGGAACAAGCGTTTCAGTGGTGGCTGTAGCTCAGTTGGTTAGAGTACCGGATTGTGATTCCGGTGGTCGGGGGTTCGAATCCCCTCAGCCACCCCACTGTTTCAACCGTGCCGGCGCAGCCGAAACGGTATTGCAATAAGAAGAATGCACGCTACAATGTGCGTCTGAGTTTCACGGGCCGTTAGCTCAGTTGGTAGAGCAGTTGACTCTTAATCAATAGGTCCAAGGTTCGAATCCTTGACGGCCCACCAAGACAGAAGCCACCTGGTACGCCAGGTGGCTTTTTTCTTATAAGTGTGACTCCTTCATTTGGATGGATCACGCGTTGCAGGCCCCGCTCGGCGCGGATCTGCAACGGCAGCGGGATCGCAGTGCTGGTTTCAACGGCGTTGAAAAAAGTGCTTGCACCCACCGAGCGGATCGGGTCATAATTCGCGCCCCGATTTCGGGCTGTTAGCTCAGTTGGTAGAGCAGTTGACTCTTAATCAATAGGTCCAAGGTTCGAATCCTTGACAGCCCACCAGACGAAAGCCACTTGGTTCGCCAAGTGGCTTTTTTCTTGTCTGCGCGCCGGGTTGAGCGTGCGGATGCCTGCACGCCCGGCCGCACGTCATCCATGAATGGCGTGGATCTACTGAAGCGATGCTGAAATCAGGGGCATACGCGTCATCAGTGTTTTCAATGCTGTGCGCTGCTTCTCACCGCGTCGCGTCCTGTATCGCACCCAATGGATCTTCCGCGCCAGTGGCGCATGCACGAAGGAAGATGTTGATGGCTGATATCAATCGATTGCACCGCACGCTGTGGGTTCCCTTCGCGTTGCTGGCACTGGCGGCCTGTACGCCGGCCAACGATCCCGCGCAGACCGTCGAACGCGATGCTGGCACCGAGAGCGCTCCGGCGCGCCCGGTGGGTGAGGCAATGCAGATGCAGCCGGCTCAGCCCGCGGAAGGGGAGGCCCTGCCCGACGCGGTGGACGTGCAGCGCAATGCGGATGGTTCGGTGGACGTGCGCAAGGCCACGCCGGAGTCGGCGGCACTGCGGCGCACCGAAGACGGGGGCGTGGAGATCCGCAAGGTGGATCCTGCGGCCGAGTCTGGGTCCGATACGGCGCCGGCCAAGGCCAGGCCGCAGCAGTGAACCCTGCCACCCCGGATCAGCTTGCGCTCCCCGGGGTGGTCCAACGCGCGCGCCGCGCGATCGCCATGTTCAGTTTTGTGCAGGCCTTCCGATTCCTGCCATCGCCTGCGACAATGAACGCCTGAGCCGGCCACGCGAAAGTGGCGGAATTGGTAGACGCCCTGGATTTAGGTTCCAGTGCCGCAAGGCGTGGGGGTTCGAGTCCCCCCTTTCGCACCAGTGCCGGCCTGTCCCCGCCCTGATCGGGCCATCTGCGCCCCTTGACCGGCACGCGCTGGCAGTGCAGGCCGAATTGGGCGAAACTAAAGGGCTGCGGCAAGCAGGCGCGTCCCAGACGTCGCGTCCTTACAACCGTTTCATCCCAATCATCGAGCCGGGGGCGTGGGCCACCGGTGGCAGGAGTCAACATGCAAGCTTCGATCGAATCCACCGGCAACCTGGAACGCCGCCTGAGCTTCTCGCTGCCGGAAGAGCGTCTGCAGAGCCACATCGCCGGCCGCTTGGGCGAAATCGCCCGTACCACCCGCATCAAGGGGTTCCGTCCGGGCAAGGTGCCGGCCAAGGTGATCGAGCAGCGCTTCGGCGCGCAGGTCCGTGGCGAGGCGCTGGACGGCCTGCTGCGCGAAACCTTCGACGCGGCCGTGCGCGAGCACGACCTGCGCGTCGTCGGCAGCCCGCGCATCGACAAGGGCGACGAGGGTGAATTCTCCTTCGTGGCCACCGTGGAAGTGGTGCCGGACTTCGGCGACATCGACGTCAGCAAGCTGACCGTCGTGCGTCACACCGCCGAGATCACCGAAGCCGACATCGACCAGATGATCGAGAACCTGCAGAACCAGCGTCGTACCTGGGCCCCGGTCAGCCGTGGTGCACAGGAAGGCGACCTGGTCGCGGTGGAAACCTGGTCGCAGGCCGGCGAAGAGCGCCTGCCGGCCGAGGGCACCGAGAAGGGCTCGATCGTTCTCGGCCAGGGCATGATGTTCGACACCATCGAAAAGGGCCTGGTCGGCCTGGCCAAGGGCGAAGAGAAGACCCTGGACGTCGAGTTCCCGGCTGATTGGCGCGTGCCGGTGCTGGCCGGCAAGACCGTGCAGGTCACCGTCAAGGTTGCCGAAGTGTCCGAGCCGGTCGTGCCGGCGGTCGACGAAGCCTTCATCAAGAGCTTCGGCGTGAAGGGTGGCGACGTCGCGCAGTTCCGCAGCGACATCCGCGCCAACCTGGAGCGTGAGCTGAAGGGCGCGCTGATGAACCGCCTGCGCCGTGAAGTCGGCGAGCAGCTGATCGCGGCCTACTCGTCGGTCGAAATGCCGCCGCGCCTGGTCGAGAACGAAGCCCGCGCCATGCTGGCCCAGCAGGTCGAGCAGCTGCGCCGCAACGGCCAGAACGTCGGCGAGATCCCGGCCGATGCCCACGAAGGCTTCAAGGACGCTGCCGCCAAGCGCGTGCTGGTCGGCCTGCTGGTCGGTGAAGTGGCCCGCATCAACGACCTGCGCCTGGAAGCCAAGCGCCTGAACGAAACGATGCGTCTGATCGCTTCGACCTACGAAGAGCCGGAGCAGGTCATTGAGATGTACCGCAACGACCCCCAGCTGATGTCTGGCCTGCAGAACCGTGTGATGGAAGAGCAGGTGATCGACTGGATCGCCGAGCGTGCCCAGCACACCGAAGAGAAGCTCTCGTTCCAGGACGCGATCCGCCAGTAAGCCGGCGGATCACCGGATGCCCCGCGCCTTTGCCGGCGCGGGGTTGTTGCCCCCCAAGATAGGTACCTCACGTAATGGACAACCGAACCAAAGCCCTGAACCTGGTTCCGATGGTGGTCGAGCAGACCAGCCGCGGCGAGCGTGCCTACGACATCTATTCGCGCCTGTTGAAGGAGCGTCTGATCTTCCTCGTGGGCCCGATCGACGATCACATGGCCAACGTGGTGGTGGCGCAGTTGCTGTTCCTGGAATCGGAAAACCCGGAAAAGGACATCAACATCTACATCAACTCGCCGGGTGGCGTGGTCACCGCCGGCATGGCGATCTACGACACCATGCAGTACATCAAGCCGAATGTGAGCACCACCTGCATCGGCCAGGCCGCCTCCATGGGCGCCCTGCTGCTGGCCGCGGGCGAAGCCGGCAAGCGCTACGCGCTGCCGAACTCGCGCGTGATGATCCACCAGCCGCTGGGTGGCTACCAGGGGCAGGCCACCGACATCGACATCCATGCGCGAGAGATCCTGACCCTGCGTTCGCGCCTGAACGAGATCCTGGCCAAGCACACCGGCCAGTCGCTGGAGACGATCGCCCGCGACACCGAGCGCGACAACTTCAAGAGCGCCTTCGAGGCGCAGGCCTACGGTCTGGTCGACCAGGTCCTGGAGCGTCGTCCGGATGAGTCGATCCAGGCCGGTTGACCGGCCTTCACGGGGCCATGGAGGCCCCGTTCCTGCAGGGTCGGGCGGGACTGGTGTCCCCTCGGCCCTGTGCTATTCTCGAATCGAACCCCCGTTCAGCGGGTGGGGTAACTGGGTAAGCGAAGCATGAGCGAAGACCGCCAAGGTCGTTCCACGGACACCGGCAAGATCCTCTACTGCTCTTTCTGCGGCAAGAGCCAGCATGAAGTGCGCAAGCTGATTGCGGGTCCGAGCGTATTCATCTGCGATGAGTGCGTGGAGCTGTGCAACGACATCATCCGTGAGGAGCTTGAGGAGAAGGCGCAGTCGGCACGCAGTTCGCTGCCCAAGCCGCGCGAGATCCTCGAGGTCCTCGACCAGTACGTGATCGGCCAGAACCGCGCCAAGCGCACCCTGGCCGTGGCCGTCTACAACCACTACAAGCGCATCGAGAGCCGGCAGAAGAACGACGACGTCGAACTGGCGAAGTCGAACATCCTGCTGGTCGGCCCGACCGGTTCGGGCAAGACGCTGCTGGCCGAAACCCTGGCCCGCCTGCTCAACGTGCCGTTCACCATGGCCGACGCCACCACGCTGACCGAAGCCGGTTACGTGGGCGAGGATGTGGAGAACATCATCCAGAAGCTGCTGCAGAAGTGCGACTACGATGTCGAGAAGGCGCAGCAGGGCATCGTCTACATCGATGAAATCGACAAGATCTCGCGCAAGAGCGAGAACCCGTCGATCACCCGCGATGTATCCGGCGAAGGCGTGCAGCAGGCCCTGCTGAAGCTGATCGAAGGCACCGTGGCCAGCGTCCCGCCGCAGGGCGGCCGCAAGCATCCGCAGCAGGAATTCCTGCAGGTGGACACCAAGAACATCCTGTTCATCTGCGGCGGCGCGTTCGCCGGGCTGGACAAGGTCATCCAGGCCCGTTCCACCGACATCGGCAGCATCGGCTTCGGTGCCAAGGTGAAGAGCAGCGAGCGCAAGCAGGAAGTGGGCAAGGTGCTGGCTGAGGTCGAGCCGGAAGACCTGATCAAGTTCGGCCTGATTCCCGAGTTCGTCGGCCGCCTGCCGGTGGTCGCGACCCTCGAGGAGCTGGATGAGCCGGCCCTGATCAAGATCCTCACCGAGCCGAAGAACGCCATCACCAAGCAGTTCAAGAAGCTGTTCGAGATGGAAAACGTGGAGCTGGAGTTCCGTCCGGACGCACTGTCGGCCATCGCCAAGAAGGCGCTCAAGCGCAAGACCGGCGCCCGCGGCCTGCGCACGATCGTCGAATCGGTCCTGCTGGACACCATGTATGACCTGCCGTCGCAGGAGAACGTCAGCAAGGTGGTCGTGGACGAATCGGTGATCGAGCACAAGTCCGAGCCGTACCTGATCTACCAGACCCCGGCGGCCCCTGAACAGAAGGCCGCAGGCGCCGAGTGATCCTTCCAGGTTGTTGATTGGAAAGGATTTTCAAGGAATGCCTTGCATCTGAAAGCCGATGGCCCCATAACGGGGCCATCGGCTTTTTTTGTCTCCGGAAGATGCCCTCCCGGAGGCGGTTTTCCCCCTTCCCTGGAGCCCCCATGGCCCGTTCCCCAAGTGAAACCCTCGACCTGCCGGTCCTGCCGCTGCGCGACGTAGTGGTGTTCCCGCACATGGTCATCCCGCTGTTCGTCGGCCGTGACAAGTCCATGCACGCGCTCGAACAGGCAATGGAGGCAGACAAGCGCATCCTGCTGCTGGCGCAGAAGTCGGCCGAGACCGACGACCCGCATGCGGCCGACCTCTACCAGGTCGGCACGCTGGCGCAGGTGCTGCAGCTGCTGAAGCTGCCCGACGGCACCATCAAGGTGCTGGTCGAAGGCCTGTCGCGCGTGCAGGTCACCCACGTCGACGAGCGCAACGGCTCGCTGCACGGCCAGGCGGTGGAGATCGAGGCCACTGACGAGCGCGAAGCGCGCGAGGTCGAGGCCATCGCCCGCTCGCTGATGTCGCTGTTCGAGCAGTACGTGAAGACCAACCGCAAGCTGCCGCCGGAGCTGCTGCAGACGCTGTCGGGCATCGATGAGCCGGCGCGCCTGGCCGACACCATCGCTGCGCACATCAGCGTGCGCCTGGCCGACAAGCAGCGCCTGCTGGAAACGCTGGCCGTCGGTGACCGCCTGGAGATGCTGGTCGGCCTGGTCGACGGCGAGATCGACGTGCAGCAGATGGAGAAGCGCATCCGCGGCCGCGTGAAGTCGCAGATGGAGAAGAGCCAGCGCGAGTACTACCTCAACGAACAGATGAAGGCCATCCAGAAGGAACTGGGTGACCTGGACGACGCGCCGGGCGAGCTGGAAGAACTGGCCCGCAAGATTGCTGAGGCCGGCATGCCGAAGGCGGTTGAAGTCAAGGCGCGCAATGAACTGAACAAGCTCAAGCAGATGTCGCCGATGTCGGCTGAAGCCGCCGTCGTGCGCAACTACCTGGAGTGGCTGCTGGGCGTGCCGTGGAAGAAGCGCAGCAAGGTGCGCAAGGACCTGAAGGTGGCGCAGGACACCCTCGATGCCGATCACTACGGCCTGGAGAAGGTCAAGGAGCGCATCCTTGAATACCTGGCGGTGCAGTCGCGCGTGAAGCAGATGAAGGGCCCCATCCTGTGCCTGGTCGGGCCGCCGGGCGTGGGCAAGACCTCGCTGGGCCAGTCCATCGCCAAGGCCACCAACCGCAAGTTCGTGCGCATGTCGCTGGGCGGCGTGCGTGACGAGGCCGAGATCCGTGGCCACCGCCGTACCTACGTCGGTTCGATGCCGGGCCGCATCGTGCAGAACCTCAACAAGGTTGGCAGCAAGAACCCGCTGTTCGTGCTGGACGAGATCGACAAGATGTCGATGGACTTCCGTGGCGATCCGTCGTCGGCGCTGCTGGAGGTGCTCGACCCGGAGCAGAACAACGCGTTCAACGATCACTACCTGGAAGTGGACCTGGACCTGTCCGAAGTGATGTTCGTGGCCACCTCGAACTCGCTCAACATTCCCGGCCCGCTGCTGGACCGCATGGAAGTGATCCGCATCCCCGGCTACACCGAGGACGAGAAGCTCAACATCGCCACCCGTTACCTGGTGCCCAAGCAGGTCAAGGCCAACGGCCTGCAGCCGGAAGAACTGGAGATCGGCAGTGACGCCATCCAGGACATCGTGCGCTACTACACGCGCGAATCGGGCGTGCGCAACCTGGAACGCGAGATCGCCAAGATCTGCCGCAAGGTGGTGAAGGAGATCGCGCTGGCCGGCCCGCAGCCGGTGAAGGCGAAGAAGGGCGCGAAGAAGCCCAAGGCGCTGGTCAATGTGTCCAGCAAGAACCTGGACAAGTACCTGGGCGTGCGTCGCTTCGACTTCGGCCGTGCCGAGGAAGAGAACGAGATCGGCCTGGTCACCGGCCTGGCCTGGACCGAGGTCGGTGGCGACCTGCTGCAGATCGAATCGACGCTGGTGCCGGGCAAGGGCCAGCTGATCCTGACCGGCCAGCTCGGCAACGTAATGAAGGAATCGGCGTCGGCCGCGCTGTCGGTGGTGCGTTCGCGCGCCGTGGGCTTCGGCATCGACAGCGACTTCCTGCAGAAGCACGACGTGCACCTGCACGTGCCCGATGGCGCTACGCCGAAGGACGGCCCGAGTGCCGGCGCGGCGATGGTCACCTCGCTGGTATCGATGCTGACCAAGGTGCCGGTGCGTGCCGACGTGGCGATGACCGGTGAGATCACCCTGCGTGGCCGTGTCACCGCCATCGGCGGCTTGAAGGAAAAGCTGCTGGCCGCATTGCGGGGCGGCATCCGCACGGTCATCATTCCGGAAGAGAACCGCAAGGACCTTGCAGACATTCCGGCAAACGTTACCCGCGATCTGCAGATCGTGCCGGTGAAGTACATCGAGGAAGTGCTGGACCTGGCGTTGGAGCGCCCGTTGGCACCGAAGAAGGCACGCAAGAGTGCGCAGCGTGTCACGGTGCGCAGCAAGGCCAAACCGAGTGGAAGTGCGCGCGTCAAGCATTGACGCGCACCGTCCAATGGCCCGAAACCCGCGTCGTTGCTGGCTTTCCAGCTTGCGTGGGGGTAGGGCCACTGGTATAAAAGCAGCACTCGCGAATGAGTGATCGCTGTCAGCGATGACTGAATCGGCGAACCGTTTCCACATGGCGGCCGCATGCAGAAGGCGTGCGGTTGCTTCCCTGTCGAATAAGCGGAACCCACCGCCAAAGGAGTTGTAGAGAATGAACAAGACCGAATTGATCGATGCCGTTGCTGAAGCTGCGGACCTGACCAAGGCCGAGTCCAGCCGCGCTGTCGATGCCGTCGTTGCTGCCATCACCAAGGCGCTGAAGGACGGCGATGCGGTCACCCTGGTTGGCTTCGGTACCTTCCAGGTCCGCGACCGTGCTGCCCGCACCGGCCGCAACCCGAAGACCGGCGACACCATCAAGATCGCTGCTTCGAAGAATCCGTCGTTCAAGGCTGGCAAGGCTCTGAAGGATGCTGTAAACTAAGCGGCTCGCTGGGGTGCTTAGCTCAGCGGTAGAGCGTCTCCTTTACACGGAGAGGGTCGGGGGTTCGAAACCCTCAGCACCCACCACAGCACCGCGGTAACGTTTGAGTGTGGAGCGGTAGTTCAGCTGGTTAGAATGCTGGCCTGTCACGCCGGAGGTCGCGGGTTCGAGTCCCGTCCGCTCCGCCATTCAACGAGGCCTCCGGCCAAAAGCTGGAGGCTTTGTTTTCTCCCAGGTCCAGGCCGATGGGAAAACAAAAAAGCAACAATGCGGAGCGGTAGTTCAGCTGGTTAGAATGCTGGCCTGTCACGCCGGAGGTCGCGGGTTCGAGTCCCGTCCGCTCCGCCACTACATCAAGGCCCCCGGCCTAAAGCTGGGGGCCTTGTCTTCTCCCCGGAAGGTTCGGGAAGAAGGCGAATAGGTTCTTGCAAGAACGGAGCGGTAGTTCAGCTGGTTAGAATGCTGGCCTGTCACGCCGGAGGTCGCGGGTTCGAGTCCCGTCCGCTCCGCCATTGCAGAGTCTTAAATCCCTGTGAAAAAACTTTGAAAAAAGTGTTCATCGGGCTGGGTTTCCAGGGAGTCTTCGGATATACTGGGCGCCTGCAAAGTTTCAGCGCGGAGCGGTAGTTCAGCTGGTTAGAATGCTGGCCTGTCACGCCGGAGGTCGCGGGTTCGAGTCCCGTCCGCTCCGCCAACTCTAAAAGCCCTCGGCGCAAGCCGGGGGCTTTTTCTTTAGCCCGTCGCAAAGTGATGCGCAGGCCGCGCCGCCGCTGCTTTTGGTCCCTGCGGCGAAGCGGGTTACACTGCCGGGCTCGCCAATCAGGCCTTGTGATTCCTCACCATGCTGCAGAAACTCCGCGACAAGACCTCAGGCTGGATCGTCACCGTGATCCTGGGGCTGCTGATGATTCCGTTCCTGTTCGTGATCGACAACAGCTACCTCGGTGGCGTTGGCGCTCAGAACGTGGCCAAGGTTTCCGCCCCGCCGACCTGGTGGCGTTCGGCACCGTCGTGGTGGCCGGTGCGCATGCTGTGGCAGCACCATGAGATCAGCGCGCAGGATTTCCGCACCCGTTTCGAGCAGGAGCGCATGCGTGAGCGCCAGCAGCAGGGCGAGAACTTCGACCCGCGCGCTTTCGAGAGCACCGAAAACAAGCTGGCCGTGCTCGACCAGCTGATCGATGAGCAGGTCGTGCGCCTGGTCGGTGAACAAGCCGGCGTTGTCATTGGCGATGGTGCGGTGCGCGAGTACATCGCCACCATCCCGGCCTTCCTCGATTCGAACGGCAAGTTCAACGAAAACAACTATCGCCTGGCCCTGGCCGGTGGCAATCCGCCGCGTACCCCGACCCAGTTCCAGGAACTGGTGCGCGAGAGCCTGCAGCAGTCGGTGATCCCGTCGGGCCTGCAGAATTCGGGCTTTGTCACCCAGGCCGAAACCGAGCGCCTGCTGAAGCTGCTGGGTGAAACCCGCGACGTCGAACTGGCCGCGTTGCCGGAAGTACCGGCTGACACCGCGCCGGTGACTGACGCGCAGATCAAGCAGTGGTACGACAGCCACGGCAAGGATTTCCGCCAGGCCGAGAGCGTCTCGCTGGAATACGTCGAGATCAACGGTGCGAACCTGCCGGCACCGACTCCGGCCGATGAAGCGACCCTGCGCAAGCGCTATGAAGAAGAAAAGGCGAAGTTCACCTCGCCGGAGCAGCGCCAGGCCTCGCACATCCTGATTACCGGTGACGGCGCCGAAGCCAAGGCGAACAAGATCGCTGCCGAAGCCAAGGCGGCCGGTGCCGACTTCGCTGCGCTGGCCAAGGCCAATTCGGAAGATCCGGGCTCCAAGGACCAGGGCGGTGACCTGGGCTGGGTCGAGCGCGGTGCGATGGTCAAGCCGTTCGAAGACGCACTGTTCGCTGCCAAGGCCGGTGACGTGATCGGCCCGGTCAAGACCGACTTCGGCTACCACATCATCAAGGTCGCCGCGGTGCGTGGCGGCGAAGGCAAGTCGTTCGAGGAAGTACGTGACACGCTGGCCGCCGAGCAGCTGAAGGCCGACGGCGAACGCGGCTTCAACGAGCTGGCCGGTCGTCTGGTGGATGCCATCAACAAGAGCCCGAGCGATCTGGCCGCTGCGGCCAAGGAAGTCAACCTGCCGCTGCAGACCCTGGGGCCGATCACCCGCGCAACCGCCAGTGGCATCGCCGCTGACCCGGCCGTGCTGCGTGCCGCCTTCTCTGAAGTGCTGGTGCAGGACGGCACTGCCAGCGACCCGATTGCGCTCGGCGGCGCGACCAACCACAGTGTGGTCATCCGTGTGGTCGCCCATACCCCGGAACAGGCCCTGCCGCTGGACAAGGCCCGCGAGCAGGTGATCGCCGCGATCCGCACTGACCGCCAGCGCCAGGCCAGCGACAAGGCCGCCGACGCCGTGCTGGCCAAGCTGAAGGCGGGCGCCACCCTGCAGTCGCTGGCCGCAAGCGAGAAGCTGCAGCTGAGCCCGATGCCGGGCCTGCCGCGCAGCCAGCCGGTGCCGACCCCGGAAATCAACCGCGCCATCTTCAGCGCGCCTGTGCCGGCCGAAGGCAAGCCGAGCTACGGCAAGGTCGACGTCAACGGTCACGCGCTGCTGTTTGCAGTGAACAAGGTCAACCCGGGCGACATCAAGGAAGTGACCGCCGAGCAGCAGAAGCAGCTCAAGGAGCAGCTGAGCCAGATCGATGGCATGGCCGCAGCCAAGGCCTACGTGGATGCGATGCGCAAGAAGTTCATGATCCAGACCACCGAAGCGAACCTGTAAGCCTCGCGGCGAGCAGATCGAAGAAGGCCCGGCATTGCCGGGCCTTTTTTATTGGGAGCGATGCTGGAAATTGAACTGTAGAGCCGAGCCCATGCTCGGCCTGTCATGAACCCCGGCAGGGCGCGAACATGAAAAAGCCGAGCATGGGCTCGGCTCTACAGGAAGCAGGGCAGGGCGCGGCCGGAACCGCGCCTGCTTCAATCCTCGACGCGCAGTACCGCGCCCGGCTTCAGCACGCTGCTGCCACTCAGGCCGTTCAGTGACAGCAGCGCCTTCACCGGCATGCCATAGCGACGGGCGATGGTCCAGGCCGACTCGCCATCGCGCACGGTGTGGCGGCGGCTGCGCGGGCGATCGGCAATCGCGGCGACGGTCTTGGCCGCCTGCGGCGTCGGTGTGGTCGTGGCAGCCGGTGCGGTGCTGGCCACCAGCGTGGTCGCGGTTTCCGTCACCGTCGCATTGGCGGCCGAGACCGGGGCCAGCACCCGGGTGGTTCCCGAGGCACGGTTGCCCGCGGCCAGGGCCGGGTTGAGGCGGGCGATCCTGGCAGGGTCCAGGGCGCGTTGTGCGGCCCACTGCTGGATGCTGGTGCCGGCCGGCAGGGTGTGGTCCTTCAGCACCGGCACGGTGCGGTCCAGCGAGGCCATCACGCCGGGCTGGTCTTCCACGTCCTCCAGCACGCAGGCCAGGGCATGCAGCTTCTCGACATAGGCATGGGTGACCGGTGACAGGCCGGGCAGCGCCGATGGCTTGGCGTTCTGCGCGTTCATGCCGGCCTTGCGCATGGACTGCAGGACCCGGTACTCGCCGGCGTTGTAGGCCATGGTGGCCAGGCGCCAGTCGCCGCCGAACATGCCGTGCAGGGTCTTCAGGTAACGTACCGCGGCCTGGGTGGAATCGACCGCCGACAGGCGGCCGTCGTAGCCGTTGGACATGGGCACCCGATGGTTGCGCGCGGTGGTGGCGATGAACTGCCACAGGCCCGTCGGACCGCTGCCATTGCGGGCATTGGGCCGATAGCCACTTTCCACGAACGGAATCAGTGCGAATTCGGTGGGCAGGTTGGCCTTGCGCAGTTCTTCGACCACGTAGCCGAACAGCACCAGCGCATCGTCATCCTGGTTGGCCAGGCGTGAGGGAGCATGGGCGAACTGCTTCTGCCAGCGCGGGCTGGTGGCCTCGGCATCGCAGCTGGGCTCGGCCAGGCCGTCGCGGAAGCTTGTGAAGATCTCCTGGCCGTTGCGTACCGAAGCGGCCGGCAGCGCCGATGGATCCAGCGGCAGCGCAGCGGCAGCGGTCAGGTTCTGGCTGATGCCTGCGCCCAGCGACTGTGCGCCCGCGGTTCCTGCCAGCCCCAGCGCAAGGCCCAGGGCCAGCGGCAGACTTCGGCGCATCATGCGCGGAAGCCGTCTTTCCAGTGCCGGAGACCGGCCATCACGTCGACGTCGTCCACGACGTCACGGCCCAGATGCGCCGCCACCGACGCACGGATCGTCGCCGCGTGCACACGCAGGAAGGGATTGCAGTCGAATTCGCTGGCCAGGGTTACCGGCAGGGTGGAACGGTCATCGCGGCGCATGGCCAAAGCCTCCTCTTGGCGCTGCCACAGGGCAGCGTTGGCGGGGTCGACATGCCGCGCGAAGACGGCATTTGACACGGTGTACTCATGAGCGCAACAAAGCAGCAGTTGCGCGGGCAGGGCACCCAGCTTGCGCATCGACGCCAGCAGCTGGGACGGCGTACCTTCGAACAGGCGTCCACAGCCCAGGCTGAACAACGAATCTCCGCTGAAAAGATGTTCAGCAGTGTGAAACGCGATGTGGCTGCGGGTATGCCCGGGCACGGATAGTACGTGGAACGTCCGGCCCAGTGCCTGAACGCGTTCACCTTCACCGACGCGGTGGGTCGCAATGGGAATGCGCTCCTCGACCGGCGCGATCACCCGGACGCCGGGAAAACGCGCCTGCAGCGCGGGCACGCCACCGATGTGGTCATCGTGATGATGGGTGAGCAGGATCGTGTCCACGCGCAGGCCCTGATCGGCCACCGCAAGCACCGGCGCGGCATCGCCGGGATCGATGACCACGGCGGCGCCATCGTCGTCGATCAACGTCCAGATGTAGTTGTCCGCAAATGCGGGCAGGGCAGTCAGTCGCATAGAATTGGACCATGCCCGCGCTGCAGAGCACCCGTCAAGCGAGCCAGACCCCGTGGTTCGACAGTGAACCGGCGGAATCCCTGCGCGTGCTGGAGCGGCAATTACTGCTGCCGCAGCTGTCAGTGCTGCCGGCACAACCCTGGTTGTGGATCGCGCCAAGCGCGTGCTGGCTTGATGATGCGCAGCTCGGCGGGCGTGGCCTGCGCCTGTTCCGGCAAGGGCAGGGCTATGCCGGCGATACCCGCTGCGCACTGCCGCTGCCGCTGGCCAACGAGAGTGTCAACGCGATCGTGCTGCAGCATGTGACCACCGGCGATGCCGACCAGCTGCTGGATGAGTGCGAGCGCGTGCTGATGCCGGGCGGCCACCTGTGGCTGAGCAGCCTCAACCCGTTCAGCCCCTACCGTACACATTGGCGCCAGCACGGACTGGTGGTGCGCACGCCGCAGCGGATTCGCCTGCTGCTCGGCCGCCACGGGCTGGAGTGCGACGATATGCGTTACATCGGCCCCCTCTGGCGCGGTGCCGGCAGCCGTCGCCCGGGCGGGTGGGCGCCACTGCGCGCGGCCTGCCTGTTCCATGCTGAAAAGCGCACGCTGGCCCTGCCCGGGCCGACACCGCTGCCGGTGCGCTGGCACGGCACCGTAGCCACCTGATTCTGGAGTTGTATTGAAAACCATCGAAATCCACACCGACGGTTCCTGCCTTGGCAATCCCGGCCCCGGCGGCTGGGCTGCACTGCTGCGCTACAAGGGCCATGAGCGTGAACTGAGCGGCGGCGAAGCGCACACCACCAACAACCGGATGGAGCTGATGGCCGCCATTTCCGGGTTGGAGACGCTGACCGAGCCGTGCAACATCGTGCTCTACACCGATTCGCAGTACGTGCGGCAGGGGCTGACCCAGTGGATGCCGGGCTGGATCCGCAAGAACTGGAAGACCGCCGGCGGTGAGCCGGTGAAGAACCGCGAGCTGTGGGAGCGCCTGCATGCGGCCACGCTGCGGCACCAGATCGACTGGCGCTGGGTGAAGGGCCACTCCGGCGATCCGGACAATGAGCGGGTGGATACCCTGGCCCGCAACGCGGCCATCCAGATCCGCGACGCCAGCCCGGTAAACTGAGCCCATGCGTCAGATCATCCTCGATACCGAAACCACCGGCCTGGAGTGGAAGAAGGGCAACCGCATCGTCGAAATCGGCTGCGTGGAGCTGTTCAAGCGCCGCCCGACCGGCAACAACTACCACCAGTACATCAAGCCGGACTGCGAGTTCGAACAGGGCGCGCAGGAAGTCACCGGCCTGACCCTGGAGTTTCTGGCTGACAAGCCGGACTTCGCGCAGATCGCCGATGAATTCCTTGCCTTCATCGATGGCGCCGAGCTGATCATCCACAACGCGGCGTTCGACCTGGGCTTCCTCGACAACGAACTGTCGTTGCTGGGCCCGCAGTACGGGAAGATCACCGATCGCTGCACGGTGATCGATACCCTGGTGATGGCGCGCGAGCGCTTCCCGGGCCAGCGCAATTCGCTGGATGCGCTGTGCAAGCGGCTGGGCGTGGACAATTCGCACCGTGCGCTGCATGGCGGCCTGCTCGATGCGCAGATCCTGGGTGACGTCTACATCGCGCTGACCTCGGGGCAGGAAGAGATCGGATTCGGCCTGGGGGATGACGATGGCGGTGGCGCCGGTGCGGCGCTGCAGGCCTTCGATACCAGCAAGCTGCTGCCGCGCCCGCGCGTAGTGGCCACGCCGTCGGAGCTGGAAGCGCATGCCGCGCGGCTGGAGCGGTTGCGCAAGAAGGCCGGCCACGCGCTGTGGGATGGCCCGAAGGTGGAAGAACCCGTCAGCGCGTAATACATCGAGGTAGTGCCGGCCGCTGGCCGGCATCTACGTGATACGGGGTTTCCCGGTGAGCCGGCCAGCGGCCGGCATTACCGCATCCACGCGTGGCGTGGATCTACCGGTCAATGGCAGCGCACCAGGATCACGCTGATGTTGTCGCGGCCACCGCCGTCGAGTGCGGCTGCGACCAGCGTGTCCACGCATTCCTGCGCGCTGGCATCTTCGTAGGCGAGGGTGCGGGCGATACTGCGGTCGTCCACCTCCTCGGTCAGGCCGTCACTGCACAGCAGCAGCTTCATTCCCGGGCGCAGTTCACCGCTGGTGGTGGCCACGTTCAGGTGTGCCGGATCGGTCACGCCCAGCGCCTGGGTAACCACGTTGCGATGCGGATGCGCACGCGCCTGCTCGGCGGTCAGGTTTCCCTGCGCGACCAGTTCCTGCACCACGCTGTGGTCCTGGCTGAGCTGTGCCAGCTGTCCATCGCGCCACAGGTAGGCGCGGCTGTCGCCGACCCAGGCCACTTCATAGCGGTTGCCCTGCACGCGCGCGGCGACCACGGTGGTGCCCATCGGCAGGCTGTCATTGCGACGGCGTGAGGTGCGGATGATCTCTTCGTCGGCGGTGCGGATGGCCTGGGCCAATGGCGCGCCACGGCGTATCTCGCGCACGATGGTTTCGCGTGCCAGCGCGCTGGCCACTTCACCGCAGGCGTGCCCGCCCATGCCATCGGCCACCAGCCACAGGGCCAGCTCGCTGTCACCGTAGTAGGTGTCCTCGTTGAGCTCGCGGCGCATGCCGGGGTGGGTGAGGTGTCCGAATTCGATCATGGGGGCTGGGGCAGGGTGTTGCTGGGGAGACAGGCATCATCGGGTGGCCGCACGCATCCGGCAAGGCATGCGCCCAGGAAATTTCCACTTCATGGGCCGGAATGACTTGTCGTCGGCCTCACTTCCTCGTATGATGCGCGTCCCCGGTCCGCCGGGGACCATCCGGAGAGGTGGCAGAGTGGTTGAATGTACCTGACTCGAAATCAGGCAGGCGTTTATAGCGCCTCGGGGGTTCGAATCCCCCCCTCTCCGCCAGATAAAGAAAAAGGGCTGCCGAAAGGCAGCCCTTTTTCTTTATCTGGCGCGGGACGCGACGCGCTCTGCGCGTCGCCCCACACGTTGCTGCGCAACGTATGGGCCCCTCCCTTTGCCGGCCTCTCCCCGCCCCTGTCGGGGCAGCCCCTCAACAGAGGGGCTTGTTCCTCCAGATGGATCACGGGAGATCCGCGCGGTGCGTGGATGCGCGGCGGGCATCCCGCCGTAGTGACCCTGTACTGATCTGGCGCGGGACGCGACGCGCTCTGCGCGTCGCCCCACACGTTGCTGCGCAACGCGTGGGCCCCTCCCTTTGCCGGCCTCTCCCCGCCCCTGTCGGGGCAGCCCCTCAACAGAGGGGCTTGTTCCTCCAGATGGATCACGGGAGATCCGCGCGGTGCCTGGAAGCTGTTCCTGCTGGCAGGCTCATCCACGCATGGCGTGGATCTACCCGGGATATCCGTGCGGACGCTGCGGGTTAACATGTACGCATCACCTGCTGGAGCTTTTCCCGATGACCGCTGAAATCCTCGTCCCCGTTTCCTTCGGCGAGCTGCTGGACAAGATCTCGATCCTGCAGATCAAGTCCGAGCGCATCAGCGACGAGGGCAAGCTGGCCAATGTGCGCAAGGAGCTGTCGGCGCTGGAGCAGACCTGGATGGCACACCCGGCCGCGGTGAAGGACATCGCCAAGCTGCGTGCCGAGCTGAAGGCGGTCAACGAGCAGCTGTGGGACATCGAGGACGACATCCGCCTGAAGGAGAAGGTGCAGGCGTTCGACCAGGGCTTCATCGACCTGGCGCGCAGTGTCTACCTGCGCAACGACGAGCGCGCGCGCATCAAGAAGGCGATCAACCTGGCGCTGGGCTCGGCGTACGTGGAAGAGAAGTCCTACCAGGATTACGCGCAGCGCACGTAAACCCGGGCAGGCTGCCGATCACCCCAGGTGGTCGGCGACGTAGCGTTCGAACGCAGCGATACCGTCTTCCACGGTGATCAGTTCCATCACATCGTCGAATTCGATCTTGGTGCCCCACTTCAGGTCCGCCGCCTGCTTGGCCAGGTACTTGCGCGCGGCATCATCGTAGCGGTCCACGCAGTAGCGGCGGTCCGAGTACGGGCCACTGCGGTCCGGATTGCTGGCTGCATGCAGGCCCAGCACTTTGGCGCCCATCGCGTTGGCGATGTGCATCGGGCCCGAGTCCGGGGTCATCACCAGATTGGCGCGGGCCAGCAGGGCAGGCAGCTGCTTCAACGTGTCCTTGCCGACCAGGTCCAGTGCCGGCGTCTGCAGCTGCGCCTGGATCGCATCGGCCATGTGGCGCTCCAGTTCGCTGCGGCCACCGCACAGCACCACCCGCCAACCGCGCTGTGCGGCGTGGTTGGCCACCGCTGCATAGCGGTCCGCATACCAGTTGCGCCGCACGTGGCTGGAGCAGGGCGAGATCATCAGCACCGGGCGGCCATCTTCCTGCCACTGAGCGGCGGCCCACTCGAAGGCGGAGGGCGGCACGGCCAGATCCCAGCTGACTTCGGTCTGGCGCAGGCCCAGCGGTTCGCAGAAGCTGCCGATGGCATCCAGTACATGGATGCCGGGGCGGTCAGGAATGCGCTCGTTGATGAAGAGCCCGTGCAGGTCCTTGGAGCGGCTGCGGTCGTAGCCGATGCGGCGCTCGGCCGGAATGAAGGCTGACAGCAGGTTGGCGCGGAATGCGACCTGCATCTGCAGAAGCGCCTCGAAGCGCCCCGGTGGCAGTTGCCTGCGCAGTTCCTTGACCCCAGCCATGCCGCTCTTCTTGTCGTAGGCATGGAAGGTGACACCGGGCAGGCCGTCAAGCAGCTTGTGGCCAACCTTGTCGATGATCCAGTGGATCGGCGTGTCCGGGCGCGCAGCCTGCAGGGTGCGCACCAGGGGCACCACGTGGGTGACGTCGCCGAGTGCGGACAGGCGCAGGAGGCACAAGGAGGAGGACGCTGATGCCATGTGTTGTTAGACTCAATGAAATGGTCGCATTCGACGCCAATGAAGCGCTGACGCCATGCCGCGAGGGTCGCGGCATCGGGGCCATTCTGTTCGACCGCGAGCGGCTGCGGCAAGCCGACATCGGCCTGTTCTCGCCCCAGCACTGGGGCAGCAGGGCCCGGCCGGTGGGCGAGGGCGGCCGCGGCAGCGCCTGGTTCGTCGATGCGCCGTTCGGTGCCAGCGTGCTGCGGCACTACCTGCGGGGCGGCCTGGCCGCGAAGCTCAGCCACGACCAGTACCTGTGGCGCGGTTCGGAGCGGACCCGCAGCTTCGCCGAATTCCGGCTGATGCGCGCGCTGCGCGAGAAGAAGCTGCCGGTGCCACGGCCGATCGCCGCGTTCTACATGCGCGAGGGCCTGCGCTACCGGGCCGCGATCCTGATGGAGCGGATCGAGGGCGTGCGCTCGCTGGCCGACCGCGCCCTGGTCGCCGGCCGGGGCGCGCCCTGGGAGGAGACGGGGCGGCTGATCGCCCGCTTCCATCGTGCCGGCCTGGACCATGCCGACCTCAATGCGCACAACATCCTGTTCGATGGCAACGGCCATGGCTGGCTGATCGACTTCGACCGTGGCGTGATCCGCATCCCGGCCACTGCCTGGCGCGAACGCAATCTCAAGCGCCTGCTGCGCTCGCTGATCAAGTTGCGCGGCGAGCGCAGCGTGGAAGATGTGCAGAAGGACTACGCGCGGCTGCGCCGTGCCTATGACATGGCCTGGAACCGGGGCACCTGATGGATTGGTCGTTGCGTTTCCTCGGCGTCGGCAATGCGTCGGCGGTCGAGCTGGGGTCGCCGATGTCGGTGATCGAGCGGGATGGGCGTCCGTGGCTGACCATTGATTGTGGTGGTGAAGGGCTGACCGCGTTCAAGGCGCACTACGGCCACATGCCGCAGGCGTTGTTCGTGACCCATGTGCACCTTGACCACGTGGCCGGCTTCGAACGGCTGTTCGTGGACACCTTCTTCAATGCGCAGCGGCGCGGCAAGGTGCGCCTGTATGTGCCGGCCACGGTGGTGCCGCTGCTGCACCAGCGCATCGGTGACTATCCGAACGTGCTGGCCGAGGGCGGCGCGAACTTCTGGGATGCCTTCCAGCTGATCGTGGTGGGCGATGCGTTCTGGCACGAGGGAGTGCGCCTGGAGGTGTTCCCAGTGCGTCACCACTGGCCGGAGACGGCCTATGGCCTGCGCCTGCAGGGCGCGCTGACCTGGAGCGGCGATACCCGGCCGATTCCGGAGATGCTGGCCCGCTTCGCCAATGACAACGAGCTGATCGCCCACGACTGCGGCCTGCACGGCAATCCGTCGCACACCGGCGTGGACGATCTGGAGCGTGAGTACAGCGCCGAGCTGCGGGCGCGGATGATGCTCTACCACTATGCCAGCGTGGCCGATGGCCAGGCGCTGGCAACGCGGGGGCACCGTGTTGCGCAGCCGGGGCAGTGCGTGCCCCTGGCCAGCCCGACCGCGCCGCACGTACTGGCGCAGGATCCGGCGTGATCGACGTGGGCCAGCCTGCGGACGCAGCGTTGGCCGCCGAACTGGAGGCGCTGGAACGCGCGCTGCATGCGCCGCAGGTGCGGGGTGACCGCCAGGCCCTTTCGGCCCTGCTGGACGAGGATTTCAGCGAGATCGGCAGTTCCGGACAATGCTACGGTCGTGATGCCGCGTTGCTGGAGATCCCGTTGGAACGCGCGCAGGTGCTGATTGAATCGGAACAGTACGCCGTGTGGTTGCTGGCCCGGGACCTGGCCCAGGTGCGCTACCGCAGCCGCCATCACGTCGATGGCCAGGCGCAACGCTGGGTGCTGCGCAGTTCGCTGTGGCGTCGGCATGCGCAGGGGTGGCGCGTGGTGTTCCATCAGGGAACGCCGCAGGCCCGGTAGCGGTGGGCCATCCCCGGCGAGGGGCGCCAATCAAGATTGGCGGCTACCAGGGCCGTGGGGCGCCCGAAAAGGCGATGGCCCCGCCGGCTGACCTCGGCGCCCGCGTCGATCGATACCGTTGCTGCCTTCCGGCCCTGGCGGGATTTTCGACCTAGCGTCGCGAGGGGCCGACGGGGCCACCATAGAGACGTTGGCCGCCCGAGGGGCGGCCGGTGTTCACCGATCAGGGGAAGCAGCGCGCGACGCGCCGGAGACCACAGCCGGACTGCACATCGGCTGACCGATGGCAGACGGCAACTATAGCGCAGGCAGGTACATCGACGCCAGCTTCGTGCACTGAATCGGCTGTAACCCGCGTCTGCTGGCAAGGGCCCGGCGCGACCGGCGTTGCTAGAATGCCGGCCAGGAGGAACGGCCTCCCCCACATCGGGAACCACTGACCAGGACGGCCTGGCCCTACCAAGAGGAGGGCTGTCATGGCCTGGATCTATCTGTTGTTCGCCGGCCTGCTGGAAATCGTCTGGGCCGTGTCCATGAAGCAGTCCGAAGGCTTCACCAGGCTCACCCCCACCGTGGTCACGATCATCGGCATGATCGCCAGCTTCTGGCTGCTTGCAGTAGCCATGCGCAGCCTGCCGCTGGGCACTGCCTACACAATCTGGACCGGCATCGGCGCGGTCGGTGCATTCGTGGTCGGCATCGTGTTCCTGGGCGAGCAGGTCAGCCCGATGCGGATCGGTGCAGCGGTGCTGATCGTTTCCGGCCTGGTGCTGATGAAACTCTCGAGCAGCTGAATGATTTACTTAAGGCGGGGAAAGGAATCTCCGCTTTCGGAAGGTATATGCATTTTCGGCAAGACCATTTTGTCCGCCCGTTTTATTTGACGTACGTCATGAAAATAACGAGCGTGATTCACATGCCGCTGGCACCGACGGTCGCACAGTGCCGCCATTCGTCGGGCGAAACCGGGGAGTTTTCGCCTTGAGGGACACGCTGTCGTACCTGTCACCGGGTGCGACCGCGTGAAGATGTGAAGATTCTCAGGAGTTAATGCCCTCGAACCTTGTTCCCGCATCGGGAGCCGGGGTGGGCCGCATTGTCTCCAAAAAACCTGCCAGCTGTGCCATCCGGTCTTTTCATGGAGATTTACCGATGAACCGCATTTACCGTCTGGTTTTCAATCGTGCCCTTGGGGTAATGCAGGTTGCTTCGGAGATCGCCCGCAATCCCGGCGGAAGCGCGGTCAGCGCAGGGCGGGTGCCGCGATTGCGGGCGCACCAGCTGGCGGCGGCTTTGGCCGCCACACTGGCCAGCGGACCGGCATTCGCAGCGTGCACGGGCACCACAACCGTAAACTGCGACAGCACCACCAACATCAACAACTACTCCAACGCGACCAACGGCCTCACGCTGAACATCGACGCGGGTGCATTGCTGCGTACGCCGCCGATCGTAGGTGGCGGCAACGCAGCAACGCTGACCGGCGACAACGTGACGGTCAACAACAATGGCACGATCGATCCGAGCTCGATCATCCTCGCCTCGCCCGGCCTGGTCATCGGCAATGCTTCTGCCAACAACAGCGCGATCGTCGTCAACAACAATGCCAGCGGACAGATCAAGGGTGTCGTCAACATCGCAACGCTGCTGGGCTTCGGTGGACAGGCGCTGGTGGCACAGAATGTCAACGGCACCACCACCATCAACAACGCCGGCCTGATCAGCACGTCGTTGATCGGCGCAGGCAGCGTTTCCGACGCGACTACCGTGGTGACGTACGGTGGTGCGGCAGCCAATGTGACCAACACCGGCACCATCGACGGGCGTGTCGGTCTGGGCGCTTCTGGCGGTAATACGTTCCTCAATGCGGGGGCGGTCAGTGGCAGCGTTCACCTGGGTGATTCAACCGGCGGCAACACCTTCACCGCAGTGTCGGGTTCCAGCGTTGTGAGCGGCGGCGGCAGCGCTCTTGCAGGCGTGATTACCGGTGTCACCGGGGTGAAGGTTGCGGCTGCGGGATCGGTCGACGCCGGCACCGGCAGTGGTGCGGCCAACAACACGCTGGTGTTGCAGAACGTCGTCAGCGGTCCGGGGGCCGGCACCGGCGGAGCGGTGACCACGCTGGGCTGGAACCAGTACCGCAATTTCCAGAAGCTCACCGTCAACAGCGGCACCTGGAACCTGCAGGGTGCGTGGGCGGGTGCAGGTGCGACCACGCTCAATGATGGCTTGGTCAATTTCAACAATGCCGGTTCCTTCGGCACAGGGCTGTTCACCGCCAACGGCGGTGCCATCGCATCCTCCACGGCCGGTCTGAATCTGGCCAACGCTTTCAGCCTCGGCGGCAATCTATCCCTGGCCGGGACCAATGCGTTCGGCTTGAATGGCGTGCTTTCAGGTGCTGGCGGACTGACGGTCAACAACACCGGCATCGTTACTCTCGGCGGCGCAAACCTGTTCTCCGGTGGCGTCAACCTCAATGCCGGCGGCCTGCTGCTGGGCAATGCCGGTGCACTCGGCAGCGGCAATCTGACCGTCGGTGGCAGCGCCTCGCTGGACACGACGGCGGGCTTCAACCTGGGCAACAACCTGGTGGTCAATGGCGGGGGCTCGCTGAACCTGCTGGGCAGCAATGCGCTGACATTGAGTGGCTCGATTTCCGGTGCCGGCAACGTGACCAAGAACGGTGCGGGCACGCTGACCCTGAACGGTGCCAATTCGCTGAGCGGCAGCTTCAACCTGGCCGGGGGCGCGTTGGCCTTGGGCGCGGGCGGTAGCCTGTCGCCCACCGGCGCGATCACGCTGGGCGTCGGCACCAGCCTGGATCTTTCGGCGGCCGCCAACCAGACCATTGGTTCGCTGGCGGGCCTCGGCGGTTCGGTCAACCTAGGCAGCCACACGCTCACCCTCGCGGGGCTGGGCGATACCAGCTACAGCGGCACGTTCGCCGCAGGCACGGGTGGCCTGGTCAAGCTGGGCACCGGCGTGCAGACCTTGTCGGGCGTGAACAACCTCAGTGGCGGCGTGGCACTCAACGGCGGCGGCCTGCTGCTGGGCAATGCTGCTGCGCTGGGCAGCGGTGCGCTCAGTGTCGGCGGCGACGTGACGCTCGATGGAACCACGGGGGCGCTTGCACTGGGCAACGCGGTCAACCTCGGTTCGGGTGCCAGCCTCAATCTGCTCGGCAACCAGGCGTTGACGTTCAACGGCGTGATCGGTGGCACCGGCAGCCTGGTCAAGAGTGGTGCGACCACGCTGACGCTCAACGGTGCAAATACCTTTGGTGGTGGGCTGGCGCTCAATGCCGGTGGCTTGGTCCTGGGCAATGCCGGCGCGCTCGGAACCGGCGCGCTGAATGTCGGCGGTCCGACAACGCTCGATGCCAGCGCGGCGCTGAGCGTGGGCAACGGCATCAACCTCGGCGCAGGTGGCCTGCTGAATGTACTGGGCAGCAATGCATTGACGCTGGGCGGCGCCATCGGTGGCACCGGCAGCCTGGTCAAGAACGGTGCGGCCACGCTTACGCTGGGTGGCGCAAATACCTTCATCGGCGGCCTGGCGATCAATGCCGGCAAGGTTGCGGTGGGCAGCGGCGGAAGCCTGGCCGCCGGCGGTGCGGTCAGCCTGACCGGCGTTGGCGCGGACCTGGACATCTCGCTCGGCGGCAACCAGACCATCGGCGCGCTGTCCGGTATTGCCGGCAGCACGGTGACGCTGGGCAGCAGCACGCTCACCTTCGGTGATGCCACCAACCAGACCTTCGCCGGCGTGATCGGCGGCACCGGTGGGCTGATCAAGCAGGGTACCGGCGTGCAGACGCTGACCGGTGCCAATACCTTCAGCGGTGGGGTGAATCTTGCGGCCGGTGGGCTGGTGCTGGGCAACGCCGGTGCGCTGGGAAGCGGCGCGCTGACGGTCAGTGGCAACGGGTCGCTGGATGCCACGGCAGCGTTGAACCTGGGCAGTGCGATCAACCTCGGCGCGGCCCTGACCCTGCCGGGTAGCCAGAACCTGGCCCTGGTCGGCAACATCACGGGCACCGGCAGCCTGGTCAAGAACGGCGCCTCGACACTGACCTTGAACGGAACCAACACCTTCAGCGGTGGACTGAACGCAAACGCGGGCAGCCTGCTGCTGGGCAACAGCGGCGCGCTCGGTACGGGGACACTGGGCATCGGTGGCAACGTCTCGCTCGACGGCAGTGCGCCGCTGAACCTGAGCAACAACGTGGCACTGGGTGCAGGCGCCGCGTTGTCGCTGCCGGGTTCGCAGGCGATCACGCTGGGTGGGGTGGTGTCCGGTGCGGGCAGGCTGGTGAAGAACGGTGCCACCACCTTGACCCTCAATGGCGCCAACAGCTTCGGTGGGGGGCTGACCGTCAACGGCGGCGGCCTGCTGCTGGGCAATGCCGGCGCGCTGGGCACCGGTGCATTGTCGGTGGGGACCGATACCACGCTGGACAGTTCGGTGGCCCTGAATCTCGCCAACGACGTCAACCTCGGTGCAGGCGCGGTGCTGGATCTGCTGGGCAGCCAGGACGTGTCGCTGGGCGGTGTCATCAGCGGCACTGGCGGCCTGGTCAAGAACGGTGCGGCGACACTGGCGTTGAACGGAGCCAACACCTTCAGCGGGGGTGTTGGCCTCAACGCGGGCCTGCTGCAGCTGGGCAATGCGCAGGCATTGGGTACCGGCCAGCTGGACGTGGTCGGCAACGCTTCGCTGGATGCAGCATCGGCGCTCACCGTGACCAACAACATAGGCCTCGCCGCCGGCGCCAACCTCACGGTGCTGGGCAGCAATGACCTGACGCTCGCCGGCCCGGTATTCGGTGTTGGCGGGCTGATCAAGGACGGTACGGCGCGGCTGACGTTGTCTGGCGCCAATACCTACAACGGTGGCACGACCATCAACGCAGGCACGCTGGCGCTGGGAGCGGGCGGCAGTCTTGCCGCAACCGGTGCAGTGGATCTTGCGGGCGCCGGTGCGGCACTGGACATCTCCGCAGCGGGTGCAGCGCAGACCATCGGCGCGCTGAACGGCGTGGCAGGCAGCCAGCTGCTGCTTGGCGCGCAGTCACTCACCTTCGGCGGTGCCGCCGATGGCAGTTTTGCCGGCGTGATCGACGGTACCGGTGGCCTGATCAAGACCGGTACGGGCGTGCAGACGCTGTCCGGCGCCAACACGTTCAGCGGTGGCCTTGCGCTCAACGCGGGCGGCCTGATTCTCGGCGACGCCAGTGCGCTCGGCACGGGTCCGCTGGGCATCGGTGGCACCACCACGCTGGACAGTACCGTGGCGCTGAACCTGGCCAACGCGGTGAACTTTGGTGCCGGTACGCAACTGACGCTGGGCGGCACCAATGATGTCACCCTCGGCGGCGTGGTGGCTGGCAACGGCAGCCTGGTCAAGAACGGTACGGGTCTGCTGACGCTCAACAACACCAACACGTTCGATGGCGGCCTGACCTTGAACGGCGGCAGCCTGGTGGTGGGCGCCAACGGGGCGCTGGGTTCCGGCACGCTGGCGGTGAACAACAGTGCTTCGCTGGATGCCGGCACCGCGGTGACGCTGGGCAACGCGGTGAACCTTGGCTCGGGCGTGGCGCTGACCGTAGCGGGCAGCAATGCGCTGACCCTGGGCGGCATCGTGTCCGGCAATGGCAGCCTGATCAAGAACGGCACCGCCACGCTGACACTGGACGGCGCCAACACTTACAGCGGTGGCACCACCATCAACGCCGGCACGCTGGCGCTGGGCGTGGGGGGCAGTCTGGCTGCCGCTGGCGACCTCACGCTCGGTAATGCCGGCGCGGGCTTCGATATCTCCGGCGCGACCGGCAACCAGACCATCGGTGCGCTCAACGGCGTGCTCGGAACCACACTGGCGCTGGGGGGCAATTCGCTGACATTCGGCACCGCGACCAACGGGGCCTTCGATGGCGTGATCAGTGGTGGTGGCGGGCTGGTGAAGGTCGGCGCCGGGGTGCAGACCCTGTCCGGTGCCAATACCTTCGGCGGCGGCGTCTCGCTCGATGCCGGCGGCCTGGTGCTCGGCAATGATGCCGCGCTGGGTACCGGCGTGCTCACCGTCGGTGGGGCGACCACGCTGGATACCACCGCGCTGGCGACGCTGGCCAACAACGTGGTGCTCAACGCCGGGCTGACGGTGCTGGGCACCAGCGCGCTTACCCTCAACGGTGTGCTCTCCGGTGCCGGCAGCCTGACCAAGAACGGCACTGCGATGCTGACCTTGAACGGCGCCAACACCTACACCGGCGGTACCAACGTCAACGCCGGCACGCTGGCACTCGGCGCCGGGGCCAGCCTGGCCGCAAGCGGCACCGTCAATCTCGCCACCGGCGCCACGCTGGACCTGTCGGCCGGCAACGGCACGCAGGTGTTCGGCACGCTGGTTGGCAACGGCACGGTCAACCTGGGCGCCAACAACATCGAAGTGGGCAGCGCCGCCAACGGCACCTTCAGCGGTTCGATCGCCGGCACCGGTAGCCTGACCAAGGTCGGTAGCGGTATCGAGACACTGACCGGCACCAATACCTACACCGGCGGCACCACCATCAACGGCGGCACGCTGGCGATCGGTCTCGGCGGCAGTCTGTCCTCGTCCGGAGCGGTGAACGTCGCCGCCGCCGGCGCGGGCTTCGACATTTCGGGTTCCGGTGCCAACCAGACGATTGGTTCACTGTCTGGCGTGACCGGCTCCCTGGTCAGCCTCGGCGCCAACTCGCTGATCCTCGGCGGCGCCGACAGCAGCACCTTCGACGGTTCGATTTCCGGCACCGGTGCGCTGGTCAAGAACGGCGTGGGTATCCTCACCCTGGGCGGCGCCAACCTGTTCAGTGGTGGTCTGGCCTTGAACGGTGGCGGCCTGGTGGTCGGCAACAACAGCGCGCTGGGTACGGGGGCGCTGGACGTGGGGGCCGACGCGACGCTGGACAGCAGCCTGGCAGTCACCCTCGGCAACGCCATCAACCTCTCTGCCGGCAACAACCTCACCCTGCTCGGCAGCAATGGGCTGACCCTGGACGGCATCATCAGCGGTGCCGGTGGTCTGGTGAAGGACGGCGCAGCCACGGTGACCCTGACCGGTGCCAACACCTATTCCGGCGGCACCACCATCAACAACGGCACGCTGGCCATCGGTGCCGGAGGCAGCCTGGCGTCCACCGGCGCGGTGAATCTGGCCGGTGCCGGCACGCTGGACATCTCCGGCGGTGGCAGCCAGAGCATTGGTTCGCTGGCCGGCGTGGCCGGCAGCACAGTGGCGCTGGGCGGCAACGCGCTGACCCTCGGCGGCGTCGCCGACAGCACCTACAACGGCGTGATCAGCGGCAGTGGCGGCCTGATCAAGAACGGCGCCGGCGTGCAGACGCTGAATGGTGCCAATGCCTTCAGCGGTGGCGTCACGCTCAACGCCGGTGGCCTGGTGGTCGGCAACAATTCCGCGCTTGGCACGGGTACGGTGACCGTGGGTGGCAATGCCTCGCTCGATTCCAACAGCGCGATCACGCTGGGCAACAACTTCGTTCTCAATGCCGGCCTGACCGTGCTGGGCAGCAACGATCTGACACTCAACGGCAATCTCAGCGGCACCGGGTTCCTCACCAAGGAGGGCCTGGCCACACTGACCTTGAACGGCACCAACACCTATTCCGGTGGCACCAACATCAACGCCGGTACGCTGGCGCTGGGCGCGGGCGCGAGCCTGCTTGCCAGTGGCACCGTCAACCTGGCCACCGGCGCGACCTTCGATCTGTCGGCCGGTGCGGGTACGCAGGTGTTCGGCACGCTGATCGGCAACGGTACGGTGAATCTGGGCGCGAACACGCTGACCATCGGTGATGCCAGCAACGGCACGTTCGGTGGTTCGATTGCCGGCACCGGCGGCCTGATCAAGGAAGGCACCGGCACCGAAACCCTGACCGGTACCAACACCTTCACCGGCGGCACCACCATCAGTGCCGGCACGCTGGCGATCGGTGCCGGCGGCAGCTTGGCGGCGACCGGTGCGGTCACCCTCGCCAATGCGGGTACCGCGTTCGATATCTCCGCAGGCGGCAACCAGAGCATCGGCTCGCTGGCGGGCGTGGCGGGTTCGAGTGTGGCGCTGGGTGGCAACACGCTGACTCTCGGCGGCGTCGGCAACACCACGTTCGACGGCACCATCGGCGGCACGGGAGCGCTGATCAAGGACGGCGCTGGCGTGCAGACGCTGGGCGGTGCGAACACCTTCAGCGGCGGCGTCACCCTCAATGCCGGCGGGCTGGTGGTCGGCAACAATGCCGCGCTCGGTACGGGTGCGTTGAACGTGGCCGGGAACGGTTCGCTGGATGCCAACGCGGCGGTGACCCTGGCCAACAACGTTGCACTCGGCGCCGGTGCCACGCTTGATGTGCTGGGCAACAACGACCTGACGCTGGCCGGTGCGGTCTCCGGTGCAGGCGGCCTGACCAAGGACGGTGCGGCCACGCTGACCCTGGCCGGCGCCAGCAGCTACACCGGCACCACCACCATCAACAGCGGCACGCTGGCGGTGGGCGCGGGCGGCAGCCTGTCCGACGCCAGCACGGTGAACCTGGCCGGCACCGGTACGCTGGACATCAGTGCCGGTGGCAACCAGAGCATCGGTGGCCTGGCTGGTGTTACCGGCAGTACGGTGGCGCTGGGCGGTGCAACGCTGACCACCGGCGGCAACAACGCCAGCACCACGTTCGCCGGCGTGATCGGCGGCACCGGTGGCCTGGTGCAGAGTGGTACCGGCACGCTGACCCTGAGCGGTGACAACACCTACACCGGTGGCACCACCATCAACGGTGGCAGCACGCTGCAGATCGGCAACGGTGGCAGCACCGGCTCGGTGCTGGGCGACATCACCAACGACGGCAGCCTGGTCTACAACCTCGGCACCACGGCAACCGTGGGCGGTGTGGTCAGCGGCAGTGGCAGCCTGACCCAGGCCGGCAGCGGTACGCTGGTGCTGACCGGCAACAACACCTACACAGGCGGTACCACCATCAATGCCGGTGGCACATTGCAGGTGGGCAACGGCGGTGCAACCGGCGCGATCGTGGGTGACATCACCAACAACGGTGCGCTGGTATCCAACGTGGCCGGCAACACCACGCTGGGCGGCACCATCAGCGGCGCCGGTGGCCTGACCCAGGCCGGCAGCGGCACGCTGACCCTGACCGGCAACAACACCTATACCGGCGGCACCACCATCAATGCCGGTGGCACGCTGCAGGTGGGCAATGGCGGTGCGACCGGCGCGATCACCGGCAACGTTGCCAACAACGGCAGCCTGGTGTTCAACGTCGGTGGCAACACCACAGTCGATGGCGCGATCAGTGGCAGTGGCACGCTGATCCAGGCCGGCGCTGGCGTGTTGACCCTGGTTGGCAACAACACCTACACCGGCGGCACCACCATCAATGCCGGTGGCACGCTGCAGGTCGGCAACGGCGGGGCAACCGGCTCCATCGCTGGCGACATCACCAACGATGGCGCGTTGATCTCCAACGTGGGCGGCAACACCGCGCTGGGCGGCACCATCAGCGGCAGCGGCGGCCTGACCCAGGCCGGCAGCGGGACGTTGCTGCTGACCGGTACCAACACCTATACCGGCGGTACCACCATCAACGCCGGCGGTACGCTGCAGCTGGGCAACGGCGGTGCGACGGGCTCGATCGTCGGCGACGTCACCAACAATGGCACGCTGCTCTCCAATGTGGCGGGCAATACCACGCTGAATGGCACCATCAGTGGCAGTGGCGGCCTGACCCAGGCCGGCAGCGGCACGCTGACCCTGAACGGCAACAACACCTATACCGGCCAGACCACCATCAATGCCGGTGGCACCCTGCAGGTCGGCAATGGCGGGGCGACCGGTGCCATCGGCGGCAGCGTCGTCAACAACGGCAGCCTGGTGTTCAACGTGGGTGGCAACACCACCGTCGGCGGTGCCATCAGCGGCAGCGGCGGCCTGACCCAGGCCGGCACCGGCACCGTGGTCCTGACCGGTAACAACACCTATACCGGCGGCACCACCATCAACACCGGCGGCACGCTGCAGGTCGGCAACGGTGGCGCGAGCGGTGCGATCACCGGCAACGTTGCCAACAACGGCAGCCTGGTGTTCAACGTCGGCGGCAACACCACGGTGGGCGGCACCATCAGCGGCAACGGTGGCCTGACCCAGGCCGGCACCGGAACGGTCACCCTGACCGGCAACAACACCTACACCGGCGGCACCACCATCAATGCCGGCGGCACCGTGCAGGTCGGCAATGGCGGCGCCAGCGGCTCGATCACCGGCAATATCACCAACAATGGTGGCCTGGTCATCAACACCGGCGGCACCACCACGCTGGGCGGCACCATCAGCGGTGGTGGCAGCATCGTGCAGGCAGGCCCGGGCGGCCTGAACCTGGGCGGCAACAGCGGCGGCTTCAGCGGCACCGGCCAGGTCACCGGCGGTGGCCTGAATGTCACCGGCAATATCGGTGGCCAGTGGACGATCGGCAGCGGCACCACGCTGTCCGGAACCGGCACCATCGGGGGGGCCGGCGGTGGCGTGACGGTGTCCAGCGGCGGCGTGCTCTCGCCGGGCAATGGTCCAGGCAACAGCGGCGGTGCGGGCAATGGCGCCGGCACCATTACGGTGGGCGGCAATCTGACCCTGTCGCCGGGCAGCACGCTGGGCATCGACCTGGGTGCCACCGGCAGCGACACGGTGCAGGTGGGCGGTAGTGCAAACGTGGGTGGCAGCACGGTGCGGGTGAACACCATTTCGCCGAGCACCAGCTACCAGCAGGGCCAGCAGTACACGGTGGTCAATGCAGGTGGTGGCGTGAGCGGGCAGTTCGCTTCGGCAACCTCGCCGTCGGCCTTCCTGACGATCACGCCGGTCTATACCGCCAACACCGCCAACCTGCAGATAGACGTGGCGCAGACCGCAGCATTCACCACCGCAGCGACGACGCGCAACCAGTACAACACTGCCGCAGCGCTGGACAGCCTGCCGCAGAGCGGCCCGGCGCTGGGCCTGTACAACACCCTGCTGATGTATGACGCGGGCACTGCGCGCGCGGCGTTCGACCAGCTTTCGGGTGAAGTGCATGCGGCCAGCCGCGCGGTGCTGCTGTACGACAACTACCTGGAGGAGGGTATCCGCCAGCGCCTGGGCAGTGAGCTGCCGACCGTGCGTGGTGAGCGAGCCTCGGCCTGGCTGGCCGGGAGTGGCAAGGTGTTCCGCCAGGACGGTGACGGCAACGGCGATGACATCCGCTCCAACCGCAATGCGCTGATGGCGGGCGTGGACTGGCAGCTGGGCGAGCACGTGGTGCTGGGTGCGGCCGCAGGCAACGAGCGGCTGGATACGCGCCTGTACGATCGCAGTTCGCGGGCCCGCCTGCGTGGCCACACGTTCGGCCTGTATGCACAGGGCCAGTGGAACAACGGTTTCGCGGTCGGTGGCAGCGTATCGCGCGGCGACTACCGCACGCGCACCACGCGTGAGGTGCCGCTGCTGGGCCAGACCCTGTACAGCCGCCAGGACTCGGATGTGACCATCGCGCAGGTGGAGGGCAGCTGGACCTGGTCCCATGGCAGGACCCAGCTGCAGCCGTACGTGCAGTTCACCAAGCACTGGGTCGACAGCGATCGCGCAGTGGAGCAGGGCGGCACTGCTGCGCTGGCGCTGGAAGGCGGCAAGGACACGCTCAATGTCAGCACCGTGGGCGTGCGTGGGCGCTGGGACGTGGGCAGCGGCGAGCGCTTCCCGGCACAGCTGACGGTCGGCCTCGGCTGGCAGCACGCCTCGGGTGACACCGATGTGGCCAGCCGCAATCGCTTCGCGGTGGGCGGCAATGCCTTCGATGTCTACAGTGCGGTGATGGCGCGCAATGCGCTGGTCAGCCAGCTGGGCGTGGCGGTCGGCCTCGGCCGCAACAGCCAGCTGTCGATGTTCGTGCAGGGCCAGCATGGCGATGGCCGCCGCGACGTGGGTGGGCAGATCAACCTGCGCGTGGGCTTCTGAGGGAAGTGCGGCGATGTTGGATCCAGGCTTGCGTGGATCCGGGGCGGGGCGGAGGGCTAGACCCCCCGCTCCATCTCCACGGCGTCGATCCCGGCGCCGTGGCCATTGGACGCGATCCGCGTCACCTGGAAGCCCAGCCCGGCATAGAAGCCCTGGGTGTGCTGGCTGGTACTGAGCGTGATGCGCTTGATCGACGGATCCGCTTCGGCCTGGCGCAGGCGTGCCAGCGCCAGTTCGCGGCCCAGTCCCTGCCGGTGCAGCGCGCGCTGCACCATGCCCCAGCAGAAGCCGGCACTGCCGTCGCCGCGTCGCGACAGGCCGCCACAGGCCACGATTCTGCCATCGCGCTCGATCACCTGGAATGCACAGTCCATGGCCTGCTCGCGCAGGAAGCGTTCAAAGTCGCTGCGCTCTTCGGGCGCGAAATAGGTGGGCACGTTGCTGTCGAACATCGACAGGCAGGCGCTGGCGTCGGCGGGGCGGTAGAGGCGGAGGTTCATGGGAAATGCCATGGAGTTGCCCGACTGCATTTCAACCGTCCAGACGTTGGGAGGGGGCGAAGCGTTCCAGGGTACATGGAGCGATGCCGATCCTTTTCCAGGTGACTTTTCCCACTCGAATGACCGTGCTCGGGACGCAGGCGCCTGTACCAGGCGGGTGCGTCGTTCGCGGGCAATGGCGAGGCGCATGCGGCCGCGATGACGTGCAGCGGGGCGCGGCGGCTTCCGGGCTATGCTTTCGACACATGGGACTGACCGCGCGGCAGGATCCGCCGGCCCCATTCGTCTTCCTGCCTGCAACGGAGCTGCCCAGTGACGCCCGACCCTTCTCTTTCCCGGACTGCCCAGCTCATGCGTGGTCTGCTGTTTGGCGCGGTGGGCCTGTTGAGCCTTGCCGTGGCCGCCCTCGAGGTGACGCATCGTCTTGAGTTCCTGGAGGTCGCGCAGGCCGTTGATGGCCAGGTCGAGCGCCTGAACGCCGGCGGATCGCATCCGCAGGTCGCGTTCACCACCGCGACCGGCCAACGCATCTCGTACCCGCAGGGCGGCATGATTTTCGGCTATGAGCCTAGGCAGCCGGTACGCGTGCTGTACGACCCGGCGCGACTGCGGCTGGAGCCGGTCCTGGATACGTTCGGTGCGTTGTGGGGAATGACGGTCGTGTGGGTGCTGCTGGGGCTGGCGTTCGTCGGCGCCTGCGTGCGGGGACTGCTCCGGCGCAGATGACTCGCGGCCGATCGCGCGCCGTCGGCGGGCGGGCCGTTGGACCGGCCACGGCGGCAGCGCCTGTTCAGTCCGGTAGTGCCTGCGGCGATTGCCGCCAGCCAAAATAAAAAAGCCGCCCACTGGGCGGCTTCTTCATTTATCTGGCGGAGAGAGGGGGATTCGAACCCCCGAAGCGCGGTTTAGACGCTTACACACTTTCCAGGCGTGCTCCTTCAACCACTCGGACACCTCTCCGGATCCCTGCCACCGGCAAACGCCTCAGCAGGGGCGCAGATTCTAGCGGGCGGCGCGGCCGGACACAAGCGCCCAGATCACGGACGCATCCGGGCGCATTGTTGGCGAGGGGGCTGGACAGGCATGGCACAATGGAACATCCGATGGAAAACGGTGGCCTGATGTCCTACCTCGTCCTTGCCCGCAAGTGGCGTCCGAAGCGTTTTGCCGAGCTGGTGGGCCAGGAACACGTGGTCCGTGCGCTCAGCAACGCGTTGGACAGCGGCCGTGTCCACCACGCGTTCCTGTTCACCGGTACCCGCGGCGTGGGCAAGACCACCATCGCGCGCATCTTCGCCAAGTCGCTGAACTGCGAGCAGGGCACCAGCGCCGACCCGTGCGGCCAGTGCGCGGCCTGCCTGGACATCGACGCCGGCCGCTACATCGACCTGCTGGAAATCGATGCCGCGTCCAACACCGGCGTGGATGACGTGCGCGAGGTGATCGAGAACGCGCAGTACATGCCGTCGCGCGGCAAGTACAAGGTCTACCTGATCGACGAAGTGCACATGCTGTCCAAGGCGGCGTTCAATGCGCTGCTGAAGACGCTGGAAGAACCGCCGGAGCACGTGAAGTTCCTGCTGGCCACCACCGACCCGCAGAAGCTGCCGGTCACCGTGCTCAGCCGCTGCCTGCAGTTCAACCTCAAGCGCCTGGACGAGGATCAGATCCAGGGCCAGATGACGCGCATCCTGGCGGCAGAAGAGATCGAGGCAGACGGCAGTGCCATCGTACAGCTGGCCAAGGCCGCTGACGGCAGCCTGCGCGACGGCCTGTCGCTGCTGGACCAGGCGATCGCCTATGCCGGCGGCGCGCTGCGCGAGGACGTGGTGCGCACCATGCTGGGCACGGTCGATCGCACCCAGGTGGCGGCGATGCTCGATGCGCTGGCCGAGGGCGATGGGCCGCGCCTGCTGCAGGTGGTGGCCGCGCTGGCCGAATTCTCACCGGACTGGAGTGGCGTGCTGGAAGCGCTGGCCGAAGGCCTGCACCGCATCCAGGTGCAGCAGCTGGTACCGGGTGCGGCCGCTGCCGAAGGCCTGGACGCCGTCGCATTCGCCGAGCGCCTGCGCCCGGAAGTGGTGCAGCTCTGGTACCAGATGGCGCTGAATGGCCGCCGCGACCTGCCGTTGGCGCCGAGCCCGCGCGCAGGTTTCGAAATGGCCGTGCTGCGGATGCTGGCATTCCGCCCGGCCGTAGCAGTCCCGCCGGTACCGAAGTCGGTGGATGGTGCAGGCAATGCGCCGGGTGGCAATGCGGCCGGTGGTGGCACCGGTGCGGGTACCCACGAAGCGATGCCGGCGACTGCCGCCGCTTCGGCAAGCCCGGCCGTGGTGGCGCAGGTGGCCGCTCCGGTGCAGGCCGCGCCGCGCGAACCTGAACCCGAACCCGAGCCGGCCCCGCAACCCGAACCGGACCCGACGCCGGAGCCCGAGCCGGTTCCGGTGGAAGAGCCTGTGCAGCCGCCGCCGATGAAGGCCGAGGCCGCTCCACCGGCTGCTGAAGCGGAAGCGGGCGACGACCTGCCGCCGTGGGCCACCGACGAAACCGAGGCGCGTGACGAGGCGCTGGCGGCCGAGATGGCGGGGCCAGACGCCGCCATGGTCGCGCCCTGGCATGAGCCGCCGGCTCCCGTCGTGGCTCCCAGCGAGCCTGCACCGCCCGAGCGCCCGTTCCGCACTGAAGGCATTGCCATCGCGCCGGCCGAGCCCGCGCCAGTGCAGGGGACCGCGCCGCTGGAAGGTGTCAGCGACCTGGCCACGGCCGAGGACTGGCTGGATCTGGTTGCCAACAGCGGCCTCAGCGGCCCGTCGCGGCAGCTGGCGGCCAACGCTGCCTTCATCAGTTGCCAGCACGGGACCTTGAAACTGGGCCTTTCGCCCGGATTTGAGTACCTGCGCTCTGAGCGTGCGCTGGCCGCCCTGGGCGAGATGCTGGAGAAAGCCCTTGGCCAGGCCCCGAAGATCGTGGTCGAGACCGTGGAGATCGAGCACGTTCCGGCCGAGACCCTGCATCAGCGTGCCGACCGCCAGCGTAGTGAGCGGCAGCAGGTGGCAGAGGCTGTTTTCATGGACGATCCGGAGGTACAGGTGCTGATCCAGCAGCACGGTGCCCGGGTTGTTTCCGATTCCATCCGTTCTTTTGACGAGTAAGAGACTATGCGCGGCAACATCGCCCAACTGATGCAGCAGGCCCAGAAGATGCAGGAGAACCTGCAGAAGGCCCAGGAAGAAATCGCAAGGATCGAAGTGACCGGCAGTGCCGGTGGCGGCATGGTCAGCGTGACCCTGACCGGCGCCAAGGAATGCCGCAAGGTGCGCATCGACCCGTCGCTGACCAGCGACCCGGAGATGCTGGAAGACCTGATCGCCGCCGCCTTCAACGATGCTTCGAACAAGATCGATGCCGAGTCGAAGTCGAAGATGGGTTCGGCCACCGCTGGCATGCAGTTGCCGCCGGGCATGAAGCTGCCGTTCTGATTCTTGGCGGGGCGCCTGCTGCTGCAGGCGCCCGCTGCAACCCTCAGTCGAGCATGGCTCGACTCTACACGTAGCTGTCGAGCTTGCTCGACGCCATCAAAGCACACCGCCGTGTCCGCACCCCTGCTTGAACAATTGATCGACGCGCTGCGGGTGCTGCCTGGCGTGGGCCAGAAGACGGCGCAGCGCATGGCCTACCACCTGCTAGAGCGCGAGCGCGAAGGTGGCCAGCGCCTGGCCCAGATACTGGCGCTGGCGGTGGAGCGCATCGGCCACTGTGCGCAGTGCCGCGATTTCAGCGAAACCGAGCTGTGCCCGACCTGTGCCAACGGCAGCCGCGAGCGCAGCCAGCTGTGCGTAGTCGAATCGCCGGCCGACCGCCTGGCCATCGAAAACGCCACCGGCTTCCGCGGTGTCTACTTCGTGCTGCAGGGGCGACTGTCGCCGCTCGATGGCGTCGGCCCGCGCGAACTGGGCCTGGAGCAGCTGGAGCGACGGCTGGCCGAAGGCGAGGTGCAGGAGCTGATCATCGCCACCAGCGCCACTGTCGAGGGCGAGGCCACCGCGCATTACCTGGCGCAGCTGGCGCGCGCACGCAAGGTACAGCCCAGCCGCCTGGCGCAGGGCCTGCCGCTGGGCGGCGAGCTCGAATACGTTGATCGTGGCACGCTGTCGCACGCGTTCGGTACGCGCAGCGAATTCCGCGATTGAGCAACGGCCGGACGTGGCCGGGCGTGGGCGGCCTACAATGCGGGAGACATCTCCGCCGAGGCCGACCATGAGCAACGAAACCCTTTTCAGCAAGATCATCCGTCGTGAGATCCCGGCCACCATCGTCTACGAGGATGACGAGGTGCTGGGCTTCAAGGACATCGCACCGCAGGCGCCGGTGCATGTGCTGTTCATCCCGAAGAACGAGATCATTCCGACCCTGGATGACCTGCAGCCCTCGCAGGCGCACCTGATCGGCAAACTGGCCCTGGCCGCTGCCGAGTACGCGCGCCGCGAGGGCTTCGCGCAGGACGGCTACCGCATCGTGATGAACTGCCGTGAGCATGCCGGGCAGACCGTGTTCCATATCCATATGCACCTGCTGGCGGGGGCACCGCTGGGGCATTTCGGTGCGCCTGGGCGTTGAAGCCCCTGTCCACGCCATGCGTGGATGAAAAAGGCCGCCCGAGGGCGGCCTTTCCGTCATGCCTGTGCGGTGGCGGTCACCACCAGCCCCAGCGGCCATAGCCGCCCCAGTAAGGGCCCCACGGACCCGGACCCCACGGGCCATAGGGGTAGGGCACCACATCGACCTGGCGCTGTTCCGGCCACAGGTAGATGACATCGGCCGCCAGCTTCGGCAGGCGATAGTCGTACTCGCCGATGCGGGTGTTCTGGTAGCCGTCGATCTTGCCGATGAAGGTGACGTCACGACCGGCCTCGAACACCGCCGGGTCGTAGAAGCCGGCACGGCAGGCGATGAAGCGGCCGTCGCTGGCATCGGACGAGGTGGTGTTCGGGCGGCCACTGCCATTGAGCGGGCGCGAGATGATCTGGAAGCAGGTCTCGCCCTGGCCAGGCTTGGTTTCGATGATGCGACCGCCCCAACGGACCGGCGTGCCGACCTGCTGGGTAGCGACCGAGTCGCGAGGAGAGACCAGGCTGAACTGTCCCTGCAGCGGCTTCGGGGCCGTGGCGCAGGCCGACAGGGCCAGCGTGGCCACAGCGGTGAGGAGGAACTTGGTGTTCATGGGGAGGCTCCGGAAGTCGGGCGATGCCTGCGCAGGTCCCGCAATAATGAGGCGAGGTCGTTGCAAGTTCCAGCGTAGCGCGCGTCGGCGAAACGCTGGCTGAGCGCGAGCAGGGTCGGGTCGGGTCGCTGCCGGTGAACCCGCTGTGCCCAGTGCTGTGCGGTTTCGTGCGGTTCTCGGGCCAGGCCGAGGCGGGCGTAGCGTCGCCCGAGGCGATGCCAGGCGCGCAGCAGCGGGTCGCGTTCGCGCTCGCCGCGGGCCAGCAGCCAGGCCATCCACGCCAGTGCCAGCAGGGCGGCCACGACGAAGCCGGCGACCAGCTGCCCGGGACCCAGATCGTCCAGCCCGAAAGGCTTGAGCAGTTGCTGCTGGCGGCGCGCATCGAAGGACAGCACCAGATCGTTCCAGCCGCGGCGCAGCCAATCCCCCATCTGGCCCAGCTGCAGCCACCGCTGTCGCAGTGGTGTGTCCGTGCCGGCCTGCAGGCGGTCGTCCAGCGTGTCCAGGATGCGTTCCGGTGCCACGGCCGCCGTCGGGTCTACCCGTACCCAGCCGCGCTGCGGCAGCCACACCTCGGCCCAGGCGTGGGCATCCATCCGCCGCACCACCCAGTAGTCGCCGATGCGGTTGCGGGTGCCGCCGGCGAAACCGGTCACCACCCGCGCGGGTACACCCGCGTTGCGCATCAGCACCACGAAAGCCGAGCTGAAGTGTTCACAGAAGCCGGCCTTGTAGCCGAACAGGAACTCGTCGATCGGGTCGCGCCCCGCCGCCGGGGTATCCAGCGTGTACGAGAAATCCGTGGTGATCCACTGCAGCGCGCGGCGCACGATGGCCTCGTCATCACCGCCGGCGTCCTGTCGCCATTGCTGGGCCAGGGTGGCGGTGCGCGGGTTGAAGCCGGCCGGCAGCTGCAGCGTCGCGCGGCGCAGAAGGGGCGACAGCGTGCTGTCGAACTGCCGTGGAGGGGCCGAATGCAATCGCCAGCGGCTGAGCGAGGCCAGCGGGCGTTCGCTGCGCAGGCTCATGTCCGCATCCAGCATGCTGCCCGCAGGCGCACCGCTGGGCAGGTCCAGCGCCACAAGCTGGCGGCGGTCAGTCGGCTCGTAGTCGATCTGGTAATCCCAGCCCTGTGTACCGGCTTCAACCACCGCAGCAGGTCGCCGCGCGCTCGCAGGCTCGCGTGTCCAGCGCCGTCCATCGAAGGCGGTCAGTACAGGGCCGCGCCAGTAGCGCTGCGCCGGCTCGGGTGGGGCACCGAAGAACTGCACGCGCAACGCCGGGGTGTCGTCGGCCATCAGGTCCAGCCACTGGCCGGGTTCCATGCTGTCGGACAGCCCCGGTGTACCCACGGCGCGCTCGGGAACGCCCCACAGTGGCGTGGCAAGGCGCGGGAACAGCCAGAAGCAGGCCAATGCCAGCGGCAGGCCGATCGCCAGCAGGCGGCCGACACCACGCAGCTGCCCGTGCAACGGCAGGCGGCCAGCATGGCCTTCATCCTGGGCCAGGCGTTGCAGGGCGAGCAGTGCGCTGACCCCGGCCAGCGCGGCCAGTGCTGTTGTCAGCGGCCCCTGGTCGAGCAGGAATGCTGCAAAGGGCGAGAACAGCGCAAAGCCGAGCAGACTGCGGGCATCACGCAGGCTGCGCAGCTCGCTGGACTTGATCGCCAGCATCGCGGCCAGCAGCGCGCAACCGGTGTCGCGTCCTGGGCGCACCATGCCCATCTGCCAGACGATGGCGCCGAGCATGGCCAGCACCAGCAGCAGGCGCACCGGCATCGGCAGCACTGTCCGCCGCGACAGGGCGGCGGTGAAAATCGCCGCCAGCGCGATCACGCCCGCCAGCAGTGGCGGCAGCTGCAGCAGCAGCGGCAACAGAGCCAGCGCCGCGCTGGCCAGGGTCCAGTTGCGGGCGTTGCGGTCGAGCAGCTCCGGGGTCTCAGTCATGCGGCATCAGCGCCAGCGCGCGCAGGCACAGGTGGTGGTGGCTGGCGCCCTGTCCGGGCCCGAACGGCGGGTGTGCAGGCAGCAACAGGGTGTAGCGGCGGCCCTCGCGCTCGGCTACATCCACCCAGCGCGCCAATCGAGCGATGCGTGCTTCTTGGCCCAGCGGCGCCAATGCGCGCCAGTCGAGGACTACTTCGATGCCGACCGGTTTTTCGTACTCGCGCACCAGCAGGCTGTCGCGGCGTGCCGAGTGCTTCCACGAAATGCTGCGTGGCGCATCGCCCGCACGATAGGGCCGCAGCTGATGCAGTTCCTCACCGCTGGCGTGGGCACGGGTATGCAGCGGATCGCTGCCGCTCTCCGGCAGTGCAGGCGCCAGGGCTTCGGCCAGTGGGTAGACCAGCAGCGGTTGTTCCGGCCACACCCACGACCACGCCCGCACCAGGCCCAGGGGCTGGGTCGTGGACAGACGGATACGTGGAAGCTCCAGCCAGCCCCGGCGTTCGCTGGGAACCTCCAGTTCCACTTCACCACGGCCGTGTGCAGGCAGCGAGGTCCAGGCCTGGCTGTCGCCCAGCTGGAGATGAAGGCCGTGCCGCGCACGCGGATCCCGCAGAGAGAGGTCCACGCGCAGGCGCAAGGGTTGCCCGGCCGGTACCGGCTCGGCGGAGATCGCGTCGATCTGTACGCCGGACAACTGGAGATGCGCGGCAATGGCACTGGCGATTGCCGCTGCCGCCAGCAGCAGGGCCAGCAGCAGGGCGGGATTGTTGTTGTAGTTCAGCGCGCCCAGCAGCATGGCTGCCAGCAGGATTGCAACGAACAGGCCGAAGCGGGTGGGCAGCACATAGATGCGATGGCGATCCAGTCGTTTCGGCAAGGCTTCGGGCCTGCGCGGCCGAGCCAGCAGCTGCATGCGTGCCCAGCGTGTGGCCACGTTCAATCCACCGCGACGGTCTGCAGGATCGCGCGTGCCAATGCCGGCCCCGAACTGGATTCGGCTTCCGCCACCAACCGGTGGCCGGCCACGGCGACGAACAGCGTCTGCACGTCCTCCGGCACCACATGCGCGCGACCCAGCAGCAGTGCATGTGCTCTGGCTGCACGCAGCAGCGCCAGGCCGGCACGCGGCGACAGGCCGACGCGCACGCCTGCGTGCTGGCGGCTGCGGGTCAGCAGGGCCTGCACATAGTCGATCAGCGCGTCGCTGGCATGCACCTGGTTCACCGCGTCGCGCAACGTGCGCACCTGGGTGTCATCCAGCTTCGGCACGGCCCGCGCGATCAGGTCGCGGCGGTCGCTGCCACGCAGCAGCTCGCGCTCGGCCTGGGCGCTGGGATAGCCCATCGCCAGCCGCAGCAGGAAGCGATCCAGCTGTGAATCCGGCAGCGGGAAGGTGCCTGACAGGTCCACCGGGTTCTGTGTGGCGATGACGAAGAAGGGGTCCGGCAGCGGGTGCGTCTGCCCGTCCAGGGTGACCTGCTGCTCGGCCATGGCTTCCAGCAACGCGCTCTGCGTGCGCGGGGGGGCGCGATTGATCTCGTCGGCCAGCAGTACGTGGGTGAATACCGGGCCTGGGTGGAACTGGAACTGGCGGCTGCCGGCTTCATACACCGACACGCCCAGCACATCGGCGGGCAACAGGTCTGAGGTGAACTGCACGCGCTGGAAACTGAGGCCCAGGCTGCTGGCCAGCGCATGCGCCAGCGTGGTCTTGCCCAGGCCGGGCAGGTCTTCGATCAGCAGGTGGCCGCCGGACAGCAATGCGACGAAGGCCAGCCTGACTTCCGGCACCTTGCCCAGCACCAGTGCGTTGACCTGATCCTGTGCCTCCCGCAGGGCCTGACGCAATTGATCGGTTAGCATGCTGGGATTGGGGGACGAGGCTGGCATGATCGTCTCAGATCTGGAATCCACTCGATTATCCATAGAGCAATGCAAGGCGAACAGCGCGCACGGACGATATTTCTCTGGTTATGGACGCTGGTCACAGCGGCCAAGCTGATCGTTGCCGCGCGCCTGCCGCTGTTCGTCGACGAAGCGTTCTATTGGCAGGAAGGCCAGCATCTGGCCGCAGCCTATTCGGACCTGCCCGGGCTGACCGCGTGGCTGGCCCGGCTGGGCGTTGAGATCGGTGGCCATCACGTGCTCGCGTTGCGCCTGCCATTCCTGGCCATCGGTGCGCTGCTGCCGCTGCTGGTGGTGCGCACGGCCACGCGCTGGTTCGGCAACGTGGCCGGTTGGCAGGCGGGCAGCCTCACGCTGTTGATGCCGTTGTCGGCGACGCTGGGCCTGCTGGCGGTGCCGGACGTGCCGATGGCACTGGCGGCGGTGATCTGCCTGCATGCCGGCGCGCGCCTGCTGCACAACGTGGATGCCTCCTCGGCGATGAAGCTGGCGCTGGGCCTGTTGATCGGTGCGCTCAGCCATTACCGCTTCATCGGTGTCATCGGCGTGGGTTTCATTGCGCTGCTGGCATTGCCGCAGGGGCGGCGCATGCTGGCCGATCCGCGCGTATGGGTCGCGTTGGCGGTGGGCGTGCTGGCGTGGCTGCCACTGCTGGCGTGGAATGCGGACAACCACGATGCCGGGCTGAAATTCCAGGTGGTCGAGCGTCATCCCTGGGCCTTCGAATGGGGCGGGCTGTGGTTCCTGGTGATCCAGCCGATGCTGGTGACGCCGATCCTGTGCATGGCGATGTGGAAGGTGGCGCTGGCAGGAACCCGGAGCGGTGGCGGCGCGCGCGTGCAGTGGCGCTATTTCGGCCTGGTGGGCGGCGTATCCACGCTGGGCATTTTCGTGCTCGGCTTCTTTACTGACGTCGAGCGGATCAGTTTCCACTGGCCGCTGCCGGGTTACCTCGCACTGCTGGTGGCGGTGCCGGTGGTGCTCAACGGCTGGCCGCGCTGGCTGCGCCGCACCGGCTGGTGGTTGGCCGGTGCGGGCATGGTGCTGGCCTTCGGCTACTACCTGATGGCCTCCACGCCGGCACTGCGCGAGCAGATGGCCGGCAGCAAGTACTACCCGCGCAATTTCGCCGGCTGGCAACCCCTGGCGGTAGCGGTGCGCGAGGAGTTGCGGCAGATGCCGCAAGGGACACGCGTGCTGGCCGGCAACTTCAAGGTCGGCGCTGAACTGGGTTTCCAGCTGGGCAATGGCAACATCGAGGTGCTGCCGCATCCGCTCAATGACAAGCATGGCCGCACCGCACAGCTGGCACAGTGGGGCCTGCTGCATGAGGGCGAGCGCACGGCGCCGATGCTGCTGGTGCTGTCACCCAGCGACCAGCGCTATCGCGAACTGCTGGCGCGCTATCACGCCATCTGCGATCAGGTGGGGCCGCTGCCTGCGCCACGCGTGGTCAGCAGTGATCACGGATTCCAGCGCTTCCTGTTGTTCCGCCTGCCGGTGCAGCGCGCGCAAGGGCCGTGCGTGACGCCGGCGATGGCGTGGCTGGATGCGCCGTCCAACGGCGAGAAGGTGTCCGGCACGCTCGCGATCAAGGGCTGGGCGTTCAAGGATGGCGTCGGCCTGGCGCGGGTTGAAGTGCTGGTCGATGGCCGCTCCATCGGTGATGCCCGCTACGGGCGTGTGTTCGACGTGCGCCACACCTGGCCGGACAGTACCGATCCGCAGCATCCGGCGGTGGGCTTTGATGCCTCGCTGGATACCGCCACGCTCGCGCCGGGCAGGCATTGGCTGGGCCTGCGCCTGCACGGGCGCGACGGCAGCGTGGAGCAATGGCAGGAGCAAGCGTTCGAGGTCCGTTGAGGTCCGCTGGTCCTGTAGAGCCGAGCCGATGCTCCGCTGCTTCTGCTTCAGATGGCAGGCAGCCTCAAAAAAAACAGCCGGGCATGGGCTCGGCTCTACCGTTCACGGCACCGCGAAACCTGCCCTGCGCAGCAATCCGCATAGCGTGATCAGCGGCAGGCCGATCAGCGCGGTCGGGTCGCGGTTGTCGATGGCGTCGAACAGGCTGATGCCCAGGCCCTCGCATTTGAAGCTGCCGGCGCAGTCCAGCGGCTGTTCGGTGGCCACGTAGCGGGCGATCTCGTCCGGTTCCAGTGCGCGGAAGCGGACCTCGGTCAGATCGGTGGCCGTGAATGATGCTCCATCACGGCTGAGGCAGACGGCGGTATGGAAGTGCACGGTCTGCCCGGACATCGCCGCCAGCTGTGCGCAGGCGGCCTCGACCGTACCCGGTTTGCCCAGTGGCTGGCCGTTCAGGTCCGCGACCTGGTCCGAGCCGATCACCCACGCGCCGGGATGCCGGCACGCCACCTCGACCGCCTTGGTGGCGGCCAGGCGGGTGGCCAGGGCCAATGGCGCTTCGTTGTTCAACGGGGTTTCATCCACCTCAGGGCGCGCGCAGTCGAAGGGCAGGCCCAGCCGCTGCAGCAGTTCACGGCGGTAGCGGGACGTGGAGGCCAGGACCAGTGACATGCGACAATACCGGGGCAGGGCGAAGCAGTCTGGCCCGTCTGCAGCGCCAGCGGCAAGTCCTGTATGGCGGGCATTTGACAGCCGCCGCTCCGATCCTTAGTATTCAGCGGCTTATGTCCGCGAACGTGCCCGAAACGCTGGATGCCTGGCGGATGGTTGTAGCGCGAAGGCGCTTCGACGGTCAGGTCTCCCTGGCTGAATTGACCCGCCTGCAGGGGTTGGTCGCAGATACCGACGGCGAGTGCGTCTACTCGCTTGAATTCGGTCGCGACGACGTCTTGCGGGTATCCTATGTGGAACTGACCATCGACACCGCGTTGCCGCTGACCTGTCAGCGCAGCATGCAGCGATTCCTGTTGCCGGTGAAGGTGACCCAGAGGCTTGGCCTGATCCGCGACGAGGACGAGGAATCGTCCCTGCCGGAGGAATACGAGGCGTTGCTGGTGCCGGAAGATGGCCAGCTGAAGCCGCTGGATCTGGTCGAGGACGAGCTGGTGCTGGCGGTGCCGGTGGTACCGCTGTCGCCCGACGGTGAAGCAGTCGACAAGGACTGGGCGCCGAGCGAAGAAGAAACAAAGAAGGCCAACCCGTTTGCGGCGTTGGCGGCATTGAAGAAACAATAGCAGCCGGTTGTCGTCGGCGGCTGCGGCGAAAGCGAAAAGTGTGCTGGGCGCTGGCGTCCTGTGCGACGAAACGACGAAGCAAAACGAACCGAGTTTGGAGCAATCCCATGGCTGTCCAGAAATCCCGTGTTACCCCGTCCCGCCGCGGCCAGCGCCGTTCGCATGACGCCCTGAGCGCCAAGCAGCTGTCGACCGACCCGACCACCGGCGAAGTGCATCTGCGTCACCACATCACTGCCGATGGTTTCTACCGCGGCAAGAAGGTCATCCAGACCAAGACCTCGGCCGTCGAAGAAGATTGATGTGCCGGGAAGGCCGCTGCCTCCGGGCAGCGGCCTTTGCCTTCTTTCCCGGGCGTGCCGGTGATCGGCGGCCCGCGCAACAGGAAACATGATGAGCAAGCGGATCTACTCGAGGATCGCGGGCACCGGCAGCTATTTGCCGGAAAAAGTCCTGACCAACGCCGACCTGGAAAAAATGGTCGAAACCTCGGACGAGTGGATCCAGTCGCGCACCGGCATTCGTGAACGGCACATCGCGGCCGAAGGCGAAACCACCAGCGACCTTGGCTACAACGCCGCCCTGCGCGCGCTGGAAGCCGCAGGCATCGACGCTTCGCAGCTCGACATGATCGTGGTCGGTACGACCACGCCTGACCTTATTTTCCCGTCCACCGCGTGCCTGATCCAGGCCAAGCTCGGTGTGGCCGGGTGCCCCGCCTTCGACGTCAACGCAGCCTGCTCGGGCTTCGTGTTCGCGCTGGGCGTGGCCGATAAATTCATCCGTTCCGGTGACTGCAAGCACGTGCTGGTGATCGGCACCGAAACGCTGACCCGCATGGTCGACTGGAACGATCGCACCACCTGCGTACTGTTCGGCGATGGCGCTGGCGCCGTCGTGCTCAAGGCCGACGAAGAGACCGGCATCCTCAGCACCCACCTGCATGCAGACGGCAGCAAGAAGGAACTGCTGTGGAACCCGGTCGGCGTCTCGAGCGGTTTCAAGGACGGCGCCAACGGTGGCGGCACCATCAACATGAAGGGCAACGACGTGTTCAAGTACGCCGTCAAGGCGCTGGACTCGGTCGTGGACGAGACCCTGGCCGCCAACGGCCTGGACAAGTCCGACCTGGATTGGCTGATTCCGCACCAGGCCAACCTGCGCATCATCGAAGCCACCGCCAAGCGCCTGGAGATGTCGATGGACCAGGTGGTGGTGACTGTCGACAAGCATGGCAATACCTCGTCCGGCTCGGTGCCGCTGGCGCTCGACGCCGCCGTGCGTTCGGGCAAGGTCGAGCGCGGCCAGCTGCTGCTGCTGGAGGCCTTCGGTGGTGGCTTCACGTGGGGTTCGGCTCTGTTGCGCTATTGATAGTGCAAGTTACGACAATGTGAAGCTTTGTCGTTGCGGCCCTCCGGGGCCGTAACGCGTTTAAGGAGGACCTGTCATGGTTGAGCCCATCGTCATCGAAGGGCAACGTGCCTGGCTGAAGCAGTACGGCAAGGGAAGCCGGGCGCTGGCCCTTGGCCTGCTCAATTTTGTTGCCCGTCGTTTCCACCTCGATGCCCTTCGTCCTCCTCCGCACCGTGGCGGCGACGCCGCACGCGAAACCGAGGCCCGCCGCCTTGCAGAACTGCAGGCGCAAGGTGTGAACGTGCCTGACGTGCTGGGCACCGGCCATGCCGCGCTCGTAATCGGCGACAACGGCAGCTCGTTCAATACCTGCCTGCGCCAGGCCGACGAGGCCGGTCGTGATCGGCTGGTCATGGCGGCGATGCAGGCCATTGCCGAAGCGCATGCGCGCGGCGCCTATTTCGGCCAGCCGTTGCCGCGCAACCTCACCTGGGATGGCGACAAGGTCGGTTTCATCGACTTCGAGGAAGATCCACTGGAAGTGATGGACCTGTCCGAAGCCCAGGCCCGCGACTGGCTGATGTTCGGCTATGGCGTGGCCAAGTACTATGCCGACCGCCCCGAGCACCTGCAGGCGATGATGGCCGAGGCGATGGGCGGTGCCCAGGCACCGGTGCGCGAGCACGTGCATGCGGTCAGTGGCCGCCTGCGCAGCCTGGCCCGGGTCTGCATGAAGCTGGGCCGTTCAGCGCGCGCGCTGGCCCATTCCATTTTCATCACCCATGGCGCCAGTACTGCGGGCGTGCTGATGCTGGTGGGGCTGTGCGTGGATTTCCTCGCCGACGGCGATCTGGACGTCCTGCAGCTGTTCTGCTGATCGTCGGCCGGGGTCAGATCCCATTTCCGGTGGAAAAGGGATCTGACCCTGTCATTGCTCCATACGCCTGCATACGCGCACGTACAGACGACACAGCGGATTCCCCCTTATCATGGCCCGCTTCGATTGCAACAAGCGGATGACCGCGTGACCGTATCCACCCTCGCTTTTGTCTTCCCCGGCCAGGGCTCGCAGTCTGTGGGCATGCTGGCCGAGCTGGCCGAACTGCACCCGCAGGTGCGTGAAGCCTTCACCGAGGCATCCGATGGTGCCGGTGTCGACCTGTGGGCGTTGTCCCAGGGCGGCCCGGAGGAAATGCTCAACCGTACCGAATACACCCAGCCGGCCCTGCTGGCCGCCAGCATCGGCGTGTGGCGCGCCTGGAACGCCGTGGGCGGTCCGCGCCCGTCGGTGCTGTCCGGCCACAGTCTGGGCGAGTACACCGCCCTGGTCGCCGCCGGCGCGCTGAGCCTGCATGACGGTGCGCACCTGGTGCGCCTGCGTGGCCAGCTGATGCAGGAAGCGGCACCGGCCGGTGTCGGGGCCATGGCCGCCGTGCTCGGTGCCGAAGACCAGCTGGTGCTGGACGTCTGCGCCGAAGCCGCAGGCAGCCAGGTGGTGGTGCCGGCCAACTTCAATTCGCCGGGCCAGATCGTGATCGGTGGCGACGCCGATGCGGTCGACCGTGCACTGGCGCTGCTGGCCGAGAAGGGCGTGCGCAAGGCGGTCAAGCTGGCTGTCAGCGTGCCCTCGCACACCCCGCTCATGCGCGAAGCCGCCAACCGCCTGGCCGAAGTGATGGCCGGCCTGTCCTGGCAGGCGCCGCAGCTGCCGGTGGTGCAGAACGTCGATGCCCAGGTGCACGACGGCGTGGACGCCATCCGCACCGCGCTGGTCCAGCAGCTGTACCAGCCGGTGCAGTGGACCGGTTGCGTGCAGGCGCTGGCCGCCCGCGGCATCACCCAGATCGCCGAGTGCGGCCCAGGCAAGGTGCTGACCGGCCTGGTCAAGCGCATCGACAAGGCCATCGACGGCCGTCCGCTGGCCACGCCGGGCGACTTCGAAGCCGCCCGCGAGGCATGGTCGGCCTGACCTTCCCTGTTCCTGCCGGCCGTACCGGTGGCCGCTGCAAGCGGCACGGTGCGGCGGCCGCTCCCGTCTGAGGAAAACATCATGAGCAAGCCCCTACAGGGTGAAATCGCACTGGTCACCGGTGCCAGCCGTGGCATTGGCGCCGCCATCGCCGATCTGCTGGCCGCCCAGGGCGCCACCGTCATCGGCACCGCCACCACCGAATCCGGCGCTGCCGCGATCGGCGAACGCCTGGCTGCCCACGGCGGTCACGGCCGCGCGCTGAACGTCACCGATGCCGCCGCGCTGGACAGCGTGCTCGATGGCATCGCCAAGGAATTCGGCCCGATCTCGATCCTGGTCAACAATGCCGGCATCACCCGCGACAACCTGCTGATGCGCATGAAGGACGAGGACTGGGCGTCGATCATCGACACCAACCTGACCAGCGTGTTCCGCACCAGCAAGGCGGTGATGCGCGGCATGATGAAGGCACGCAAGGGCCGCATCATCAACATCGCATCGGTGGTGGGCGTGACCGGCAACGCCGGCCAGGCCAACTACGCCGCGGCCAAGGCGGGCATCATCGGCTTCAGCAAGTCGCTGGCCAAGGAAATCGGTTCGCGCGGCGTCACCGTCAATGTTGTCGCACCTGGCTTCATCGACACCGACATGACCAAGGCGTTGCCGGAAGAAGCGCGCACCGCGCTGATCAACGACATCGCCCTCGAACGCCTGGGATCGCCGGAAGACATCGCCCATGCGGTGGCCTTCCTGGCCAGCCCGGCTGCCGGTTACATCACCGGCGAAACCCTCCATGTGAACGGCGGCATGTACATGCCGTAAGCAAGGGGCGCAGGGATTGCGCCGCAAGTGGTTGATCTGCGGGGGTTTTTGCTGCAATGCAAGGCCGCGCCGGTTTCCACTACACTATCCCACGGCCATCGCCCTTGATGGCGACCACTTTTGAACCACAACTCCATCTGGAGCGAGATCCCATGAGCACCATCGAAGAACGCGTCAAGAAAATCGTCGTCGAACAGCTTGGCGTCAAGGAAGAAGAAGTCACCAACAGCGCATCGTTCGTCGATGACCTGGGCGCTGACTCGCTGGACACCGTCGAGCTGGTGATGGCCCTGGAAGAAGAATTCGAGTGCGAGATCCCGGACGAAGAAGCCGAGAAGATCAGCACCGTGCAGGCCGCCATCGACTACATCAAGGCCCACGTCAAGGCCTGATGTCAGACGGCAGTGCGCGCGCGGGCTCACGCTCGCCGCGCACCGCACCCCATGGGGCCGCAGTTGCGGCCCCGTGTGTTTGGGCATCACACCGAAGCAAACCGTGTTACCCGATTGAACCTTCGGGTCAGGAGAATCAGCAATGAAGCGTCGCGTCGTCGTAACCGGCCTGGGTATCGTCTCGCCGTTGGGCAATGATCTGGCCAGCAGCTGGGAAGGCATCACCCACGGTCGTTCGGGCATCGGTCCGCTGACCAACATTTCTGATGCCTACCTGGATCGGTTCACCACCAAGATTGCAGGTGAGGTCAAGGGCTTTGACATCACCGCCGACAACGAACTGTTCGGCAAATTCCGGGTCAGCGGCAAGGATGCCAAGAAGATGGACCCGTTCATCCATTACGGCCTCGGTGCCTCGTTCATGGCCCTGCACGACTCGGGCCTGGAGATCACCGACGCCAATGCCGAGCGCATCGGCGCCATCGTCGGCGCCGGCATCGGCGGCCTGCTCGGCATCGAAGAGCAGACCATCGAGTTCCACGAGGGCAAGAAGATCTCGCCCTTCTACGTGCCCAAGACCATCATCAACATGCTGCCGGGCCAGCTGAGCATCATCACCGGCCTGAAGGGCCCGTCGTTCTCGGCAGTTTCGGCGTGCGCGACCTCGAACCATTCGATCGGTACCGCGATGCGCATGATCCAGTACGGCGACGCCGACGTGATGGTGGTCGGCGGTGCCGAACGTGGCTCCTCGCCGACCGCACTGGGTGGCTTCTGCGCAATGAAGGCCATGAGCACCCGCAATGACGCCCCGGAACAGGCTTCGCGCCCGTGGGACAAGGACCGTGACGGCTTCGTGCTGGGCGACGGCGCCGGCATCCTGATCCTGGAAGAGTACGAGCACGCCAAGGCGCGTGGCGCAAAGATCTACTGTGAACTGGCCGGCTTCGGCGCCAGCTCCGACGCGTACCACATGACCGCACCGAGCGAGAACGGCGAAGGCGCCGCGCGCTGCATGGTCATGGCCATGAAGGACGCGGGCGTGACCCCGGAACAGGTGGGTTACCTCAACGCGCACGGCACCTCCACGCCGCTGGGCGACCTGGGCGAGACCATGGCCATGAAGACCGCCTTCGGCGACCACGCCTACAAGATGATGGTCAGCTCCACCAAGTCGATGACCGGCCACCTGCTGGGCGCTGCTGGCGGCGTGGAAGCGATCTTCTCGGTGATGGCGCTGCAGGACAACGTCATTCCGCCGACCATCAACCTGCAGCAGCCGGGCGAAGGCTGCGACCTGGACTACGTGCCCAACGAAGCACGCCAGGCCAAGGTCGACGTGGTGATGTCCAATGGCTTCGGCTTCGGCGGCACCAACGGCACGCTGATCTTCAAGCGCGTCTGACCGAGTTGTAGCGTCGGGCCATGCTCGATGCCGCGTTCTACGGAGCCGCCGCAAGGCGGCTTCCGTGCATCTGAACCCCCGACCTGGCCGCCATGACCCACGCACCGCTGATCCACCCGCTGCCGCACCCGATCGATCTGCTGGCCCTGCAGCAGCATGACCCGGCGCGCTTCCCGCTGCTGATGGAATCCACTGCCTCGGGCACCGCCCAGGGCCGCTGGAGCCTGCTGCTGGCCACGCAGGGCGAGGGCCTGCGGCTGGACGCCGATGGCCAGGTGCGCGACTTGCAGGGTGCCGTGCAGCCCGGCACGTTCCTGCAGGCGCTGGATCGCGCCTGGCAGCACGAACGTCTGCCGCACGACGGCAGCCACAGCCTGCCGTTCCGTGGCGGCTGGGCGCTGATGCTGGACTACGAAGTGGCCAGCCAGATCGAACCGGTGCTGCCGGCGCGCGCGCGCGAGGACGGCCGCCCGACCGCGCTGGCGCTGCGCTGCCCGGCCGCGGTGCTGCACGACCACCAGAACGACGCCAGCTTCGTCATCGCCGAAGCCGGTGAGCAGACCCTGCTGGAGGCGCTGATGACCTTGGCGTCGCAGGCATTGCCGGAGGCCGGGCAGGGCTGGCAGCCGCCGCAGTCGGTCGGCGAGGATGCGCCACAGCGCTTCACCGATGGCGTGCGCCGGGTGATCGACTACCTGCGTGCCGGCGATGTGTTCCAGGTGAACCTGTCGCGGCGCTGGAGCGCGCAGTTCGCCGCGCCGGTCAGCCCGCAAGCGTTGTATGCGCAGCTGCGCCGTGCCAACCCCGCACCGTTCGCCGGGTTGTTCAGCGCGCACGGCCGCCACGTGGTCAGTTCCTCGCCGGAACGGCTGGTGTCGGTGCATGCCGGCCACGCGCAGACGCGTCCTATTGCCGGCACGCGTCCGCGCTTCGAGGGCGACGATGATGCCGCGCGCATCCAGGAACTGGTCGGCCACCCCAAGGAGCGTGCCGAGCACGTGATGCTGATCGACCTGGAGCGCAACGACCTGGGCCGTATCTGCCTGCCCGGTACCGTGGTGGTCGATGAGCTGATGACCGTGGAGAGCTACGCGCATGTGCACCACATCGTCAGCAACGTCAGCGGCCACCTGCGCCCGGAGGTCACGCCCGGCGAGGTGATCGCCGCCACGTTCCCGGGCGGCACCATCACCGGCTGCCCCAAGGTGCGCTGCATGCAGATCATCAGCGAGCTGGAGCAGGTGCCGCGTGGTGCCTACACCGGCGCGTTCGGCTGGCTGAACCGCGATGGCGACCTGGACCTGAACATCCTGATCCGCACCGCCGAAGTGGACGGCCAGGAGGTGAGCTTCCGCACCGGCGCCGGCATCGTGGTCGATTCGGACCCGGACAAGGAACTGGACGAGACCCGCGCCAAGGCCCGCGGCCTGCTGCGCGCGCTGGGCCAGCAGGGCTAGGCGTGCACCGGTAGTGCCGGCCGCTGGCCGGCAACCTCATTCATCCACGATCCACGCGATTGCCGGCCAGCGGCCGGCACTACCGTACCGGTGGGTGCCAGTGTTGTGGTGGGTGCCGACCGTTGGTCGGCACGCAGGCGCGACTCCGGTCATGACCCCAATCCACCGGCACGGTATCCTGCACGACGGAATCGAGTTCAGAGGTAGTCCATGGCGGGAGCCAAGCGCGGGTGTCTGTTCGTGGTAACGCTGGTGGTGGTGCTGGCCGCCGTCGTGGCCGGCGCGGGCGCGTGGTTCTTCTACCAGCAGACCCGGTTCGCCGATGCCCCGATCACCCCGACCGCCGAGAGCGTGGTCATCGCCAGCGGCGATGGCATGAACAGCGTGCTGCGCAAGCTGCGCGATGCCGGCGTGGACGAGGGCCAGGACACCCAGTGGCAACTGCTGGCGCGCCAGCTCGATGCGGCCGGCAAGCTGAAGGTGGGCGAGTACGCGCTCAGTGGCGAGCTGACCCCGCGCGAGCTGTTGCTGCGCATGCGCGCCGGCAAGGTGTTGCAGCACCGCGTCACCATTGTCGAGGGCTGGAACATCCGCCAGCTGCGTGCTGCACTCAAGCGCGCCGAGCCGCTGCTGCACACCACCGATACCCTGGATGACGCCGCGTTGATGCAGCGCCTCGGCTTCGGTGGCCAGCACCCGGAAGGCCGCTTCCTGCCGGAGACCTACGTCTACCAGCGCGGCGACAGTGATCTGGACGTGCTCAAGCGCGCCCACGCCGCAATGGAAAAGGCGCTGGACGAAGCCTGGGAAAGCCGCGCGCCGGACCTGCCGATCAACACGCCCTACGAACTGCTGACGCTGGCGTCGATCATCGAGAAGGAAACCGCGCTGGCCAGCGAGCGCCCGCAGATCGCCGGCGTGTTCATGCGCCGCCTGAAGATCGGCATGCGCCTGCAGACCGACCCGACCGTGATCTACGGCATCGGTGCTGCGTATGACGGCAACATCCGCCGCCGCGACCTGACCACCGATACGCCGTACAACACCTATACCCGTGCGGGCCTGACCCCGACCCCGATCGCCATGCCCAGTCGCGACGCGCTGATGGCCGCCGCGCAGCCGGCCGCCGGTGACGCGCTGTACTTCGTCGCCGTGGGCGACGGCAGCGGCGCGCACGTGTTCTCGCCCAGCCTGGAGCAGCACAACGCCGCCGTAGCCCGCTACCTGCAGCAGCTGCGCCAGCAACGTACCCAGGAGATCCCGGCGCAATGAGTCCCGCGCTGCTTCGTCACCCGCGTTTCGTCAGCCTGGAAGGCGGCGAGGGCGCGGGGAAGACCACCGCCATCAATGCCATCCGTGACTGCCTGCGCAGCCACGGCCACGAGGTGGTGCTGACCCGCGAGCCGGGCGGTACGCCACTGGCCGAGCGCATCCGCGGCCTGGTGCTGAAGCCTGATGCCGAGATCGCTGCCGAGCCGCTCAGCGCCGAAGCCGAGTTGCTGCTGGTGTTCGCCGCACGCGCCCAGCATGTGCGCCAGGTGATCCGGCCGGCGCTGCAGCGCGGTGCCTACGTGCTGAGCGATCGCTTCACCGATTCCAGCTACGCCTACCAGGGCGGCGGCCGTGGCCTGGATCCGCAGTGGATTGCCGACCTGGAGCGCCGCGCGGTCGGCCTGCTGCCGGGCCTGACCCTGCTGCTGGATGTGGATGTGGCGGTGGGCCGCGCCCGCGCGAATGGCCGTGACCTGTGGCCGGACCGCATCGAGAGCGAGCAGGACGATTTCTTCCAGCGCGTGCGCGCCGTGTTCCGCAGCCGCGCACAGCAGGACCCGCAGCGCTTCGCGCTGATTGACGCCGGCCAGGTGCAGGAACGCGTGGCCGCCGATGTGGTCGCACGTATCGAGCGTTGGCTGCAGGACGGGGAGGGCGCATGAGCACGTTTTCGCCGTGGCAGCAGCGCGCGTTCGACCAGACCGTGGCCGCGCTCGACGCCGGTCGCCTCGGTCATGGCCTGCTGATCTGCGGCCCGGCCGGGCTGGGCAAGCGCGAGGTGGCGCTGGCGCTGGCCGACCACGTGCTGGCGCAGGGTGATGCAACGCACGCCACGCGCACGCGCCAGCTGATCGCCGCCGGCACCCATCCGGACCTGCAGCTGGTCAGCTTCATTCCGAACAAGAGCGGCGACAAGCTGCGTACCGAGATCGTCATCGAGCAGGTGCGCGAGATCACCGACAAGCTGGCGCTGACCCCGCAGTACGGCGTGGCGCAGGTGGTGATCGTCGATCCGGCCGATGCGATCAACCGCTCGGCGGCCAATGCGCTGCTGAAGACGCTGGAGGAGCCGCAGCCCGGCCGCTACCTGTGGCTGATCAGCAGCGACCCGGCACGCCTGCCACAGACCATCCGCAGCCGCTGCCAGCGCCTGGAGTTCAAGCTGCCGCCCCAGCACGATGCACTGGCCTGGCTGCAGCAGCAGGGCCACAGTGAAGCATCGGCGCGCGAAGCGCTGGAGGCCGCCCGCGGCCATCCCGGCCAGGCCGACAACTGGCTGCGCGAAGACGGCCTGAGCCTGCGCCGCGAAGTCGGTCGAGATCTGGAACAGCTGGCCGCCGGCAAGACCGGTGCGGTGGAACTGGCGCAGAAGTGGTGCGGCGATGAAAACGCGGCATTGCGCCTACGCTTTGCCGCCGACCTGGCGCTGGCCCAGGCCAGCACCGATGCCTTGACCACGCCGGAGCGATTGCACAAGCTTGCAGCCTGGTTCGATGCGGCCAACCGCACCCGCGACCTGCTGCGCACCACGGTGCGTGCAGACCTTGCGGTGGTCGAGTTGCTGCTGGCCTGGAACAAGGTGAACGAGCGGCCTGCCGCAAGGGGAAATCGATGAGTGCCAGCAACGCCCGCCAGGGCATCCTGTCCCTGGCCGTGAAGGACAAGGCCGCGCTCTACAGCGCGTACATGCCGTTCGTGAAGAATGGCGGCATCTTCGTGCCCACACCCAAGCGCTATTTCCTGGGCGACGAGGTGTTCCTGCTGCTGACCCTGCCCGATTCCAGCGAGCGCCTGCCGGTGGCCGGCAAGGTGATCTGGGTGACCCCGGCCGGCGCGCAGGGCAACCGCACCGCCGGCATCGGCGTGCAGCTGGCCGACGGTGCCGAAGGCGAGGGCGTGCGCCACAAGATCGAAACCCTGCTGGCGGGCCTGACCGGTTCGGATAAGCCGACCCATACGATGTGAGGCGGTGCGGCGCGGTCCTGTAGAGCCGAGCCATGCTCGGCTCCTGTTGCCCGAAGACACCCGTGAACACGAATGTGAAAAACTGTTGACGGCCTCTGAAAAGCCCCTATAATGAGCGGCTCAGCAACACACCGGGCGGTTAGCTCAGCGGTAGAGCATTGCCTTCACACGGCAAGGGTCACAGGTTCGATCCCTGTACCGCCCACCATGTTGCAGAACGAAAGAAGCCTCCAGAAATGGGGGCTTTTTTGTTACCAGCGATCCAGCAAGATCAGCTGGAAGCACACGCCCTTTCAGCCGTGCCGCTCCAGCAACTCGCGCGCGATCATCGCCGTGGCATCCAGCAGGTCATGGCCGCTACCCGCCTGCACCACCACCGCCAATAGGCTACGGCCCACCTCGGCATTGCCGCTGGTCAGTTCCATCTCGCCCTCAAAGCACAGATCGGCCAACCATTCATGGGCCTGCTGCAGCCCGCGCTTGCGGACGCGGCGGAACTCCGCGAGCAGCTTCGCCTGGCCGGCCTCACGCTCGCCATCGGCAAGCAGGCCGATGGCTCCGCCGTGCGCTGCGCGCCAGAGGGCCGGTAGCGGGCGACCGTTCGCGTCCACCACGTCCGGCGAGAACTGCGCGCAGTACATTTCGTAGCGTTTGCCCGCTGTGCTGCGGGGCACGATGCCGGCTTCGGCCAGCAGGCGTTCGGCTTCATCCAGTGTGCTGAACTTCAGGCGCAGCAGTGCAGGGCGGCTCAGCTGTTGTGCCAGCGCGTGCTGGTTGGCAGCGAACCAGACGTTCCAGCCCACGGTTGCGCGGCCTTCCAGTGCGGCCTTGAAGTATTCCAGGTGTTCGGCGTCCATTGCAGTCTCCTGCGCTCCCTGCGCGATTGTAGCGGGAGCATATCCGGGCCGGTCAGGCGTCGCCGCCGGAGAGGCAATGATGCGCCTCGCGCACCAGTTGTCGTGCGGCCACGATCAGTCCGTCGATATGGAAGGCGCCCAACTGTTCGTCCGGGCCGCCTTCGTTGCGCGCATGGTCGGCGGCCTGCAGCAGATCGAGTACTGCGCTGAGCCCAGACATCGAGCGGCGCAGGGAGGCGTGGTTGCTGGCACCGAGAGTGAGGCTGTTGCACGGCTGTCCGTCATCACCGTCGGCATGGTTGATCGCATTGAGACGGGCGAAGAACGTGGCCGACTGCGCCGGCAGGTTCTGTTCGTTCAGTGCGCACTCGATCTCGCGTGCGAGGTCTTCGGGCACATCGGCGGCGACGTCGCCGATCAGGGTATGCAGGCGGGAATGGACGGCGGTGTGGTTGGTCATGGCGAAACCCTCACTGGCATAGGACCACCTTCCGGAGTGAAGGTGGCGGACGGTGCGGGTTGGCGTACCAAGGCAAACGAACTCCCATCGAGAAGAAGGCCTGGCGGATCTGTCGATCCCCACGCACCGGCCGCCATGGAGGCAATCGATACATTTTCTCTGCTGCGGCGCAAACCGCAGCGATGGGTGTTCATTCGTTTATTCGAGACGCCAATCCCGGCCAAGGCGTCTTGCCTCGGCATGGCGATCTTCAAGCCGGGCAATCACATCGGTCTGTAAGGGAAATTCTCAACTGTCCCTAGGCAGGCCAGACGTTTCCCGTTGTGTGTCGTCCGACACCTGCAAGTAGTGCGGCCCATCACTGATGGCGCGCATCGCCGCCCCTGCCGACCGTGCACGAGACGACTCCAGAGCGGCGCCGCCACGGCAATCGCGTCACCCCGCGCGGCGGACGCGGGACCATGCCACGCGTGGAGCCAGAGGGTTCCATCCCTGTGCTGTCCCACCGCCCCGGGCAGGCGTAGTCTCAGCCTGTCGTCGTACCCATCCACTCTGGAGTGCCACCATGCCGCTCGCCCGCATCGATCTTCGCAAAGGCAAATCCGCCGACTACCTGCAACGCGTCGGCGAAACCATCTACCAGGCCATGCGCGCGGTGGGCGTGCCGGAAAATGATCGCTTCCAGATCTTCCAGGAACACGCGCCCGGCACGCTGATCTACGACCCCGGCTACCTGGGCGTGGATCGCACCGACGACTTCATCTGCATCCAGATCACCTGGGACGAAGGGCGCACGCTGGAGCAGAAAAAGGCGTTGTACCTGGGCATTGCCGATGGCCTGCATGCGGCAGTGGGCATCCGTCGCGAAGACGTGTTCATCAATCTGGTGGAAGTGAAGCGGGAAAATTGGTCGTTTGGTAATGGTGTGGCCCAGTACGTGAGTTGATGGGCGAAAAGCATCCACGCATGGCGTGGATCTACTGAATGGAGGGCGTGCGCGGGGGAGGGCAGTCCTGCGTCACCGTGTCGCAGGGGGTAAACCCTGAACGGGGTCCAAGGTTGGCCATGGCCCCGTAGAATGGCGACGTGCGCCGTTCTGTTCTCCACCGCCGGTTCCAGGCCCTGGCATGGCTTGCCATGCTGCTGGTGCTGCTTGCCCCGCTGGTGAGCCGCTGGCTGGCGCATGGTCACGTGGCTGCCGCTGCGCCGGTGGCGGCCATGGACCACGCAATGCAGGCAGAACATGCGCAGCACGCGTTGGAAGGGCACCACGACCATCACGCGATTGCGATGCCGCACGGCGAGGCTACAAAGAAGCCCGCTGCCGATCCACACGCCGATCATGAAATGGGCGTGGACTGCGATTACTGCCTGATCGCTGCACGGCTGATCACCCTGCTGGTGGCGGCCGTGCTGCTGTTGGCGCAGATGGCACCGGTGTGCCGCGCGTTGCGCGGTGCGGTGCAGGCGTTGCCGCAACGGATCAGCGGCACATTGGGAGCGCGTGGGCCGCCGGCCTTGATGGCCGTCTGAGCCGCACGCGCGTTGCACTGAACGTTCTTCCATGAGGTTGCCGGCCACGGCCGGTGCCCGCACGCGCGTGTCTGTCCGTTTCTGATTGCTGCCTGCCATTGCGGGGTGGCCTTGCATGCCGTGAAAAAATGAAAACGAACCCCAACCCCGCGCGCCCGCGCCGGGCGACGCTGCCTGTCCTGTGCGCGTTGCTCCTGCATGCCGCGCCCCTGCTTGCCGCCGACGCGGCACCCCCGACCACGCTGGAGACCGTGCGGGTGGTCGATACTCGCAGCGGCGAGCTGTCCTCCACCGCCAGCGCCGGCTCTGCATTGGGCCTGAGCGTGCTGCAGACGCCGGCCAGCCTGACGGTAATTTCGCGCGAACAGCTGGGTCAGCGCGGCGACAGCAACCTCAACGATGCGATCAGCCGAGCGGGTGCGATCAGTGCAATGCCGCATCCGGGCAATGGCCTGAGTGCGCTGTCCAGCCGCGGCTTCACCGACGGTGCTTCGGTGATGCGGCTGTACGACGGGCTGCGACAGTACGGCGGCGTGGGCATCACCTTCCCGTTCGATACCTGGTCGATCGAGCGCATCGAAGTGCTGCGCGGCTCGGCCTCTGTCATCCATGGCGATGGTGCGATCGGCGGGGTGATCAACATCGTGCCGAAGAAGCCCACGCGCGGCGCCATCGAAAACGAGATCAGCGTAACCGTGGGCAGCGAGGACACCGCGCGCCTGGGCTTCGGCAGCGGTGGCGCGCTGTCGCCCGAGCTGGCCTACCGGCTGGATGTGAGTGGCAACTACAGCGGTGGCTGGGTTGATCGTGGGCGCAACAGCGACGCGACATTCTCCGGTGCGTTGCTGTGGCAGCCACGTGCGGACCTGCAGCTGACGCTCACCCATGCGCAGGGCTACCAGCAACCCATGCGCTACTTCGGCACGCCGCTGGTCGAGGGCCGCCAACTGGAGGCGCTGCGCCACCGCAACTACAACGTCGATGACAGCGAGATCCGCTTCCGCGACCGCTGGACCCAGCTCGACGCGCTGTGGACACCGAACGCGAACGTGGAATGGCGAACCCGCGTCTACCAGATCGACAGCCAGCGTGATTGGCGCAATGCCGAGGCCTATGTCTACAACCGCGCTACCGGCTTGATCGATCGCTCGGGCAATACCGAGATCACCCACAACCAGGACCAGACCGGACTGACCTCGACGCTGCGCGTGCAGGGAACGGCGGGTGGCCTGCAGAACAACTTCGCGGTGGGCCTGGATGCCAACCGCGCGCACTTCAAGCACACCAACAACACCTATGCCGGCAGCTCGGGCCCGGTCGATCCGTTCGATCCGGTGCCGGGCCAGTTCGCCAGCGACGCGCCGAACCTGCCGCGCTACCGCAACCGTGCCGAGCAGTACGCGCTGTTCGTGGAAGACCGGCTGGCGCTGAGCGAGCGCTGGTCGGTGCTGGGTGGCCTGCGCCGCGACCGCGCGCGCATTGATCGCACCGATCTGATCAGCGGCCAGAACGCGTTCTCGAAAACCTACAGCAGCACCGGCTGGCGTGCGGGTACGGTATTCGCGCTGCAGCCGACGCTGAGCCTGTATGCGCAGTACTCGCAGGCGGCAGATCCGGTCAGCGGGCTGCTGATGATCAGCCCCGCCAACGGTGCCTTCGATCTGGCCAAGGGGCGGCAGATCGAGGTGGGCCTGAAGCAGGCCTTCGACGGTGGCGAGTGGACGCTGGCGGCGTACTGCATCCGCAAGACCGGGCTGCTCAGCCGCGATCCGCTGGTGCCGGATCGCCGCGTGCAGGTGGGCGCGCAGACCTCGCGCGGTATTGAAGCGTCGTTGACTTGGAACGTCGCGCCGCACTGGACGCTGGATGCCAACGCGACGGTGCTGAAGGCCGAATTCGAGGACTTCCTGGAAACCACGGGTTCGCCGGCGGTGCTGGTATCGCGTGATGGCAACGTGCCGCCGAACGTAGCCGAGCGCCTGGCCAGTATGAGGCTGAGCTGGCAGTTCGCACCGGACTGGAGTGCGGCGGGTGGCGTGCGTTACGTCGGCAAGCGCTACGCCGACAACGCCAACACACTGGAGCTGCCCGGCTACAGCACCACCGACCTGGCACTGACCTGGCAGGCGGCACCGCGCACGCGGCTGTCCGCGCGGTTGTTCAACGTGTTCGACAAGGCGTACTACGCCACCGCGTACTACACCAGCACGCAATGGCTGCTGGGTGCGGACCGGCGCGTCGAATTCACCGTCGACCATCGCTTCTGAGGGCGCTGGCGATGACGTTGCGTTCCACCGCCAAGCGCTGGACCTACTTGGTGCATCGCTGGCTGGGCATCGGCGGATGCCTGCTGATGCTGCTGTGGTTCGTCAGCGGCATGGTGATGCTGTTCATTGGTTACCCGAAGCTGACGCCCGGCGAGCGGCTGGCGGCGTTGCCGGTGCTGGGTGAGGCCCGCGACCTGCAGGGGCTGTCTGTACTGCCTGCCGCCGTGCAGGCCGAGCCGGAGGCCGTGGCACTGACGACGCTGCGCGGCGAGCCAGCGTATGTGGTGCGAAGCGGCGGCAACGTGGGCGCCTGGTCTGCGCGCACCGGCCAGGTTCTGCTGCCGGTGTCGGCACAGCGCGCCGAAGCATCCGCTGCGCAGTTTGCTGGCGGCCAGGCGTTCGTCGGCGCGATGCGCGTGGATGAGGATCGCTGGACGCACTCGCGCGCGCTGGACGCGCACCGGCCGCTGTACCGGGTGGAGGTAGGGGGCGCGCAGCCGGGTGACCTGTATGTGTCCTCGCACACCGGCGAAGCGGTGCTGGACGCACCGCATGTGCAGCAGCGTTGGAACTATGTGGGTGCCTGGCTGCACTGGCTGTACTTCCTGCGCATGCAGTCGGTGGACCCGGTGTGGACGTGGGTGGTGATCGTGTTGTCCGCGCTGTGCACGGTGGCCGCAGTCAGCGGCATCGTGGTCGGTGTGTGGCGCTGGCGTTTCCGTGGTCACTACCGTTCGGGTGCGAAGACGCCATACGTCGAACCATGGATGCGCTGGCACCATCTGATCGGGCTGGTGGCTGCAGCGTTCGTGTTCACCTGGATCTTCAGCGGGCTGATGTCGATGAACCCGTTGGGCGTCTTGAGCAGCACGCGCGAGGCGATCGACGGCGGACGTTATCGTGGTGGCACGGTGGCGGTGGATGGCGCATTGGGTGAACCGACGGCGCTGCTGACGGCCGTCGAGGCCGAGCGGTTTATGCCCGTGGAGATCCAGTGGCGACGCATCGGTGGCGAGCTGTTCGCGGTGCTGCTGGACGGACAGGGCGAGACCCGTATCGTGTCCGGCAGCAATGGGCATCTGCAGGTTGCGCGGTTGCTGCCGGCCGGGTGGCTGCAGCAGAAGGTGCGGGCGCTGTCGGATGCGCCCATGCAGGGGTACTGGGTCCAGCACGCAGCGGATGCGTACTTCTACCCACGTGCACCTGAAGCCATGAACGGCGCAGCGGTGCGCCGCTTCCCGGTGGCGGTGGTCGACTTTGGCGATGCCGAGGCGACGCGCGTCTATCTCGATCTGGCGACCGGCGATCCATTGCTGACGATGGGGTATCGCGAGCGGGTGGGGCGTTGGCTGTTCTGCTTCCTGCACAGCTGGGACCTGCCTGCGATGCTGCGCTTCGACACCGCCCGGTTGGCTGTTCTGCTGCTGTTGAGCGTTGCGGGCACTGCGTTGTGTGCAACGGCCACGGTGATCGGCTGCCGCCGGTTGCGGATGAAGCTGCGGCGCAGGCGGCGTTGATGCCTTGGGCTACACCCGCAGCCAACGCGTGGACATCGCCACCAGCAACAAGGCCGTGGCAACGCCGATGAATGCGGCGATCAGGCCGAAATGGTTGGCGGCGAAGCCGATCAGCGCCGGTCCGGCAAGGATGCCGGCGAAGCCCAGCGTGGAAACGGCGGTGATCGCCAGCGCACCCGGCATGCGGGTCTGGTGGCCGGCCAGCGAGAACAGCGCCGGCGCGATGTTGGCGCAGCCAAGGCCGACCAGCACATAGCCCGCCAGCGACGCCTGCCATGGCGTGACCAGGGTCAGCACCAGCACGCCAGCGGCAGCAAGCAGAGCGCCGAGAACGATCGCGCGCTGGCGGCCCACGCGCGCCACCAGTGCATCGCCGAACAGGCGGGCGATGGTCATGGTCAGGGTGAAGGTCACATAGCCGACGCCGGCGAGGCTGGCATCGACGCGACGCACATCGCTGAGGAACACCGCGCTCCAATCCAGCATCGCACCTTCGCCGAGGAACGCAACGAACGCCAGTACGCCGATGAACAGCACGATGCCGTGTGGCAGGGCCAGCATCGGTGTGTCGTGCGGCATGCGTTCGCTGTGCCAGTACGCCGCTGACAGCAGCAACGCCAGCAGCATGGCGCCGACGCCGATCAGCACCGATGCCAAGGGCGGCAGCTGTGCGGACAGCAGCACGGTCATGGTGGCCGCGCCGAGGAAGCCACCGATGCTGAAGAAGGCATGGAAGCCGGACATCATCACGCGCCGTGCTTCGCGCTCGACGATGACGGCCTGTACGTTCATCGTGCAGTCCATCGCGCCCACGGCGGCGCCGAACACGAACAGGACCAGCCCGAGTGTCCAGGCCGAACCGGCCAGTGCCAGGCCGGGCACGGTCAGGCAGATCAGCAGGCTGCTGGCCACCATCACCCGGCGGCAGCCGAGGCGCGCGGCCAGCACGCCGGACAACGGCATTGCCAGCAGCGAACCGGCACCGAGGCAGAGCAGCACCAGCCCCAGCGTGGCGTCGTTGATCCCGGTGCGTGCCTTTGCGAACGGCACCAGGGTGGCCCACAGCGCGGTGGCGAAGCCGGGAATGAAGAACGCAGCGCGGGTCGCGTGCTGTTCGGCACGCGCGCGGTTGGCAACGGACATGAGCGGTACGGTCAGGGGGGAGTGGGGTGTACCGCGATGCCTGCGGCGCGGAAGCGTGCCGCCAATGCGGGCGGTGCGGTGGTGGTCAGCACCAGGTCGTCGATCTCGTCGAGGCTGGCAATCTGCCAGTTGCCGCGTGCACCCAGCTTTTCAGTCGTTGCGGCGACGATGACACGGCTGCTGCAGGCCACCATCGCGCGCTTCAGCGTGGCTTCTTCCGCATCCATTGCCCACACGCCGGTGTCGCCGTCCACCGCGCAGGGGCCGGGCAGGTACACATCGGCGCGCAGGCGCTGCACCTGGGCCAGTGCTTCGGCGCCGACCGCGCCGCCACCGCTGGCCAGGCGCCCGCCGATCAGCTGCACCGAGGTGCCTTCAAGCAGGCTGGCGGCCGTGGCGATCTGTGGCGCGTTGGTGATCACCGTCAAGCCGAGGGCGGCCGGCAACTGCTGGGCGATCACCAGGTTGGTTGAACCAGCGTCGAGCAGTACGACCTGGCCGGGTTGCAGCAACGCGCAGACGCGGGCGGCCAGCTCGGCCTTGTCGCCGCGGTCGCGGGTCAGCCGCTCGCGCAGCGGGCGTTCCTTGGGCGGTGGCAGTACGGCGCCACCGTAGACGCGCTGGCACAGGCCCTGCGCGGCCAGCTCGCGCAGGTCGCGGCGGATCGAATCTTCGGACACGGCATAGCGGCGCGCCAGCTCGGCGGCAACCACGCGGCCCTGCTGGCGCAGTTCCTCCAGGATCTGCCGGGTGCGCTGGGCGGGGAGGGGGCTGGGATCGGAGCTCATGCTGCAAGTCTGCACGTTCGTGCATTAACGTGCAACAACGTGCATGCTGCGTTGGGGGGACGCAGGGCGGCTGGACTGCCGGTGAATCCGCCCGCGCCCACGTCTATGGATCGCCCTCGCGGCCCGGCATGATGGCGGGGCACCTGGCAGGGAATCCCTGATGTCCCCCACCGTTCACCGCAAGCTGCGCATCGGCGCGGACCAATACACCGGCCACAAAGTGGTCGACCAGCAGTTCCATGAGTGCAATTTTTCCGGTGCCGACCTGACCGCCACCGAGTTCATCAACTGCAGCTTCTACGATGCCGACAGCCGCAGCGGCTGCCGCTTCAATGGCGCCACATTGAAGGAGGCCAGCTTCCGCAGCTGCGACATCAGCATGTGCCACTTCAACTTCATCAAGGCGCTGGGCCTGGAGATCAGCGAGTGCCGCGCGCAGGGTGCGGATTTCAGCAACGCCAGCTTCATGAACCAGATCACCACGCGCAGCTGGTTCTGCAGCGCCTTCATCAAGAAGTCGAACCTGCGCTATGCCAATTTCTCGCGGGTCACGCTGGAGAAGTGCGAACTGTGGGAAAACCGCTGGGACGGTGCAAACGTCAGCGGCGCCAGCTTTGCCGGCTCGGACCTGTCCGGTGGCCAGTTCGAGGGCATCGACTGGAACAGCGCCAACTTCACCGACTGCGACCTGACCAACTCGGAGCTGGGTGAGCTGGACCTGCGCAGCACCAACCTGCGTGGCGCCACGCTGGATGTCCAGCAGGTGGCGCTGTTGATGCAGCGCATCGGCATCACGGTGGTGCCGTAGGCATCAGCCGGCGTACGCCACCCAGCCCTTGAAGCTGAAGCCCGCATAGAACAGCTCCACGCCGTCGAAGCCGGCCTCCTGCAGCAGGGCGACCTCCTGTTCGGGGGCCAGCAGCGGCAGCCGCTCGGCAATGGCGTCGATCGCGCGCTGTGCATCGGCGTGGGCAACGCCGGAGGCTTCGGCGAACGCGGCGTAGCGCTGCAACCAGCGCAGCTTGCCGGCCGGATCCTGCGGCACGCTGTGGTGCGCCACCACCAGCGGTGCGCCGGGCTGCAGGCGCCTGTGCAGCTCGCGCAGCGTGTGCAGGCGCTGCGCGGCGTCGAGGAAGTGCAGGGTCAGCAGGCAGCTGGCACCATCGAAGCGCAGATCGGGGGCATCGTCGATGTAGCCTTCCAGCAACTGCACGCGCGACATCAGCTGGCCCAGTGTCTGTTCGGCCAGGGCCAGCATCGGTGCAGCCGGGTCCACGCCCAGCAGCTGCCAGCCCGGCTGCGCCTCGGCAAATGCCTTCAGCTCCAGCCCGCCACCGGCGCCCAGCACCAGCACGCGGCCCTGCGCAGGAACGTGTTCGGCCAGCAGCAGGCGACTCATCTGCTGCAACGCGAGGAAGCCCGGCACCTGGCGCAGCGGGCCCTCGGCATAGCGGGCAACGGCCTGCGGATCGGAGAACGAAGACATGCGTGCATTCCTGCAACAGGGACATACCACTGTACCGTGGCATGCAAGTGCCTTTGCCGCGGGTCGCTCCTGCCTGCGCTGACCGGCTTGCATCCAGCTCAGCGCAACGCCCGCGCCAGCACCTGCCAGATCCTCGGGTCCTGGCACTGCGAGACGTTGAAGCGCAGATAGTCGGCCGCGCGCTGCGACTGGCTGAACGCGTTGCCCGGCGCCAGCACGATGCCCTCGCGCAGGCATTGCCGCGCCAGTGCGGCGGCGTCGCGGCCGTCGGGCAGCTGGCACCACAGGAACAGGCCGGCTTCCGGCTGCAGCCACGGCGTGATGCCCAGCGCCTGCAGTTTCCGCAGTGTGTGCCGGCGTACATCGGCCAGGCGCGAACGTATCGACTGCATGTGGCGGCGGTAACCGCTATCGGTCAGCGCGATGTGCATCAACTGCGCGGCCAGATGGCCGCCGCCAAAGCTGGTCGCCAGCTTCAGGTCGGTCAGTGCCTCTATCCAGTCGTGGCGCGCAGCGATGTAGCCGCAGCGCGACGCTGCCGACAGCGTCTTGGAGAAACTGCCGACGTGGATCACCCGTGACAGTCCATCGAGCGCGGCCAGCCGCGGTGCCGGCTGCAGTTCGAAGTCGGCGAAGATGTCGTCCTCGACGATGATCAACTCGCTGCGTTCGGCCAGGCCCAGCAGGCGGTGCGCGGTGTTGGCCGAAAGCACCGCGCCGGTCGGGTTGTGCAGGCCGGAATTGGTGATGTACAGCCGCGGCGAATGCGCCTGCAGGGCTTGCGCGAACGCCTCCAGGTCCGGGCCGCTGTGCGTGTACGGCACGCCGATGGCCTGCACCTGGTGCGCCTTGAGCAGCGCGTGGTAATTGAAGTAGCTCGGGTCATCGACCAGCACGCAGTCGCCGGGCTTGAGCAGGAAACGGCAGAGCAGATCGACCGCGTGCGTACCGGATTCGGTCAGCAGGATCTGCTCCATCGGTGCATCGATGCCAAGCGAGGCGCTGCGCCTTTGCAGCAGCTGGCGCAACGCGGGCAGCCCGAGCGGGCCGGCGTAGTCCACCAGTTGCATGGCATCGGCACGCGCCAGCCCGCGCAGGCCGCGGCGCACGCCATCGTGATACAGCCAGTCACTGGGCATCCAGCCGCACCCTGGCTTGAGATCGCCCGCGGGCGTTTCCAGCGATTGTCGTGATACCCACAGCGGATCCACCGCGCGATCCAGCCGCGGCTCCATTTCGGCCAGCGCCAGCGGTGCGGCCGGGCCACTGACGTAGAAGCCCGAGCCTGCGCGTGCACTGATCAGGCCTTCGGCCGCCAGGCGCTCGTAGGCCTCGACCACGGTGGAGACTGAAACTCCCATGGTCGCTGCCTGCGCACGTACCGAAGGCAGGCGGGAGCCGGGGCCATCCACCCGTGCACTGATGCGGGTGCGGACGGTCTGGATGACCGATTCGATGCGGGTGAGCGGGCGCGGCATGGTGGAACCGTAGTGGAAGTGTGGGCAGTACAGTTACTTGCGGCTGTACTGGATTGTAGCTGGGGTCGTTCCGCGCTGGATGCTTCCATACAGGTGCAGCCGGGCATCGTCCGGCACCTTCAGGAGTACAGGCGTGGAACGGTCGGCGAGTGGTTGGATCAATGGCTTCATTGGTGTGGTGATCTTCGCCGGCTCATTACCGGCCACCCGCCTGGCGGTGCTGCAGCTGGATGCCGGGTTCGTCACCGCCGCACGCGCCACCATCGCCGCGGTGCTCGGCCTGGGCCTGTTGTTGATGCTGCGCCAACCGTGGCCGCGGCGCGGCGACCTGCCGGGCTTGGTGGTGGTCAGCCTCGGCGTTGTGGTCGGCTTCCCGCTGCTGACCGCGCTCGCCCTGCGCCATGCTTCGTCGGCACACACCATCGTGTTCCTCGGCCTGCTGCCGTTGAGTACAGCGGTGTTCGGCGTGCTGCGCGGTGGCGATCGGCCGCGCCCGGCGTTCTGGCTGTTCTCGTTGCTGGGCAGTGCCTGCGTGGTCGGCTATGCCGCGCGCAACGGCATCGAAGCCTCTTTGCAGGCCGACCTGCTGATGCTGGCGGCGATCGTGGTGTGCGGGCTGGGCTACGCGGAAGGTGGTCGGCTCGCCCGTCATCTGGGCGGCTGGCAGGTGATCAGCTGGGCACTGCTGCTGGCGCTGCCGGTGATGCTGCCGTTGACGGTGCTGATGCGCCCGGCCTCGTTCACTGCGGTCGGTGCCTCGGCGTGGTGGGCGCTGGGCTACGTGGCGGTGTTCAGCATGCTGATCGGCTTCCTGTTCTGGTACCGCGGGCTGGCCCAGGGCGGCATCGCCGCTGTCGGCCAGCTGCAGCTGCTGCAGCCCTTCTTCGGCCTGGCCCTGGCCGCGCTGCTGCTGCACGAATCGGTCAGCCTCAGCATGGTGCTGGTGACTCTGGTCGCAGTGATCTGCGTCGCCGGCGCGCGCCGCTTCAGCCGCCAGGAAAAAGGGGACGAAAAAGGGGACGGAGGGGGTTAAGTCGTTTCAGGCACAGCAGGACCAATTACGACTTAATCCCCTCCGTCCCCTTTTCCGGGGTGCTGCGGAAAAGGTGCGCAACGGCGTAGTCGATGAACACCCGCAGGCGTGCACTGGGATGGCGCCCACCGGGCCACAGCAGCGAGAACTGCCCCTGGTGCGTGGGCAGTGTGGGCAGCACCTGTTGCAGGCGGCCATCGGCCAGCGCGTCGGCTGCGAGGAAGTCAGGCATCCAGGCCAGGCCCATGCATCCGATCGCAGCGGCCAGCACGGCTTCCATGTTGTTGCAGGTCATCGCCGTGGGAAGGCGCGCCCCGGCGTCGCCTTCGATGCCCGGCAGCTGCCACGGATGCAGCTTTCCGGTGGTGGGGTAACGGAAGCGCAGCGCGGTATGCATGCGCAGGTCGCCCACATCGCCGGGCGTTCCATGCATCTGCAGATAGCCCGGCGCCGCACAGAGGATGAAACGAAAACCACCCAGCCGCCGTGCGGTCAGGCTGGAATCGGCCAGTTCGCCACTGCGTATCACTGCATCCAGGCCTTCGCTGACCACATCGACGATGCGGTCGTTGAAGTCCAGTTCCAGCTGCACCTGCGGATAGCGTTGCTGGAAGCCGGGCAGCACCGGCAGCAGGAAGCGGTAGCCGATGGTGGGCAGGCCGATGCGCAGCAGTCCGCTGGGGGCGTGCTGTCGCTGCGCCAGGTCCGCCTGCGCTTCGGAAAGCTCATCCAGCGCACGCCGGCAGCGTTGCAGCAGCAGTTCGCCTTCGTCGGTGAGATGCACGCGGCGGGTGGTGCGCTGGAACAGGCGCGTGCCGAGTTCCTGTTCAAGCCGGGCGATGCGCTTGCCGACGGCCGAGGCTGACAGGCCGAGTACGCGGGCGGCACCGACAATGCTGCCTGCCTCCGCGGTGCGGACGAAGGCGAGCAGGGCGGAGATGGAGTCCATGCTTGGATGATTGCGGAACATCTCGCCGCAATCAACGTCCACCGAGCCTGTTTTTCTGGAATAGCGGCCTGTCCATCATCAATGCCCCTGATGGATGGAGGCCCGCATGGCCCCGGATTCGATGCTCCCTGTACCTGTCCGCGCGCAGCAGCGCTGGGCGCTGCTTGCGGTCTGCCTGGCCGCGCTGGCGTTGCCGTTGTCCTTCTCTGCCGGTGCAGTCGCGGTGCCGGCGCTGGCCCGTTCCGCGGCGGCATCGCCCACCGCGCTGGCCTGGGTGACCAACGCCTTCATGCTCACCTTCGGGAGTCTGTTGCTCGCTGCGGGCGGCTTGGCCGATCGATATGGCCGTCGGCGGCTGTTCCTGCTGGGCACGGCGGGCTTCACCACCGCCACCGCCGCCGTCTGCCTTGCTCGCACGCTGCTATGGCTGGATCTGGCGCGCGGGTTGCAGGGCGTTGCCGCGGCGGCGGCGCTGGCGTCCGGCACGGCGCTGCTGGCACAGGCCTGGCAGGGGCCGGCGCGTGCCCGTGTCTTCGCCCTGCTGGGCACCACGTTCGGCATGGGGCTGGCGTTGGGGCCCCTGCTCGCGGGCCTGCTGCTGCAGACATTGGGATGGCGCAGCGTGTTCGCCGCGGGCGGTGTGCTCACGTTGGTGGCCTTCGGCCTGGGGGCACGCGCGTTGCCTGAAAGTCATGGCGAGCACCGACCACTGGATATCGGCGGCATGCTGAGTTTCAGCCTGACGCTGGCGGCGTTGACCCTGGCGCTGCTGTGGTCGGGCGAGTTCGGCCTGCATGCCGCGCGCGTGCAGCTGGCGCTGCTGGCGACGCTGCTGTTGGGCGGGGTGTTCGTCTTCATCGAACGGCGGCACCCCTCACCGTTGCTGGACCTCTCACTGTTCTCGCAACCGGCGTTCCTTGGTGTCCAGTTGCTGCCGGTGGCGACCTGCTTCGGCTACGTGGTGCTGCTGGTCGTGTTACCTCTGCAACTGCTGGGCGTGCATGGCCAGAGCGCGACGCTGGTGGGACTGCAGATGCTGGCCCTGTCCGCGCCGATGCTGGTGCTGCCGATGCTGGCCGCGCGCTGGGCGGAGCGCGTTGGAAGTGCGCGGCTGTGCACGCTGGGCCTGCTGGTCTGTGCCTCTGGTCTGTACCTGCTGTCGCGCCACGCATCGCATCCGTCGCCGTCGCAGTGGGTGCCGTTGCTGATGCTGATCGGCGCAGGAACGGCCTTGCCGTGGGGCTTGATGGATGGGCTGTCGGTCAGCGTGGTGCCGGTACAGCGTGCGGGCATGGCCGCTGGCATCTTCGGAACCGTGCGGGTGGCCGGTGAAGGCATCGCATTGGCCGCAGTCATTGCCTTGCTTGCGCTGCTGATCGGCCATCAGCTGCAGGGCGCGTCGCCGGCATCGCTGGTGCGTGCCGGTGCCTATCTGGCCACGGGGGCGCGGGAACAGGCGCAGGCACTGCTACCGGCGATGAGCCGCATGCAGCTGCAGCACGCCAGTAGTGAGGCGCTGGCAACACTGCTGCGTGTACTGGCGCTGCTGACCGCCGCATGTGCTGCGTTGTTGCACCTGTTGCTGCGGAAACGTAAAGACGCGGTGGTCGGGCGTACTGCGTAGCAGGCTCATCGCCCGCCTTCGCCGTCATCCCGTTGTCGTCTTCCGCTCACGCCGCCCATGCCCACCCGGGTCTAGTGTTGATCGTCCCCGTCCCCCACGGAGACCCGCCATGTGGCTGCTCGACCATCTCTGGCCTGGCCGTCGACCGCTTCCTCCCCCGGCCGCGGATGCGCCGCAGGCACCGCCGCGCCGGCCCTGGCTGAAACGCCCTGCGCGGGCCGGGCGCAGCGGCATGGCGCCCTGGCAGAAGGTCGCCACGCCGCCGCGGCGCACGCGCCACTAGCCGGCGCGGTCTGACGGGTGGTTGACCCCGTCGCTGACCGGAATGACCCCCAGCGCGAACGGATCAATGCCCTCCAGGCAGGCCACGTTGTAACCGTACTGGTCCGGGTTGGAGCGGCGCCGGTGATGGGTGTAGATGCCGCACACGCCGCAGAAGTAGTGCTCGGCCACATGGGTGTTGAACTGGTACTTCTGCAGGTGATGCTGCCCGCGCACCACCTGCAGGCCCTGGCGGGGGACGCTGGCGGCGATGGCACCCCGGCGCCGGCACATCGAGCAGTCGCAGCGGCGGGGATCGACGATGCCGTCCGGCAGGTCCAGCAGCAGCTCGACCGTGCCGCAGTGGCAGGTTGCGCGGTGCCGGGGTTGGACCGGAACGCCGGCCACGGAAGTGATGCCCATCATTGCTCCTGTGTGATCCATCTGGCCGTGCGGCCGCCGGAGACGGTGCGCCGGCGTGCCTGAACGGGCCGTAGATGCCACGGTGAACCCGCTTGTGGCTAACTATGCGGCTTCGGGACCGCGACAGGATGCCAGTGAGAGCCGCAGGACGTTGGATGACAGGAAGTGCCATGGCGCTGGCGGCGTTGTGGGTGACCGGGCTGCTGGCCTATCAGGTGCCGGGGCCGGGCTGGCTGGCCAATGGCGTTGCGGCGCTGTGGCTGCTGGTTGCGCTGTGGGCGTCGTGGCAGGTCGCGCGTGGCCGTGGCCATCGTCGCCTGGGCATGGCGTTCGGCGCGTCGCTGGCGCTGGCCGGCCTGTGGTGGCTGCTGCTGACCCCGCGCCAGGACCGCGTATGGGCCGATGACGTGGCCCAGCGCCTGCATGTGGTGTCCTTCGACGGGCGCCACGTGGTGCTCGACAACGTGCGTGATTTCACTTGGCGCAGCGAAACCGACTACGACGCGCACTGGGTGCGCCGCGCGTACGACCTGGACCAGTTGCGCTCGGCCGACCTGGTGCTGTCGTACTGGATGGGCCCGGCGATCGCCCACACCCTCATCTCGTTTGGCTTCGAGGACGGTCGCCACGTGGTGTTCTCGCTGGAGATCCGCAAGGAACGCGGCGAATCGTTCTCGGCGCTGGGTGGCTTCTTCCGCAAGTTCGAGATGACCCTGGTGGCCGCGGAGGAGACCGACATCATCCGCACCCGCACCAATGCGCGTGGCGAGGATGTCTACCTGTACCGCCTGCACGGCATGGACCGTGCGCAGCTGAAGGAGCTGTTCGCCGCGTACATCGCGCAGGCGCGCGAACTGGATGCGAAGCCGGGCTTCTACAACACACTCACCAGCAACTGCACCACGATCGTCTTCGATCTGGCCCGCCAGATCGCGCCGCGCCTGCCGCTGGACTACCGCCTGCTGCTGTCCGGGTATCTGGCCGAGTATGCGCAGGAGGTCGGCGCACTCACCCCAGGCGTGCCTTATGCCGAGCTGCATGACAAGGGCCGCATCACCCAGCGTGCGTTGGACCTGGGCAGCGGCGACCACTTCTCCACCGTGATCCGCCAGGGCGTACCTGGCACCGAGCAGGACCCGCAGTAATGACTCGACTCCTCCTGATCCGCTGGCAGCGTGCGCTGCCGGTGTTGTTCGCCGCCTTCCTGCTGCTGGGCAGCAGTGGTTGCGCGATGGTCACCGTCAAGCAGGTCAAATCCAGCGATTCGCTGGTCAACAAGCGTGCCGACGTGCTCAATACCGGCAAGCTCAGCCCCGCTGCGCGCGAGACGCTCAGCGCGGCAGGCCTGGACGAATCGCAGTGCGAGAAGGACTTCCTGGTCTGCCGCAGCACGCTGCTGATGACCGACGATCTCAATGTCGAGCAGCGGCTGTCGGCGCTGTCCGAACTGTGGGTGAAGGCCGCGCTGGCGCTGACGCCGAAGAAGACCGCAGCCGGTGATCCGCCGATGAGCGACGCAGCGCTGGACGCCTGGCTGGAAGCCGCGCGCTACGCCTATGCCTACCTGTTCTACAGCGGCCGCTCGCCGTCCGACCGTGCCTTCGAGGACCGGCAGACACAGGTGCGCGACTACTACAACTACGCCGCCGAGAAGGCAGCGGTGGTGCTGTTCGTGCGTGCGCGCGCCGCTGCGTTGGCTGGCGAGGACTACACGAAGCCGATCGCGGTTGGCAGCTGGTCGCTGGCCTCCAACTACCAGCAGCTGAACCTGAAAAGCATTCCCGCGCAGCTGGTGCCGGCCGGCACGGTCAGCTTCGTTGGGCTGCGCAGTACTTATCGCCGTGATGGCTTCGGTGCCGAGCTGGTGATGGTGATGGACCCGCCGAAGCTGGTCGCACCCGTAGTCGCAGCGGATGGCCCGAAGGCCGAAACGGCAGCGGATGATGGCGATGACGAGCGCCGTGGCCGTCGCCACCGGCATGACGATTCGGTGCCCGAGTTCAGCGAGATGTCCTCGATCAACGTCACCGCGTTGCTGCGTTTCGAAGGCAGCAGCCTGGACGATGTGATGCGGACGCGCCGGGTTGAACTGGATGCCTATTCGCCGGAAGCCACCGAGCGCATCACCCTGCACGGCGAGCAGGTGCCGCTGGCCGGCAATTTCACCGCAGCCTACGGCCTGTGGCTTGCCCAGAGCGGCTTCGCCCGGCAGTCACTGCGCACCCTGTTCGGCATGAGCGAGGGCATCGGCGAGCCACACATCTACCTGATGCAACCGTGGGACCCGAACCGCCGCATCATCTTCATGCTGCACGGCCTGGCCAGCAGCCCGGAAGCCTGGGTGAACCTGGCCAACGAGATCATGGGCGACCCCGAACTGCGCCAGCAGTTCCAGGTGTGGCAGGTCTATTACCCGACCAACGCACCGATCGCGCTGAACCGCTACGAGATCGCCAACGCGTTCAACGACACGCTGAAGCACTTCGATCCCACTGGCAGCACGCGTGCATCGAAGGACATGGTCTACATCGGCCACAGCATGGGCGGCGTGCTCGCGCGGCTGCTGGTGAGCGATTCCGGTGACGTGCTGTGGAACGACCTGCTGGCCAACTATGACCTGAAGGGCGAGCGTCTGAAGCGCGTGCAGAACAAGCTGGGGCCGTTGCTGCATTTCAAGGCACAGCCGAACGTGGAGCGCGCGATCTTCATCGCCGCTCCCCACCAGGGCACGGACATCGCCGGCAACAAGGTCGGGCGCCTGCTGGGCCGGCTGGTGCGCCTGCCACTGACCATCCTCGGCAAGTTCGAGGACGTGTTCATGGCGCTGGCGCAGGCCGAGCAGCAGGTCGATGGCACGGCCAAGCCGAAGATTCCCAACAGCATCGACAACCTCAAGGCCAGCGATCCGTTCGTCAAGGCCGCAGCGCAGCTGCCGATCGAAGCGGGACTGAAGTACCACTCGATCATCGCCCAGCGCAAGCCGGAGCTGCCGGTGGACAAGTCCGATGACGGACTGGTGCCGTACTGGAGTGCGCACCTGCCGGGTGCACAGTCGGAGAAGGTGATCATTTCCGGCCACAGCGTGCAGGAGACCCCGCAAGCGGTGCTGGAAGTGCGGCGCATCCTGCACCGGGATATCGATGACGTGGGGACGGGGACCCGGTAGTGCCGGGCGCTGGCCGGCACTCTCCGCGCACGCGGGAATCCCGTGATGGTGCCGGCCAGCGGCCGACACTGCCGAAACCGGGCGACGCTACACCCGCCGCGCGATCACCGCGGCCAGCACCGCCAGGCCGAAGGTGATCGCCAGGCACAGCAGGTAGCCGGTGTGCGGCGCGCTTTCCACGAACAGCGCGAACAACGCACCGGAGACCGCCAGCGCGGTGGTCACCGACAGGGCCTCGCTCAGCTGCAGGGCCGACGTGTTGGCACCCTGCTCATGCGCTGCTGACAGCGAAAGCGTGAGTACCGAGAGGCTGGCGTAGATCATGCCCATGCCGAAACCGGTGACCGTCCAGCCCACCAGGGCCACCGGCAATGGCACTGCATTGAACAACACCGCAAGCGTTGCGGCGATGCCGACCGTCATCATCGCCGTGCCGACGCGCAGCAGATGCTGGCGTGACCAGCCGCGCTGCTGGTGACCCTGCAGCCAGGAGCCGGCGAACCAACCGAGTGCGCCGAGGCTGAGCACCGCGCCGGCCCAGCTGGGCGGGAGCCCGCGTTCGCGCTGCAGCAGCAGCGGCAGGTAGGCTTCGCAGGCGAAGAATGCGGCAGCGGCGATGCCGCGCAGTGCGATCACGCTGGGCAGGCCCCTGCGCAGGATCAGCGTTCCGGCCGGCAGCAGGCGATGCACGCATAGCAGCAGCGCCAGCATCGCCACGCCGATGCAGAGCAGGGCGGTCGGACCGTGCTGCTGGCCGCCGAAGTACAGCAGCAGCGCCGCCAGCGATGCACCACTGGCCCAACGTACGACGTTGCCGCGCCCCTCGTCGTCGTTGCTGTCGGCGGAGGGCTGCATGCGCGCCAGCGCAGGCCGCAGCAACAGGGCAGCAGGGACTGCCAGCAGCGGCACCGCCAGGAACACCCAGCGCCAGCCGAGATGCTGGACGATCAGGCCGCTCAGCGCCGGGCCGACCATCGAGGGCACCACCCAGCCCGCCGAGAATGCCGCGAACACCTTCGGCCGCAGGTGCTCGGGGTAGCTGCGGCCGACCATCACGTACAGCGAGACCGAAATCGCGCCCGCACCCAGGCCCTGCAGCAGGCGCCCGGCCACCAGCATGCCCATGCGCACGGCGAAGCCGGCCAGCAGCAGGCCCAGCACGAAGCAGGCCAGGCCGTACCACAGCGGCCGTGCCGGGCCCTGGCGGTCGGCCCAGCGTCCGGCCAGGGTCATGCCGATCACGCTGGTGGCCAGTGTGCCACCGAAGGCCAGCGCATACAGGCGCAGGCCGCTGAGTGCTTCGGCCACCGTGGGCATCGCGGCCGCGACGGCCAATGCTTCGAAGGCGTGCAGCGCGACCAGCGCGACCATGCCGAGGGTGGTGGCGCGGTAGCGCGCGGACAGGATCGATGTGTCAGCCGGCAGGCGGGTGTCGGCGGGAGAGAGGGTCGGGGTCATACCGGTCAGGGGCGGGCCGCGCTTGTCAACGGGCGGCGAAGATAGCAGCATGCCACCTCAACTATAGTTGAGGTCAAGCAATGGCATCCCAGGAACTCAGCGTTGGCGAGGTCTCCCAGCGCAGTGGCGTGGCCGTTTCCGCACTGCATTTCTACGAGCGCAAGGGGCTGATCAGCAGCCTGCGCACCTCGGGCAACCAACGCCGTTACAGCCGCGACGTGCTGCGCCGGCTGGCGGTGATCCGCGTTGCGCAGCGGGTGGGCATGCCACTGGAAGCGGTCGGCCGCGCCTTCGAGAGCCTGCCTGAAGGCCGTGCACCGACCAAGGCTGACTGGGCCAAGCTGTCCGCGCGCTGGCGCACCGAGCTGGAAGAGCGCATCCACATGCTGCAGCTGCTGCGCGATGAACTGACCGGCTGCATCGGCTGTGGCTGCCTGTCACTGCAGCATTGCCGCCTGGCCAATCCCGGCGACGTCCTCGGCGAACGCGGCGATGGCCCGATGCGCTGGGAATGAAAAAGGGGACGCGCTCCCGGTAGCGCCGGGCCATGCCCGGCGGACGAAAACGACTTGATCCCCTCCGTCCCCTTTTTCTTACCAGACCGTGATGGTTTCGCCGCTCTGGATGCCTTCCACCGCGCGCTGGAAGGCCAGTGCCGCGCGCTGTGCGCTTACCGCTTCGAAGCCCGGGAAGTAGGGGCCGTAGGCGGCCATCGATTCGATCAGTACGTTCGGGCTGACCACGTTGATGCGCAGGCCGCGCGGCAGCAGCTCCAGTGCGGCGGCGCGCACGAAGCCTTCCAGTGCGGCATTCACTGCGGTGGCGTTGACGCCGTCGCGGATCGGCTGCGCGCTGATGATGCCGCTGGTCAGGGTGATCGAGCCACCGGCATTGAGGTGGTGCTGCGCGGCCAGTGCCAGCCGCACCTGTCCCAGCAGCTTGTCCTGCAGGCCGATAGTGAACTGCTCGGGCGTCATCTCCTGCAGCGGTCCGAAATGCACCGAGCCGGCGGTGGAGATCACCGCATCGACTGCACCGGTACGCGAGAACAGTTCGGCGACGCTGGCGTCATCGGTCAGGTCCACGCGCAATTCGCCGCTGCTGCGGCCGGCGGCGAGAATCTGATGCTGTTGGCCGAGCTGGCGGGCGACTGCCTGGCCGAGGGTGCCGCTGGCACCGACGAGGAGGATCTTCATGGCGGTTCCTTGCGTGAGGGTGTGAGCGCAGTCTGCGCCGTCACATTGGGGTTAGGTAAGCGGCGTATGATTTGCAGATTCCTAACTTTGGATTAGCAATGGATACCCTTCGCTGCATGCAGGCCTTCGTCGCCGTGGCCGAGCGCGGCAGCTTTGCCGGGGCCGCCGAACAGCTGCAGGTGTCGGCGGTGATGGTGGGCAAGTACATCCAGCAGCTGGAGGCGCATCTGGGCACCGCGCTGCTGCAACGGAACACCCGCCGCCAGCGCCTGACCGAAGCCGGCAGCGCCTATCTGGCCGGATGCCGGCAGGTGCTGGAGCAGGTGCAGCAGGCCGAGGCCGATGTGGCCGGTCTGCAGGTACAGCCACGTGGCCTGCTGCGGGTCAGTGCGCCGACCACCTGGGGCAGCTGCGTGCTGGCGCCGCAGCTGGCCGGCCTGCTGCGCGCACAGCCGCAGTTGAATATCGAGCTGGACCTGAGCAACCGCCGCGTGGATCTGATCGAGGATGGTTTCGATGTGGCGATCCGGGTCGGGCCGCTGCCATCGCAGGAACTGGTGGCGCGGCCGCTGCCGCCGTATGCGATGAGCCTGTGTGCGTCACCGTCGTACCTGCGCAGGCGCGGCACGCCGCGTACGCCCGCCGATCTGGCAGGGCATGACTGCCTGAGCCATCTGGCCTGGCGCGGTGGCCACGGCTGGCAGCTGGCCAACGGTGAACAGGTGGACTGGGAAGCGCGCCTGACCTGCAACGATGGTTTCGCGTTGCGCGAAGCTGCCGTTGCAGGAGCGGGTCTGGTGCTGCAACCGACGGCGCTGCTGGCTGGCGAAATTGCTGCCGGGCGCCTGAAGCCGCTGCTGCGCGACTACCTGCCCGAGGCGCGGCCGATGCACCTGATCTACCTGCCCGACCGCAGGCCACGCCCGCGGTTGCAGTGCTTCGTGGATTTCGTCATGACCACGTTGGGGCAATGAGCATCCACGCCATGGGTGGATGATGGTAGGTGCCGACCGTTGGTCGGCACACATCGGGATCAATCATTCGCCGCAGACAATTCCTGCCCGCGCACCTGCGCGGCGCGCAGCGCCGTGTTCACCAGCGCCTCGAAGCCACCGGCCTGGAAGCTCTCGATCGCGGCCTGGGTGGTTCCGTTCGGCGAGGTCACGCGGCGGCGAAGCTCGGCCGGGCTTTCGCCGGCTTCAGCCAGCATCCGCGAGGCACCCAGCAGGGTCTGCACCACCAGCGTGCGCGCGGCGTCGGCCGGCAGGCCCTGGGCAATACCCGCCGCTTCCATCGCTTCGGCCAGCAGGAAGACATAGGCCGGTCCACTGCCGGAGACCGCAGTCACCGAATCCATCAGTACCTCGCTCTCGATCCACACCGTGCGCCCGGCGCTGGCCAGCACCTGTTCGGCCTGCGCGTGTTGCTGCGGATCCACCGAGGGCGTGGCATACAGGCCGGTCACGCCAGCGCCGAGCAGGGCAGGGGTGTTAGGCATCGCGCGCACCACTGCCAGGTCGCCCCCCAGCCAACGCTGCAGCTGCGCACTGGTGATGCCGGCAGCGATCGACACCACCAGCGGCCGGTGTGCCTGGGCCAGTGCCTGCAGCGACTGGCAGACCTCACGCAGCACCTGCGGCTTCACCGCCAGCAGCCAGGTGCTGCCCTGTGCGGCGGCATCGGTGGCGTTGTCGTGCACCTGCACGCCGAAGTCGGCAGCCAACGACTCGCGCAGCGCTGCAACCGGTTCGGCCACATGGATATGCGCGGCCGGCACGCCCTGGCGGATCAGGCCGGCGATCAGGCTGCGCGCCATGTTGCCGCCGCCGATGAAGGTGATGGAATCAGCTGCCATGGACGTCTCCTTTGAAAATCAGGCCGGGCGCGGGCGCGCGCCGAACAGGGCGGTGCCGATGCGCACCAGGGTGGCGCCCTCGGCGATGGCTTCGGCGTAGTCGCTGCTCATGCCCATCGACAGCGTGTCGACCTGCGCGTGCTGGGCGGCCAGCGACTGGAAAAGTGTGCGCATGCGCACGAATGCATCCCGACGACGCTCGGCGTCGGGCCATGGCGCGGGAATCGCCATCAGCCCGCGCAGGCGCAGGGCAGGCTCGGCGGCAATTGCCGCAGCCAATGCATCCACGTCTTCCGGTGCACAGCCGTGCTTGCTGGATTCATCGTCGATGTTGACCTGGATCAGCACATTCAGCGGGCCGCGTGCGGCCGGGCGATGGCGCGCCAGCGCCGTTACCAGCTTGGGCCGGTCCACGCTCTGCACCCAGTCGAAGTGGGTGGCCACGGCATCGGCCTTGTTCGACTGCAGGTGGCCGATCAGGTGCCATTCCAGCGCCAGGTGCTGCAGCGCCTGCATCTTTGCCAGCGCTTCCTGCACATAGTTTTCGCCGAAGGCCTGCTGGCCCTGTGCGGCCAGCGCGGTCACGGCCTCGGCCGGTTGGGTCTTGGACACGGCCAGCAGGCGCGGATCGGGCCGGCCGGCCGCCTCGGCGGCGGCATGCAGGTTGCTCAGGATCTGGGGCAGGGGAGTGGCCACGTAACGCGTTCCATTGAATCAGGAGGCTATACTGCCGCCCGGGGAAAGATCCTTCCAGTCGAAGCCGTTATTGGGGAGTAGCCGCTCATGGATATCGCCGAACTGCTGGCGTTTTCCGTAAAGAACAAAGCGTCCGACCTGCACCTGTCTGCAGGCCTGCCGCCGATGATCCGCGTGGACGGCGATGTTCGCCGGATCAACATCCCGGCCCTGGACCACAAGCAGGTCCACGCGCTGGTGTACGACATCATGTCCGACAAGCAGCGCCGCGATTATGAGGAATTCCTCGAAGTGGACTTCTCCTTCGAGATCCCGTCGCTGGCGCGCTTCCGTGTGAACGCGTTCAACCAGAACCGCGGCGCCGGTGCGGTGTTCCGTACCATTCCGTCCGAGGTGCTCACCCTCGAGGACCTGGCCTGCCCGCCGCTGTTCCGTGAAGTGATCCAGCAGCCGCAGGGCCTGATCCTGGTGACCGGCCCGACCGGCTCGGGCAAGTCGACCACGCTGGCGGCGATGATCGACTACATCAACAAGAACGAATACGGCCACATCCTCACCGTCGAGGATCCGATCGAATTCGTGCACACCTCGCAGAAGTGCCTGATCAACCAGCGCGAAGTGCACCGTGACACGCATGGCTTCAACGAAGCACTGCGCTCGGCACTGCGTGAGGACCCGGACATCATCCTGGTCGGCGAACTCCGCGACCTGGAAACCATCCGCCTGGCACTGACCGCCGCGGAAACCGGCCACCTGGTGTTCGGCACCCTGCACACCAGCTCGGCGGCCAAGACCATCGACCGCATCATCGACGTGTTCCCGGCCGGCGAAAAGCCGATGGTGCGCTCGATGCTGTCCGAGTCGCTGCGTGCGGTGATCTCGCAGGCGCTGCTGAAGAAGGTCGGCGGTGGCCGCACCGCAGCGTGGGAAATCATGGTCGGCACGCCGGCCATCCGCAACCTGATCCGCGAGGACAAGGTGGCGCAGATGTACTCGGCCATCCAGACCGGCCAGCAGTACGGCATGATGACCCTGGACCAGCACCTGCAGGACCTGGTCAAGCGCAGCCTGATCACCCGCAACCAGGCCCGCGACTACGCCAAGGACAAGCGCCTGTTCGAGTAAGGCAGGGCAGCCACGGGCGGCGCGTGCAATGGCGCGGCCGCTCCGTGTTGTTTCCTCCACCGACCGTTACCTGGTAAACCGCTTTTCCGGGAGCCTGCCGTGAACACCACCGCGACCACCATCGATTTCACTTCGTTCCTCAAGCTGATGGCGCACCAGCGCGCCTCGGACCTGTTCATCACTGCGGGCATGCCGCCGGCGATGAAGGTCAACGGCAAGATCTCGCCGATCACGCAGACCCCGCTCACGCCGCAGCAGAGCCGCGACCTGGTCCTCAACGTGATGACCCCTGCGCAGCGCGAGGAGTTCGAGAAGACGCATGAATGCAACTTCGCCATCGGCCTGTCCGGTGTCGGTCGTTTCCGCGTGAGCTGCTTCTACCAGCGCAACCAGGTGGGGATGGTGCTGCGTCGCATCGAGACGCGCATTCCGACCGTGGAAGAGTTGAGCCTGCCGCCGATCATCAAGACGCTGGCGATGACCAAGCGCGGCATCATCCTGTTCGTCGGTGCCACCGGCACCGGTAAGTCAACGTCGCTGGCGGCGATGATCGGTTACCGCAACCAGAACTCGACCGGCCACATCATCACCATCGAAGACCCGATCGAATTCGTGCACAAGCACGAGGGCTGCATCATCACCCAGCGTGAAGTCGGCATCGATACCGACAGCTGGGAAGCGGCGCTGAAGAACACCCTGCGCCAGGCGCCGGACGTGATCATGATCGGCGAAGTGCGTACCCGCGAAGGCATGGACCATGCCATCGCGTTCGCCGAAACCGGCCACCTGGTGCTGTGCACCCTGCATGCCAACAACGCCAACCAGGCGATGGACCGCATCGTCAACTTCTTCCCGGAAGACCGCCGCAACCAGCTGCTGATGGACCTGTCGCTGAATCTGAAGGGCGTGGTTGCGCAGCAGCTGATTCCTTCGCCCGATGGCCGCTCGCGCAAGGTGGCGATGGAGATCCTGCTGGGCACGCCGCTGGTGCAGGACTACATCCGCGATGGCGAGATCCACAAGCTGAAGGAAGTGATGAAGGACTCGGTCCAGCTGGGCATGAAGACCTTCGACCAGAGCCTGTTCGAGCTGTACCAGGCCGGTGAGATCAGCTACGAGGACGCACTGCGCTACGCCGATTCGCAGAACGAGGTACGCCTGCGCATCAAGCTCAGCCAGGGCGGCGACGCGCGCACCCTGTCGCAGGGGCTGGATGGCGTGGAGATCTCCGAGATCCGGTGACCTGGCGATGTGTAGAGTCGACTGACAGTCGACTCTACCGGGCGCGCGGGCGATTGATGAATTCCGGTCATGACCGACTGCCGTCCAGCCGGTTCAATCCATCGCCAATGCAGGCGTATCGTCAGCGCTCCCCTCTCTGGAGCACGACGATGCAGACACGTGAACTCGGCCGCAGCGGCCTGAAGGTTTCCGCCCTGGGCCTGGGTTGCATGGGCCTGACCCATGCCTACGGCCAGCCGGTCGAACCGAGCCAGGGCATCGCCCTGCTGCACGCTGCCGTCGAGCGCGGCGTGACCTTCTTCGATACCGCCGAAGTGTACGGCCCGTACACCAACGAAGACCTGTTCGGCCAGGCCTTGGCGCCCTACCGCGACAGGCTGGTGATCGCCACGAAGTTTGGTTTCAGGGACGCGCGCACCGATGCCGGCCTGGACAGCCGCCCGGAGAACATCCGCGCCGTGGCTGAAGCCAGCCTCAAGCGCCTGCGTACCGACCATATCGATCTGTTCTACCAGCACCGCGTCGACCCGAACGTGCCGATCGAGGATGTGGCCGGCACCGTGCGCGACCTGATCGCCGAGGGCAAGGTCGGCCACTTCGGCCTGTCCGAGGCCAGTGCTGCCACCGTGCGTCGCGCGCATGCGGTGCAGCCGGTGGCTGCGGTGCAGAGCGAGTACTCGCTGTGGTGGCGCGAACCGGAGCGTGAACTGCTGCCGACGCTGCAGGAGCTGGGCATCGGCTTCGTGCCGTTCAGCCCGCTGGGCCGCGGCTTCCTGACCGGTGCGATCAACGCCGACACCACCTTCGACGCCAACGATTTCCGCAACAGCGTGCCGCGTTTCGAAGTGGAAGCGCGTCGCGCCAACCAGGCGCTGGTGGATCGCATCAGCACGATCGCGGCGGCGCGGGGTGCGACCCCGGCGCAGGTGGCGCTGGCCTGGCTGCTGGCACAGGCGCCGTGGATCGTGCCGATCCCAGGCACCACCAAGGTCCATCGCCTGGAGGAAAACCTGGGCGCGGCCGACCTGCAGCTGGCACCGGAGGAGCTGCAACGCATCGCACAGGCGCTGGACGAAGTGTCGATCGTCGGCGAGCGCTACAACGCGCAGCGCGCCGCCCAGGCCAAGGGCTGATCAACAGCTGGGTGCGGAACGTTGGTGGTGGGTGCGGACCGTTGGTGGTGGGTGCGGACCGTTGGTCCGCACTCCTCAACGTCCCATCGGCCCGCGCAGCGCATCAAGCACCGTCCGCATCGCCACGGTCACGTGGCGGCGCGAGGGGTAGTACGCGTAATAGCCATCGAAGTGCGGGCACCAGTCGTCCAGCACCGAAAGCAGGCGGCCATCGTCCAGCATCGGCTGTACCTGGTCCTCCGGCAGCCAGGCCAACCCGCTGCCTGCCAGCGCGGCGGCGCGGGTCATGCCCATGCTGTTGAAGATCCACTGGCCGCTCACACGCACGCTCAGTTCATTGCCGTCCTGGCCGAAATCCCACGGCATCAGCCCGCCATGCGTGGGCAGGCGCAGGGTGACGCAGTTGTGCCCGGCCAGGTCGTCCGGGTGCCGCGGCACCAGGTGCTGGCGGAAGTAGCTGGGCGCCCCGACCACGCGCATGCGCAGCGGCGGGCTGATCGGTACGGCGATCATGTCGCGCGCCAGCCGCTCGCCCAGGCGGATGCCGATGTCGTAGCGCTCGGCCACGATGTCGGCCAACCCGTAGTCGGCCGCCAGTTCCACCTTCAAATCCGGATACTGCTGCAGCAGCGGCGCCAGCCTGGGCCAGGCGATGTACTCGGCGGCGTGGCCGGTGGCATTGATGCGGATGGTGCCGGCCGGGCGTTCACGGTACTCGGCCAGCGCGGCCAGCCCATCCTCGATCTCGGCCAGGCGCGGGGCCAGCGTTTCCAGCAGGCGGGCGCCGGCTTCGGTGGTGGACACGCTGCGGGTGGTGCGGGTCAGCAGGCGCACGCCCAGGCGCTGCTCCAGTCCGCGCATGGCATGGCTGAGCGCGGACTGGGACACGCCCAGCTGGGCGGCGGCCTTGGTGAAGCTGCCCTCGCGGGCAACGTGGACGAAGGCCTGCAGGTCGTTGAGGTTTTCGCGGGGCATGAGGGGATGATACGGCCGGGCTGCGCCCGGCAGCTGCCGAATCAACGTCAACGGCAACGTCAAAAGCTGGCTTCCCGTGGGAGGCGGGGTGGCTCAGGTTGCGGGGGACGGCGCAAGTCCCCCTCCGGGGCCCGGCCCAGCCGCTGGCGGCTGTGCGTTCGGGCGCTTGCGAAGCAGTGCTTCGCAAGCAAAGCGCCCTCACCCATGTAGCCTCGGTCGCGCTTGCTCGTGTGCGCTGTCCTGCGCACACGGCAAGACCGGGGTTGGGCGTCCTGCCCAACCCGTCCGAGGCATGCCTCGGGCCCATGGCGCTCACGCCCCCGCAACCTGAGCCACCCCGCCTTCAACAATTTCCCGCGAGCTGTTGGAACGGCATTCTGCTTTGGTGGGTGCCGACCGTTGGTCGGCACTGGGTCGGACGTGAGGGGATGTCGATTTCAGGGACTGTGGTTCGTCGAATGAATGACTTCAACAGGAGCTGCAGATGAGCACTGACACCAAGCCGAAAGGCCCGGCCTCGTACTTCCCCTCCATCGAGAAGACCTATGGGCAGCCGGTCGCCCACTGGCTCGGGCTGCTGGCAGGGAAGAAGGGCCTGAAACAAATGGAACTGGTCAGCTTCCTGAAAAGTGAGCATGGGCTGGGCCATGGCCATGCCAACGCGCTGGTGGCGCACCATCTGGCCGGCAAGGGCTGAGCAGCGGCGGGCCCGGGGCAGGGCGGGGCGCATTCAGCTGAACGATTTCATCTGCAACTGTCATGCAGTTCGTGTCTAATACCGCTCCCCACCCGCTGTTCCCCACCCGCATGTCCCTTCCTTCCCATGGCCCCGCGCCGTGCGACGACGCTGACGGCCACCTGGTCACCGCCGGTCCGCTGACCCCGCCGCCCGACAGCGCCGGCACCACCGCCGACGACAAAGCGCTGCGCCACTCGATCGCCGAGGACGTGCAGGGCATGGTGCTGGCCACGATGGTGGCCTCGCTGGGCCTGGCCATCTTCGCCAAGGGCGGGCTGATGATCGGCGGCATGGCGGGCATGGCGTTCCTGCTGCACTACGCGATGGGCTGGAACTTCGGCCTGGTGTTCGTGCTGGTCAACCTGCCGTTCTACTGGGTGGCGCTGCGGCGCATGGGTTGGGAATTCACCCTGAAGACCTTCGCTGCGGTCACCGCCTGTGGCGTGTTGACCGACCTGCTGCCGCGCTGGATCGACTTCTCGCACATCCACCCGCTGTATTCGGCGATCGTCGGTGGCGCGTTGTCCGGCCTGGGCATCCTGTTCTTCATCCGCCATCGTGCCAGCCTCGGCGGCATCGGCATCCTGGCGGTGTACCTGCAGCGCACCCGTGGCTGGAGCGCGGGCAAGGTGCAGATGTCCTACGACGCCTGCCTGATGGCGGCCGCGTTCTTCGTGCTGTCGCCTTCCAAGGTGCTGTACTCGGCCATCGGCGCGGTGGTGCTCAGCCTGGTGCTGATGTTCAACCACCGCCCCGGCCGCTACATGGGCGTGTGATCGCGCTCTCCGCGTTCGCCGGGCATGGCCCGGCGCTACTACGTGGCGGTTCCGGTAGCGCCGGGCCATGTCCGGCGGCCGTCCTTCAACGTACGGTGGCCTGCAGCCACGGCGGCGACAGCGTCAACAGCCGCGCGTGCACCGGGCAATCCTCGGCGTGCGCACCGGGCAGGTAGCCCAGGCTCATCAGGAATTCGCCGGTGATCTCGCCGCCGGTGAAGCGGAACGTCTTCTTGAACAGCTTCACCCAGTCGGCCTTGCTGCGCGGGTGGTGTGCATCCAGCCACGCCGCGAAGCTGCCATGGCTGGCCCGCAGCTGCTGGATCACCTGCGCGTTGTGGATCGCCGCCAGCACCTTCAGCCGGTTGCGGATGATGCCCGCGTCCGACAGCAGGCGCGCGATGTCCTGCTCGGCGTAGGCCGCCACGCGGTCCACATCGAAGCCGTCATAGGCTGCGCGGAAGCCCTCGCGCTTCTTCAGGATCGTTTCCCAGCTCAAACCGGCCTGGTTGATTTCCAGTACCAATCGCTCGAACAGTTCACGCTCGTCCCGCTGCGGGAAGCCGTACTCGTTGGCGTGGTAGTAGTCGTGCACCGGATGGCCGGGGGCAATCAGGCAGTAACCGCTCATGGGGAAGGCTCGTTGGATTCGGATTCGGATTCGGATTCGGGTTCGGGATCGATGGCCACTGCAGGGTGCCCGCCGATGGACAGCATCGGCCAGCGCGGTGGCACGAGCGTGAGTTTGCCGTTACGCAGGGCCTGGTTGATCGCCTCGGCCGGGCCGCTGACGGTGCCGAACAGCGCACCGGCCCGGCGCCACTGGGAATCGCTGCCACGTGCGTACAGCACGCAGTCCGGTCCACGGTGGGTGTACAGCTCGCACAGCAGCACTTCGCCGGTACCATCACTGTCCAGGTCGCGATGCACGACCAGGCAGTCGCGCTCGCTCTGTGCGCAGGATTCGCCATTGATCGATCGGGTGGCCAGAGCTTTCCACCAGTCGTCCGGTGGCGAGCTGGATCCGGCGGCCAGCTTCAGCGCGCGCCGCAGGGCGGCGACGTCCTGCGGCCCCTTGTCGAGGCGGTGGCCGTCGTCCCAGCGGGAGGTACGCGCCAGTGCTGCCGCGACCACCTGTGGCGCGTTGGCATCGGCGATGATGGCCGGATCACGCTGCAACTCGCGCAGCGCCTGCACGCCACGGCGGCCAAGATCGAAGCGCAGCACGTTGACGTCACTGCTGGTGATCGCCGGCGGGTCCGCGCGCAGGCGCTCCAGCTGGCTGGACAGGGTCAGCCGCACCGGGTCCAGCAGGGGCGAGTTGCCCAGCAGGGCCAGTGCGAGCACCACCCAGCACATCCAGCGGTTGACCGGTTCCAGCGCCTGCAGCCAGCGGCCCTGGCGACGCAGTACCGCCAGCGCATAGCCCAGGGCATAGCCGGCCACGGCCAGCGCGATCAGCAGTGCCCAGAACCGGTCCACGGTCCAGCCGTACTGCACCACGCGCAGGCCCAGCGCATACAGCGCCAGCGCGGCGTAGACCGGCAGCGCCAGCAGGCTGGCCTCGACCAGACGGCGCAGCACGAGAGGGTACGGCGGGGAGTCTTCCCCCTGCTGGTAGACCGCATTGGTGAACGTCACCAGCAGCAGTGACACCACCACCAGCAGGCTGGCGGCCGAACGGGTCTTCCACAGTGGTTCCAGCCCGGCAAGCGGCAGGCTCAGCACGAACAACACGGCGATGAACGAGAGCAGTGGCAGCAGGCCGCGGCAGATCGCGAACAGCACCTGGCGGGTGATCTGGATCGCCCGATGCTGGGTGCGCCCGATCAGCACGCCAAACCCGGCCAGGCTGCCGGTGGCCAGTGCGATGAAAGCATCCTGGCGGAACAGATCGCGGAAGAAGGTGACCTCCAGCAGCTGGAACAGCGCCGCCCACAGCCACAGCAGCAGCCAGGTCAGCCCGGTGAACAGCGCCGCCAGGGCCAGGGTCAAGCCGTTCTGCCAGGCGCGCTCGAACAGCTCGGGGTAGCTGGCGCGCCACTGACCGTGCTGCAGCTGGAACTGCCACCATGGCAGGGCCACGAACACCGCCACCACCATTCCCAGGGTCAACGGAAGCTGCAACGCGCCCGATTCCAGTGCGGCCTCGCCATTGAGGTTCCAGCCGATCCAGGCGGCCAGTGCCAGCACCACCACCGAGCCGAGCGCCGCCTGCAGCCACAGGCGGCGTTGGCCCAGCTCGACCAGGCTCAGCGCCACCGCGCTGGGAATGGCCAGCACCCAGGCGTACCAGCAGTAGCGCCAGCCGATATCGCGGAACGGCCACGCATCGGACAATTCCTGCGCGGCATACAGCATCAGACCCTGCAGCAGGGCGATCAGGACGATGGCGCTGCGTGCCGGCAGGGTCAGGGGCGATGAAGACTGCATCGATGACCTTCCATGGCAAAGCACCATCCTAGCCCATCGCGGTTCGGCGCCATCGCGCGACCATCCCGCCCCCAGCAGGTAGAATGGACCCATGCCTGTAATGCCGACCTCCCTTGCCGATCACCTGCTCGTCGCGCTGCCGTCGCTGCTCGACGCGACCTTTGCCCGCAGCGTCGCGCTGATCTGCCAGCACGACGAGAACGGGGCGATGGGGGTGCTGGTCAACCAGCCGTCCGAGTACACCCTGGGCGAAGTGCTCGCGCAGATGGACATCGCCACCGGCGATGGCGAGCTGCAGGCGCGCATGGTGCTCAACGGTGGCCCGGTGCATCCCGAACGCGGCTTCGTCATCCATGACGACGCGCGGGCGTGGGATTCCAGCCTGACCGTGGGCGACGGCCTGTACCTGACCACCTCGCGCGACATCCTCGAAGCGATGGCGCGCGGCGAAGGCCCGGCCAATGCCGTGGTCACCCTTGGCTGTGCCGGTTGGGGTGCGGGGCAGCTGGAAACCGAGCTGTCCGAGAACAGCTGGCTGACCGTGCCGGCCGATGCCGAGCTGGTTTTCCAGCTGCCGCTGGAGCAGCGCTGGCAGGGCGCGGCTGCGCGCATCGGCGTGGATCTGTTCCGGCTGACCGACTACAGCGGCCATGTCTGAGCCGGCCGCGCCCGCACCGGTTCCTGCTGCCCCGGCGATCCGCCGTGACGGCACCGTTCTGGGTTTCGATGTCGGCTCGCGACGCATCGGCGTGGCCATCGGCAGTGCTTTCGCCGCCCATGCGCGCGCGGTGGCCGTGGTCGATGTGCACGGCAACGGCCCGGACTGGACCGCGATCGAGCGCCTGCTCAAGGAATGGAAGCCCGACGGCCTGGTGGTCGGCGATCCGCTTACGCTGGACGGCCAGGACCAGCCCAACCGCAAGCGCGCGCAGGGCTTCGCCCGCCAGCTGCGGGAACGTTTCAAGCTGCCCGTGGTGATGATCGACGAGCGTTCCAGCTCGGTCGAGGCCGCACGCCGCTTCGCCGTCGAGCGCGCCGAAGGACGCAAGCGCCGCCGCGATGCGGCCGCCCTCGATGCTGTGGCCGCGGCGGTGATCATCGACCGCTGGCTGTCCTCCCCCGACGACGCCACCCCCATTCCCTGACTGCACGACTCCCGCCATGACTGCCCAGCAAATCGATGCCTCCGGACGCCTGCGCCACCTGCTGACCCTGGAGGGCCTGCCGCGCGAAACACTGCTGCAGTTGCTGGACCGGGCAGGGCAGATCCGTGACGCCGCAGTCGGCCGTGTCGGCAACAAGCGCCACGTGCTGGCCGGTTCTGCGGTATGCACGCTGTTCTTCGAACCGTCCACGCGCACCCGCAGCTCGTTCCAGCTGGCCGCGCAGCGCCTGGGCGCCGATGTGCTGAACTTCGACGCGTCGACCTCGTCCACGCGCAAGGGCGAAACGGCCTGCGACACGTTGCGCAACCTGGAAGCAATGGGCGTGCGCGGCTTCGTGGTGCGTCACCCCGATGACGGCGCCGTGGCCGCGCTGGCCGAGGCGGCGGGCGAGGGCACCGCACTGATCAACGCCGGCGACGGCCGCAGTGCGCACCCGACCCAGGGCCTGCTGGACATGCTGACCCTGCGCCAGGCCAAGGGCCCGGATTTCTCGAAGCTGAAGGTGGTGATCGTCGGCGACGTGAAGCACTCGCGCGTGGCGCGCACCGACCTGCATGCGCTGCGCACGCTGGGGGTGGGCGAGATCCGCGTGTGCGGCCCGCAGTCACTGCTGCCGGACGACGAGACCCTGAAGGGCTGCGTGGTCGGCGATGATTTCGATGCGATGCTGGAAGGCGCCGACGCGCTGATGATGCTGCGCCTGCAGCGCGAGCGCATGGAAGAAGGCCTGGTGCCGTCGCTGGAGCAGTACCACGCCCAGTACGGCCTGACCAACGAACGCCTGGCCCGTGCCGGCAAGGACGCTGCGGTGCTGCATCCGGGCCCGATCAACCGTGGCGTGGAAATCACCGATGACGTGGCCGACGGCCCGCAGTCGTGGGTGCTGCGCCAGGTCGCCAACGGCGTCGCGGTGCGCATGGCCGTGCTGGAAACCTTGCTGGGCTGACCACTTTGGTGGGTGCCGACCGTTGGTCGGCACGGCTGATCTGTCCTCATCCGACCCGGTGGGTGCCGACCGTTGGTCGGCACGGCTGATCTGTTCTCAGCCGATCCGGTGGGTGCCGACCGTTGGTCGGCACCGAACCATCAGTGCGGTGAAGTGCGGGCCTGGCCATTGAATGGTTCCGGGCCTACCTGTACTGACGTGGTTGCCCGATAGAAGAGGGATACCGGCAGGCGCACGCTTGGGCCCATGAACCGCGCACGCCTACGCCTTGGCCGTCATTCCCGGATCGGGCAATCCTACATCCTGACCACCGTCACCCAGGAACGTCGACGCTACTTCGATGATGCCACTGCGGCACAGGAGGTGATGGATGTGTTCCGTCGCATTGATGATGATGGCCTGACGCACTCACTTGCCTATGTGGTCATGCCGGACCACATCCATTGGCTTGTGGAGATCCGTGCGTTCTCGCTGGACTACATCATGCAACGCTTCAAATCGAGCAGTGCATTGCGGATCAACCGCATGCTGGGTAAGACAGGACCATTTTGGCAATCGAGCTATCACGATCACGCCATGCGTTCTGAAGAATCACTGTTTCGCCATGCGATGTACATCGTCGCCAACCCGGTCAGGGCGAACTTGGCGAGCTGCGTGGGAGAGTATCCGTATGCCTGGTGCCGATGGGAGATCGATGGGAGGTACCAAGCAATGGATTACCCCGAAGCGGAGAGATAGTGCCGACCAACGGTCGGCACCCACCAATACCCAAGCCGACCAACGGTCGGCACCCACCAATACCCAAGCCGACCAACGGTTGGCATCCACCAATACCCAAGCCGACCAACGGTTGGCATCCACCCACAGATGTTTCCCAGCAGAAGCTATGGCTCAGCGCTTCTGCGCGAACATCCATTCCCACATCGCCGGGTCGGCGTAGGTGGCGTCCCAGGCATTGTGGTTGCCTTCCGGGTATTCGGTGTAGCGCACGTCACGCGCGTTGGCGTTCTGGAATGCGGCGTGCAGCCGGCGGTCGTCATTCGGCGGCACCACGTCATCCAGCGCGCCATGGAAGATCCAGATCGGCGTCTGCCGCAGGCGCTGGGCAATGGCCGCATACGGGTCGGTTTCACCGGCCACCTGTTCGACGAACAGGGTCGGACGTACCGCGCGCGGGGCCAGCACCGCGCCGCACACCGGCACGATCGCAGCAAATCGGTGCGGGTTGTCCAAGGCGATATTCCAGCTGCCGTAGCCACCCATCGACATGCCGGTCAGGTATTGCCGCGCCGGATCGGCACCGAACTCGGCGATCGCTGCATCCAGCGCGGCCAGGGCCACACGGTTGTTGCGCCCGCTCCATTCCCCGCGTCCCGGCGCCTGCGGAAATACGGCCAACGCAGGGAAATCGGCGGCCTGCTCGCGCAGGTACGGTCCCAGCCCCGCGTGGGTCTGCTTCACGCCATCGGCGCCGCGCTCGCCCGAACCGTGCAGGAACAGCACGACCGGCAGTGAGCCCGGTGTACGCGCCGATGCGGCCGGAATGAATACCTGGTAGTAGGCCGTCTCGCCATCCACCTTCACGGCGCGGGCTTCGAAGCGACCCCGCGCGCCATCCGGCAGCGACGTGCAGCCGCTCATCAACAGAAGGGCCAGCAGTGGCAGCCAGCGCGACAGCAAACGGACCATGGGGTTTCCCGAAGTGGCGAGATCGCCTGCATCGTAGTCCGCTGTCGCCAGCGCGGCATCGTGCGCCGCGTCACTGCGGGCGCGGGAAGCTGGCAATGATGTCCAGTTGTTCCTGCGCTTCGGCATTGCCTGCCGCCGCCGCAGCCTGCACCTGCGCCATATCCGGGTGCAGGACCACCAGCAGCGGGTTCTCGCAGACCGGGCAGTCATACTCGGTGGCGTCCTCGTCCAGTTCCATCTCCATGGCGCGCGAGCTGCCCTTCCACTCGCAGGCCGGGCAGGTGTGCTGCTGGTCGCGCCAGCCGGGCTGGAAATAGTTTTCGATCGTTGTTGCCATGGGTGTTCCGGTTGGGTGGAGTCAACGACCCGCGTGGCGGGGGCCGATCCTCGATGCGGTCAGTGCAGCAGCACCAGCGTGGCCAGGCCGAGGAAAGTGAAGAAGCCCATCGAGTCGGTCACTGCGGTCAGGAAGATACCGCTGGCCAGCGCTGGATCGAAGCCGAAGCGTTTCAGTGTGAGCGGCACCAGCACGCCGGCCAGCGCTGCGAACAGCAGGTTGCAGGTCAGTGCGATGGCGATCACCGCAGACAGCCCGGGTGAATGGAACCAGGCCAATACGATCAGGCCCAGCACCGAGCCGAGCATCACGCCGTTCAGCAGCGCAACACGCACTTCCTTCCACAGCAGGGTGCGCGCGTTGGAGGCGCCCACCTGGCCCAGCGCCAGGCCGCGCACCATCAGCGCCAGCACCTGGGTGCCGGCGTTGCCACCGAGGCCGGCCACGATCGGCATCAGCACCGCCAGCGCCACCAGCTTGTCGATGGTGCCCTCGAAGTGACCGACCACGCTGGAGGCCAGGAAGGCCGTGCACAGGTTGATCGACAGCCACATCAGGCGGCGGCGCATGGCGCGCCAGACCGGGCTGAACAGGTCCTCGTCCTCGTCCAGGCCGGCGGCGCCCAGCGCCTGGTGCTCGGCCTGGCCACGGATGATGTCGACCACGTCATCGATGGTGATGCGACCAACGAGGATGTTGTTCTCGTCCACCACCGGTGCGGAGATCCAGTCATGGTCGGAGAACTGCCGCGCGACTTCCTGGTCGCTCTCGCCGACGTCGATGGCCGGCTGCTCGTCGTCGATCAGGCGGTTGATCGGGGTGGTGTCCTCGTGGGTCACCAGTGCCGCCAGCGACACCCGGCCAAGGTACTGATGGCGCCGGCTGACCACGAACAGGTGGTCGGTGTGGTCCGGCAGTTCGCCGCGCAGGCGCAGGTAGCGCAGCACCACGTCCACGTTGACGTCGGCGCGCACGGTCACCACGTCCGGGTTCATCAGGCGGCCGGCACTGTCCTCGGGATAGGACAGCACCTGTTCCAGGCGCTCGCGGTTCTCGCGGTCCATCGACTTGAGGACTTCGTCGATGACCGTATCGGGCAGGTCTTCGACCAGGTCGGCCAGGTCGTCGATGTCCAGGTCTTCGACCGCGGCGATGATTTCGTCCGGGTCCATGTCCGCGAGCAGGCTCTCGCGCACGTCGTCGCCGACGTGGACCAGCACCTCGCCGTCATCTTCCGGATCGACCAGGCCCCACACCACCTCGCGCTTGCCCGGCGGCAGCGATTCAAGCAGGTTGCCGATCTCGGCCGGGGCCAGGGTGTTGACCAGGCGACGCACCGGGCCCAGCCGACCGCTGTCCAGTGCGTCGGACAGCATCCGCAGTTGGCGCGCAGTCTTGTCGTGGCGTACGGCTTCAGCCATCGCAGCTCCCGCGGGATAAGAAAAGCCGCGATCCCGGCAAGGATGCGGCAACAGGGGTGTTCAGCGCGTCATTATCGCAAGGGGATGTTTCAACGCATAGCCGAGGGCGGTGGTTGCGCCGGCCGCTGGCCCGCAATCGTCCCCATCGAAGTCCACGAGATTGCCGGCCAGCGACCAGCACTACCCTCGGCAGTCAGGCCGTTTCGGCCACCAGCGCCAGCCAGCGCTCGATCGCGCGGCGGTCGCGTGCGGCCAGCAGCTTCGGCGCGCGCGCGCGCAATGCGGCCAGATCGGCATCGCGGATCGCACGGCGCACTTCCAGCAGCGTGCCGGGGTGCAGGCTGAACTCGGTCAGGCCCAGCGCCAGCAGCAGCGGGGTCATCCGTGCGTCGCCGGCCATCTCGCCGCAGACCGCCACCGGGATGCGGTGACGCGCGCCCGTCTCGATCACCATCTGCAGCAGTCGCAGCACGGCCGGATGCAGTGGCGAATACAGTTCGCCCAGTGCCTCGTTGTTGCGGTCGGCGGCCAGCAGGTACTGCACCAGGTCATTGGTGCCGATCGACAGGAAGTCGACCAGGTCGATGAAGCTCTCCAGCGCCAGTGCTGCCGCAGGAACTTCGATCATCGCGCCCAGCGGCACGTGGTCGGACACCATGTGGCCCTCGCCGCGCAGCTGTTCGGTCAGCTTGAGCATGCGCCGGCGCACCGCCAGCAGTTCCTCGCGGGTGCTGACCATCGGCACCAGCACGCGCAGCTTGCCGTAGGCGGAGGCGCGCAGGATCGCGCGCAGCTGGGTATCGGCCACCTTCGGCCGTGCCAGCGACAGGCGTACGCCGCGCAGACCCAGGGCGGGGTTCTCTTCATTGCTGAGGGTCAGGCCGGTGCGGTCGGCCTTGTCCGCGCCCAGATCGAGCGTGCGGATGGTGACCGGTCGCCCGCTCATGCCCAACGCGGCATCCCGGTAGGTCTGGAACTGTTCTTCTTCATCCGGCAGCTCGTTGCGCTGCAGGAACAGGAACTCGGTGCGGTACAGGCCCAGTCCCTGCGCGCCCAGCGCGTGCGCTTGGGTGACGTCTTCCAGCGATTCGGCATTGGCCAGCAGGGCGATGTCGACCTGGTCGCGGGTGCGGCTGGGCTTGCTGCGCAGGCGGCCGAGCTCGCGCTGCTCGCGCGCATGCTCCTTCAGGCGCGCGCGATAGTCACGCAGGTTGTCGGCCTGCGGGTTGGCGGTGATGCTGCCGTCGGCGCCATCGATGATCAGCACGTCGCCATCGGCGATGCGGCTGAGCAGCTGCGGAACGTTCACGATCAACGGCAGATGCAGGCTGCGCGCCAGGATCGCGCTGTGCGACAGCGCGCTGCCGGCGGCGGTGACGATGCCAACCACGCCCTGGGCCTGCAGCTGGGCCAGTTCGGACGGGGCGATGTTGTCGCAGACCAGGATCTCGCCGGCCAGGCCCTTCATCACCGGCGCGCGTTCAGGCTGCAGGAACGCGTGGATGCGGCCGATGACATGGTCCAGGTCGTCCATGCGGCTCTTCAGGTAGGCATCGTCCATGCCATCGAAGACCTTGGCCAGGCGGTCACGCTGCAGGCGCAATGCGTAGCCGGCACTGTAGGGACCGCTGCGGATCAGCTCGTCCAGCCCGAACAACAGCTCGGGATCGTCCAGCAGCAGCGCGTGCAGGTCCAGGAACTCGCCCACTTCCTGGTTCAATGCGCCATGCAGGCGCTGGCGCAGTTCGTGCATTTCCGTGCGCGCGGCATCCACCGCACGATGCAGGCGGGCCAGCTCGGCCTCGACCTGGTGGGCGCCGATGCGTTGCTCGGCCACCTCCAGCGCATGCGGCAGGCGTACCCGTGCGCGGCCCATCGCCGCGCCACGGGCAGCACCGTGCCCAGCCAGCAGCTGGACCGGCCGCTGGCCGGAAGGAACCTGGCCGGCGCGCGCGCGCGGCACGCTCAGCTGTCCTCGTCGAAGCGGCGCTCGAACAGACCGACCACCGCTTCCATCGCGGCGGCTTCGTCCTCGCCGTTGATGCGCACCGTGACCGGAGTGCCCTGGCCGGCGGCCAGCAGCATCACGCCCATGATGCTCTTGGCGTTGATCTCACGGCCCTTGGCGGCCATGGTCACGTTGCAGCGGAACGGCGCCAGGGTCTGCACCAGCTTGGCGGTGGCCCGGGCGTGCAGGCCCAGGCGGTTGCTCACGGTGAGTTCTCGTTCAAGCATCGTCGACTATCGCTCCATTACGGGTGCCCGCCGCGGCTGTGGCGGGCAGTTGATCCAGTCCCTGTTCCGGATAATTCATCACCCGCAGCAACATCGGCAGGCTCAGCGCCGATACCCGGCGAACCGGGGTCCCCAACCGGGCCAGCTGCCCGGCTAGGTTGGCGGGGCTGGCGCCGTACAGGTCGGTCAGGATCAGCACGCCATCCCCTGCATCGACCCGCCGCAGGGCGGCCGAGGCGAGCGGGAGCAGGGCGTCCAGGTCTGCGTCGAACGGTACTTCGAAAGCTTCGGTTTTCAGCGGCAATTGCCGCAGGAGCCGGGTCGCCACCTCAAGCAGGGCGGGCCCGACCCCCGGATGTGTTACGAGGAGAATGCCACAGGTCATTACTGCACGTTAACAGGTCAAGGTGAATTGGCGATAGCAGCAGATGGGGGGCACTGTGTCCCGTATTCAGCGTTGCTCGCAAGGGGAGCCTTTCCGTTGAGAAAGAGATCCGACCCCATCCGTTTTTCGATGCCTGACAGCGATTCATCCACGCACGCGTGGATCCATCGTGTCGACCAGGGTCGACACCCACCAGCAGCAGAAATCTGTCAGAGGTGGGGCGGTGTGGGTCTGCAGGACCGTTGGCGCCATGGATGGCGCCATCGAGCCCCCAGGGGTGAGGGCGCTTTGCTTGCGAAGCACTGCTTCGCAAGCGCCCGAACGCCCAGCCGCCAGCGGCTGGGCCGGACCGCGGAGCGGGGTTTACGGCGTGTCCTGCAGATCCACACCGCCCCGTCATCCCACGGAATGCCGCTTCTGCTGTTGCTGTTGCTGTTGCCGGCCAGCGGCCGGCACTACCGGCGGGTGCCGGGCGCAGCCCGGCCGACTCTCTCAATCCTGTTCGCGGTGATACGTGGCCACATCTTCCCAGCCCATCTCGCGGGCATGCCGGGCCAGGCGCTCGGCCAGGAACACCGAGCGGTGCTTGCCGCCGGTGCAGCCGAACGCCACCGTCACGTAGCTGCGGGTGCCATCCCCCAGTTTCGGCAGCCACGTATCGAGGAAATCCATCAGCTGGGCCAGGTAACGCTGCACGTCCGGCTGTGCTTCCAGATAGTCGCGTACGCCCGGTTCGCGGCCGCTCAGCGCACGCAGATCGGGGTCCCAGTGTGGATTGGGCAGCACCCGCGCATCGAATACGAAGTCCGCCTCGGCCGGCACGCCGCGCTTGTACGCGAACGATTCGAACAGCAGGGACAGTCCGGTGGCATGGTCCAGCGTGAACTCGGTGATGATCCGCCGCCGCAGCTGATGCACGTTGAGGTTGCTGGTATCGATCACCGCATCGGCCTCGCGGCGCAGCGGTGCCGTCAATTCACGTTCGCGTGCGATCGCTTCGGGCAGCGACAGGCCCAGCTGGCTCAGCGGATGACGGCGCCGGGTGTCGGCGTAGCGCTTGAGCACAGCCTCATCGCTGGCCTCGAAGAACAGTACCTTCACTTCCACGCCGGCGTCAGTGGCCAGCTGCCGCCAGTTGCCCAGCTGGCTCAGATCGGCCTGTCCGCGAACGTCGATGCCCACGGCCAGGCGGCGCGGCGCGCTGCCGTCATGGTTGGCCAGCAGGCTGCGCACGAAGTCGGGCAGCAGATTGATCGGCAGGTTGTCCGAGCAGTAGTAGTCCTGGTCCTCGAAGGTCTTCAGGGCGACGGATTTACCCGAGCCGGACAGGCCGCTGACGATGATCAGGGTCGGGGCGGAGGGGGTGACGGTGCTCATGGACAGGCTCTTCGAGGGGCAGGGAAATCAGGGTGTTCGCCGTTCCAGCAGGTTGCTGTGGCGGGCGATGAACATAGCCGCCGGGTCGATGCCCTTGGTGCGCAGGATGTGCAGGCGGGTCGCGGCTTCGGTCAGTACGGCCAGGTTGCGGCCGGGCATCACCGGCAGGGTGATCAGCGGAACGTCCAGGTCCAGCACATGGCGGGTGCCCGAATCGCCGGTCAGGCGTTCGTAGCCATGTGGGGTGGGTTCGGTCATCGGCTTGGTCAGGTGGACGATCAGCCGAAGGTACTTGTTCTTCTTTACAGCCGTGTCGCCGAACATCTCGCGCACGTTGAGCACGCCCAGGCCGCGCACTTCCAGCAGGTCCTGCAGCAGTTCGGGGCAGGTGCCGTCGAGTACGTCCGGGGCGATCTGGGTGAACTCGGGGGCATCGTCGGCGACCAGGCGATGGCCGCGGGTGAGCAGCTCCAGCGCCAGCTCGCTCTTGCCCGATCCGGCCTCGCCGGTGATCAGCACGCCGATGGAATAGATCTCCATGAACACGCCGTGCAGGATCACCCGCGGCGCCAGCGTACGCGCCAGATGGTAGGACAGGTGGTTGAGCAGTTCGTGGCCGCGCTTGGGCGAGAGCCACAGCGGCGTGCCGGATTCGTCAGCAGCGGCGCGGAGGTCTTCCGGGCAGGGCTGGTTGCGCGTCAGCACCAGCGCCAGCGGGTGCGACTGCATGATCTTTTCGATGGTCTCCCAGCGCTGGCGTGGTTCCAGTGCATCCAGCCAGGACAGTTCCTCGGTGCCCAGGATCTGCACCTTGTTGGGATAGATCGCGTTGAGGTAGCCGGCCAGCGAGGGACGCCGCGAGACGGTATTGCCGGCCTCCAGCTCGCGCTTCTCACCGGACTTGCCGGCGGCCCAGCGCAACCCCAGCCGCTCGCGCTGCTGTTCGAACAGTTCACGGGCGGTGATGCTGGTATTCATGCGGCACTCGCAGGAGGGGTCATGTCCAGCGCCTCGCGCAGCGCCCGGGCATCGCCCGCTTCGCGCAGGGCCTGGCGGATGTCCGGCGCGGAAAACAGTTCGGCCAGCTCGGACAACAGCATCAGGTGCTGGTGGGTGTAGTGGGCGGGGACGGCCATGGCGAACACCAGGTCCACCGGTTCGTCGCCGCCGAAATCGACCGGGGCGGCCAATCGCAGCAGGGCGCCACGGGGGCGATCAAGGGTAGGCGCGCGGCCGTGGGGGATGGCGATGCCGTGGCCGATCGCGGTGCTGCCCAGGGCTTCGCGCTGGCACAGGTTCAGGTAGATCTGTTCGGCATTGGCCTGGCGGCAGGCCAGCAACCCGGCGGCGGCCTGCAGGACGCTGTCACGGTCGGTGGCCGTGCAGAGCTGGGTCTGCACGGCCGCCAGGAGGTCAGTCAGGGGCATGTCTGCGGGGAACGGTGGCGATCAGCCACCATTGTCGCCCACCGGCAGCGGCGCGTGCTGCTGTTTTTTCTCCTTGTGCTTGATCACCAGGCGGTCAAGCTTGTCCGCAAGCAGGTCGATCGCGGCATACATGGTCTGGGCATTGGCCTCCGCGTGCAGGGTCTGGCCCGGGATGTTGAGGCTGGCGTCGACATGGTGTTCGGTCTTCTGCAGCTTGAGGGTCACCCGCGCTTCGCAGTGCTGGTCGAAGTGCTTTCCGATCCGGGCCAGCTTTTCCTCCACATAGGACTGCAGGGCCGGGGTGACTTCGACATCTTTGCCAAACGTTTCGATGCGCATCGGGTTTCTCCTGTGTTCGGATGTGCCAATGAACCTCTCCGCCGGGCGCGGCGGCGCGTCAAGCGATTCTGACCCTTTCGTGCGAGGCGGAAATGTTCATGGCTTCACGATACTTCGCCACGGTGCGCCGCGCTACTGGGATTCCCGACGATTTGAGCAGGTCAGCCAGCTTGGCGTCAGAAAGCGGCTTGCGCGGATTCTCATCGTCGATCAGGCGCCGGATCATCGCCTGGATGGCGGTGCTGGACGCCTCGCCGCCGCCGTCGGTATCGATGCCGGAGGCGAAGAAGGCCCGCAGTGGCAGGGTGCCGCGAGGGGTGCGCACGTGCTTGCGGGCGATCGCACGCGACACCGTGGATTCGTGCAGGCCCAGTTCGGTGGCAATCTCGCGCAGGGTCAGTGGGCGCAGCGCCTGCTCGCCGAATTCAAGGAAGCCGGCCTGCTGCAGGATCAGGCTGCGCACGACGCGCAACAGCGTTTCGCCGCGCTGCTGCAGGCCTTTCAGCAGCCAGCGTGCTTCCTGCAGCTGGGCACGCAGGTAGCCGGCATCGGCGTCGCCGCAACGCCGGATAAGCTGTTCGTAGCCGCGGTGGATCACCACCTTCGGCCCGGCATGCGCGGCCAGTGCAGCGCGCCACACGCCGTTCTGCCGCCATACCACCACGTCCGGCACCACGTAAGTGTCCTGCGACAGCGGTGCGATCTGCGTGCCCGGGCGCGGGTCCAGCGAGCGCAGCAGCGCGACGGCAGTCTCGACCTCGTCCATCGGTTGCTTCAACTCATGAGCAAGCCCGGCGACGCCACTGCGTGGCAGCCGTTCCAGCGGGCCTGCGGCAATCTGTCGCGCCAGCGCCAGCCCGGGCGTTTCGCCGGGCAGCACATCCAGCTGCAGCAGCAGGCATTCGCCCAGCGTGCGTGCAGCCACACCCACCGGATCGAAGCGCTGGATGCGATGCAGCACGGCGAGGATCTCGTCCTCGCCGGCGTGGATCGCCGGCAACAGGGTGTCGGCGATGGTGCCCAGCGGTTCGCGCAGATAACCGTCATCGTCCAGTGCATCGATGAGCGCGGCACCGATGCTGCGATCACGTGGGGACAGATGCGACAGATGCAGCTGCCACAGCAGATGGTCGGCCAGCGTTTCGGTTTCGGCTACGCGCTCGGCGGCGCTGCCATTGTCGTCGTCATCGTCGAAGCTGCCGCCGCTGCCGGACGCGTTCCAGTCCAGTTCCGCCGGCGCCCAGTCGTCGCCGGCATCGGCGCGTTCTGCGGGCGCATCGTTGCCGTTGTCGTCGCCTTCGCCGGCAGGACTGCTGCTGTCACTGCTGTCGGCCCAGTCCAGCAGCGGATTGCTTTCCACCGCCTGCGCGATTTCCAGCTCCAGCTCGGTGGTGGACATCTGCAGCAGCTTGATCGCCTGCTGCAACTGGGGCGTAAGCACCAGTTGCTGTCCCAACGATGTCTGCAGCCGAGTCTTCATGCCTGTGCCGAAAGGAAGGAAAGGGACCCGGCGACTGCTTCACAGCTTGAAGGAATCCCCGAGGTAGACGCGGCGTACATCGGCGTTGTCCAGGATCGCTTCCGGCGAACCCTGGGCCAGCACGCTGCCCTCGGCGAGGATATACGCGCGGTCGCAGATACCCAAGGTCTCGCGCACGTTGTGGTCGGTGATCAGCACGCCGATGCCACGCTGCTTGAGATGGGTGACGATGCGCTGGATCTCGCCGACCGAAATCGGATCGACACCGGCGAACGGCTCGTCAAGCAGGATCAGGCGCGGCTGCGCTGCCAGGGCGCGGGCGATCTCGCAGCGGCGGCGTTCGCCACCGGACAGGCTGGCGCCAAGCTGGTCGGCAACATGGCCCAGCTGCAGTTCGTCGAGCAGGCTGTTCAATTCGCGCTCGCGGCCGGCCGCATCCAGGTCTTCGCGCAGCTCCAGCACCAGGCGGATGTTGTCGGCCACGGTCAGCTTGCGGAATACCGACGGTTCCTGCGGCAGATAGCCCACGCCCTGCTTGGCGCGGGTATACATCGGGTCGCCGGTGATGTCCTTGCCGTCGAGCACGATGCTGCCAGCGTCAGCCGCAACCAGGCCGACGATCATGTAGAAGCAGGTGGTCTTGCCGGCACCGTTGGGGCCCAGCAGGCCGACCACTTCGCCGGCGTCGAGGGTCAGCCCGAAATCCTTGACGACTTCGCGCTGCTTGTACTTCTTGCGCAGGCCCTTGGCGACGAGCATTACTTCCTGCTCCCGGCCGGCTGCGCCGGCGTGGTGGCCTTGGGCTGTGCCGCAGGCGCGGCCGGGGTCTTGTTCTTCGGCGGGATGACGGTACGCACACGGCTGCCGTCACCACCGGAGTTCATTTCGCCGGTGCGGGTGTTGTAGACCATGCGCTGGCCGGCATTGGTGCCGCGCGCGCTGGTGACCTTGTAGTTGCCGGTCAGGGTAATGATCTCGGTCTTGATGTCGTAGTCGATGCGGTCGGCAACGGCATCCATCCAGGTGCCGTCATCGAGCTGCTGCTTCATCTTGGCCTGCTTGCCAGTGAACACCGCGCGCACGGCTTCGCCATCCTTGAGGTAGATCTCGGCCTCGGACGAGCGCAGGTCCAGCGTGCCCTGGGTGATGATCACGCCCTGCGACAGCACGGTCTTGCCGTCGCCGGTGAGCGTGCCGGACTGGGCGCCGGAATCGATGTGCATGTCTTCGTTGCGGTCGGTGGACTTGGCGAAGGCGGCGCTGGGGACAAGAAGACCGAGCGCGAGTACGGCGGCAAAGGAAATCTTCATCGGGGTCCGTTCTACCGGTGGGGGCCTCCCGGGCGGGCCGGGGGCGGAGGGTGGGGCTGCCGGCCCTGCGCCTGTCCGGAGACGTCGCGGGCTGGCGGCGGAATCAGCGTTTGGGCGTGTAACGGCCCTTGGACTGGCTGAGGAAATGATACGTGTTGTTCTTCGAATCCACTTCGAAGCCGACGCCGGACTGTTCCATGCCCGGGCGGGTCATGGTCACCAGGGCGTCGGTGCGGGCGCGGTTCTCCTTCGGGAACACGTCCAGATGGTCGGTGCGGAAGGTGGTCGGCACCACGCCCGGATCGGCCGGGCTGTCGCCGGCCACATTGCCGCGCAGCTTCATCTGGTCGCCCTTGGCGCTGAGCCAGCCGGTCTCGGCACGCAGGGTCCAGTGCTTGCCATCCTTGTCCGGCATCTCGAACAGCGGTGTGGCGATGTTGATGGTCTGGTCGCCACGCTGGCGCTCCAGCCGCGGCGCACGCAGGGTGGTCGACTCCTTGCCGTGCTCATCCAGGGCCACGATCTGGAAGTCGTGCAGAACGTAGTCCACACCCGGCTCCTGGCTGTCGTTGGCCGGGCCCTTGTCGCGGTTGCGCAGGGCGGCCCAGCTGCTGAGCAGCGCCGCCAGCAGCAGGCCGACGCCCAGCAGGGTGCGCCAGTTCAGTGTCGGCAGGCTCATGCGCCGAACCTCGCCAGCACCGCATCTACGTGGCCCTGTGCGGCCAGCAGGATGTCGCACAGTTCGCGGGCGGCGCCACGTCCGCCGTCGGCGCGGGTCTGCCAGTGCACGCGCTCGGCGATCCACGGGTGGGCGTTGGCCGGGGCCACTGCCAGGCCGACCGCGCCCAGCGGCGCCAGGTCCGGCAGGTCGTCGCCCATGAAGGCCACCTGCTCCAGGCCGACGCCGTGCTGCGCGCACAGCGCCTGCACGCTGGCCAGCTTGTCGCCCACGGCGATCTGGGTGTCGATGCCGAGGTCGGCGCCGCGCTTGAGCGCGGACTGGCTGTTGCGCGCGGTGATCAGCACGGGGTGGATACCGTGCTGCTGCAGCAGTTTCAGGCCCAGGCCATCCTGCACGAAGTACGCCTTGCTCTCGTTCCCTTCCTTGTCGTAGTACAGCCGACCGTCAGTGAGGGTGCCGTCCACGTCGAAGCAGGCCAGGCGGACGCGGGCCGCAGCGGCATGCAGGTGGGCAGGGAAGGCGGGCAGCGGGGACCAGGGCATCAGGGCAGCAGGCTCGGTGGGGTCGGGTGGGGCATTACAGACTGAATGGGGTCTACGGACTGTCGGTTAAACCACCCGGGCCCGCAACAGGTCATGAATGTTCAGGGCGCCTACCGCACGGCCCTGGTCATCGACCACGATCAGGCCGTTGATTTTCTGGGTTTCCATCTGCCGCGCGGCCTCTACGGCCAGCTGGTCGGCCCCGATGGTGCGCGGGTTGCGGGTCATCACGTCGGCGATCTTCGCGGTGCGCACGTCCAGCGCGCTGTCCAGCGCGCGGCGCAGGTCGCCGTCGGTGAACAGGCCGATCAGCACGCCATCGGCGTCGACCACGGCGGTCATCCCGAGTCGCTTGCGGCTCATTTCCACCAGCGCCTCGCTGAGGCTGGCGTCGGCACCCACGCTGGGCAGGTCCTCGCCGCTATGCATGACGTCGGTGATGTGCAGCAGCAGGCGGCGGCCGAGGCTGCCGGCCGGGTGCGAGCGGGCGAAATCGTCGGCGGTGAAGCCGCGTGCGTCGAGCAGGGCCACGGCCAGCGCATCGCCCATCGCCAGCGAGGCGGTGGTGCTGGAGGTCGGCGCCAGCGCCAGCGGGCAGGCCTCGGCCGGCACGCTGACGTCCAGGTGGATATCGGCGGCGGTGGCCAGGCTGGACTGCGGGCGGCCGGTCATGGAGATCAGCAGGTTGCCCTGGCGCTTGAGCACCGGCAACAGCATGAGCAGCTCGTCCGACTCCCCCGAATAGGAAAGCGCCAGCACCACATCGTCCTCGGTGATCATGCCCAGGTCACCGTGTCCGGCCTCGCCAGGGTGCACGTAGAACGCCGGGGTGCCGGTGGAGGCGAGGGTGGCGGCGATCTTGCGGGCGATGTGCCCGGACTTTCCCATGCCGGTGGCGACCACACGCCCGCGGCTGGCCAGGATCGCCTGGCAGGCCTGCTGGAAGGCCTCGCCAAGGCGGTCGGCCACGGCATCCAGCGCCTGCCGCTCGATCTCGAACACGCGGCGGCCGCTGGCGACCAGGCCGGCAGGGTCGCCAGAACGGGGGGGCAACAGGGATTCGGCCATGCGGACGCCACGCAGCGGAAGTAGAATGGATGCACATTTTATTAGGAAAGCCCGTTGGACGCCGACACCATCCGCAATCTGATCGAAACCGGCCTGCCTGGCGCCCGCGCCGACGTGCAGGGCGACGATGGCGTGCATTTCGAAGCGACCGTGGTCTGCGAGGCCTTTGCCGGCAAGATGCCGCTGGCCCGCCACCGGATGGTCTATGCCACCCTCGGCGACCTGATGGGCGGCGCGATCCACGCGCTGGCGCTGAAAACCGTGACCCCGGCCGAAGCCGGCTGAACCGCAGAAGATCCCGAATACATGGCCAAGATCGTTGTGACCGGCGGCGCTGCGCTGCACGGTGAAGTGAGCATCTCCGGCGCCAAGAACGCCGTCCTCCCCATTCTCTGCGCGACCCTGCTGGCCGATGCGCCGGTGGAGATCACCAACGTGCCGCACCTGCACGACGTGGTCACCACGGTGAAGCTGCTGGGCGAACTGGGTGCCAAGGTCACCATCGACCAGGGCACGCTGTCGCGCGGCAGCGCGATCGTGGTCGACCCGCGTTCGGTCAACCAGCATGTTGCACCTTACGAGCTGGTCAAGACCATGCGCGCCTCGATCCTGGTGCTGGGCCCGCTGCTGGCCCGCTTCGGCGCGGCCGAAGTGTCGCTGCCGGGCGGCTGCGCGATCGGTTCGCGTCCGGTCGACCAGCACATCAAGGGCCTGCAGGCACTGGGTGCCGAGATCGTGGTCGAGAACGGCTTCATCAAGGCCAGCGCCAAGCGCCTGAAGGGCGGCCACTTCACCTTCGACATGGTCAGTGTCACCGGCACCGAGAACGTGCTGATGGGCGCGGTGCTGGCCGAAGGCACCACCATCCTCGACAACTGTGCGATGGAGCCGGAAGTGACCGATCTGGCGCATTGCCTGATCGCGCTGGGCGCGAAGATCGAAGGACTGGGCACCGCCCGCCTGGTGATCGAAGGCGTCGAGCGCCTGTCCGGTGGCCGCCACGAAGTGCTGCCCGACCGCATCGAGACCGGTACCTTCCTGGTCGCTGCGGCGATGACCGGCGGCAAGGTCACGGTCAACCGTGCGCGCCCGAACACCATGGACGCGGTGCTGTCCAAGCTGGTCGAGGCCGGTGCGAAGATCGAGACCACCGACGACACCATCACCCTGGACATGCAGGGCAAGCGGCCGAAGGCGGTCAACCTGACCACCGCGCCGTACCCGGCATTCCCGACCGACATGCAGGCCCAGTTCATGGCGCTCAACTGCGTGGCTGAGGGCGTGGGCGTGATCAACGAAACGATCTTCGAGAACCGTTTCATGCACGTCAACGAACTGCTGCGCCTGGGCGCGGACATCCAGGTTGAAGGCCACACCGCCATCGTGCGTGGCAGCGAGCACCTGAGCGGTGCGCCGGTGATGGCCACCGACCTGCGTGCGTCGGCCTCGCTGATCCTGGCCGGCCTGATGGCCAGCGGCGAGACCACCATCGACCGCATCTACCACCTTGATCGTGGCTACGAGAACATCGAAGAGAAGCTGTCTTCGCTCGGCGCCACCATCCGGCGCGTGCCATGATCCTGCGTGGCAAGTTCAGCCCGCGTCGCAAGGCACTGCTGGCTCTGGTGCTGATCGTGCTGGCGTGGCTGGGCTATGCCTGGTACGCCAACATCGCCATTACCCAGGGCATCGAGCAGAGGGACATGGACTGGAACGGCGATGGCACGGTCTCGCGCGACGAGATCATCGAGTCGTTCTACGCGGTCGCGGTGAACGACAGCCAGGACGGCAACCGTCATTGCCGCACCTTCGTCTGGCGCAGCACCGGCGAGCAGATCCGCGTGGACTGCCGCACCGAGTTCAAGCCCGCTGCGGCCGAGGAAAAGAAGTAAGAAAAACGCCCGCGAAAGCGGGCGTTTTTCCCGGGGCGTCCATCCACGCATGGCGTGGATCTACTCCAGGTTTCCAGTAGATCCACGCCATGCGTGGATGACGTGGATCTCCGGTCAGTTCAGCGCCTTGATGGTCAGGTCCAGCGCATCGCGTCCGCCCTCACGCTGCAGCATGCGCGCCGGCACCGGGAACTCCGGCACGATCCAGGCGATCAGCTCCTTGTTGCCGTCGGCGCGCGAGACCTTGGTGGCCTCGTAGCTCTTGCCGCCCACGGTGATCGATTCCTTGCCGACCACGCGGTAGGTCATGTTCTTGATGCGGCCTTCGTCGACCATGCGATAGGTCAGGGGCTTGCCGGCGGCCAGGTCACGGGTGATCGCCAGGTTGATCAGCAGCGCATCCATGTCACCGGCCTTCAGCGCGATGGGGCCGGCACGGTCCGGCTTGATGTCGCCGGTCCAGGTGGCCTGGTTGCTGGTCCAGTTGTAATTGGCCTGCACGTTGCGCTTCTTCACCAGCAGCGCCGAGCGGTCCTGGCTGCTCAGCGGGCGCAGTTGCCCACGCACTTCCTCGAACACGGTGCTCTGGCTCAGGTCGGCCAGCTGGTTCTTCACCTGCAGGCTGTAGCGCCACTTGTTGCTGCCTTCGTTGGACAGGGTCATCGTGCCGTTGGCCTGCATGCCCATGTAGCTGGCCAGGTAATCCGCCTTGAAAGGTTGCAGGGCCATGGCCGGCAGGCTGGCCACGGACAGGGCAGCGGCCGCGATCCAGGCGAGGGGGCGGGTCGGGATGCTCATGCTCAGACTCCTTGGTATTCGATCAGGCGCAGATCGACGCGGTCTTCGCCGTCTTCGCGTTGCAGGATGCGCACCGGGGTGGGGACCCCGTTGGCGATCCAGAGGATGGTTTCATTTTTGCCGCCGTTGGTCCGGTAGACCCGCAGCGCGTTGTAGGACAGGTCGCCGACCTCGACGTTCTCGGTCTGCGGCGCGGCCTGGTAGTCATGCTGGCGGACCTTGCCCATGTCCACGTAGCGGTAGTGCATCGCGGCGCCTGGGCGGGCGTCGCGCATGATTGCCAGATTGATCAGCAGCGCACTCTGGTCGCCCGGCTGCAGCGGAATCGGCTGTGCGCGCTTCTTCTCGACATCGCCGCTCCACTGCGCGGTACCGGCCTGCCAGTTGTACGTGCCGACCGCCTTCTTGCCGAGAAACAGGCCCTTGCGCACCGTGCTCTGGCTCAGCGGTGCATAGGTGCCAGCGCGCTCCTCGAAGACCGTGCTCTGCTCGATGTTCAGTCCCAGCACGCTGGCGAACCCGCGGCGGCCGACCACCTGCATGTCCACCCGCCACTGGTTGCCGCCGGTGTGGGTGACCTGCATGCTGGCGTCGCCGGCCTCCTTGCCCTTGTAGAAGGCCTGGTAGGTGGCGCTGAACGGCTGCAGCGGCGGCGGTTCCCACGCCAATGCCGGCAGGCCCGGGGCCGTCGTTTCGGCCGGCGGCTGCACCGCTGGCGCCGGAACCGGCGAGGCAGGCGCCTGTGCCTGGCCCCAACCCACGCCGGGAAGCACGACAAGCGACAGCAGCAATGAAGTGGACAGCAGGGTCGTGGTCTTCATGGAGGACAGGAGCTGCAGGAGGGGGGCAGGATGCCAGCCCCGCAGTCAGCGGGGCGTGTGCGTGGGCGTTACCGGTTCAGGTTCCCGGCGGAATCTAGGACCAGTGGGCTAAACAGGGGGTGACCATCCAGCAGTGGCTGGCCCTCCCGTTCAGCCAGGCGGCCGGCGCACAGCAGCTGCAGGGTGGCGATCAGCAGCGGATGCTCCACCGCCAGCACACGCGCCGCCAGGCTGTCGGCGTCATCGCCGCGCATTACCGGCACCCGCGCCTGGGCCAGCACGGCGCCGGCATCCAGCTCGGGCACCACCAGGTGCACGCTGGCCCCATGCTCCGCATCGCCGGCGTGCAGCGCCCGCGCATGCGTGTCCAGCCCCTTGTGCAGCGGTAGCAAGGAGGGGTGGATGTTGACCAGCCGGCCATTGAAGCGCTGCACGAAGTCGGCGCCGAGAATGCGCATGTAGCCGGCGCAGACGATCAGATCCGGCGCGACCGCGGCCAGTGCATCGCCCAAGGCCTGCTCGTAGGCGGCGCGGTCACCGAATTCTTTCGGTGCATGCGCCCAGCGCAGGCTGTCGCCGACCCGTTGCAGCGCGGCTGCGGCTGGGCGGTCGGAGAACACGCCGACAACCTCGGCGGGCAGGCGGCCGTCAGCAATTGCGTCAAGGATGGCCTGCAGGTTGCTGCCGCGGCCGGAGGCGAGCACGGCAATGCGGGTGGGCGTGCTCATTGCCGGGCACTCCGGCGGATCAACGGCCAGGTCAGCAGACTGCCCAAGGTCGCCAGCAGCATGTCGGCATGAGCGTCCCACATGTCGCCCTGCTGCCCGTTGTAGGCCTCGGCGGCGTCGGGCGACAGGGCAAGCGCGATGGCCCACTCGAACCACTCGTAGACCAGGCTGGCGCACATCACCGTCATCACCGCCAGGCTGAAGGCCTGGCCCAGGCGCAGCGCCGGCCAGGCATGCCGGGCCAGCTGCAGCAGCGCGGGGGTGAAGCAGACGCCGAACAACAAGTGGATGAGACGGTCGAAGTGGTTGCGCTGCCAGCCGAAGGCGGCATTCGGCGACCAGCCGGCCAGCGCCTGTGCCCAAGCGTCGTAGGGCACGTTGGAGTACAGCCAGCGCGCGCCCACGCAATGCAGTGCGATGAAGCCACAGATCGCGATGAAGGCGCCATTGCCCAGCCAGCCACGCCGGTCCACCCAGAGCAGGGCAGCCAGGCCGACGACGGTCAGCGAGCTGTGCAGGGCCTGTTCGACGGGCCACAGCGGATCGATCCAGCTGACCAGGAACACGGCCAGTACGGCGGCGAAGGCCAGCTTCTTGGGCAGTGAAACACGATAGCCGCGGGCAGTGGCGTTTGCGGCGGTGGCGGGCGCGGACATGTCGGATCGGTCAGGAGGGAGCGATGGGTTGCCTGCGGGCTCAGGCACTGAGGTGGTCGCCGCGGTCGAACAATGCGGCCATGTCAGGCTTGGACAGGAACACCCGGGCATAGGCCGTCAGCGCCATGCCCAACGGGCCGGCAAGCACTGCCAGCCATGCCGCGCGCTGGCACCAGGCCAGCCCGGTGCGGCGCGACAGCAGGCGCGCGGTGTGCAGCTGTAAGAAGCCAAGCGCCGCCGCCAACAACGAAATGACCCCGTAGACCGTGGCCAGCGCCGTGCCTTCGTCCACCCCCCGGGAACTGGCGACCAGGCCGATGAAACCGAGGAAGGCCAACGCGGCCAGCCAGTGGAAACCTGCCAGCGCGTAGAACAGCACCTTCAGCGTCTGCAGGTGGCTGGCCAACTGCAGCTGCGCCAGGGTCTGCTGTGGCAATGGCGGAGGCGCGCCCGGCATCGTCATGCAGCCGTGCCAGCTGCATCGAAGGCGGCCTTCACCTGCGGGCGCAGCAGTGTGACCAGGGTGAAAACCCCTAGAACGGTGCCCAGCGGCGCGAACAGGCAGAGCAGGCCGGCCACGATCAGGCACAGCAGGTAACGACGCCGCCGGGCCACGCAGCGGCCGGCATGGATGACGAATGCGGCCATGCCCAGGCCGCCGGCGACGAACACGGTCCCCAGGACCGTGAACACCCAGCCGAACAGGCGCTGTTCGGCCGGCGACGAGGGCTGGCCCCCGGAGTTCATCGGCAGATGGCCGCTCAGCGCACTGATGCCGAGCACGATGTACAGAATGAAAAACAGCGAGAGCAGCGCAATCAGGCCACCGAACACATAGTGGGCGATGGACAGCGCGCGCAGGTGGTCAGCGTCCTGCCTGCTGAAGACCGGCACCGCCGCCAACGGCGGTGGTACCGGGGTGGGTGCCAGGGGGGGCGTTGCGTCCATGCGGGCTCCTGGTTGCCGGGCTCAGCCGATGTGGACGCGCTCGGCGCCTTCGGCGGTGACCACCTGGCCGATGGTCCAGTGCTCCAGGCCCTGCGCCCTGACCGCCTCGGACACGGCAGCCTCCTGGTCCGGCGCGACGATCAGCACGAAGCCGATGCCGCAGTTGAAGGTGCGCCACATCTCGCTGTCGGCAACGGCGCCTTCCTTCTGCAGCCACTGGAATACCGGCGGCAGGGTCCAGGACGAGGCCTGGATGTCCAGGCCGAGGCCGTCGGGCACCACGCGGATGATGTTCTCGGTCAGCCCGCCACCGGTGATGTGGGCCATGCCGTGAATGGCCTCGCCGTGTGACTTCAGCAGCGCCAGGATCGGCTTGACGTACAGGCGGGTCGGCGCCATCAGCGCATCGACCAGCTTCACGCCGCCTTCCAGCTCCAGCTCGGCCGGGCGGCCGGCACGGTCGTAGATGCGGCGCACCAGCGAGTAGCCGTTGGAGTGCGGGCCGGACGAGGCGATGCCGATCAGCACGTCGCCGGCAGCCACGCTGGCGCCGTCCTTCAGCTCGCTCTTCTCGACCGCGGCCACCGTGAAGCCGGCCAGGTCGTATTCGCCCGGGGCATACATGTCGGGCATTTCAGCGGTTTCACCACCGATCAGCGCGCAGCCGGCCTCGGTGCAGCCGTTGGCGATGCCGCCCACGACCGCCGCGGCGGTGTCGATGTCCAGCTTGCCGGTCGCGAAGTAGTCCAGGAAGAACAGCGGCTCGGCACCCTGTACCAGCACGTCGTTCACGCACATGGCGACCAGGTCGATGCCGATCGTATCGTGGCGGTTCAGCTGGTGCGCCAGCTTCAGCTTGGTGCCCACGCCGTCGGTACCCGACACCAGCACCGGCTCGCGGTACTTGTTGGACAGGTCGAACAGGGCGCCGAAGCCGCCCAGGCCGCCCATCACTTCCGGCCGGAAGCTGCGCTTGACCAGGGGCTTGATCCGCTCGACCAGCTCGTTGCCGGCGTCGATGTCGACACCCGCGTCACGATAGGTAAGGGGGGAGGGGGCGGAAGACGGGGTGTTGGTCACGGGCGTCGGCGCTGGCAGGGGTTGAACGGGCGATTTTAACAGGCCGCATTGGCGCAAAGGCCGTATTCGGGCAACAATTCCCCCGGATACGTCGAGCCAATGGATGTCCTGATGCGCCGCAGCCTGATTCTGACCCTGCTCCTTGCGCTGAGCCTGCCGGTGGCCACGATGGCCCAGAGCGGCCTTCGCACCGAGGGTGATGTCGCCACCGCCAGTGGCGCGTACGAGGCCGAAGTGCCCGTCAACAGCCAAGCCGAAGCCGATCGCAACGGCGCCCTGGCCCGCGCCCTGAGCGTGGTACTGGGCAAGCTGTCCGGTGATCGCAACGTGATGTCGCGCCCGGGTGTGGTGCAGGCACTGCGCAATGCCAAGGACTACGTGGCCAGCTACGACTACAAGCAGGACCAGAGCGTAGGTGCCAGCGGCGCGCCGAGCTTCCGGACCCTGCTGGTGGCCCGTTTTCGCGAGGACGACGTCGATTCGCTGGTCTCGGCGCTGGGCCTGCCGCTGTGGCCGCAGCCGCGACCGAAGCCGGTGGTGTGGCTGGCCGTGGATGACGGCAGCGGCCCGCGCCTGGTCAGCGTGCAGCAGGCCAATGCCGCCCGCCCACTGCTGAACCGCGCCATCGAGCGCGGCTACAAGCTCGGCCTGCCCAGCGGTGGTGCCGCCGAGCAGGCGCTGGCCGGTGCCATCTGGCGCCAGGACAGTGCCGCCGTGGCCCGCGCCTCCTCGCGCTACTCACCGCCGATGCAGCTGATCGGCAAGCTCTACCGCGCCAACGGCGGCTGGCAGGCGGACTGGGTGTTCGTCGACAACGGCCGTGAGCTGAACAAGTGGACCAGCAAGGACGCCAACGCCATGCGGGCGATGGCGGCCGGCGCCGATGGCGCCGCCGATGCGCTGGTCAGGCGCTATGCGAAGGCCGGCGCCGCCGTCGGCCAGGCCGGAACCTACCGCGTGGTGGTCACCGGCATCAACAGTGCCGACGACTACCTGCGCCTTGCCGCCGGCCTGCGCGAGGTGCCGGTGGTGCGCAACGTCACCCCGCTGCATGCTTCGGCCGGCCAGCTGGAGCTGAGCCTGGAGATGACCACCGGCCTGGCCGGCTTCAACCGCATGCTGGGCGACAACGGTGTACTGGTGCCGAGCGCGCCGCTGCCGGCCCTGCCGACGCCGATCGACGACACCACCGGTGCCCCGGTCGCAGCACCGGTCAGCAATGAGTACCGCCTGCGATGACCCTGACCCCGGAAGCGGAAATCGCGCAGTTCCTGCGCCGGCTGAAGTACATCCTGTTCGCCGGCCTGGTCGGCTGGGTGGTGTGGCTGCTGGCCCCGATCCTGACCCCGTTCGTGCTGGCGCTGGCGCTGGCCTGGCTGGGCGACCCGCTGGTGGACCGCATCGAGGCCACCGGCCGCTCGCGCATGACCGGCGTGGTGCTGGTGTTCGCGGCGATGGTGCTGGTGATCGTGGCGCTGCTGCTGGTGCTGGTGCCGATGATCGAGCGCCAGATCACCACCCTGATCGCGGTCGCGCCGCAGGCGCAGGCGTGGCTGATGGAAAAGGGGATTCCCTGGTTCGAGCAGAAGACCGGCCTGGAAGTGATGCAGTGGCTGGATCCGGACCGCCTGATCGAGTGGGTGCGCAGCCACTGGCAGCAGGCCGGCGGCGTCGCCACCACGTTCATGGGCTACGTCTCGCGTTCGGGTTTTGCGATGGTGACCTGGGTGGTCAACATCCTGCTGCTGCCGATCCTGGCGTTCTACTTCCTGCGCGACTGGGACAAGCTGGTCGAGCGGGTGGCCTCGGTGATTCCGCGCAACCACATCGGCACCATCACTGCGCTGGCGCGTGAGTCCAACGAGGTGCTGGGGGCGTTCATCCGCGGCCAGTTCCTGGTGATGCTGGCGTTGGGCGTGATCTACGCCGGCGGCCTGTCGCTGGTAGGCCTCAAGCTGGGCCTGCTGATTGGCCTGATTGCCGGCCTGATCAGCTTCATCCCCTACCTGGGCGCGACCACCGGCGTGCTGATGGCGGTGATTGCCGCGCTGGTGCAGGCACAGGGCTTCGACCTGAAGCTGCTGATCCTGGTCGGCGTGGTGTTCACCGTGGGCCAGCTGCTGGAGAGCTACGTACTGACCCCGCGCATTGTCGGCGACAAGATCGGCCTGCATCCGGTGGCGGTGATCTTCGCGGTGATGGCCGGCGGCCAGCTGTTCGGCTTCCTCGGCATGCTGCTGGCGCTGCCGGTGGCGGCGGTGACGAACGTGCTGCTGCGCTATGCCCACCAGCGTTACCGCCAGAGCGAGCTGTACGTGGGCGAGAAGCCGGCGATCGTGCTTGATGGCGTGGTCGACGCCCCCCATATCATCGTTCCGACCGACAAGGGCCCCGACCTGAAGTGATGGGCGTGCCGCAACTGCCGCTGGCCCTGCATTACCCGCGGGACCAGCGCCTGGAGACCTTCATCGGCGCGCCGGATGGCGCGCTGGCGCAGCTGCGTGCGATCGCGGTCGGCGCCAGCCACGATTGGGTCTACCTGGAAGGCGCGGCGGGCACCGGCAAGACCCACCAGGCGCTGGCGACGTGCTCCAGCGCCGAGCAGGCCGGGCGCCTGCCGACGTACGTGCCACTGGCCAGCGCCGCCGGCCGCGTTCGTGCAGCGCTCGACGGGCTGGACGCACGTGAACTGGTGGCGCTGGACGGGCTGGACGAGGTTGCCGGCAACCGCGAGGACGAGATCGCGCTGTTTGATTTCCACAACCGCGCGCGTGCAGCAGGCGTGACCGTGCTCTACACCGCGCAGAAGGCACCGGGCGAGCTGGGCCTGGTGCTGCCGGACCTGCGTTCGCGGCTGGGCCAGTGCGTGCGCGTGCTGCTGCAGCCGCTGGATGAGGAAGGTCGTGCTGCGGTGCTGCGCGAGCGCGCGCTGCGACGCGGCCTGGCCATCGACGAAGCGGCCATCGAGTGGCTGCTGTCGCACACCGGGCGCGAGCTGGGTGGGTTGATCACGCTGCTGGACTGGCTGGACCGCGAATCGCTGGCGGCGAAGCGGCGGATCACCGTGCCGTTCCTGCGCCAGGTGCTGGAAGAAGGCCGGCCTCGTTACTGAGGGTGGGGTTTGTTTGCAGGGCTGCGCCCTGCACCCGCCGAAGCCGAAGCAACGTCAACGTCAACTTCAAAGGCTGGCTTCCTGAGGGGAGGCGGGGTGGCTCAGGTTGCGGGGGACGGCGCAAGTACGTCCATGTAGCCTCGATCGCGCCATCCATGGCGCTCACGCCCCCGCAACCGGACCCACCCCGCCTTCGACAGGTTCCCGCGATCTGCCGGGACTGCGCACTGCACTCCTGACTACTGACTGCTGTTGGTGGGTGACGACCGTTGGCCGTCACCAGAGCGAGCGCAGCGAAGCGATCCGCTTTTGATTTTCTTTTTCTTTTCCGTGGCTGGACGCGCACGGAAACTGTCAGAGGCCGGTCGGCGTGGGCTGCGCAGGGGCGTGAGCCGCATGGATGCGGCGACCGAGCTTACATGGACGTACTTGCAGCGTCCCCTGCGCAGCCCACCCCGACCGGCCAAGCACGGCTTCTGCTTTCAATGAGTCCAGCCACGAGGGGCTCAGCCGTTCGCCGCCAACTCAGCATCCAGCGCGCGCAGCCGATCCACGGTCCCGACATCGGTCCAGCGCCCGCGATGGTGCTGCCCGGTCATCAACCCCCGCGCCATGAAATGCTTCTGCAGCGGCACCACCGAGAACTTCGGCGGCAGCCGCTCGCTGCCCGGCGCATCGCCGATCACCGCGCGCCAGTCGGCCACGATGGAGGGGCGATACACGCCGATGCCGGCATAGGTCAGGCACGGCCCTGCGCGGTCGTGGTGCAGCAGGCCCTGCGCATCGAGTCGGTAGTCACCGTCGGGGTGTTGCGCCGGATTGTCGACCAGCACCAGGTGTGCCTGGCCCTGCGGCTCGCGCGGCAGCGTGGCGAAATCGAAATCGGTCCAGATATCGCCGTTCACCACCAGGAACGGGGCATCGCCCAGCACCGGCAATGCGTTGAGGATGCCGCCGCCGGTTTCCAGCGGGGTCTGCCCTTCGTAAAGGAAATGCAGGCGCAGGCCCCATTGGCTGCCATCGCCCAGCGTTGCAGGGAACTGCTCGGCCAGCCACGCGGTGTTGACCACCACCTCGCGCACGCCGAGTGCGGCCAGGCGTTCCAGGTGCCAGACGATCAGCGGCTTGCCAGCCACTTCCAGCAGCGGCTTGGGCGTGTGCAGGGTCAGCGGGCGCATGCGCTCGCCGAGGCCGGCGGCAAAGACCAGCGCCTTCATCGGGCCACGCGCATCGGTGCACCCAGCTCGGCCAGCGCCGGCTTGATGCGCTCGTCCAGCAGCTGCTGCAGCGGTGCCAGCTCGCGGTAGCGCGGCAGTACTTCATCCAGGTAGCCGATGAAGCGCGGCGCGTCGTCCAGGTAATGGCCCTTGTTGTCGCGGTAGCGCAGGCGGCAGAACAGGCCAAGGATCTTCACGTGGCGCTGGATACCCATCCAGTCGGCATCGCGCAGGAAGGTGGCGCGGTCGGGTACCGGCAGGCCGGCGTCGCGTGCGCGCTCGTGGTACTGCGCCAGCCACTCGTCCACGCGCTGCAGCGGCCAGCTCAGGAAGGCGTCCTTGAACAGGCTCACCGCATCGTAGGCGATCGGGCCACGCACCAGGTCCTGGAAATCCAGCACCGCGGGGCCGTCGTCGACCGGCATCAGGTTGCGCGGCATGTAGTCGCGGTGGGTCATCAGCTGGGCCTGGCCCAATGCGTTGTCCATCAACCGGCGGTGTACCAGCTGCAGCCCTTCGATCTCGCCGCAGTCCAGTTCCAGCTGCAGGTGGCGTTGCAGGAACCATTCGTCGAACAGGCCGGCATCGCGCTGCAGCAGCGCTTCGCCGAACTGGCCGAAGTCGGCCGGTACCGGGATCGCCTGCAGGCGCAGCAGCTGTTCGATCGAACGGCCGAACCATTCATCGGCGTTGCGCTCGTCGAGGATCCTGGCCAGGGTCGGGCCGCCGAGATCTTCCAGCAGCAGGAAGCCGGCTTCCAGGTCCTGCGCCAGCAATGCAGGCACGCGCAGGCCGTTGTCGTGCAGCAGGCCGCGCATGCGCAGCCACGGCCGCGGATCTTCCAGCCCCGGCGGAGCGTCCATCACGATGTGGCTGCCGCGCGTGCTGGTGGTACGCCAGTAGCTGCGCATGCCGGCATCCACCGAAGCGCGTTCGACTACCGCGTTGGCGTCATCGAGCTGGGTACGGGCCCACTGCAGGCGCTGCGCGCTGCGCTGGGGATCGGAGGCGGGTTCGGTCATGCGGGCATATCCGGGCGCGCCGGGCGCGCCAACGTCGGGAGCAGGGGGAAGGAGGGACGGGGTCAGCGGCGGCCGCTGAACAGGCGCAGGACGGCCAGCACGGCCACCGCGCCCACTACCGCACCGAGGAAACCGGCCGGTTCGCCGGGAGCGTACCAGCCCATGTACTGGCCGAACCAACCGGCCACCAGCGCGCCAATGATGCCCAGCACGATGGTCAGCAGGCAGCCCATGCGGTTGTTGCCGGGCATGAAGAAGCGCCCGAGTAGGCCGACGACGAAGCCGACCAGCAGGATGTACAGCCAGCTGCTGCTGCCGAACAGACCATTCATGTGCATGTGTTCCGCTTTGGGTGGACGCAGCCTAGCAAGGCCAGGCTGCGTCCGTCACGGTGTGCCGTAATCAGCAGCAGCCGTGGTCGCCGTGGCGGGTGCCGCTGTCGGCAGCCACCGGCGAACCGCTGGTCTCGCCGCGCAGGCTGGCGGCATAGTGCTCGCTGATCACCTTGGACACGCAGGCGGTGACCTTCTTGCCCATCGGGATGTGCAGGAACTCGTTGGGGCCATGTGCATTGGAATGCGGGCCGAGCACGCCGGTGATCATGAACTGCGCGCCCGGGAACTTCTCGCCCAGCATGCCCATGAACGGGATCGAGCCGCCTTCGCCCATGTACATCGCCGGCTTGCCGAAGAAAGCCTGGCTGGCGTCGTCAATGGCCTGGGTCAGCCACGGCGCCATGGCCGGTGCGTTCCAGCCGGTGGAGGCCTTTTCCAGGTCCAGGGTGACCTGCGCGCCGTTCGGCGGGTCGCGCAGCAGTGCTTCCTTCAACAGTTCGCCGCAGGTCTTGCCATCGGCAGTCGGCGGCAGGCGCAGCGAGAGCTTCACCGAGGTCTGCGGACGCAGCACGTTGCCGGCCGATTCCAGCGGCGGCATGCCACCGACGCCGGTGACCGACAGCGCCGGGCGCCAGGTGCGATTGAGCACCAGCTCGGTCAGGTCCTCGTTCATGGGGCGCAGGCCGTCGACCATCGGGAACTTCTCGAAGATCTCGGTATCCACCACTTCGGCCGCGCGCTTGGCCTGTTCCAGGCGTTCGGCCGGGATTTCCACGTTCATGCCGTCGATCAGGATGCGGCCGGTGTCCTGGTCCTCGATGCGCGACAGCAGCTGGCGCAGCAGGCGGAAGCTGGACGGCACCACGCCGGAGGCATCGCCGGAATGCACGCCTTCGTTGAGCACCTTCACGGTGAAGTTGCCGCCGGTCAGGCCGCGCAGCGAGGTGGTGCACCACAGCTGGTCGTAGTTGGCGCAGCCCGAATCCAGGCAGACCACCAGCGACGGCTTGCCGATGCGGTCGGCCAGGTGGTCGACGTAGGCCGGCAGGTCGTAGCTGCCCGATTCTTCACAGGCTTCGATCAGCACCACGCAGCGGGCGTGCGGCAGGCCCTGGGCCTGCAGCGCCAGCACCGCGGCCAGCGAGCCGAAGATGGCGTAGCCGTCATCCGCACCGCCGCGGCCATACAGTTTGTCGCCGCGCAGGACCGGGGTCCACGGGCCGAGATCGTCGTCCCAGCCGGTCATTTCCGGCTGCTTGTCCAGATGGCCGTACAGCAGGATGGTGTCGTCGCCGGTTTCCGGGCCGGAGGCCGGAATTTCCAGGAAGATCAGCGGGGTGCGGCCTTCCAGGCGCACCACTTCAACCTTCAGGCCGGGCAGCTGCTGGGCCTTGGCCCAGTTCTCCATCAGCGTGACCGCCTGTTCCATGTAGCCGTTCTGCACCCAATTGGCGTCGAACATCGGCGACTTGTTGGGAATGCGGATGTAGTCGACCAACTGCGGGACGATTTCACTGTCCCACTTGTCATTGACGAATTGGCCGAGCTTGGCGCTGTCCATCTGAAACTCCGGTTGCATGGGCTGATCCCGCCATTCTACGCCTGTGCCACGGGTAGGGTTTTTCCTACATCACGTCGGGTATTTGGCTGGCTTTTAGAAATCCAGGAAACCGATAGGCTGTGTGCATGTGGTGACGGACACTGTTCCTACCGACGGGATTGCCGGTCGGGACGTCCAGAATCACAAGGAGATACACGTCGTGCCTTGGAGTGTCGTGTTGAGGGCACTGGTGCTGGTCGTGTGGATCGCTGGGGCGCATGCCGCCGAACCGATCGACATCAACCGCGCCGATGCCCAGGCGCTGCAGCAGGGATTGACGATGGTCGGAGCCGCCAAGGCCGAGGCGATCGTCGAGCACCGGCGCAGACACGGCCCGTTTCATCGCGTCGAGGACTTGGCGCAGGTGAAGGGGATAGGGAAAGCCATCGTCGAACGGAATCGACAGCGGATCACCGTAGGCAACAGGTTGTTGCCGGCGGATCCGGTACCTGGATCGGTACCGGTGCGAACCGTACCGAGGCGCTGACAGCAGGAATCGTCGGAACCGGCAGGACGCTGGTTCACCGGTCACGGACAGGACGCCCGTGACCACCGACCGCCGCAGGACGCGGCACCACTCACCAGGATGGTGGCATCACAGACCTGTGGAAGGGGCTGAGATACAAACAGGACAGACGCGGCCGCGTGCAGGATGCAACGCTACCCCCACAGCGCAGGATGCGAGGGGGCGGCAGCAGGCCGACAAGGACGTAACGATTGCCCGGTACGACACATGGCTGTGTCGCCGGGCAGTTTCATTTCCGGCGCCTGGTTTTGCCGCGGCCACCACGGGCCGATGGTGTACGGTGGCCGCTCCGCATGGAAAGGACCCCGCTGGATGCTTGTGCACCGCCCCACCACCCTGATGCTCGCCTTGGCACTGACCCTGCCACTGCAGGCCCACGCCGCTGCGCCTACGCCGGCCGCCAAGCCTGCAGCTGCCGCTGCGGCCACCGCCGAGGTACGCGGACCGACCGACCTCAAGCCGGGCGAATACCTGTGGCATCCGGAAATCTCGCCGACCGGCCCGATCGTGCTGGTGGTCAGCCTCGATGAGCAGCGCGCCTATGTCTACCGCAACGGTATTGCCATCGGCCTGACCACGATCAGCTCGGGCAAGGCCGGGCACGAGACGCCGACCGGCGTGTTCACCATCCTGCAGAAGGACAAGGACCACAGGTCCAACCTCTACAACAGCGCGCCGATGCCGTACATGCAGCGGCTGACCTGGGACGGTATCGCTCTGCATGGCGGCAGCCTGCCCGGGCATCCCGCCTCGCACGGCTGCGTGCGCCTGCCGCAGGCCTTCGCGCAGAAGCTGTTCAGCGAAACCCAGCGTGGCGATACCGTGGTCGTGGCCGATGCCAAGAGCTCGCCGATGACCCTGGCCTATCCGTCGGTACTGGCACCCGTGAATGCGCGTGGGCAGGCCCTGCCGGAGGCAGAGGGCGGAGCGCCGGCGCAGGCGTGGTGGAACGACAGCGCAGCCCCGGCCGGGCAGGTCGGCATCCTGGTCAGCCTGCACGACCAGCGCCTGTACGTGCTGCGCGATGGGGTGATGATCGGCGAGTCGCCGTTGAAGGCGGACGCGCTGCCGGCCTTCCAGGGGACCACGCTGTTCGTGATGGGGCAGGGTTACAGCGACACCCCCAGCCCGCTGGACGTGAACCAGCGCCTGCACCAGTGGACGGCCTACCCGTTGCTGGGCCAGGACCGCGCCCAGGCCACGCCGGACCTGCTGGCCACGCCCTCGCTGCCGATGGCGCTGCCGGCCGATTTCGCCCGCCAGCTGTACCAGGTGCTGGTGCCGGGCACGACCCTGCTGGTGACCTCGCTGCCGGCGGTCCGCCCAAGCCCGGCTGAATCCGGAATGCAGCCGGTCTTGGAATCCGAGCCGCCAGGGTCCACCCTCAAGGGCAACTGAGACCCCTCGTTGTGCCCATGACTGCATCCCGCCTGTGCCGGCTGGCCGCGTTCGGCCTGCTGGCGACCTCGGCCAGCGCCCCGGCGCTGGCACAGACGCCCGCCCTCGCCACCTCTGCCGATGATCTGGCTGCCCTGCTGTCGCGCAGTGCGCCCAAGGCCGACCGCCACGTGTTGCAGCTGGCGGCGCGCGCCATGCGCTGCGCGCTGCAGCGGCCGGAGCTGGGCATCAACGGTGATCGGCTCAGCGTGATCGATTACTCGCGCCCGTCCACCGAGCCGCGCCTGTGGGTGTTCGACCTGGCCCACCAGCGCCTGCTGTTCGAGGAATGGGTGGCACATGGCCGCAACAGCGGCGAGAACCGCACCGAGCACTTCTCCAACCGCGATGGCAGTTTCATGTCCAGCCTCGGCGCGTTCACCGCGCAGGAAACCTACATGGGCGGCAACGGCTATTCGCTGCGCCTGGCCGGGCTGGAACCGGGCTTCAATGACCGCGCGCGCGATCGCGCGATCGTCATCCACGGCGCACCGTATGTGAACCCGGCCACCGCTCAGCTGCAGGGGCGCTTGGGTCGCAGCCTGGGTTGCCCGGCGGTGCGCCTGTCGGTGGCCAAGCCTCTCATCGACGCATTGCGCGGCGGCACGATGGTGTTTGCTTACTACCCCGACCAGGATTGGCTGAAGCACTCGCAGCTGCTGGCCGGCGGGTGCGGTGGCCAGGGCACGCTCGCCACGCGGTGATGCACGACGGCGCGCGGCATGATGCAATGCGCCGATGAACATCGACTCCCTGCTGCACACTCCGAGCCAGTTGATCTCCAGCCTGGACTACCGCCGCGAACGTTGGCGCAACGGCCTGGGCTGGACCCGCGAGATCCTGCGCCTGCCCGCGCAGGGGGATGACTGGGCGCTGCGCCTGTCCGTGGCCGAAATCGAACAGGACGCCGCGTTCTCCGCCTTCCCCGGCGTGGAGCGCGAACTGGTACTGCTGCAGGGCAATGGCGTGCGTCTTCGCTTCGAGGATGGCCGTGTGGCCCAGGTGCTGCCGCCGCACGGGCGCGTGCGCTTTGCGGGAGAGGAAAGGCTGCACGGCGAACTGGTGGATGGCACCACCCACGATTTCAACCTGATGTGGAAACGCGATCTGCTGCAGGCGGAACTGCTGCATCGGCCGCTGGTGGGCGCGATGTTCTTCTTCTGCGAACCGGGCGTGGCCTGGGCGTTGCATCTGTTGGCCGGTCAGGCGGCGTTCGGTGCCGACAGTGGCCTGCCGCAGCTGCAGGCCGGCGATACCGCGTGGTTGTCAGCGGGTGAACGGCAGCGGCACGCTTTGCAGGGCGGGGGCGAGTTGTTGGTGATCCGGGTCAGTGCGGCGGCGGGATGATGCCTCGGCGCCGGTGGGCGCTATCCACGCCATGCGTGGATGCGGCGACCTCAATACACATCGCGCCGGTAACGACCGGCCAGCAGCAGCGCTTCCTTGTCCGCAGTCCCCAGCACCTGCTCGATCACCGCATCCACCGCCGGGGCCATGCCCTGCAGGCTGCCGCAGACCAGGATCGTGGCGCCCTCATCCACCCACCGCCGCAGTGTTGCCGCTTCGGCCAGCAACCGGTCCTGCACGTAGCGATGCGCGCCGCCGTCGCGGCTGAACACGGCATCCAACCGCGCCAGTGAGCCGTCGGCCAGCATTGCCTGCAGTTCTTCACCGAAGTGGAAGTCGTGCGCGGCGGTGCGCTCACCGAACAGCAGCCAGGTCCGTCGTGCGCCACTGCGGATACGTTCGAGCAGATGCGCGCGCAGGCCGGCGATGCCGGTGCCGTTGCCGATCAGCAGCAGCGGTACATCGGCGGGCACGCCATGGAAATTGTCGTTGCGGCGCAGGCGCAGCTGCACCGGTTCGCCGATGGCCGCGTGGTCGCACAGCCAGCCGCTGCCGATGCCAGGCGTGCCGTCCGCGCGCAGCTGTCGGCGCAGCAGCAGCTCGACCGCACCGTCGGCCATCACCGAGGCGATCGAGTACTCGCGATGCGGGAGCGGTTGCAGGGTCGCCAGCAATGCGGGCAGATCACCCGGAGCAACCAATGAGGGCAGGTGTGAGCGCGCAACGCGTGCCAGCAACGTCTGCCCGTCATCAAGCGCGATGTCCGCATCAAAGCCTTGTGCGTCCAGCCAGGCACGCACGGTGTGCGGTGCATGCTGCGGGCCGATTTCGGCGATGTCACCGGCCTGCCACTGCGCATCTGCATCGGCCGGGGGCTGCAGGCGCAGCCAATACACCGCGCCGCCGGGGCTGCCCGGGTTCAGATGCTCACGTTGCAGCAGCGTCCACGGCTGGTATTCGGCCGGGCTCCAGTCGGGCAGTTCGCTGGCGTCGCCGCTGAGCTGGCCCAGCAATTGCTGCCAATGGCGCAGCGCGGCCGGATCGGCGTTGTCGACCTCGATCGCATCGAACAGCGGATGCGCACCGTGCTGGCGCAGCCATTGGTCGAGCTGGTGGCCGAATCCGCAGAAGTGGCCGTAACTGCGGTCGCCCAGTGCGAGCACGCCGTACTGCAGGTGCTGCAGCGCAGGCGGTGAGGTCATCACGCCGCGCAGGAACGGCAGCGCATGATCGGGTGGGTCGCCTTCGCCAGTGGTGCTGGCGATGAACAATGCACGCTGGCTGACGGCCAGCAGTGTGGCGTCGACCTCATGCAGGCCGCGCACACGCACCGGCACGCCGGCACCGCGCAATGCCTCGGCACTGCGTTCGGCCAGTTCGCGGGCAAAACCGGTCTGGCTGGACCAGACCATCAGGATCGGTGCGACGTCGCCAGAGGCAGCATCGTCGCGCGGTCGCCCACGCCACCGCAGTGCGGCGCAGGCCAGCGCATACAGTGCGGTGGCGATGATCGCGATCTGCGTTTGCCGTGCCGGCGGCGCGCCCTGCCACCAGGCTTCGCCGAGATGCAGTCGCAGCAGCGCCCAGGCGATCAGCGCCAGCAGGAGCAGGACCAGTGCGTTGCCAAGCCACGCGCGCGATGGACGTGCGCTCATGCGTCCTGCTCGTCGAGCAGGCGCTGGAAGGCGCTGCTGAGAAATTCCCGCGGGCCGTCTGCTGCACGCTGCAGGTAGCGTGCAGCCAAGCCTTCGCGTTCGGCCAGCGCCATGCCCTGTTCGTGGCCGAGCACGGTCAGTGCGGTAGCCCAGGCATCGGCGTGCATGGCATCGTCGGCGACCACGGTGACCGCTGCGGCGACCTGGCGTACCGGCATGCCGGTGCGCGGGTCGAGACTATGGCTGAAGGCCTGGCCATCGGCCTGGTACTGGTGCCAGCGATCACCGGAGGTGGCCACCGCCTTGTCCTCCAGCGCCAGCACCCGCGGTGGTGTTTCGGTGTGCGCGTCTTCTTCCGGTGCGGATTCCACCAGTACGCGCCAGGGGTGGCCGTCCGGTTTTCGGCCGTAGCCGGCCAGTTCGCCACCGACCTCGATCAGTGCAGCAGCGATACCCTGATCGCGCAGCCAGGCGGCCACGTGATCGACGCCGAACCCCTTGGCGATCGCAGAGAGATCCAGTTCCAGTCCGCCCGGTTGCAGCAGCGCATCGCTGCGCCATTGCAGGCGCTGCCAACCGCAGCGCTCGCGCGTGGCCTGCACGGTGGCGGCGTCGGGTTGGCGGCGTTCGCCGGCATGTGCACCGAAACCCCACAGTGCCACCAACGGGCCGACGGTGGGATCGAATGCACCATCGCTGGCGGCGGCGATGGCCTGTGCGCAGGCCAGCACCTGGCGGGTTTCAGCCGGCAGCACGCACCATTGGCCCGCGTCGGCGCGGTTGTAGCGACTCAGGTCCGAGCCGGGCTCCCAGGTGCTCATCTGCGCGACCACCGCATCCAGCCGCGCCTGGATGCCGGCATGCAGCGGGTGCAGGTCGCGCTGGTGCGGCGCGACCAGCGACACGCTCCAGGTGGTGCCCATGGTAGTGCCACCGAGGCGGGCGATGTCGAGCAGGGGATCGGTCATGGTGGTGTGCTGCAGATGCGATGCCGGGGCTGCCCGGCATCGCGGTCCACATTACTGCGGCAGCACTTCCAGCGTGGCCACGTAGCTGAGGCGGCGCTTGGCGGCCTGCTTCACCGAGGTCTTGTTGTCCTCGGTGCCGGTCTCCAGCCAGTACATGCCGGCTTCCGGCCAGGTCACCTTGATCTCGCCCTTGGCATCGCTGGTCAACTTCAGTTCGTCCTGTGCGTTGCGGTAGCGGGTGGCACCACGCACGATCTCGAATTCCAGGCCGGCGGCCGGCTTGCCATCGACCAGCACGCGGAAGGTGGCTTCCTCGCCGGCGAACAGGTCATTCGGGTGGCCGACGGCGACCAGCTCGATGCCGCGGTTGGTCGGCTTCAGCGCGGTGTCGTTCGGCGCACCGTTGGTGACGAAGGTCTCCACGCGGCCGACCGACTGGCTCACTTCCAGCTTCTTCGCATCCTTCGGCAGTTCACCGAAAGTGGCAACGCTGCCACGCCAGCGCTTGCGCTCGCCGTTCTGCTCGTAGGTGGCGAACAGGCCGTCATTGACCGACGCGATGCGGTAGGTGCCGGGCTGCTTCAGTTCGATGTCGAACACGCTGCGGTACTTGCCGGTGGAGGCGTTCTGCGGCTGCACGGTGCTGCCGTCCGGCGCGGTGATCACCAGCGATTCCAGGCGCAGCGGCACGTGGTTGAAATAGAACAGGTCGTTGGAGACCGCACCGTCGACAGTGATCCACGGCGCGTTGCCGGCGATCACGGTCTGCGAGGGCAGCAGCCAGGCCTTGTGGGCCAGGGCGGAGAAGGGAAGGGCAGCGGCCAGGGCGGCGGCGAGGACGAGCGTGCGCTTCATGCGGAGGACTCCAGTGGATGCGGGTGATGCGGCAAGGAAGAGGGGGCTACGACTTGATCCCCTCCGTCCCCTCTCAGGGTTTGACGGACAGGGTGACCTGGCCCAGTTCGGTGGCGCCCTGCGCCTTGCCGTTCTGCGCGGCGGTGGCCGGCCAGGTAAAGGGGATCTTCAGCAGTTCACGGCCGCCGACTTCGCGCACCGCCTCGACCACCAGGGTGTAGTTGCCGGGGGCCAGCTGCTTCAGTGCCGGCTGCTTGTCGTTGAACGACAGCGCGTGCTTGCCGGCCGGGCGGGTCGGGCCGGTCACGCCGTCCACCGGCACCTGCAGGGTGCGGCCGCTCTTGCGCCACCACTGGCGCAGGTCGGGCAGCCACTTGGTGCCGTGGCCTTCGCTGTTGCTGGTCTGCTGGTACCAGACCGACAGATTGGCCGCGACCTTCTGGTCGGCGCCTTCCAGCCACACTGCCACGTACGGGCGGTGGTACTCGGCCACGTTGAGCTTGGGCACTTCGACGTTGATGTCGAGGGTGGTGGCATAGGCCGGCGAGGTGGCCAGCAGGCCGCTGAGGGCGATGGTCAGGGTGACGCGCATGGGGCGGCTCCGGAAACGAAGGAAAGTCAGTGGATCAGCAGCAGGGCGATCAGCAGCGGGATCATCAGACCGAGGCCGACCAGCGGCCAGGTCATGCGCCGCTGCCGCGCATGCAGGTGCAGCAGGAACAGGCCGGTGATGCAGAACACCAGGCAGGCCACGGCGAACAGGTCCAGGAACCAGCCCCACGCCGGGCCCGCGTTACGGCCCTTGTGCAGGTCGTTGAGGTAGGACACCGCGCCGCGCGAGGTCGATTCGTATTCCACCGCGCCGGTCTCGCGGTCGATGCTCAGCCAGGCGTCGCCACCGGGGCGCGGCAGCGACAGGTAGATCTCCTCGGTCGACCACTCGGCCGGGCGTCCACCAATGGCGATGCCCAGCTGCGTGTCCAGCCATTGCCGGGCCGGGCGCGGAATCGGTGCGTTGCCGTCCTCGCGCGTGCCCAGTTGGCCCAGCAGTTCGGCCGGCAGCTCCAGATGCTGGTTCTGCACCTCGGGCTTGGCCTCGATCTTCGCTGCATGGTTGAGGGTCAGGCCGGTCACCGCGAACAGCAGCATGCCGATCAGGCACACCGCCGAGCTGATCCAGTGCCACTGGTGCAGCGTCCGCAGCCAGAAGCCACGGTTCTGTTGCTGCTGCACGGTGGAAGTGGCAGGACGGCTCACGGCACGGTTCGAGGCGGACGGGGACTGCCCATTACATCATTGATGAGAATAGCTCGCAATTGCGTGTCGTTCTGTATCCCTGGAGGGCGATTGCCGGCCAGCGGCCGGCACTACCGGTGCGTGGCGGTCAGAACTTCGCGTTCAACGAAATCCAGTAGCTGCGGCGCTGGTCCTTGGTCGCGTAGTCGTCCACGCAGTTGAATTCGCTCTGGCTGATCAACAGGCACGACTGCGAGACGAAATCCTTGTCGAGCAGGTTGTTGACCCGTGCGTTCACCGTCAGCCAGGGCGTGGCCTTCCAGCTGCCACCGAGATGGAAGATGGTGTAGTCCTCGTAGTAGCGGGTGTGGCTGGCGCCGTTGGCGTCCAGCAGCGTGTCGCGGTAGCGGTCGTAGCGGCCCTCGCCGATCAGCGACAGGCTGAGCGCTTCGTTGATCTGCCAGTTGAGGCTGGCGTTGGCCATGTGTTTTGCCGGCATGGTGCCGCTGATCGGCAGCCCCTTCTGTGCGCCACTGGTCTGCTCGCTCCTGGTCCAGGTGTAGTTGCCGCGCAGCTGCAGGGTGTCGAGCAGGTCGACGTGGGCGGCCAGTTCGGCACCCCGCGTTTCAGCCTTGTCGATGTTCACGCTCTGGGTGAAGGTGCTGTAGCCCAGCGCGGCCCAACCCGGACCGATGTCCACGCAGTAACCGCTGCCGGCCGGCGCCACTTCGCAGTTGGGGAAGGTGCCGCCGCTGGCGATCTTGTCCTCGAATTTGTTGAAGAAGCCGGTCACGTTGAAGCCCCAGCGCTGGCCCTCGTAGTAGGCGGCCAACTCGTAGTTGGTGCTGGTTTCAGGCTTCAGGTTCGGCGAACCCACCAGCGGCAGCACGCCCTGGCCACCGAAGCCGGTGATGCCCGGGAACAGCTGGTCCGGACGCGGGGTCTTGTAGCCGGTGCTGACGCCGCCCTTGAAGGTCCACGCGTCGCTGGCGTTCCACACAAGGTAGCCGCGCGGGCTGACATGGCTGCCGAACACGTTGTGGTCGTCGTAGCGCAGGCCGAAGGTAGCGGTGAGGGTATCGGTCAGCGCCCAGTTGTCCTCGGCGAACAGCGCCCACATGCGGTGCTTCTGCTTGGTGTTGCTGCGGTAGCCGGCGCCATCCATGCCGAACACGCCATCGATCATGTCGGTGTCGTTGTACTGGCCGCCAACGGTCAGCGTGTGCGCGCCGAAGTCCAGGTCGAGCATCGTGTCAAGCACGTAGCCTTCCAGTTCCATGGTGCGCAGCGGACGCGGCAGGAACGCCTGCAGGCGCGCCATCTCGCTGGGATTGAGCGCAGTCAGCGCATTGCCACGGCCGGCCGCGCAGTTGTTGGCGGCACCGGTACGACGGCAGACGTCATTCCACAGCGTCTGCAGGTTGGCGCGCTCGTCCAGGGTCAGCGGCAGCGAACGACCCAGGTTGCTGCTCTTGCTGTGGGTCAGTGAGGTCTGCCAGGTGCCGAAGCTGTAGCGGCCCTGGTGGGTCAGCGATACCTGGTCACGCTCATAGCGCTGGTAGGCGGTGTAGCCCACGCGCGGCTGCACCACGCGGCGGGTGACGGTGCCGCTGCCGTTCGGGTTGGGGATGACCGCATTGCCGACGCGCCACAGGCTGGCCAGGCTGTCCAGCGTGCCGGTCTGGCCTTCGCTGTTGTCGTACTTCTGCCGCGACACGTCGTATTCCAGCCACAGTTCGTGGTCATCGTTGACCCGGAAGTCCAGGCGCACGCCAGTATTCCAGTTGGTGTTGGCCACCGACTTGCCACCGCCGCCGAAGCCGATGCTGCGCTCCCACAGGCTGCCGTCGGGCAGGGTCAGTGCATCCCACTCCGGGTTGGAGGCCTTGGCGTCGTAGTAGCTGCCGCGCACCGCCAGGCTGAGGCGGTCCTTCAGCAGCGGGCCGCTCAAGTAAAGGTCGGTGGTGCGCGCATCACCGAACTGGTCATCCTGCTGCACGGTGAAGCCCTGGGTCACGGCGCCGTGCCAGCGGTCCTGGTTGCGTCGGGTGATGATGTTGATCACGCCGCCCATCGCGTCCGAGCCGTACAGCGTGGACATCGGGCCGCGCACCACTTCGATGCGTTCGATCGCGTCCAGCGGCGGCAGGTAGGCGAACTGGCCGCCACCGAAGTTGTTCGGGTACAGCTGGCCGACATTGCTCTGGCGGCGGCCGTCGATCAGCACCAGGGTGTATTCGGACGGCAGGCCGCGCATGGAGATGGTGGCGCGGCCGTTCTTGTCGGTGGCCTCCAGGCCGACGTCGATGCCTTCGACGTCGCGCAGCGCGTCGACCAGGTTGGTGTAGGGGCGCTTGCTGAGTTCCTCGCGGCTGACCACGCTGATGCTGGCCGGTGCATCGACCACCTTCTGCTCGAAGCCGGAGGCGGTGACCACCACCTTGTCCAGCGTCTGTGGCGTGCCGGAAGCGTCACCGTGGGCGAAGGCAGGGGCGGTCATGGCCACCAGCACGGCGCTGGTCAGCAGGGTACGGGACAGGGACGAACGGACACGATGGCGCTGGGCCATGGCAGTAACCTCGAAGGATGCAGGGTGGTGCGATGCCAGGCGCGAACGGTCGGCATGCACGGGGAGGCCCGGTCAGGGGCGGCAGGGATGAAGCAGGCAGCGGCGCGCTGACGCGACCGTGCAGGTGGTCACGCGGGGCCGTGAATCAGGCGAGCGGCGGCGCCTGGCCGCGTTGCTGGCGGCGTCCGGGCGCGTCGGCCCAGGGCGTGTCCGGAGCGGCCAGCGGCCAGTCCGGGCGCACGCCGGGCATGGCCGGCGTAGCGGGTACGAGTTCAAGCTCGGTGCGCAGCCATTGGCTGGCCAGCAGCAACGGCGGGCGTGCCTTCTCGGCTGATTTCACCGGGGCGGCAGCACAGCGGCGCAGCTTGGCCGGTGCCTCTTCCAGCAGGGGGGCTTCGCCACCGCGCTCTTCCAGCGGCGGCTGCACTGCCTGCGCGGCGTTGCCGGCGTGGGCCTGGGGGAGCAGCGGCAGAGTACCCATCAGCAGTACCAGCATCGCCACCCACGCCAGCAGGCTGGCCAGCGCAGGACGCTGGCCGCGCATGGCGGTGCCCATCTTGCGATGGATGAGTGGGCGAGGGCGAAGCGGGCGCAGCAAGCAGGGGTCCCCAAGGGTCTGCCGGCAGTGGCCGGCATCAACGGGGCGTGATTGTAATGAGAGCTGTTAGCTGTTGCAAATGAGAATGATTGCCAAAATGTCGCAGACTGGTCGGATGGGGCTCAGACTTCGCTCCAGCGCCGCAGCAGGTTGTGGTACACGCCGGTCAGCTGCAGCACCGCTTCGGCGTCGCCGCCGGTCTGCCGCAGGCGCTCGATCGAACCGTCCATTTCCCACAGCAGGCGGCGCTGCACATCGTCGCGGACCATGCTCTGCACCCAGAAGAACGAGGCCACGCGCGCACCTCGGGTCACCGGCCGCACCTGGTGCAGGCTGCTGGACGGATACACGATCAGGTCGCCCGCCGGCAGCTTCACTTCATGCTCGCCGTAGGTGTCGCTGATGATCAGTTCGCCGCCCTCGTACTCGTCCGGCGCCGAGAGGAACAGGGTGCAGGAGATGTCCGAACGCAGCTGTTCGCCGTTGGCCAGGTTCATCACCGCGCCGTCGACGTGGAAACCATAGGTGCCGCCGCCGCTGTAGCGATTGAAGCGCGGTGGCAGGTACTTCAGTGGCAGCGCGGCGCTGAAGAACAGCGGGTGCCGGGCCAGTGCGACGAGGATGATCTCGCCCAGTTCGCGGCGCAGCGGTGAGGCCTCGGGCAGCTGCTGGTTGTGCTTGGCCTGTGCGCCCAGATGGCCGACGGTCTCGCGGCCATCGGTCCAGTCGGCGGCATCCAGCCGGCGGCGGAAGTCGGCCACTTGGTCGGCGCTGAGAATGTCGGGGATGTGCAGCAGCATGCGGGACTCCTCAGAGGGACGGCGGTGCGACCAGGGCGCGCACCTGTGGATGCGGCGATGCGGCCAGTTCCGGCACGAGGTGCGCCATGAACGCCGGGCTGCCGTGGGCCAGTGCAAGCCGCAGCCAGTGCACGGCCTGCTCGACCTGGCCGGCCTGCAGCAGGATCGAGGCGTAGTTGGCCTGGCCGCGGAAATCACCGGCCTCGGCCGCGCGCTGGTACCAGTCCAGCGCCGCCTGCGGATCGCGCTCGATCTCCAGTCCGTCTTCGAGGTGGCGGGCCAGCAGGTTCATCGATTTGGCGTGGCCCAGGTGCGCGGCGCGCGTGTACAGCACCAGCGCCTGCGCGCGGTCCAGCGGCACGCCGCGGCCGGTGGCCAGCAGGTTGGCCAGGTTGTACAGGCCCCAGTCCAGCCCGGTGTCGGCCGCGCGGCGGTACCACACTGCGGCCAGTGCCGGATTGGCCGTGGTGCCTTGGCCCAGCTCATGGCAGCGGCCAAGCATGTTCATCGCCATCGGCGCGCCGTTGTTGGCGGCGGTTTCGTACCAGAGTAGCGCGGCCGAGGCGTCCTGCGCGGTGCCTTTGCCTTCCATGTGCATCTGCGCGAGCAGCAGTTGTGCGTCGACCTGGCCGGCCTGCGCAGCGTCGCGCACGCGTGCGAACGCGGCTGCCGGGTCGTGCTGCAGCAGTTCGGCCAGGGCGTCGCTGTCGATGGGGGTAAGGGTCGCCATGGGGTGAGTATCGCCGGAAACAAAAACGGCGGCAGGAGAGCCTGCCGCCGTGGTGGAGCGAAGTTACATCAGAACTTCACGTTCAGTGCCAGGGTGGCCGAGCGACCCGGGGCGATGCTCGCGTAGTGCGAGGCATAGGCCTTGGTGAAGTAGGTCTTGTCGGTCAGGTTCTGCACGTTGAGCTGCAGGCTGATGTTGTCCTGGATCGCGTAGCTGGCCATCGCGTCGAAGCGGGTGTAGCTGGCAATCCACTTGGTGTTGGCCACATCACCGTACTGCTTGTCCGAGTAGAACGCGCCAGCGCCGATGGTCAGGCCGATCGGGAAGCGGTAGGTGGTCCACAGGTTGGCGCTGTGCTTGGCGGTGTTCGGGAACACGTTGCCGTTGTTCGGCGACGGCACGTAGACGTTGGACGGGCAGGTGCGGCCCACCGGTGCGCCACAGACAAAGCCGTTGTCCTTCAGTTCCGAGTCCAGGTAGGTGTAGCCGCCGTACAGGCTCCAGGCATCGGTCAGCTGGCCGTTGAAGCCCAGCTCGAAACCGTTGATCTCTTTCTTGCCGGCGTTCTGGCTGGTGCCGTTGTCGACGGTCACGCGCGCGTTGTTCATCACGGTGTGGAAGATCGCAGCAGTCAGGTTCAGGCGGTTGTCCAGCAGGTCCCACTTGGTGCCCAGTTCGAGGTTCTTCGTGTCCTGCGGCTTGAGGTCGGCAACGGCCGCGCTCAGGCCGTCCGAACCGTCACCACCGTCCATGCCCGGCGGGGTCGAGGAGGTGCCCCAGGACAGGTAGATGCTGCCGTTGGTGGCCGGCTTGAACACGACGCCGGCCTGGTAGTTCAGGAAGTCGTTGCTGTTGCGCACGCGGGTCGGTGCCTTGCCGGCCACCGGCGTGGTCAGGGTGGTACGGAAGTCGTCGTAGCGCAGGCCGAGGTTGATCATCCACTGCTCATTGAGCTCGATGGTGTCGAACACGTAGGCCGAGGTGGTCCTGGTGCGCTGCTCGACGTCCAGCGCCTTGTCGCTGCGATAGACGATCTGACCGGCCGCCCACGGATCGTTCGGGTTCGGATTGTTGAAGTCGGTGCAGTTGTAGCCGGTGGCCGCGCCGGACACCTGGCAGCGAGTGCTGTTGGCGCTGTTTTCAAGGGGATTGGCGGTGCCCGGCGACATCAGGTAGCTGCCACGGGTCATCTTCTCGTCGCTGTACTCCAGGCCCGCGCTGTAGCTGTGCTTGAGCGCGCCGGTCTGGAACGCACCGGTCAGGCCCAGCTGGTCGGCGAAGCTCTTGACGTCGACCGCACGGGTGTTGGTGCGACGCCACAAGGTGCCGTACAGGTTGGGGTTGCCCTTGCTGTCGTCCGGCTGGGTCCACAGGTAGTCGTTGCTGGTGTTGCCCAGGCGCGCGATGTTGCGCAGCTTGTGGCCGCCGAAATCGTAGCTGGCGTCCAGGGTGCTGATATCGGCGCGGGTACGCTGGAAATCACGGTCGACCAGGCCGTAGTAGTTGTTGCGGTCCGGCACCATCGGGCGGCCGTCGCCGTTCTTGGCCACGTTCGGGCCGCTGGTGAACGGGTTGTTGTACGGGAAACCACCCGCGTCCGGCAGGTCATCGCTCTGCATGTGGTAGTGGCTGGCGATCAGCTGCGCCGGGCCGTTCAGGCCGAACGCGATCGACGGCGCGATGCCCCAACGGCTGACATTGGCCGCATCACGACCGGCGATGTCCGACGCGTGCTTCATCAGGTTCAGGCGGGCGGCGATGCCGTCGCCCAGCACGTAGTTGGCGTCCACGGTGCCGCGTGCGTAGCTGTCGGTACCGATGCCCATGCTGGCGCTGGTCTCGTTCTTCAGCTTCGGCGTCTTGCTCACCAGGTTCAGGCTGCCACCACCGGAGTCACGGCCGCCGTAGGCCGAACTCGGTCCCTTGACCACTTCCACCTGCTCCAGGTCGAAGATCTCGCGGGTCTGCGAGCCGACGTCGCGCAGGCCGTCGACGAAGACGTTGCTCTGCGAATCGAAGCCACGGATGAAGGGGCGGTCACCGGTCGGGTTGCCGCCTTCGCCGGCACCGAAGGTGATACCCGGGACCATGCGCAGCGCATCCTGCAGGTTGGTCGCACCGGTTTCGGCGATCAGCTTTTCCGACACGATCGACACCGACTTCGGGGTGTCCAGCAGCTCGGCGGTGAACTTCGGCGAGGACGGATTGAACCAGCTGCCGCGCACCTGCACCTTGTCCAGGTCGGTGGCGTTGCGGGAGCTGGCATCGGCGCTGTCGGCGGCCTGTGCGGCCAGCGGTGCGAAGCCGGCGGCCAGGGTGGCGGTAGCGAGCAGGGAAACGCGCGGGGCGTGCTTGCGGGACGTGATGTGGGTCATGGTCTGGGTGGCGGTGGCTTGGATCAGAAAAGGGCGCGGGCCGAAGCGCAGGCAGCGCGACGGCATGTAGAAGGCGGTATCTGTAGAGCCGAGCCGACGCTCGGCTGGCAGGAAACGTAAACAGGCGCACGGCAAAAGCCGCAGGGCGCCTCAGCTGGCGTGCGGTGCGGGCGGTGCGTGGCCGGGGTTCAACCGCAGTGCGGGATCGTGCAGCTGCCAGCGCAGGGCGTTGGAGCGCCATAGCGGAACATGCGCGACCAGGACGGCGCGCGGGGGAGCCAGTCCGGTACAGGGCGTGGTGCCCTCGCCATCCAGCGGCGGCTCCGGTGCTGGCGCGGCATGGTGCGGGCACTCGTCCGCCGGCGGGGCCGGCATCGGCATGACCTGCTGCAGATCTTCAGCGTGTGCCTGCCAGCCGTAGGCAGCAGGGCCGTTGCCGCGCCCTTCGTGCAATGCCGACCAGCCCAGCAGCAGCGTCAGCAGCGCGGCCACGAGCAGCGGCCACCCTTGACGGGCAAGCTGGCATAGCGTGGCGGTGGGCGCGGGCGAAGCCATGGCGCGGGAGCGGAGTCGTTACGAAGATGTTACGTAGAATAACATCAACGATAATGATTCGCATGTACGGGCGTCGCGGGCCGCTGGGTCGGCCCCGGAACGGCCTGGGAAGGCCCTCATGGCCTTCCGATACATCCACCCCATGGGGTGTGAATGCTCTCTGGCGGGGCGCTCCGTGGATGATCTCTCCGGGCGGAGCGCAGACTCAATCCCGGTCGTCGCGCGTCCAGACCGCGTCATGTTCCCGCTTCACCGGGAACTTGGGCACCGGGCTGTAGGCCGGGGCGCACAGGGCGCGCCCGTCACGCACGTCGAAGCGCGCGCCGTGCAGTACGCACTCCACACTGCCCTCGGTGGTGTTGAACTCGCCCGAGGACAGCTCGAACTCTTCATGCGTGCACTGGTCTTCCAGGGCGTACAGCTCGCCGTCGAGGTTGAACACCACGATCGGCGTGCCGGTCACCTCGTCGAACACACTCTTCATTTCACCCGGCAACAGCTCGGCGCCGGCACAGACAAAGGTCCAGGCCTCGCTCACGCTGCGGCTCCGGCCAGCTGCTTTTCCAGGATCTCGAAGCGCAGGTCGTCGCGCTTGGGAATGCCGAAACGCTCGTCGCCATACGGGAACGGCTTCTTGATGCCGGTGCGGCTGTAGCCGCGACGCTCGTAGAAGGCGATCAGCTCGTCGCGCACGTCGATCACCGTCATCTGCATCACCGGCACGTTCCATTCGCGTGCGGCGTGCGCTTCGGCAGCGTCCATCAGCTGCTTGCCAACGCCGCCACCCTGCTGGGCCGGGTCGACCGAGAACATGCCGAAGTAGCCCTTGCCGTCGACATCGGCGACGTGGGCGCAGGCCACCAGCTGGTCCCCGCGCTCGGCCAGCAGGATGGTGGAGCGCGGGCGGTCCAGGTCGGCCTGGATGCCCTCGGCGTCGATGCGGGCACCGTCCAGCAGGTCGGCTTCGGTGGTCCAGCCGACGCGGCTGGCGTCACCCCGGTAGGCCGAGGTGACGAGGGCAATGAGGGCGGGGATGTCGGCCGGCGTGGCGGCGCGGTAGGTCAGGGTGGTCATGGGGACATTCTATGTGGGGCGGGGAAGGGCGCGGGAGGCTGCTGGTTGACGTGATTTTGCCGAGTTTGGCCAATACGTGGACTTGACGCCATCTTCATTATTCGTTCATATCTGTGACCAGCACCCGCCCACCGTGAAGCAACGCGTGGCTGTCTGCCGGCGTGGGTGCCGCCTGGTCGAAGGCCAACTGCCGTTCGGCGCAGGTGGGGCACACAGGGACGTCGATCCAGGGAGGATCTGCATGCAGTCTGGCCTCATTTCTCATCCGCGCGCCGCAATGGCTGCCAAGGGTCTGCTTCTCGGTGTCGTTGCCCTGTGCGTGCTGGCACCGGTCGGCGTTTCCGCCCAGATCGTTCCCACCTGGCGGCAGGAGTACGACAAGCGACTGAAGTACGGGGACCTTGTCGAGCCGCTGAAGGGCGAGATCTTCGGCGAGCAGGTCAACCTCTATGACGGTTCGATCAGCTTCAAGGCCACGGATGTTTCGATTCCGGGCAATGGCAGCCTGGCGATGACCTTGGGCCGCAGCTACCGCGATGGCGATGGTAGTAGTGAGAGCCCATTCTCGGATTGGGATCTTGATATTCCGTCCATGTCCGGCGTCTATGGTGATCTGCCGGAGACCGCTGCTGTCGGCTACTGGGCGCCTGCTGCGCGCTGCAGTACGGTGGCGGCGCCCCCAGCGCTGGAGGTCTGGAACCGTCGCCAAACCCAGACCGTCAATTTCAGTCCCACTACATTCTGGGATGGCGTGCGCCTTTCCCTGCCAGGCGGTGGCGGTGAGCCGGTGCTGGGAGGCAGCGGTGATGCGCGCCAGCCGCAGCCACAGTTTGGCGAACCGGCGCCTTGGAATACCAAGGGCGGCTGGACGTTCAGTTGCCTGACCGCCCTGAAGAGCGGACAGCCGGGACAAGGCTTCCTTGGTCATGCGCCCGACGGTACCAAGTACTACTTCGACTGGATGGTCGCCAAGCCCCACAACGGTGCAACGCTGCAACCCTACGGGCCAGAAAGCAATGCACTGCTGAATCGAAAGCGTGTGTTCCTGTACCCATCGCAGGTTGTGGATCGCTTCGGCAACTGGGTGCGCTACGAGTGGAGTGGCGACCGGCTGTTGCGCATGGTTGCCAACGATGGCCGCGAGATCAGCCTGGGCTACAACGCGAAAGGACTGATCGCGTCCGCAACCGCTGCAGGGCGCACCTGGACTTATGGGTACACGGAGGCCGATATCCTGCGGACAGTGACGCTGCCGGACGGAACCCAATGGGTCTACAACCTGCCGCCGCTGTCAGTCACCCACAAGTATGCCGACTACATCGGGCAGAGCATCTGGGAGTACATGGACTACCCGGCCACATGCTCGCGCGTCAACAAGATCGTGCCCAGCGAGATCACCCTGAGCATCCAGCATCCGTCGGGCGCGCTGGGAACGTTCCTGTTCCGTCCGTTCCGCCACGGGCGCAAGAATGTAAAGCTGGATTGCCAGACTTCTGGCGACAATCACCTGTTTGCCGATGGCTGGAACTACACGCCGGTCTACCGTGACGCAATGTCGCTGGTGACCAAGACCATCAGCGGTCCGGGCATGCCCACTGCACAGTGGACTTATCAATACACCAATCTCAATGGTGCTTTCGCCCAGGACCTTGGCGGTCCAGTAATCCCCGTAGGCCAGGCGGAACCGAAGATCACCACCGAGACCTTGCCCGACGGTGTCGTTCGCGTCTACGAGTTCGGCAAGGAGGTTGCCTACAACGACGGCCTGTTGCTGTCCACGACAACGCGATCGGGTGGCTCGGTCGTGCGCGTTGACCGCAACAACTACTATCCGGATGCCCAGCTGGATGCGGCGCCCTTCCCGAAGGAGGCCGGCAAGGACTTCAAGTACGGTGCGAACGATCTCAAGGCCCATTACAACCGCCCCGTCCAATCCACCGTTGTGGAACAGGATGGCGTGCAGTTCACCCGCACCGTGCAGGCCTTTGATGCATTTGCGCGCGAAGTCACCGTCCTCGAAGCGAATTCCGCTGGCCAGAGTCGCACCAGCAGCACCAGCTACTACGACAATCCCGCGCTATGGGTGAACGGCCAGGTGGCGCGCAGTGTGCTCAATGGCATCGAGCAGTCGCGCACCGAATTCGATACGGCCAAAGCACTGCCGTTACGCGCCTATGCATTCGGCCGCCTGGCGCAGCAGGTGACCTACGCAGCCGACGGCACGGTTGCCTCGGTGGCCGATGGCCGCGGCAATACCAGCCATCTGTCGGGATGGAAGCGTGGCGTTCCGCAGCAGCTGCGCATGCCGGCCACGCCCGAAGCGCCCAATGGCGCGGTGCGCACGGTTGCCGTCGACGACAACGGTTGGATCACCTCGCTGACCGACGAAACCGGCGCAACCACCAGCTTCAGCTACGACAGCATGGGCAGGCTGCGCAGCCAGCAGTTCCCTGGCGGCGACAGCGTGAACTGGAATGGCGTAACCATGGACCTGCAGCGGCTGGGTGGCGCGCAGCTGGGGGTGCCCGCCGGTGCGTGGAAGCACTCCCGCACGCAGGGCGGGCGGCGCACGGATACCTACCTGGATGCGATGTTCCGCCCGGTGCTGGTGACCGAAAACGCCAACAACGTGCTGGACAGCGCCGTGGTGACCCGCTACGACACCAGCGGCAAGACCGTGTTTGCCTCGTATCCCACGCGGCAGCTCTCCGATATCAATGCCGCCCTGACCGGCACCACGACGCAGTACGACGCGTTGGGCCGCCCCACCGTGGTCAGTCAATCGTCCGAGCTGGGGGCACTGGTTACCCGCACCGAGTACGTGGGCAATCTGTCGGTGAAGGTGACCAACCCGCGAGGCCAGGCGACGACGACACGCCATCTTGCCTACGACCAGCCCAGCTACGAGATGCCGCTGACGCTGCAGCACCCGGAAGGCGTGGTGACCGAGATCCAGCGAGATACGCTGGGCAAGCCGCTGGCGATCACCCGCCGCAGTGCAGACGGCAGCCAGTCGCTCACCCGCCGCTACGTCTATGACGGCTACCAGCAGCTGTGCAAGACCATCGAACCGGAAACCGGTGCGACCGTGCAGGACTACGACGCGGCAGGCAACGTGCTGTGGTCGGCGGCCGGCACGGGTTTGACCAGCACCACCGACTGCAACCGCAGTGACGCCCTGGCCAGCGGACGTGCGGTGAAGCGCAGTTACGATGCCGCCAACCGCTTGTCGACCCTGATCTTCCCGGATGGGCGTGGAAATCAGAACTGGTCCTACGCGCCTGATGGTCTGCCTGCCGAGATCAGTACGCAGAACGACCCGGCCCGGCCGATGGTCGTCAACCGCTACCAGTACAACCGCCGCCGCCTGCTCAGCGGCGAAACCCTGCAGCATCCGGATCTGGGAAGCCTGAGCCTGGCCTACGGCTACGATGCCAACGGCACACTGGCCAGCAATACCTATCCGGGTGGGCGTGTCGTCAGCTATACGCCGGACGCACTGGGTCGGGCGACGACGGTCGGCGGCTATGCGAAAGAGGCCAGTTACTTTGCCAACGGCGCATTGGCCCGCTTCGTCTATGGCAACGGGATCGTGCACACGTTGACCCAGAATGCCCGCGGGCTGCCCGACCGCAGCCGCGATGCCACCGCAGCGGCCGCAGTGCTGGATGACAGCTACGACTACGATGCCGGCGGCAATGTGATGGCCATTTCCGATGGCCTGCCCGGGGCGCCCGGTAACCGGGACATGACCTATGACGGCCTGGACCGGTTGCGGACGGTCACTGCACCGGGCTTCGGCAACGCATTGTATGAGTATGATGCGCTGGACAACCTGCGCCGTGCCAAGGTCGGCAGCCGCGATCGTACGCACTATTTCGATCCGACCAATCGGCTGGTCAACGTGATCGAAACCGGAACCGGGGCAACCGTGACCGGTCTTGGCTATGACGTGCAGGGCAATCTTTCGGTGCGCAATGGCCAGGCTTTCGCGTTTGATTACGGCAACCGACTGCGTGCGGCGGGTACAGCAGAGAGCTACGAGTACGACGCTCACGGTCGCCGGGTGAAGGCCAGCGCCAGTGGCAAGGGGGCGATCTATTCGTTCTACGACAACGGCGGTGTGCTGCGATTCCAGCGCAACGAACGTACCGGCAAGCAGACCGACTATCTCTACCTGTCAGGCAGCCTGGTGTCCCAGGTGCATGGTGAAGCCGCACCCGGCGTTCCCGCGCTGAGTGCGCCGGGCTACATCACACAGGGCAGCGTGAACCTGACCTGGAGCCCGGCCGGTGGTGCCAACCGCTATGAGCTGCAGCGTGCCCTTGCGGGCACCTGGAGCACGGTCTTTGATGGCGCGGCGCAATCGTTCACCAGCACCGGCCTGATCACGGGAACCTATCAGTTCCGCGTGCGCGGCTGCCGGGCGGTGTGCGGCGGATGGAGCAATGTCGCATCAGTGGCCGTGGCATTGGCGCCATCCACCGTGCCGACCTTGAACGTGCCTGCCACGGCCTTCAATGGCAGCTACAGCGTGGGCTGGTCTGCGTCCTCCGGTGCCGAGCGCTATGAGTTGGAGGAAAGCGCCAACGGTGGCGCTTGGGCCCAGGTGCACAACGCCATCAGTCAATCCAAGGCCTTCAGTGGCAAGGCAGCGGGAAGCTACAACTACCGGGTTCGCGCATGCAATCCGGTGGGATGCACGGGATACAGCGCCACGGCTGCAGTGACGGTGGTGTATCCGCCTGCTACTGCGCCAGGTCTCTCTGCGCCGGCACGCGCTGCGCCGGGCAGTATCGGCATTGGCTGGAACGGGGTGGCTGGTGCCACGCGCTACACCCTGCAGGAAAGCAGCAATGGTGGCGGATGGGTCACGCTGTTCGACGGCAACGCGGGTTCCTATGCCACCGCTGCGCGCGGTGTGGGCAGCTATGGCTATCGGGTTGCCGCCTGCAATGGTGCAGGCTGCGGACCGTGGTCGGCCACGGTGACGGTAGCGGTGATCGGGCCGCCGACGATCGAGCCGGTGATTAGCGCGCCGAGCCTGGTGAACGTGCCGCAGTACAGCCTGAGCTGGTCGGTGCCGGCCAACAGCGAGAGCTTCGTGCTGGAGGAGAGTGCCAACGGTGGTGGCTGGACGGTGGTGCATAACGGCGGCGGGAACAGCTTTGGTGCCAGCCGTGGCAATGGCAGCTACGCCTATCGCGTGAGGGCATGCAATTTCGCGGGGTGCAGTCCCTACTCGGGCATCGCCAATGTCTCCGTGGTGCTTCCTCCCGCGGCCACTCAGATCTACGTGGCCGAGTGGCTCAGCACGCGCAAGGCGCCTTATCAGGTGCAATGCAGCGTCGGCTGGCGCGCGGTTCCGGGGGCAACGGAGTATCAGCTTGAGCCTTCCGGAGCTGGACGGCGCCTGTACACCGGCCCCAATACCTACGTGCAGTCGAGCGGCGGGACCTACTGCGCCAGTCTCTACATTGTCAGGGCCTGCAACGCCGGTGGCTGTTCGGCATGGTCCGCAGACTTCCCCGTCACCCGCGGCGTATTGAATTGGGACTAAGCCATGAATGGACTCTGTTCGCTGTTGATTCGGGCGGTGCTCACGCTGGTGGTGCTGGCGGCCTGTGTGGCTCCGGCGGTCGCACAGGAAGTCGTCGAGTACATCCACACTGATGCACTGGGTTCACCGGTGGCGATCACCGATGCCAGCGGAAACGTCATCGAGCGTACGGTGTATGAGCCGTATGGGGCGGTGGTGAATCGGCCGTTGAAGGATGGGCCGGGATATACGGGACATGTGACGGACTCGGGGACCGGGCTGAGTTATATGCAGCAGCGGTACTATGATGTGGAGACTGGGGCATTTCTATCCGCCGATCCAATAGCTTCATCAGTGGCTGCTTTTGGGCGCTACGCGTATGCGCTGGGGAACCCGTATCGGTTCCTTGATCCGGATGGAAGGCAGCCCAAGGATGCTCGGCAGGCTATTACTGGGAGCAAAATAAAAAACAATGGCATTGCGGCCGGGGTAAGAGTGGCCGCAATCGGAGGGGCTCTCCCGTCGGGCTTTACAAAGGAAAATGCACAGGCTCGATATGATGCTATGAAGGGTGTTGTTGATGCTACGAAGGAAAAGATGGAGTCAATTCCGAACGCGAATTCAGACAACGCTGCCAAGATTTTTTCAAAGGTTTATCAGAAGTACTCTGTTAGATTCGGATGGGAAGTGAGTGCGGAAATCGTGATGAAGAATAGCGGTGCCTTTCACCTTTCCGATATTGGGATATCCAGTCATGTTCGTGACGTGGACTGGCTGGGTGGGACTGCCGGTAGGCCTCTCGTAGGGGGGATCAATATCCACACGCATCCAGCATTGGACGGATACAATCGTGCCTACTCGCCATTCTCATATTGGGATGTTGAAACGTACAAGACAACAAATTCGATCAATTACGTTTCGGATCCGTCGGGGGTCTATAGGCTGAACAAGGATGGTGTGTCGGAGGTTGTGAAATGAGAATAAATTATCAGCTTTTCGTGACCTTCTTCTTGGCGATTTCCGTGGTCGGTTGCGGTGATCAAGAAGGACGGCAGACGCCGCCCGCAAAGGATTGTGGGATCGGTCAGAATCCAGTTTGCCGAGTCAGCTTCCGGGCGCTGGCTGCGACCCCCCGTCTATTCGATGGGAAATCGATACGCGTGGAAGGCTATCTCGGAGTTAGTCGAGGGCTCTTTGTATTGAACTCCAGCAAGGAGCTGTTCGAAGCTGGAGTGACTGATGAGACCCAAGTTCGCATCAGGGGCCCAATAGATCTCCAGCGTGACGTTTTTAATCGGTATGCTTATTCGTGGGTATCAGTGACTGGGGAGTTCAGGCTTAGGAGGACGGACGGGTCGACGGATGATCTTCTTCTCGGCGAAATGCATGCCCCACTTGACGTTCAGTCGTTGAGAGTCCCAGGTCCGATTCCAAGAGCGACTTTCGGAGACGTGTCCGTTGATCTCGAAGATCTGAAGTGAGTTTCAAGTATCAATCGCGGCTCCCATGAAGCGGTTCGTGATAACAGGGATTTTTCTGATGGTATCCGAGGCGGGTGCCGACAGGTCACTGCATACCTCTGCAGATGCCGGTCGACGTGCAGTGAGGCAGCATTGGCAACCACGGGAAAGACAGCGCCACGGCCTCCATTGCGAACTGATCGATCACGCCGATAGGCTTTGGGGGAATTTCCCCTTGGTTGAATAATATGAGGTATCGCATTGAGCGCTATCGATGAAGAGAATCTCGTTTTAGCCTGTCTGTGGAGGCTGTTGGAATCCGAGCCTGCTTCCGAGGAACAGGTGTCTGGCTGGTACCAGAGGGCGCAATTTATCAAGAACGTGATTCGGTCAAGTTCGTATGAAATCGGGGTTCCTCACGTGATATGGCACTATCTTGATGATGCTGATATCCGTATTCGCGATCCCCGCTATGCCGAAGCACAAGTGTTGGCCGTTAGGCGGAGTATTGATGAGTGGGCTTGAGTGCACTCAGAGAAGCCATGAGCATTACATGTTGCTGGCCAGATTTCATTGCGGCATCCCTCTCGGATGCTAACCCTCCGGATCTCCCTCTCCTCCGGGAGGACTGGGCAGGGATGGCGTTTGATCGCAACCTGTATGAGGATTTTGCTCCGAACGATGTTTGGGTGGCGTGGCTGAGCGCACTTTCGGAGCACTTTGCAGATATCGCGATGTGCGCGGTTCGATGTTCAGAGTGCTCCGACAGGGGAAGCCCCGTGGAAATTGAGCGAGGCCTGGATGGCCTGCGCTCCTACTGGCTGGAAGATGGGAACTTCATGCGTGATCATTTCTTGTTTTCGCGTGCTGGTCGCTGGGTTGTAAAGCTGGATCAGGACGTGACGTTATTTGCGGGGGATGTCACTTTCCTTGCGGATGTTGTCGCGCGACTTGGTGGTGTAGAGCATGTCGAGAAGATGATGCGACGGGACCTGATTGGTACAGCTGAGGACGTTGTTGGCCTCGGTGGATACGTCAAGGGGCTTCTTGCGCCCTTGAACGCAACGACTCCATAGCAGATTGCTGCGTAGATGATTGGGTGTGCAGGTGCTATGTGATGGAGTAGCTTCAAAAGGAGGAGCTGAGTGCCAGGGTTTGTTGAGAGCTTCCCCATTTGGGCTTCCATCATTCTAGGTGCCATGTGGATAAACGCATTTGCGGCTCACAGGATGTTGCTGAAAATCGAGCGTGAACGACCGGAAGTACTCGCTGCAGTCGGAATCATCAAGGTTGATTGGTGGCTTAGGTGCTTGCGCGGTATTGCAGTGCTTGCCCTTACTTCCAAAGGGCAGGCGCTCCATCAGGGGGAACGGTGGGTGCTGAGGGGCGTCGTGATGATGTACGTCTTCTTGATTGCATCCGGGGTATCCATGCTTGTTGGCATGTAGGAGACGGTGCCTCAAGGCCGTTGATGGTGGACGGATCGGCATTACGGTGAGATTGCCCGTTCCTGGCATCACTCGGTGCTTCCCGGTCACGCCTCTGCTTGGTTGCGTTCAGTGCGCAATAAAAAACGCCGCAGTTTCCTGCGGCGTTCTCATACTTCCTCGATTCTGGCGAATCTTCAGCCCAGCAGCTTTCGCACCTTCGTCAACGCCGTCATGAACCGCTCGATCTCGGCATGCGTGTTGTAGAACGCCAGCGAGGCACGGCAGGTAGCCGCGACGCCGAAGTACTGCAGCAGCGGGTGTGCGCAGTGCTGACCCGAGCGCACGGCCACGCCTTCCAGATCCAGAAGGGTGGCCAGATCGTGCGCGTGCGCGCCATCGATCAGGAACGAGACCACCGCAGCCTTCTCCGGCGCTTCGCCGATGATGCGCAGGCCGTCGACGCGGCGCAGCTCTTCGGTGAAGTGCGCCAGCAGTTCGGCTTCGCGTGCTTCCACGTTCTCCTGCCCAAGCTGCTGCAGGTAGTCGGCAGCCACACCCAGGCCGATGAAACCGGCGATATTCGGGGTGCCGGCTTCGAACTTGTGCGGGGCATCGTTGAACACGGTGCCGTCGAAGCTGACTTCCTTGATCATCTCGCCGCCACCGAGGAACGGCGGCATCGCATCCAGATGCTCGCGGCGCGCCCACAAGGCGCCGGTGCCGGTCGGGCCGCACATCTTGTGGCCGGTGATGGCGTAGAAGTCGCAGCCGATCGCGGCGACGTCGACCTTGCGGTGCGGCACCGCCTGCGAGCCATCGACCACGGTGATGATGCCGCGCTTGCGCGCTTCGCGGCAGATCTCGCGCACCGGGTTGACCGTGCCCAGCACGTTGGAGACGTGGGTGACGGCCAGCAGCTTGACCTCCGGGGTCATCGCCGCGCGCAGCGCATCCAGGTCCAGCGCGCCATCGGGGGTGATCTCGGCCACGCGGATGGTGGCACCGGTACGCTGCGCGACCAGCTGCCACGGCACGATGTTGGCGTGGTGCTCCATGCGCGTGATCAGGATCACGTCACCGGCCTTCAGCCGCGGCAGCGCCCACGAGTAGGCCACCAGGTTGATGGCGAAGGTGGTGCCACTGCACAGCACCAGGTCGCTGGGCCGCACGTTGAGGAAGCGCGCCAGCGTGTTGCGTGCGCCTTCGTAGGCGTCGGTGGCTTCGCTGCCCAGTGCATGCACCGCGCGGCTGACGTTGGCGTTGTAGCGGCGGTAGAACTCGTCCACCGCGCCGATCACCTGCACCGGCTTCTGGCCGGTGTTGGCATTGTCGAAATAGACCAGCGGCTTGCCATGCACTTCACGCATCAGCAGCGGGAAGTCGAGGCGGACGCGGTCCCAGTCGGGGGCGCCGGTGCGTTCTTCGATCGGTCGCGGCGTGGATAGGTTCATGCCACACCTGCCTCGGCCAGCGCCTTGTCCAGGCGGCGTGCCAGCTGCGCACGCAGTGCGTCCGGCAGGATCTTCAACGGCTCGTGGCAGAACGCGGCGCTCAGCAGTGCCTGCGCCTGTGCCTGCGGCAGGCCGCGCGAGCGCAGGTAGAACAGCGCATTGGCGTCGAGCTGGCCGACGGTCGCGCCATGCGCGGCCTTCACTTCATCGGCGTCGATCACCAGCGTCGGCTGGGTGTCGATCTCGGCATCGGCCGACAGCAGCAGGTTCTTGTTGGACAGGTTCGCGTCGGTGCCATCGGCGCCTTCGCGGATCTGGATGCCACCATGGAACACTACGCGGCTGCGGTTGGCGGCGACGCCGCGCCACAGCAGTTCGCAGCTGGTATCGCGTGCGATGTGGTCGATGCCCAAGCGGGTTTCGACGTGGCGGCGGCCATTGCCAAGCAGCACGCCGTTGGCGGTCAGCTGGGCATTGTCGCCTTCCAGGCGCACGTTCAGTTCATGGCGGCTGAGCGCGGCGCCCAGTTCCAGGTCCACGCGGTGGTACTGCGCGTCGCGGGCCAGCACGGCGTCGGTGCGCAGGAAGCTGGTCTGGCGCGCGCTGCCGGCCTGCACGCGGGCGTGCTTGAGCACGGCATCGCGAGCGACGTGGGCATGCAGCACGGTGTTGTCCAGGTGGGCGGAGTCACCCACGCTGAAGCGGTGCTCGACCACGCCCAGGCTGGCGCCGGCACGCAGTTCGATCAGGTGGCGGTGATGCCAGGCCAGGTCGGTGTCGCCGGCGACGCTGGCGAATACCAGCTGCAGCGGCGTTTCGACCTGCACGCCTTCATCCACGCGCAGCACCACGCCTTCATCGGCCAGCGCGGCATTCAGGCGGGCGAAGATCTCCTCGCTGCGCTCGTAGCGGCGGCCAAGGAAACGCACGGCGTCTTCGCCAGCGGCCAGTGCGGCCGACAGTGGCTGTAGCTGCACGCCGGCCGGCAGGGCCTGCACGTCGCTCAGCGCGGCATCCAGACGGCCGTTGACGAACACCAGGCGCGGCGCCGGGATGTCGTCCAGCAGGGCGGCGTCCAGCGCCGGGCCCTGCAGCGGTGCGGCAGCGAATGCACGGCGCTCCAGCTGGCGCAGCGAGGTGTACTTCCAGGCTTCGTTGCGGGCGGCCGGCAGGCCGTCACGCAGGGCCGCATCCAGCACTTCGCGGCGCGCATCGCTGCCGCAGAAGGCCTGGGCCATCGAATCAAGCAGGGCGCTCATCAGACCGCCGCCTCGGGCACGACCCGGTCCTTCAGGAAATCATAGCCGTGCGCTTCCAGCTCCAGTGCCAGCTCCGGGCCGCCACTTTTGACGATGCGGCCATCGGCCAGCACGTGCACCACGTCCGGCTTGATGTAGTCCAGCAGGCGCTGGTAGTGGGTGATGACCAGGAACGAGCGATCAGCAGCGCGCAGTGCGTTGACACCATCGGCCACGCTCTTCAGTGCATCGATGTCCAGGCCCGAGTCGGTTTCGTCCAGGATCGCCAGCTTCGGTTCCAGCACGGCCAGCTGGAAGATCTCGTTGCGCTTCTTCTCGCCACCGGAGAAGCCTTCGTTGACGCCACGGTGCAGCAGTTCGTCCTTCAGGTGCAGCACGGCCAGCTTCTGGCGCACCAGCTTGAGGAACTGCATGGAATCGAGTTCCTCCTCACCGCGTGCCTTGCGCTGGGCGTTCAGTGCCGCGCGCAGGAAGTAGGTGTTGTTCACGCCCGGGATCTCCACCGGGTACTGGAACGCCAGGAACAGGCCGGCAGCGGCGCGCGCTTCCGGGTCCTGCTCCAGCAGGTCGACGCCGTCGAACTGCACGCTGCCTTCGGTCACTTCGTAGCCGTCGCGGCCGGCCAGGACATTGCCCAGGGTGGACTTGCCGGCGCCGTTCGGGCCCATGATGGCGTGCACCTGGCCCGGCTGGACGTCCAGCGACAGGCCCTTGAGGATTTCCTTGTCGCCGATGCGGGCGTGGAGGTTTTCGATCTTCAGCATGGTGGGGATTTCCGTGGGGCGGGCCGCGGCCCGCCGGTAAAGAGAATGCGTTTGCGAGGGGCAGGGGCGGGCGGTCAGCCCACCGAACCTTCCAGCGAGACTTCCAGCAGCTTCTTGGCTTCCACCGCGAACTCCATCGGCAGTTCGCGGAACACCTGCTTGCAGAAGCCGTCGACGATCATCGACACCGCGTCTTCCTGGCTGATGCCACGGGCGCGGCAGTAGAACAGCTGGTCGTCGGAGATCTTGGAGGTGGTGGCCTCGTGCTCGACGGTGGCGCCCGGGTTCTTCACCTCGATGTAGGGGAAGGTGTGCGCGCCGCACTGCTTGCCGATCAGCAGCGAATCGCACTGGGTGTAGTTGCGCGCGCCATCGGCATTGCGGTCCACACGCACCAGGCCGCGGTAGGTGTTCTGGCCGCGGCCGGCGCTGATGCCCTTGCTGACGATCTTGCTCTTGGTGCGCTTGCCGACGTGGATCATCTTGGTGCCGGTGTCGGCCTGCTGGCGGTGATGGGTCAGCGCCACGGAGTGGAACTCACCCACCGAGTCGTCGCCCAGCAGCACGCAGGACGGGTACTTCCAGGTGATCGCCGAGCCGGTCTCGACCTGGGTCCAGGTGACCTTGCTGCGCGCGCCACGGCATTCGGCACGCTTGGTGACGAAGTTGTAGATGCCGCCGACGCCGTTCTCGTCGCCCGGGTACCAGTTCTGCACGGTGGAGTACTTGATCTCCGCGTCTTCCAGCGCGACCAGCTCGACCACGGCGGCGTGCAGCTGGTTCTCGTCGCGCATCGGCGCGGTGCAGCCTTCCAGGTAGGACACGTAGGCCTTGTCCTCACACACGATCAGGGTGCGCTCGAACTGGCCGGTGTGGCCGGCGTTGATGCGGAAGTAGGTGCTCAGCTCCATCGGGCAGCGCACGCCCTTGGGAATGAACACGAAGCTGCCATCGGAAAACACCGCCGAATTGAGCGCGGCGAAGTAGTTGTCGCCCACCGGCACCACGGTGCCCAGGTACTGGCGGACCAGCTCCGGGTGCTCCTTGATGGCCTCGGACATCGAGCAGAAGATGATGCCCTTCTCGGCCAGTTCCTTGCGGAAGGTGGTACCGACGGACACCGAGTCGAACACCGCGTCCACCGCCACGCCTGCCAGCTTGGCGCGCTCGTGCAGCGGCACGCCCAGCTTGTCGTAGGTGTCCAGAAGCTCCTTGGGCACGTCATCCAGCGAGGCGTACTTCGGGCCCTTGGGCGCGGAGTAGTAGCTGAGCGCCTGCAGGTCGATCGGGGCGATCTCCAGCTTGGCCCAGTCCGGCATCGGCAGGGTCAGGAAGTGGCGGTAGGCGTCCAGGCGCCACTGCGTCATCCACTCCGGCTCTTCCTTCTTGGCCGACAGGGCACGGATGGTGTCCTCGTCCAGGCCCGGCGGCAGGGAGTCCGACTCGATCTCGGTGATGAAGCCGGCCGAATACTTGCGGCCGAGCTGCTCGTGGATCTCGCGGTTGGGGGTGTCGTCGTGGGCGACGTTTTCGATGGTTTCGGTGGCCATGGAGGGCTGCCTGTGGATCAGGAGACGACGTCGACAGCGATGGTGCGGCGCTGTTCGTCATCGGCAAGGGGAAGAGGGGGCAGGATCTGGGCGAGGGTGACATCGCGCAGGGCCTCGGAGACCACGTCGTTGATCAGCCGCCAGCTGCTGCGCGCGCCGCACTTGGGCGCCATGCCGCACTGGTGGTGGTCGTGGCTGCATTCGGTCAGGGCCAGCGGCCCTTCCATCGCTTCGACCACTTCGAACAGCGAGATCTCGATGGCCGGGCGGGTCAGGCGGTAGCCGCCACGGACACCGCGCAGGCCTTCGACCAGGCCGGCCTGGGCCAGTGGCTTGAGCACCTTGCTGACGGTGGGCGGCTCCAGGCCGGTGAATTCGGCCAGCTCGGTGGCACTGAGCACCTCGCCCGGACGGGCGGCAAGCACGGTCAGTACCACGGTGGCGTAATCGGTGAGCTTGGTGACACGCAACATGGGGATGCGAGTGGTTCTTAAAGCGGACTGAAATTGTACGCTTTTATTCGCCGCCATCCAACCCGGGCATTCAGCCGGCGCTGGGCCGGGGGGAGGACGCGCCGGGCCGTTGCCGGGGCGCCATGCTGCGCTACCGGGGTGATTTTCGCAATCACCCGGAATGGGCGAGAATCCAGATTCCATCCGCTGCAAACAGCCCGTGCCGATGCCGAAGAAGATCCAAGCCCGCAAGTCCGCCATCCATGGCAACGGCGTGTTCGCCGTGGCCCCGATCAAGCAGGGCGAGCGCGTGATCCAGTACAAGGGCCTGCTGCGCAGCCACGGCGATGTTGATGCCGATGACAGCGGCGACGTCGAAAGCGGCCACACCTTCCTGTTCACCCTGAACGACGACTGGGTGATCGATGCCAACTACAAAGGCAATGACGCGCGCTGGATCAACCACAGCTGCGAGCCGAACTGCGAGGCCGTGATCGAGGAAGACGAGGACGGCGACAGCCGCGGTGACAAGGTGTTCATCGAGGCGCTGCGTGACATCAAGGCCGGCGAAGAGCTGACCTACAACTACGGCATCACCCTGGCCGAGCGTCACACCGCCAAGCTGAAGAAGATCTGGGAGTGCCGCTGCGGCTCGCCCAAGTGCACCGGCACCATGCTGCAGCCCAAGCGCTGACCGGTACCGGGTAGGGCCGGCCGCTGGCCGGCATGGCGCGATGCAGGTGTCGGCCAGCGGCCGGCACCACCTGGAGCTCTCCACCTGCCGTGCACGGCAGGGTCACTGCCCTGCAAGGGCCGTTCTTCCATTCTGTCGGCACCCCCAACCGGAGTGCACCCATGGCAGAACGATTGAAGGGCAAGCAGATTGCCATCCTTGCCACCCACGGCTTTGAACAGTCCGAACTGACCGAACCCAAGCGGCTGCTGGAAGCCGAAGGCGCGCGCGTCAGCGTCGTGTCGCCTGCAAAGGAGGCGACGATCAAGGGCTGGAAAGAGAAGAACTGGGGCGACGCCGTTGCAGTGGATATTCCGCTGGATGAGGCCGATCCGGCCAGCTTCGATGCCCTGGTACTGCCGGGAGGGGTCATCAATCCGGACACGCTGCGTACCGACGAGGCTGTACTCGGCTTCGTCCGCGCAGTAGACGAAGCAGGCAAGCCTGTGGCGGCGATCTGCCATGGCCCGTGGCTGCTGATCAACAGTGGCCTCGCCGATGGCCGCGAGCTGACGTCCTGGCCGTCCCTGCAGCAGGATCTGACCAATGCGGGGGCGAACTGGCGCGATGCCGAGGTGGTGGTCGACGGCAACGTGATCACCAGCCGCAAGCCGGATGACATTCCGGCCTTCAGCGAGGCGGTGGTAAAAGCACTTGCCGCGTGATGCCTTGCCGGTAGTGCCGGCCCCTTGGCCGGCACGCAAGTGAGACGCGTGCCGGCCAGCGGCCGGCACTACCTTATTTGCCCAGCAGGCCCGCTGGCACCAGGTTGCCCAGGTTCTGGTTGAAGGTGACCACCAGCTTGCCGTTCTTCACCTGTGCCGACTGCACCTGCAGGGCGCCGAGCATCCCGGCCACGGCCGGGTCCAGCTTGTAGATCGGTTCGCGCTGGGCGTAGTCGCTCAGCCAGGCGTTGAGCAGGCCGCGGGTACGGGAGTCGAGACGACCGCCCTGGTTGGCCGGGGTGAAGTCATCCACGCTCGGCTGCTGCAGGTGGAACCCCTGGGTCTGCGCGTCGTAGCGCAGGCCGCTGCTCAGCTTCACCGTACCAAGTTTGGCCGGGCTACCACCGGCGGTGGCCAGCGCCACGTCCATGCCCAGGTTCAAGCGCTCGCCGGCCGGAAGGCTCAGCTGCGGGTGGCTCATCGTCAGGGCGATCAGGCCGCCGAGCGCGTCCTGCGTGCGCGGGAAGCTGCCATCAAGGTACTGCTGTACGTCGCTGGCACCGACCGACAGTTCCCGGCCGGAAATGGAAGGCGCAGCCTGGGCGCCGATTGCAGCGGCGATCAGCACGGTGGAGGCCGCGAGGCGGGTCATCAGGGAACGCAGGCGCATGGCAGAGACCGATGGATGCGGAATGGATGGTTCAAAGAGTAGCCTTGCCGGCTGAATCGCGCGTGCATGCCGCCGCAACGGTTCAGTCCAGCGATGGCCGCAGTTGTGCCGACTGGATCTGCCAGGCGCTGCCGTCGGCGCTGGGTTGCACCCGGTACCAGCCGCCGAAGCGGAAGGTGCCCTCAGGAGTCACCGCGCGGATCCGCACCGGAACCTCCAGCAGCTGCGGCGGCTGGTGGCCGTCGCGCGCGATCGGCAGCTCGCTGGTCAGGCGCAGGCTGCGTACGTCCGTCAGCTGGCGCAATGCGGCATCGTCAGCGCGCCGGGCATCGCTGGGCGGGAAAGTCCACGCGGCGTCGGCGGCGTTGCGATCGCGATTGAGCAGGGCCATGACATACGCGTTGAGCATGGCCGCGGGCAGCTCGGCGTCGGCCGCGACGGCGGCAAACAGGGGATCGACATCGATGGCCCGCGCAGCCGCTGCATCGCTTGCTGCGGCGGTCTGTGGCTTCGTGCTGGCAGTCGTCCTGGCCGCTACCGGCGGTGCGGCATCCGCTGCGTCGGATTGCGATGGCGGCCTGGAGCAGGCCAGCAGCACCAGTGGTGTGATCAGTATCAGGACCCTGCGCATGCCAGCCTCCTCCCCGAGGCGAACGGAAGGAGGCAGTGTATCGGCTGTGCGGCGATCAGCGGGAGGAGGGCAGCTGTTCCAGTGCATCCAGCGCCGGTAGCACCTGCGCGGCGATGGCGGCCAGGGCATGGCCTTCTGTTTCGGCGTGGCGCTGCACGATGTCGCGCAGCAGCTGGGTGGCGATCACCAGGGTCGCGCGCTCGTCGCCGCTGACGCCAGCGGTGCGCGGCGCCGCTTCCAGCAGGCGCATGAGGTCTCGGCTGGCGCGATGTTCCAGTTCGATGGTGCAGCGCCCGGTGCACTGCAACCCGTCCTTTTCGATGGGGGTCACCGAGATCCGGTAGCGGGTGGAGGGGCTGGCCATGGGGGTGCTCGCCGTAGCTGTGGAGGATGTGCTCACCATAGGCAAGGCCACGGCCGGCTGCGACGGCTGGCGCCGCACGCAGTGTTCCACCCGGTACGTTCCGGGGCCTGCACAGGGCGCGCCCTGCCAGTGACGGCGGGCCTGAGCGGTCGTTTCCCGATATGCGGCAACGCTGTGTTGCGGATGGCCCCGGGGCGGCGCATCCACGCATGGCGCGGGAAGCGCGCAAAAAAAAACGGGACGGCCAGAGCCGTCCCGTTGCAATCCGCGTTGGGGCGCGCGCTTACAGCGCGGCGTCCTTCAGCTTCTTCAGCGGACGCACCTTCAGCTTGGTGGTGGCCGGCTTGGCAGCGAACCACTGCTCTTCCTTGGTGAACGGGTTGATGCCCTTGCGCTTCGGCTTGGCCGGCACATTGACGGTGGTGATCTTCAGCAGGCCCGGCAGGGTGAACGAGCCAGCGCCCTTCTTGTGCACCGAGGAGGCGACGGCGCTTTCCAGCGAGGCCAGCACAGCGCGGACGTCCTTGGCGACGACGCCGGAGGCTTCAGCGATGTGTGCAACCAGGCCGGACTTGGTCAGCACTTCCTTGATCGGCTTCGGAGCGGCCGGCTTGGCGGCTGCCTTCGTCGCGACTTTCTTCACTGCCTTCTTCGGGGCAGCCTTCTTAGCGGTCTTTGCCATGGTTTCCTGTTCCGTGAACGGTTGGTTGTTTGGTCGGCGCCGAACCCCGTCGGCAAGCGCAATGTAGGGCAACTCTTGGGCGCCGCCAATAGCCCGAAGCGCGGAAAGTGCATGTTTTTTCATATCCAGGCCGATTCAGTACATGGCCGGCGGTGGGGGCTGGGGGCGTGTCAGCGTGCTCGAAGCCCGCCGCCTGCCCATTGGTGCACTGCGCGAAACCACTGAAAACAAGAGGAAAATGCGTTGCGCGCTGGCGAGGAAGTGTCCATCTTCCGGGGTCGGGGGCGACGTGGGGCGTGCGGCGGAGCGACGCAGGGCTAACGCGTGGCATGCGAGGGTGGCCGTTCATCACCGCCACGCAGGAGCAGCACAATGGGAATCTCGCGACACGCCACCGCGCACTGGGAAGGCGATCTGAAGTCGGGCAAGGGGCAGCTGAGCACGCCGCAGAGTGGACTGCTGGACAAGACCCGCTACGGCTTCAACAGCCGCTTCGGCGACGAAAAGGGCACCAATCCGGAAGAGCTGATTGCCGCCGCACATGCCGGCTGTTTCACCATGGCGCTGTCGGCCAAGCTCGGCGAGGCTGGCTTTACCCCGACCTCGCTGGACACCGAAGCCAAGGTCGACCTGTCGATGGAAGGCGGCCCGCAGCTGTCGCAGATCCGGCTGAAGGTAAAGGCGGTGGTGCCTGGCATCGACGCGACGCAGTTCCGCGCCATTGCCGATGACGCCAAGCAGAACTGCCCGGTGTCCAAGGCGCTCAGTGCGGTGCCGATCAGCCTGGAAGCCGAACTGGGCTGAGCCGACGCATCTGTAGAGCCGAGCCCATGCTCGGCTTCTGCAGCTCCCGTGATCTGGCCGGAGAGCAGCCGAGCGCGGGCTCGGCTCTACAGTGTCCCTTTACCAGTCGATGGTGCCGGTGATGACGGTCTGCACCTGGCCGCCTGACCATACCTCGCCATCCTCATCGACCAGCAGGGTCAGGCGCGCGTCATGGCCGACTTCGCGGCCCTGGCTGACTTCGAACGGCGTCCGCCCACGCGGCAGCGCGTCGCGCAGGTCCAGCCATGCGGCAAGCACCGCATTGGCCGCACCCGAGGCGGCGTCCTCGAAGCGGCGACCGTTGCCGACGAAGGCACGCACGGCCAGATCGAATCCCTCACCGCCATCGCTGAAGGCATAGGCGAACACGCCCATGCTGTCGGTGGACTCGGCCAGTGCGGCCACCGCATCCCAGTCGGGTTGCAGGGCGCGCAACGCGGCTTCATCGGCCACCTGCACCACCCACCAGCTACGCCCGCCCTGCATGCGCGCCGGCGGCAACGAACCCAGCGGCCAGCCCCTCAGTGCAGCCTGCAGGCGTGGATCGCAGGCCTCGGCAGTTTCGGCCAGCTGCGCGCGCGGGGTGCGGATGGCGATGCGCTGTTGCGTACCCTCACCGCTGACGCGCAGCGGCAGCGCGCCGGCAATGCCGTCCTGCACCAGCACACCGTCAACCGCTCCGGCCAGGCCCACCTGCAGCACCGCATGCGCGGTGCCGACGCTGGGGTGGCCGGCGAACGGCACTTCCTTCTGCGGGCTGAACATGCGCAGCCGGTAGCTGGCACCGGCTGCCTGGGGCGGGAACACGAAGGTGGTCTCGGGCAGACGCGTCCAGCGCGCGATCGCCTGCATGCTGGCGTCGTCCAGGCCCTCGGCATCGAGCACCACGGCCAGCGGATTGCCAGCGCCGGCGCGCGGGGAGAACACATCCAGCTGCAGGAAACGGCGGGTGGTCATAGGGGCGAAACTCCAGGATCGGTTGGCGCGCAGCTTAACGCGCGGTTGTAGAGCCGAGCCCATGCTCGGCTGTGTCGGGGTGTGAGAAGAAGCAGCCGAGCGTGGGCTCGGCTCTACGGCCAACGGATCTGGCCGTCGATGACCGGCTGCACCTGGCCGCCGATCCACACCGTGCCCTGCGCGTCGACCTGCACCTGCACGCGGCCATCGCGGCCCACTTCGCGGCCCTGGCTGGCCACGTAGCGGCCCTCGCGGCCGGGCAGGGCATTCCGCTGCCGCAGCCAGGCGCCTATCAGCGCATTGGCACTGCCGGTCACCGGGTCTTCGGGCACGGCGGGCGCATCAGCGGGGCAGAAGGCACGCACCACGCGGGTGTGGTCGGAGCTGGCCTCGTCGGCGAAGACGGCCAGGCCTGTAGCGTCGGTGGCGAGACTCCAGGCGGCCAGCGCGGCCATGTCCGGTGCCAGCCCGCGTACGGCGGCGGCGTCGCGTAGCGGCAACAGCCACCAGCGCGCGCCGTTGTCCCAGAGTTCGGGCACGTGCCCGTTGGCGGCGAGGGCCAGCAGTGTTTCGGGTGCTCCGTCCGCGGCCGTGTCCAGTTGCCGTGCCGGCGGGCTGGCCAGCTGGATCTCCAGTGCCTCGGCCGGGCCGCTCACCCGTACTGGCAGCAACCCTGCCACGCATTGCTGCAGCAGGGCGCCGTCGCGAGGCTGGGCCAAGCCGCAGCTCACCGCCGCCCAGGCCGCGCCGACGCTGGGGTGGCCGGCAAACGCCAGCTCGCGGGTCGGAGTGAAGATGCGGATGTGGTAATCGGCGCCGGGCGCGGTGGGGCGCAGGAAGAACACCGTCTCGGAGAGGTTCAGCCAGGTAGCCAGGGCCTGCATCTGGCTGCTGGAGAGCCCGTCGGCGTCCAGGATGGCGCCCAGCGGGTTGCCGGTGCCGGGGCGGGCGGCGAAGACATCGAGCTGCAGGTAACGGAGGACGGCCATCTACGGGGATATTGCGCTTAGAATCAAAGGTTCCGCCCTCGAGGGCGGCTTCCCCACATTTTACATAGCCAATCCATGTCAGCTTCCCCCCTTGTCGATCGTTGGATCGTACTGAAGTTCGGCGGCACTTCGGTGTCGCGTCGTCACCGCTGGGACACGATCGGGAAGCTGGCGAAAAAACGCGCGGAAGAGACCGGCTCGCGCGTGCTGGTGGTGGTATCGGCGCTGTCCGGGGTCACCAACGAACTGACCGCGATTGCCGACGGCGCGCCCGATAGCCGGGACCGCGTGGCAGCGCTGGTCGAACGCCATGAAGGCTTCCTGGCCGAACTCGGCCTGGGTCGCGAGGTGCTGGCCGAACGGCTGGCCGCGCTGCAGGGCCTGCTCGACGATGCGCGTGCAGCCACCCGTCCGCTCGACTGGCAGGCCGAAGTGCTGGGCCAGGGCGAGCTGCTGTCCTCCACCCTGGGCGCGGCCTACCTGCGCGCCTCGGGCCTGGACATGGGCTGGATGGATGCTCGCCAGTGGCTGGACGCGATGCCGCCGCAGCCGAACCAGAGCGACTGGTCGCAGCGGCTGTCGGTGAACTGCCAGTGGCGCGCAGACGCGGAGTGGGTGCAGCGCTTCCGCGCGCAGCCGACCCGCCTGCTGATCACCCAGGGCTTCATTTCGCGGCATGCCGATGGCGGTACCGCCATCCTCGGCCGTGGTGGCTCGGATACCTCGGCGGCGTACTTCGGTGCGCTGCTCGGCGCCAGCCGGGTGGAGATCTGGACCGATGTGCCGGGCATGTTCAGTGCCAACCCGAAGGATGTGCCGGACGCGCGCCTGCTGACCCGCCTGGACTATTACGAAGCGCAGGAAATCGCCACCACCGGCGCCAAGGTGCTTCACCCGCGCTCGATCAAGCCGTGCCGCGATGCCGGCGTGCCGATGGCCATCCTCGATACCGAGCGCCCGGAACTGCCGGGCACCAGCATCGATGGCAGCGCCGCACCGGTGCCGGGGGTGAAGGCGATCAGCCGCCGCAACGGCATCGTGCTGGTGTCGATGGAAGGCATCGGCATGTGGCAGCAGGTCGGCTTCCTGGCCGATGTGTTCAACCTGTTCAAGAAGCACGGCCTGTCGGTGGACCTGATCGGTTCGGCCGAGACCAACGTCACCGTGTCGCTGGACCCGTCCGAGAACCTGGTCAACACCGATGTGCTGGCCGCGCTGTCGGCCGACCTGTCGCAGATCTGCAAGGTGAAGGTGATCGTGCCGTGCGCGGCGATCACCCTGGTGGGCCGTGGCATGCGCTCGCTGCTGCACAAGCTGTCGGACGTGTGGGCCACCTTCGGCCGCGAGCGCGTGCATATGATCTCGCAGTCGTCCAACGACCTGAACCTGACCTTCGTCATCGACGAGGCCGATGCCGATGGCCTGCTGCCGATCCTGCACGCCGAGCTGATCGACAGCGGCGCGATGCCGGTGGAAGAGACCGAAGTGTTCGGCCCGCGCTGGCGCGAGATTGCCGGCACCGTGCGCCCGCGCGGCACGCCGTGGTGGCGCGGCCAGCGTGCGCACCTGCTGCAGCTGGCCGATGCCGGTACGCCACGCTACGTCTACCACCTGCCGACGGTGCGCGCCCGCGCCCGTGCACTGGCCGCAATCAAGCCGATCGACCAGCGCTACTATGCGATCAAGGCCAACAGCCACCCGGCCATCCTGCAGCTGCTGGAAGCCGAAGGCTTCGGCCTGGAGTGCGTGTCGCACGGCGAGCTGAAGCATGTGTTCCAGCACCTGCCGGAACTGTCGCCCAGGCGCGTGCTGTTCACCCCCAGCTTCTGCCCGCGCAGCGAGTACGAGGCGGCGTTCGCGCTGGGCGTGACCGTGACCGTCGACAACGTGGAAGCGCTGCAGCGCTGGCCGGACCTGTTCCGCAACCGCGAGCTGTGGCTGCGCGTCGATCTGGGCCGGGGCGAGGGCCACCACGCCAAGGTCCGTACCGGTGGCAAGGAGTCCAAGTTCGGCCTGCCGATCGCCCGCGTCGACGAGTTCGTGCGAGCGGCCACCGAACTGGGCAGCCGCGTGGTGGGCCTGCATGCGCACCTGGGCAGCGGCGTGGAAACCGCGCAGCACTGGCGCCTGATGTGCGATGAGCTGGCCGGTTTCGCCCGCCGCATCGGCAGCGTGCAGACCATTGATATCGGTGGCGGCCTGCCAATTCCGTACAGCGACGAAGACGAACCCTTCGACCTGGACGCCTGGGCCGAGGGCCTGGCCGAGGTCAAGGCGCTGCACCCGGCATTCCGCCTGGCGATCGAGCCGGGCCGCTACCTGGTGGCCGAATCGGGCGTGCTGCTGACCCATGCCACCCAGGTGGTGGAAAAGGACGGCGTGCGCCGTGTCGGCCTGGACGCCGGCATGAACGCACTGATGCGCCCGGCGCTGTACGACGCCTGGCATGACATCGAGAACCTCAGCCGCCAGGGCGGTTATGCCGAAGCGGCGTTCGATGTGGTCGGCCCGATCTGCGAATCCAGCGATGTGTTCGGCAAGCGCCGCAAGCTGCCGGTGTCCACCGCGCCGGACGACGTGATGCTGATCGCAGATGCCGGTGCCTACGGCTATGTGATGGCCAACACCTACAACCAGCGGATGCTGCCGCGCGAAGACGTGATCGAATGACCACCGCGCGCGCCCTGCACCCGCCCACCGACACGCCCCACGCCCTCGCGCGGGCCCGTGCCTGACCGGATACACCATGACTGCTTTCGACAAACACCAGGTTTCCCGCTTCCGCTTCGTCCGCTGCGACTTCGCAGCGGATACCGGCGTGGCCCGGCTGGTCTACGCCTTCGACGACGGCCCGGAGATGGTGGAAACCATCACCGTGCCCGGTGCTCCGTTCGTGTTGGACGAGGCGCGCGCCGCCGCCGTGCAGCGCGCGCTGCAGCTGCTGCACCTGATCGCCGGCGTCAGCTACTACAAGGCCGGCGTACCGGATACGGTCAGCATCGACAGCTACAGCATCGATGCCGATACCGCCGCGCTGGTGGAAACCATTTACCTCAACGGCCTGGGCGAATTCGCCTACCGCAACGGTCTGAACCTGCGCGGCCGCTTCCGGTTGCCGGTGCAGGGCGAGGCCGTGCAGGCGCCGGCGCTGGGTCTGCGGCCGCACGCGCTGGTGGCCATCGGCGGCGGCAAGGATTCGCTGGTGAGCATCGAAGCGCTGCGCCGTGCCGGCGTGGACGAGACCGTGACCTGGATCGGTGGCTCGCAGCTGATCCGTGCGTGCGCTGAGCGCACCGGCCTGCCGACATTGAACCTGGGCCGCACGCTGGCGCCGGAACTGTTCGAGTTGAACCGCCAAGGCGCCTGGAACGGCCATATCCCGGTGACGGTGGTGAACTCGGCAATCATGGTGCTGGCCGCGTTGCTGCACGGCGTGGACCAGGTCGTGTTCTCCAACGAGCGTTCGGCCAGCTACGGCAGCCAGATTCCGGGCACCGGCGAAGTGAATCACCAGTGGTCCAAGGGCTGGGCCTGCGAGCAGGCGTTCGGCAGCCATGTGCGGAAGTACGTGGCGGCGGACCTGCAGTACTACTCGCTGCTGCGCCCGATGTCCGAGCTGGCGGTGGCCCGCCAGTTCGCCAAGACCGATTTCTACGACGCGCACTTCTCCAGCTGCAACCGCAATTTCCACATCCTCGGCGAGCGCCCGGTGAACCGCTGGTGCGGCGTCTGCCCGAAGTGCCATTTCGTCTTCCTGGCGCTGGCCCCGTTCATGCCCAAGACGCGCCTGGTGCGCATCTTTGGCCGCAACCTGCTGGACGATGCCGAACAGGCCGGTGGCTTCGACGCGCTGCTGGAATTCCAGGACCACAAGCCGTTCGAGTGCGTGGGCGAAGGCCGCGAATCGCGTGCGGCGATGGCGACCTTGGCGCAGCGCCCGGAATGGAAGGAAGACCTGTTGGTGAAGCGCTTCTGCAACGAGATCCAGCCGCAGCTGGATGCCGCCGAACTGGAACTGGCACCGCTGCTGCAGCTGCAGGGCGAGCACCGCGTTCCGGCTGCGCTGTGGGAACGGGTGCGTGAAGATTTCGAAGCTTGAAGGAAAGCGCGTCGCGCTGTGGGGCTGGGGCCGTGAGGGCCGCGCCGCGTTTGCGGTGCTGCGTGAGCGCCTGCCAACGCTTGGCCTGAGCCTGTTCTGCCCGGCCGCTGAAGCCGAAGCCGCGCGTGCGGAAACGCAGGGCGCACTGCAGGTACTTGGCGAACCCTCGGCCGAAGCGCTGGCCGCGTTCGATGTGGTGATCAAGTCGCCCGGCATCAGCCCTTACCAGCCGATCGCGCTGGCGGCGGCAGAGCAGGGCACCACCTTCATCGGCGGCACCGCGCTGTGGTTTGCGGAGCACGCGGCTGACGATGGCATCGTGCACGACACCGTGTGCGTGACCGGCACCAAGGGCAAGAGCACCACCACCGCGCTGGTCGCGCACCTGCTGCGGGCCGCCGGGCATCGCACCGGACTGGTCGGCAACATCGGCCTGCCGCTGCTTGAAGTGCTGGATCCGCAGCCCGCGCCCGAGTACTGGGCGGTGGAACTGTCCAGCTACCAGACCGGTGAGGTGGCGCGCAGTGGCGCCCGCCCGCAGGTGGCCGTGGTGCTGAACCTGTTCCCGGAACACCTGGACTGGCACGGCAGCGAACAGCGTTACATCGAGGACAAGCTGCGGCTGGTGACTGAAGCCGCACCGCGCATCGTCGTGCTCAATGCCGCAGATCCGCACCTGGCGGCACTGTCGCTGCCCGAGAGTGAGGTGGTCTGGTTCAACCAGCCGCAGGGCTGGCACATGCGGGGCGACATCGTGCATCACGGTGAGCAGGCCGTGTTCGATACCCGCAACACGCCGCTGCCGGGCCGTCACAACCGCGGCAACCTGTGCGCGGTGCTGGCCGCGCTGGAGGCACTGGGCCTGGACGCGGTGGCGCTGGCACCGGCGGTGCAGGATTTCCGCCCGCTGCCGAACCGCCTGCAGCGCATCGGCGTGGCCGATGGCCTGACCTACGTCAACGATTCGATCAGCACCACGCCCCACGCCAGCCTGGCCGCGCTGGAGTGCTTCGCCGGGCAGCGCATCGCGCTGCTGGTGGGCGGGCACGACCGTGGCCTGGACTGGACCGATTTCATGCAGCACATGGCCCACGACGTGCCACCGGTGGAGATCGTGACCATGGGCAGCAACGGCCCGCGCATCCATGCCATGCTGCAGCCGCTGGCCGATGCCGGTCGCTTCGGCCTGCACGCGGCGGGCGATCTTGCGGAGGCGATGGCGCTGGCACGTACCGCGCTGGGCGAGCAGGGCGGGGTCGTGCTGCTGTCACCGGGCGCGCCGAGCTTCGGGGCCTACCGCGACTACGTGGCCCGTGGCCGTCATTTCGCCGAACTGGCCGGGTTCGATCCGGACAGCATCAGCGCGATTCCGGGGTTGGGCATCGCCTGATCCGCCGGATCGGGGTCGAATCCCTTTCCGCAGGAAAGGGCTCTGACCCCGGCGAGTTACCATCGGCGCATCCCCGGACGGACCCGGATACCCGCATGTGCACCTTCGTCACACTGTTCCTGCCCACCTCGTTTGCGCACGTGAAAGCCGCCACGATCATGGAGCGCAGCGGCCGACGCCTGTTCGTACAGGATTCTCCCAGTCTGCAGGCGGCCGTCGGGCCCGGCTGGCAGCCGTGGCTGAGCGCAGCGCACTGCGATTGTGGCACCGCGCTGGCCTCGGCGCAGGCGGAGCCGGAATGGCAGGGCGATGCCGAGCGCTGGCGGAAGAAGGGCTGGAGCGAAGCCAAGATCGCCCGCGCGCTGGCCGCGCAGTTGGCGCGGCATGAACAGGATCAGCAGGCACGCCGCGATGAAGCGCTGGACGATGCCGGCCAGTGGTTGCAGCGTATCGACGCGCTGTTGCGGGCCGGAGCCGCGCGCATCGGCCTGCTGGTGCGCGACTACGACGGTTCGGTGGGTGCCCGGCAGCCGAAGCCGCCGGAACGCCACTGGCCGCGGAATCAGCTGGCCGCAGCGGACCTGCTGGCGCTCATGCCGGGCACGTTGCATTGGATCGAGCGCGGGTGAACCCGCCATCCACGCATGGAGTGGATCTACTGTAGAGCCGAGCCCATGCTCGGCTGGATTTCAGTCCTCATGCAGGATGAACGCGTAATCGCGATCAATCAGTTGCTGCAGGTACGCATCGAAGCTGGGTGCGATGACCGTGTAGCTATCCGGGTCATGCAGGTAGCGCACCACCTGGCCGACGGTGCCGCCTGGCGCGGGATCGAAATCCAGGTACAGCATCGAGGTGCCGCCGTTGTTCATGCAGTGCGAGAAACACAGCCGGCGGCTCATCGGCAGATCCGCGTCGATGCCCTCGCCGAGAATCTCCGGTTCGTCATCCAGCCACTCTTCGTAGATGGAACGGATGCTGTCGTCCCACCGCTGCTGGTCCTCGAAGATCTGGGCGACCGATCGCAGGTAGTACGGGTAGCCACCGTCCTCCACGTCCGAGCCCAGCATCAGTACGCAGACCTTGCCGCCGGGGTACTCCCGGTAGTGCGTGCCATCCACGCGCGATAGGAGTTCCACCAGGCTGTCCGGCACCTGCGGCCACTGCACACGCAGGCGCTGCAGGTCTTCAGCGCTGGCGCCCTGCACGTGGACCCACTGCGGGGCATCCTCGGCAGGCAAACGCGGGATCAGGCCAGACAGAAAGCGATCAACAAGAGTCATGCGAAAAAAGGGGACGGAGGGGATCAAGTCGTATCCAACCACACCTGCGTCACGCCGCCAATGCAGAATGCGACGCGGGAGGGGCGAATACGGCTTAATCCCCTCCGTCCCCTTTTTCTTGCGGAGCAGGCGCATGAATCGTTGGCGATGCGGTGTGGCGGTGATGCTGGGGCTGGCGGCGATGCCGGCGTGGGCGGCGATGAAGACGCAGCCGGTGGAGTGGAAACACCAGGGCACGACCTTCAGTGGTGTGCTGGTCTATGACGATGGGGACAACGACAAGCGCCCGGGCCTGGTGATGGTGCCGAACTGGAAGGGTGTGAACGAGTCGGCAGTCGAGAAGGCCAAGCAGCTGGCCGGCGATGACTACGTGGTGCTGGTGGCCGATGTCTATGGCAAGGAGGTGCGGCCGAGGACCGATGCGGAGGCGGGGCCGGTGGCCAGCAAGCTGCGCAACGACCGGCCGCTGCTGCGCGCGCGTGCACTGGAAGCGGTGAACGTGCTCAAGGCGCAGGCCGGCAAGGTACCGCTGGATGCCAGCCGGATCGGTGCGGTCGGTTTCTGTTTCGGTGGCACCACGGTGCTGGAGCTGGCTCGCGCCGGTGCGCCGCTGGCCGCTGTGGTCAGCCTGCACGGCGGGCTGGGTTCACCGCTGCCGGCGCAGGCCGGTGGCAGCCATCCGTCGGTGCTGGTGCTCAACGGCGCCGACGACAGGAGCGTGACCGCCGAGGACATCGCTGGCTTCCAGAAGGAAATGGACGCGGCCAAGGTCGATTGGGAGTTCACCAACTACAGCGGTGCGGTGCACTGCTTCGCCGAGCGCGACGCCAACAGCCCGCCGGGGTGCCAGTACAACGAGCGGGCGGCCAAGCGCGCGTGGAAGGCGCTGGATGAGTTCTTCGAGGAGCGCTTCGAGAAACGTTGATTCGTGCAGTGGTAGTGCCGGCCGCTGGCCGACAACCTCATGATGCTGCGGATGTCATCGGGAATGCCGGCCAGCGGCCGGCACTACCGATGCTTCAGTGCCGACCAACGGTCGGCACCTACCGATGCTTCAATGCCGGCCAGCGGCCGGCACTACCAGATGCGGTCAATGCGACCGTTTCAGTGCCGACCAACGGTCGGCACCCACCGGAATGCCGGTTTGGTAGGTGCCGACCGTTGGTCGGCACTACAGGTCAATGCGAGCGCTGCACCGCGTAGCGGGCCAGGCCACGCAGGGCGGCCACGGCATCGTTGTCGCCCAGGCCATCGAGCGCGCGCTCGGCGGCCTCAGCGTATTCCTCTGCACGCGCGCGGCTGTACTCCAGGCCGCCGGTGGCACGGATCGCGGCCAGCACTTCCGGCATCGCCGAGGCGTCGCCGTCCTGCACGATGGTGCGCAGGCGTTCGCGGGTAGCGTCGTCGGAGTGGGCCATCGCGTGGATCAGCGGCAGCGTGGCCTTGCCCTCGGCGAGGTCGTCGCCCAGGTTCTTGCCCAGCTCCTCGGCGTTGGCCGAGTAGTCCAGCACGTCGTCGGCAATCTGGAACGCGTAGCCCAGGTGCATGCCGTAGTCGAACAGGGCCTGTTGCTTGGCTTCGTCCACGCCGCTGGCCAGCGCGCCCAGGCGGGTGCCGGCGGCGAACAGCACCGCGGTCTTGCGCTCGATCACGCGGAGGTACGCGGCTTCGTCGGTATCGGGGTTGTGCACGTGCAGCAGCTGCAACACCTCACCCTCGGCGATGCGGTTGGTGGCATCGGCCAGGATCTGCATCACCGACATGCGCTCCAGCTCGACCATCAGCTGGAAGCTGCGCGAGTACAGGAAGTCGCCGACCAGCACGCTCGGCGCGTTGCCCCACAGCGCGTTGGCGGTGCTGCGGCCGCGGCGCAGGCTGGATTCGTCCACCACGTCATCGTGCAGCAGGGTGGAGGTGTGGATGAACTCGATGATCGCCGCCAGCTGGTGGTGTTCCGGGCCGGCCTGGCCCACCGCGTGGCCGGCCAGCATCACCAGCATCGGGCGCAGGCGTTTGCCGCCGGCGGAAATGATGTGGTCGGCGATCTGGTTGATCAGCACGACGTCCGAAGACAGCCGGCGCCGGATCAGGGCGTCGACGGCGGCCATGTCGGCCGCGGCAAGCGACTGGATCTGGGGCAGGCCCAGGGCGGGACGGGTGTCTTCGGTGATGGTCATGCGATCAGGCTTTCAGGCTCACCACCGATTATAGGCGCTGGCCGTGAATTCGGGCGCAAACCGGTCCGCGCGGCAATTCCAGCCCGGCCTGCGCGGCCCTCCGCGTGAATACGTATGCAGGTTGCGCCATGCCCGGGAGCCCGCCGCTAAGCTTGCCGGATCAGGATTTCGGCCCGCTGCCGGCGGGTCCCGCATGCCCGGAGGGGGGCTGTCGATGTCGCACTATCCATGGTGGCGCGGAGCCGTCATCTATCAGATCTACCCGCGCAGTTACCTCGATGCCAACGGCGATGGCGTGGGCGATCTGCCCGGCATCATCCAGCGCCTGGACCACATTGCCGCGCTGGGCGTGGATGCAATCTGGATCTCGCCGTTCTTCAAGTCGCCGATGGCCGACTTCGGCTACGACATCGCCGATTACCGCGACGTTGATCCGCTGTTCGGCAGCCTGGACGACTTCGACCGCCTGTTGGCCAAGGCCCACGGCCTGGGCCTGAAGGTGATGATCGACCAGGTGCTGAGCCACACCTCGATCGAGCATGCGTGGTTCCGCGAGAGCCGCCAGGACCGCAGCAATCCGAAGGCCGACTGGTACGTCTGGGCCGACCCGCGCGAGGATGGCACCCCGCCCAACAACTGGCTGTCGCTGTTCGGTGGCTGCGCTTGGCAGTGGGAGCCGCGCCGTGAGCAGTACTACCTGCACAACTTCCTGGTCGACCAGCCGGACCTGAACTTCCATCACCCGGATGTGCAGCAGGCCACACTGGACAATGTGCGCTTCTGGCTGGACCGCGGCGTGGATGGCTTCCGCCTGGATGCGATCAACTTCTGCTTCCACGACGCACAGCTGCGTGACAACCCGGCCAAGCCCGCCGACAAGCGGGTGGGGCGCGGCTTCAGCCCGGACAACCCGTACGCCTACCAGTACCACTACTACAACAACACGCAGCCGGAGAACCTGCCGTTCCTGGAGCGCCTGCGCGCGCTGCTGGACGAATACCCGGGGGCGGTCAGCCTGGGCGAGATCTCTTCGGAAGACTCGCTGGCCACCACGGCCGAGTACACCCGCGATGGCCGCCTGCACATGGGCTACAGCTTCGAGCTGCTGGTGGACGACTACAGCGCGGCCTACATCCGCGATACGGTCTCGCGGCTGGAAGCGGCGATGACCGAAGGCTGGCCGTGCTGGGCGGTGTCCAATCACGACGTGGAGCGTGCGGTCAGCCGCTGGGGCGGTCACCCGGCCGATCCGCGCCTGGCGCGGATGCTGGTGGCGATGCTGTGCTCGCTGCGCGGCTCGGTCTGCCTGTACCAGGGCGAGGAGCTGGGCCTGGCCGAGGCCGAGGTCCCGTTCGAGGCCCTGCAGGACCCGTATGGCATCACCTTCTGGCCGAATTTCAAGGGCCGTGACGGCTGCCGTACCCCGCTGCCATGGACCGATGCGCCGTTAGCGGGTTTCACCACCGGGCAGCCCTGGCTGCCGATCCCGGCCGAGCACCGCGCGGCGGCGGTGGCCGTGCAGGAACGCGACCCGCACTCGGTGCTGGCGGCGTTCCGGGCGTTCCTGGCCTGGCGCCATACCCAGCCGGCGCTTCTGCATGGCAGCATCAGATTCCTTGAAAGTGCCGAGCCTGTGCTGCTGTTCGAGCGTATGCTTGCAGATGAAACCCTCCTGCTGGCCTTCAACCTGTCGGCCGAGGCGGTGACCCATCCGCTGCCGCCGGGGAACTGGCAGCAGGTGGCGGTACCGGGCCCGGATGCGGGCACGGTGCAGGGTGATGAACTCCAGCTGCCGCCGCGCGCGGTGTATTGCGCCCGACGCAGCTGACCGTTTTCTCCGGTGGCGGTACTTGTGGGGACGGGGCCGAAGCGCCCCGTCCCTTTTTTGTGGGTGGGCCTTGCCGACCAACGGCCGACATCCGCGCAAAGGAAAACCCGCTGCCTGCGCAGCGGGTTTCCGGTCCTGCTCCTGGCTACCGTCGCCGGGCATGGCCCGGCGCTACCGATGGGGTGGTTGCCGGCCAGCGGCCGGCACTACCCGGCTGTGGTCAGAACTTGTAGTTCACGCCCAGCATGTAGGTGCGGCCCCACTCGATGTACTCCAGCGGGCGGTCCTTGCTGCCGGCGTAGGTGCGGTACGGCTCGTTGGTCAGGTTGCTGCCCTGCAGAAGCAGGGTCAGGCCACGCAGGGCGCTGCTGTCGCTGAAGGTGTAGCTGACCTGCGCATCGGTCACGTTCTCGCCAACCACGTAGCGCAGGCTACGGTTGCCGTTGAAGTTGCCGATCTCACCGATGAAGTCCGATCGGCGGCGCTGGCTGACGCGTGCTTCAAAACCGCTGCGCTCGTAATAGGCAGTGAAGTTGTACACGCGCTTGGACAGGCCCGGCAGGCTGATCGGGTCACTGCCCACGCTGGAGGCGCTCTCCGGATCCAGGATGGTGATGTCGCTCTTGTTGAAGGTCGCGCTGGCCTGCACGCCGAAGCCGCGCAGGCTGTCGGTCAGCATCTCCAGCGGGAACGATGCGGTCAGCTCCAGGCCCTTCAGCGTGCCGCCCTTGCCGTTCTGCGGCGCGGAGAAGGTGCCGGTGGTCAGCACCGGTGCGGTCATGCCCGGCGGCGGCACGTAGCTGCCCAGCAGCGCGGTGAAGTCGTAGTTATCGACCGACTGGGTGTAGACGTAGCTCTTCAGGTCCTTGTAGAAGATCGCGGCGGCCACGTAGGCCTTCTCGCCGAAGTACTTCTCATAGGACAGGTCCAGCGCGGTGGCACGCCATGGGTCCAGCAGCGGATTGCCGCCGCTGCCGCCGGGGCGGCCGGTGCCGGTGTCCACGCCGAACTCCAGGCCGGCGCGCATCTGGTCCACACGTGGGCGTGCGACCTGCTTGGCGACGGCGAAGCGCAGCGTCTGCTGGTGCGGGAACAGGAAGGCCAGGTTCAGGCTCGGCAGCCAATCGTTGTAGGTGCGGCCGTTCGAGTACGGCTGCACGTTATTGCCGGCCGACTGCGAGCTGTCCCAGTAGCGCGAATCCGAGCTCTGGTCGGTGTGCTGCATCTGCACGCCGATGTTGCCGCGCACGCCGACGTCGCCGATGTCGGCGTTGATGTTCAGGCGTGCCCAGGCGGTGGTGATCTTCTCCTGCACCGTCCACGACTTGGGAATCAGGTAGTCCAGGTTGTCGACCGGGTTGAAGGTCATGTAGCGGCCGACCGCGGCCGGGACGTTCCAGGCCGGGATGGTGCCGAGGCCGGCGAAGCCGAGGTTGACCGGGCGATACTGCAGGTCCGAGGCGATGTTGGCATCGCCCTGCGCACCCAGCAGGATGTTGCCTTCGGACTGGGTCTTCACCTTGCGGCGGTCGGCGTAGTTCACGCCGATGTCGATGTCCGGCGCCCACGACGCGATGGCATCGGGCAGCGCGATGGTGGCGGCCAGCTTGCCACCCTTCAGGCGGTCTTCCACCTGCGGCACCTTGCCGTAGCCGGAGCCGTAGATGGTGTTGGTCAGGAACAGCGCATCGGGATTGGAGTAGTTCAGGCCCGGGCTGATCTGCGAGAAGCCGTTCTGGCGGATCGACACGCCGACCGTATCCAGCTGTGGCATCGGGGTCAGCTGCAGGTTGTTTTCCAGGTTCAGCTCATCGCGCGTGGCCTTGGAGTAGTTCAGGTCGGCGACCAGCTTGACGCCGCCGAAGTTGAACTCGTTGTTCCAGCCGAACGCATCGATCTTGTCCTTGCGCTTGTTGTACATGCCGCGCACCAGCGGATACACGCCGCTGGCGGTGCCGCCGGTGAACGAACCATTGGCGTTGACCTGCGGGTTGCTGACCAGCAGGCCCGGGGTGTAGTTGCCGTTGTAGTTGCTGAGGTTCAGCTCGAACTGGTTGGCGGTGTCGATCTGCTCGGCTTCGGTGTGGAATGCATCGAAGGTGCTGGTCCAGCTGTTGTTCGGCCGGAACTGGATCGTCGCCATCACGCCGTCGCGCTTGTTGTTGCCGGTGCGGCGCAGCGCCTTGATGCCATCGGAGAAGTAGGTGCCGACGCCCACGCCCGGACGGTCGCCCTTGTCGGTGTGCTCGGTGGTCCACGGCTCGTACAGGCCGACCTGGTTCTCCTGGATCGGCATGTCGCTGTGCGCGTAGCCGATGGCGATGCCCAGGGTCTTGTCCAGGAACTGGTCGATGTAGCTGGCGCTGAAGCGGTTGCCGTATGGATCGACGTTGGCGGCGCGGCCCAGCGAACTCTTCTGGTAGCGGCCACTGACCGCGATCACGCGCTCGCCGAAGCTGAGCGGGCGCGCGGTCTGCATGTCGATGGTGCCCGACAGGCCCTGGCCGACCAGCGCCGCGTCCGGGGTCTTGTACACCGTCACGCCGTTGACCAGCTCGGACGGGTACTGGTCGAACTCGACGCCGCGGTTGTCGCCGGTGCTGACCACTTCGCGGCCGTTGAGCAGGGTGGTGGCGAAGTCCGGCGACAGGCCGCGCACGCTGATCACCTGCGCACGGCCCGCCACGCGCTGCGCGGCCAGGCCGGGCAGGCGCGAGATGGACTCGGCGATGCTGACGTCGGGCAGCTTGCCGATGTCTTCGGCGGAGATCGCTTCGACCACCGAGGTGGCGTCCTGCTTGACCGCGATCGCGCTCTCGATGCCGCGGCGGATGCCGGTGACCTGCACCGTATCGAGGTTGGTGGCGGCGGTGCCGGCCGGCGTGGTGACGCTCTGCGTGGACTGTGCCGACGCCAGCGTCGGCGCCAGGACAACGGCCAGCGCGATGCTCAGCGCGCTGCGCTTGTGGTTCAACATTTTCCCCTCCCAGGCAATGTTGCAGATCGATTTGTGAGCGTTCCGGCGGGGCCGTGAACGTGCGACGCGGTGGCCGCTGTCGTCGCCGCTATGGTAGGCAGCGCGTTCTTCGCGGGAATCACCCTGCATACGTATTCAATGGCGTGTGCAGGGATGTAATCGCTTTCAAGTATCTCGTTCTGTAGAGCCGAGCCCATGCTCGGCTGCATTTCGGTGCTACGCACCGCCGCCCGAGCGTGGGCTCGGGCGCTACGGGGGCGCAGGCAGGAAAACGTTCAGCGGACCGGCGTGAAGCGAATGGCCTGGCCACCGCCCGGTGCCAGTACCAGCGTCAGTGCATCGGCGCTGGTCACCTCGCGGGTTTCGCGTGCGAACGCGAACGGGTTGCTGCGGAAATCAGCGCCTTCACCATCACGGTAGATCTCGGCTCGATAACGCACGCCCGGCTCCAGGAAGCCCAGCGATACCGGCAGCACGCGTCCGTGTTCATCCGTGATGCTGCCGAGGAACCAGTCGCGGCTGTTGCGGTCGCGGCGCACGATCGTCACGTAGTCGCCCACTTCGCCATCGAGCACGCGGCTCTGCTCCCAGTCCACCGCCACGTCCTCGATGAAACGGAACGCCTCGCGATGCTGCAGGTAGTGTTCGGGCAGGTCGGCGGCCATCTGGATCGGGCTGTACAGCACCACGTACAGGGCCAGCTGCCGCGCCAGCGTGCTGGGAATGGCCTGGCCGTGGCGGCCCTTCAGGCTGAGGATGCCGGGGGTGTAATCCATCGGCCCGGCCAGCATGCGGGTGAACACCAGGTTGACCTCATGCTCCGGCGGGTTCGGCGGCTGGCCCCAGGCGTTGTACTCCATGCCGCGTGCGCCTTCGCGCGAGATCCAGTTGGGATAGGTGCGGCGCAGGCCGGTGTCCTTGATCGGCTCATGCGGGTTCACCGACAGGTGCCGGCGCGCGGCTTCCTCCACCACCTTCAGATGGTGGCGGGCCATGAACTGCCCGTCATGCCACTCGCGCCACAGTGGGCCCCCCGTCGAATTGCGGCGGTCGACCTGGCCGTCGTCACAGACGTAGCCGGTCTTGAACTGGTCCACGCCCAGCCGTGCATACAGGTCCAGCGCGGCGCCCAGCTGGTCCTCGTAGTGCTCGATGGCGCAGCCGGTTTCATGGTGGCCGATCAGGTGTACGCCCTTCTTCAGGCCATATGCCGACAGCGCTTCAATGTCGAAATCGGGCGTGGCCCGGGTGAAATCGAAGTCATAACCATTGCCCACCCACATGCCGTCCCAGCCCGGGTTCCAGCCTTCCACCAGCACGCCACGGAAGCCGTGCGCGGCGGCGAAGTCGATGACTTTTTTCGTCTTGGCGGTGGTAGCCGCATGCTTCCGCCCGGTCGCCCAGCTCTCGTTGTCCAGGTGCATCGACCACCACACGCCCAGGTACTTGGCTGGCTTCACCCAGCTCACATCGCCCAGCGCGTTGGGTTCGTTGAGGTTGAGGATCAGGTCCGATTCGACCAGGCCACCGGCACGGTCGGCGATCTGCAGCGTGCGCCACGGCGTGGCGAAGGGCAGGGCGCGGCGTACCTTCCAGCCTTCGGCCGAGGGCGAGAGCTGCGCGCGCAGGCGCTGCGCCTCGGTGCGCCGCAGCCACATGCCGGCATAGTCCACCAGCGCGGCCTCGTGGATCGCCACGTGCAGGCCATCGCGGCTGCGCAGGGTCATCGGCGTGTGCACCAGCGGTACTTCGCGTAGCGGCGTGCGCTGGTAGAGGTATTCGTAGTGGATCGGTTCGCCGGCGGGGATCCACCAAGCGGTGGATTCAGGCGCGATGGCGAACTCGGTCAGTTCGTCATCGATGATCGCCTCGCGCAGGTTCGGTTGCTCAGGGAACACATAGCGGAAGCCGAGGCCATCGTCGTAGACGCGGAACACCACATCCAGCCGGCGCTTGCTGCCGGTGGCTTCGGTCAGCTGGACGGTCAGCTCGTTGAAGTGGTTGCGGGTGAGCCGGCGTTCGCCCCACGGCTGTTCCCAGGTGTCATCAACGCTGCGCCGCTGCTGGCCCAGCAGGGCGAAATCGCGGTCCAGGCGACCGTCGCGCAGGGCGAAGCCGAGCTTCGAATCCTCCACCACAGTGTCGCCCAGGCGCTCGACGCGGTAGCGCGCGGTGCCGCCGTCCAGCACCAGGCTGACCTTCAGCACCTTGCCCGGCGATTCGACGCTGGCCACCTGCGGCGCGGCTTGTACCAGCGTGGCCCATCCGATCAGGGCCAGGCCCAGCATGTGCGCGAACAGCGCGCGTACAACCGTGTGTGGCATCGGCATTTCCCCTCCCAAGGCGCCGTTGGCAGACCCGGACCATAAGCCAGCGCGGCGGGTGCGCTACCGCGTGACGCCATGAATACGTATGCAGCTGGACGCAGCCGACAGCCCCGCGTCTACCATGGGGCCAGGGCACCTTGAGGGAGGGGCCGCGCCCGCCCGCCTGCAACGACGGTGCGGACCTACAACGCGTGCAGAGAGGGAGGGAGGCCGACGGGCGCAAGCCGGTCCGCCGCTTCGATGCTGAAGATCATTTGCCTGACCGCTGCCCTGGGGGCAGCGCTGGGGACGACCGCGCAGGCGGCCGACCTGCAATTCGACGGCCGCCATGCGCGCGCCGAAGCCGCTGCCAATGGCAGCTTCGTGCTGCATGCGCCGAAGGGCGCAGTGCAGATCGCAGCCGCACCGATGCGCAGCCAGACCGGCAGCGTGATGTTCGATGCACTGTTCGCGCTGGCCCAGCAGGAGATGGACCAGGACCGCGTGGATGCGATCCGCGATCCGGCCTTCGACGAGGGCCGGCCGGTGCCGTGCGAGTGCTTCCAGACCGGCGCGCGCTGGCCCTATGTGTGGACCCGCGATGTCAGCTTCGCCGCCGATCTGGCGCTGGCGCGGCTGGACCCGCAACGCACCCGGCAGTCGCTGCAGTTCAAGCTGTCGGCGGCGCGCGACGGGCACACGCCCGGCCTGTTCGTGGCGCAGGACACCGGTTCCGGCGGCAGCTGGCCGATCAGCAGCGACCGCGTGGTGTGGTTCCTGGCGGCACGCCACCTGCTGGAGGACCGAGCGTTTGCCGATCAGGTCTGGCAGGCGCTGCAGGGCACGCTGGCGCAGGACCGCGCGATGGTGTTCGACGCGCAGATGGGCCTGTACCGCGGCGAGACCTCGTTCCTGGACTGGCGCGAGCAGACCTATCCGGACTGGACCCGCGAGGACGTGCGCTTCATCGGTGATTCCTACGCACTGTCCACCAACGTGCTGCACTACCAAGCACTGCGCCTGGCCGAACGCCTGGCCGGGCAGCACGGCGATGCCCGCGCGGCCGAGTACAAGGCGTGGGCCGATGCGTTGGCGCAGCAGATCGATACGCGCTTCTGGCGCGAAGACATCGGCCAGTACATGAGTTACATCGGTGAAGCCGCGCACCCGGTGCCGTACGCCAAGGTGGATCTGCTCGGCCTTTCGCTGGGCATCCTGGCCGGGGTGCTGCCGCCGGAGCGCGCGCGGCGTGCGCTGGCGGCGTATCCGATGGGCCCGGCCGGCAGCCCGGTGGTGTGGCCGCAGGAGGCGCAGCAGCCGATCTACCACAATCGCGCGATCTGGCCGTTCGTCAGTGCGTACTCGCTGCGCGCGGCGCGGCAGCTGGATGATGCGCCGCGCATCGCCGCCGAAATCCGCTCGTTGATGCAGGGCGCCGCGCTGGCCGGCTCCAACATGGAAAACTACGAGCTGGTCAGCCAGGCCGTGCATGTCGAGGAAGGCGCACTGAGCGGCCCGGTGGTCAATTCCGAACGCCAGCTGTGGTCGGTGGCCGGCTATCTGTCGATGGTGGTCGAAGGCGTATTCGGCGTGCAGGACGATGGCCGCGTGCAGCCCAAGCTGCCGGCCGTGCTGGTGCCCGAACTGTTCGGCACGCAACGCCGCATCTCCCTGGAGGCCAACGGCAAGCGTTATGTGCTGGAGCGGCCGAAGCAGCTGGCCGATGGATTGCTGGTAGCGGGCAAGGTGAAGATGCGTGGTGCCACCACCACCGTGCAGCTGGTCCCCGCAGCAGCGGCGCCGCGCAGCGCAGCAATGACGGCCGACGCCAATGCGCGCGCACCGGCCACGCCGGCCGCACCGCAGGCGCGGCGCAAGGGTAGGGGCTGGAACGTTGAGGTCGCTACCGGCCAGGTGCTGTGGCAGGACGGTCGCGCGCTCACCGCCAGCAACGGCCAGGCGCACATCAGTGACGATGGCCTGCAGCATTGCCTCAGCCTGACCCGGCGCGACAACGCATTGGAATCGCTGCACAGCCCGACGGTCTGCGTCGGTCCGCAGCAGGTGCTGAAGGGCGAGGATCGCTGGCAGTTCACCTCGGCCAAGGCCGGGCAGGTGCGTCTTCGCCTGCAGTACCGCAACCCGAACGGGCCGATCAACACCGGCGTCACCGCTGCGGTGAAGCAGCTGGTGCTGCAGTGCCCGGGCCAGCCGTTGCAGCGGCACACGGTTACGCTGCCGCACAGCGTGGCGGTGCAGGACTCGACTTCGGCAACGTTCGTTGTGGCCAAGGGGCAGTGCACCGTCGCGCTCGAAGAAGGCTTCAACATGAGCGCGCTTGAACATTTCGCGCACTACACCGGGGGCAAGGGTGGCCGCGAAGGCGTGCTCAACCAGGCCCAGGTGCAGGCGCTGACGGTGGCGCCGGTGGCGATGGAAGAGGGTGCACGATGAATCGCACGGCAAAACCGCAGCTGTCGTTCTGGCAGATCTGGAACATGTGTTTCGGCTTCCTCGGCATCCAGTTCGGATTCGCCCTGCAGAACGCCAATGCCAGCCGCATCTTCGAGACGCTGGGCGCGGATATCGACGCGGTGCCAGGGCTGTGGATTGCCGCGCCGCTGACCGGCCTGCTGGTGCAGCCGGTAATCGGCTACCTGTCCGACCGCACCTGGACGCGCTGGGGGCGCCGTCGTCCGTACTTCATGATCGGTGCGGTGTTGACCACGCTGGCGCTGCTGGTGATGCCGAACTCGCCGACGCTGTGGATCGCGGCCGGCACGCTGTGGGTACTGGATGCCTCGATCAACGTATCGATGGAGCCGTTCCGTGCCTTCGTCGGTGACCAGCTGGCGCCACGCCAGCGTCCGGCCGGCTATGCCATGCAGAGCTTCTTCATCGGCGTGGGTGCCATCGTCGCCAGCTTTCTGCCGTTCATCCTGGCCCACTTCGGCGTTGCCAACACCGCGTCCGCCGGGGAAGTGCCCGACACTGTGCGCTATGCGTTCTACTTCGGCGCGGTGGTGCTGCTGGCGGCGATCACCTGGACGGTGGTCAGCACCCGCGAATATTCACCGGCGGAGCTGGCCGGGTTCGATGATGCCGAGCCACCGGAACATCACGCGGCGGCCGCGATCAACGGCCCGGCTTCATGGACGCGGGTCACCCTGTGGCTTGGGCTGGGTGTGCTGTTGGCGCTGCTGATCGCCTGGCGGCAAGGCGACCGGATGCTGTACGTGCTGGCCGGCCTGTGCGCCGGCTACGGCCTGCTGCTGGCGGCCGCGCGCGCGCTGCCGGCCACGCATATGCTGGCCGCCATCGTCGGCGACCTGCGCGCGATGCCGGTCACCATGCGCCGCCTGGCGTGGGTGCAGTTCTTCTCGTGGTTCGCGCTGTTCGCCATGTGGATCTACACCACCGCTGCGGTGGCCGGTACCCACTTCGGTTCGACCGATCCACAGTCGGCCGCCTACAACGAAGGTGCCAACTGGGTGGGCGTGCTGTTTGGCGCCTACAACGGCTTCGCTGCGCTGGCGGCGGTGCTGATTCCGCCGATGGTGCGTGCGATCGGCCTGCGCTGGAGCCACCTGGTCAACCTGTGGCTGGGCGGCGCCGGCTTGGTCTCGCTGATGTTCATCCGCGACCCGCACTGGCTGCTGCTGTCGATGGTGGGTGTGGGCTTTGCCTGGGCCTCGATCCTGTCGTTGCCGTATGCACTGCTGTCCGACAGCGTGCCGGCGTCGAAGATGGGCGTGTACATGGGCATCTTCAATTTCTTCATCGTGATCCCGCAGCTGGTGGCGGCCAGTGCGCTCGGCTTTGCCCTGCGCGCATGGCTGGGTGGCCAGCCGATGCATGTGCTGGTGCTGGGCGGCTGCAGCCTGTTCCTGGCCGGCCTGTGCGTGCTGCGGGTTCCGTCCCGTCCGGAGGTGGTGTGATGCGTGGTGTCCTGGCTGTTGCTGTTTCCCTTGCCCTGTTCGCCGGCCAGGCCGTGGCCACGCCGCGCCCGGACTACGTCGGCACCACCGAGCCGTTCGCCAGCGATGCGGTGTACTTCGTGGTCACCGACCGCTTCGTCAATGGTGACCCGGCCAATGACCATCGTGACCAGGGTGGCGCGCACCGCACCTTCGATATCCCGGTGCCGTGCCCGGACAAGGTGGACGGCAACATCGGCTACCTCGGTGGTGATTTCCGCGGTGTGCTCGACAACGCGCAGTACATCCGCAACCTCGGTTTCGGCGCGGTATGGATCACGCCCATCGTCGACAACCCGGACGAGGCGTTCACCGGCAGCAAGCCGATCAGCTGCACCAGCACGCTGACCGACCGCGGCAAGACCGGCTACCACGGGTACTGGGGCATCAACTTCTACAAGCTCGATGAGCACCTGCCCAGCAAGAACCTGGATTTCGCCGGGCTGACCAAGGGCCTGCACGGTGCTGGCTTGAAGGTGGTGCTGGATATCGTGGGCAACCACGGCTCGCCGGCCTGGACCATGCCGACGCGACAGCCGCAGTTCGGCCAGATCTTCGACAAGGACGGAAAACTGATCGCCGACCACCAGAACCTGCCGCCGCAGAAACTGGATCCGAAGCACAACCCGCTGCACGCGTTCTACAACAACATTGGACCGGTCGACAGCAAGGATGGCTCGATCTTCGATGGCAACCTGGCTGAGCTGTCCGACTTCAACCAGGACAATCCGGCGGTGATGGACTACCTGGTCGGTGCCTACCTGCAATGGACCGCGCAGGGCGTGGACGCATTGCGCATCGACACCATCGGCTGGCTGCCGCACCCGTGGTGGCATGCCTTCGTCAAGCGCATCCGTGCCGAGCACCCGGGCATGTTCATGTTTGGCGAAGCCTTCGACTACAACGCGGCGACCATTGCCGAGCACACCTGGCCATCCAATGCCAACGTGAGCGTGCTCGATTTCCCGTTGCGCGGCGCACTGGAGCAGACCTTCGGCACCGCCAACAAGGGCTTCGAGACCCTGGCTGAGCCACTGCACCTGAGCGGTGGCCCGTATGCCAATCCGTACGAGCTGATGAGCTTCTACGACAACCACGACATGCCGCGCCTTCAGGCCAGCGACACCGGCTTCATCGATGCGCACAACTGGCTGTTCACCGCGCGCGGTATTCCGGTGGTCTACTACGGCTCGGAAACCGGCTTCATGCGCGGCCGCGCCGAGCATGCAGGCAACCGTGCCTACTTCGGCCAGCCGCGCGTGGACGCTGCACCGCAGAGCCCGATCTTCGCGCCGCTGCAGCGTATCGCCCGGTTGCGTGAAGCCACCCCGGCGCTGCAGCGGGGCCTGCAGGTGAACGAGCGCCTGCAGGGCGATGAGGCGGTGTTCTTCCGCGTGCTGCAGCACGGTGACGTGGCGCAGACTGCGCTGGTGCTGCTGAACAAGGGCGACAGGGCAAAGAGCTTCACTGTGGCGCGTTACGTGCAGGCGGGCCGCTGGCGTGATGCGCTGGACGGCGGTTCGTTGCAGGTGGATGCCTCCCTGAAGGCCGAAGTGCCCGCACACGGCGTGAAGGTGTATGTGCTGGATGCCGCCGTGCAGCAGCCAGCGCTGCAGGCCGAGCTGGACAAGGCGATGACCGACCAGCAGGCGCGGGACTTGCGTCTAGGGCGCTGACGGGCCTGGGTTGGGCGGCTGTAGAGCCGAGCCTATGCTCGGCTGCGCTTCTACGGAACGCAGACAGGGGCAGCCGAGCGTGGGCTCGGCTCTACAATAGACCCCCCCACCTCCTGCCGTACCGCCATGACCGACCTCGCCCCGCAGACCCCGATCGAAACCCTGTTGAAGGCGGCGATGGACGGGGCGGTGCCGATCCGCGCCTTCATGGAGGCCTTCGTCGCTTCCGAGGTAGTGCTGCTGACCGGCAGCCTGGTCACGCCCGACGGCAGCGGCTTCGACCCGCTGCTGTTCGACAAGCAGGGCATCCTGCACGTGGCCGTGTTCACCGATCCGTCGCGGGTGGGCATCTACAGCCAGCAGGCCGAACACCAGATCCGCTGGCTGATGCTGGACGTGCTGCGCCGCGTGCCGGGTGGCTACGGCGTGGTGATCAACCCGGGCACCCAGCTGGGTTTCGAGATCTCGCCCAGCGGCGTCGGCGAGATCCTGAAGGACTTCGCCCAGGGTTGATTGTCATGTAGAGCCGAGCCCATGCTCGGCTGCCGTTCGCGCAATGCCGGATCAGTCGAGCACGGCGCGACTCTACAGAAGGCTTCCCTTCGAGCGCCGTCCGTGATCCTCTTGGGCAATATCGGGATCAAGGCATTGCCATGGAATTCAGGGTATTACCCGCTGGCGCACCGGAACGGCAGCAACTGGCCGAGTGGTACCACGCACAATGGGGCCAGGACGCGGGCCTGTCGCTGGAACAGGAACTGCAGCGGCTCAATCCGCCGCAGGACGCCGGAGGTTTCCCGCACCTGATCGCCGCCTTCGATGGAGACCAGTTGGTTGGTGCCGTGCAGCTCAAGCGCAGGGAGATGCAGGCATTCCCGCAGTATGAACACTGGCTGGGCAGCGTGTTCGTGGCCGACAGCCATCGGGGCCGCGGGCTGGCCAGTGGGCTGGTCGAGCAGGCAGCGGCGCAGGCGGTTCGGATGGGCGTTTCCGCGTTGTATCTACAGACCGAAGCGCTGGATGGCGGCCTGTACGCTCGGCTGGGCTGGAAGCCGCTGCAGGAAGCCGACAACTGCAGCTATCGCGTGCTGGTGATGGTGCGCAGGTTGGCCGCATGAACGCATCTGCATCGCGTCATTCCCGCTCTGCGCTGATCTTCCTGATCGCGGCGATCGTTGCCGCGCTGGTGTCCATGCCCCTGCTGCGCGCGGTGGGCATGGTGCTGTGGCCGGTGTTCGTGGTTGCCTGGCTGATCAACCTGGGCGCGGCCTGGCATCTGGCCCAGTGGGCACGCCAGCAGGGCCGTTCGGCGTGGGCGTTCGGGTTACCGGCGGTGCTCGGCACCGTCGCCTCGGTCGTGGTCTTCGTGCTGCTGGCGTTGCTGGGGCCGAAGGCCGGGCCTCAGCCGGAAATCACCGGCTGAGTGCTTCGTTCCACTCGTTCCACAGGACACCGTCCACGGCGGTGAGCAATGTCTGCTGGACCTCGATCAGCGTGTTCATCTCATCCAGCACCGCCTCCAGGTCGGTGATTGAGATCTCGAATCTGGCCATGCACTGGCTCATGGCATGTACGTGTTCGGTGCCATGCGCTAGCTCGATGGCTTCCTGGAGGACATGGGGCGCGTCGTTGAGAGAGAGCCCCAGACGAACGTCTTCATCGCCCGTAATGAGAACGCTGTTCTCACCCAGCTCCAATTCGAGCTCAAGACCACAGTCAGCCAGTACCTTGGCTGCCCAGTTCAGTGATGCGGAAATCCTGTGTGCATCGAAGTAGATATGGCTGGATGTCATCGCGGCTTCTCGAAGGTTCGCGGAGAGTATCGCTTGCCTTCAAATGGATCCTGTTGGTGCTCCCGCATCTCTGGTCAACCAGGTCTTCAAATGACGCAATTGGTCGCGGCATGTCGCTTTTGTCTGCAGTAGTGATGCCAGCCATTTGACTGGCACCACCGCATACCTCACATCGTTACCTTGCGCCGATTGTCATCGCTCACCCGGTCGATCAGCTTGTTGTAGGGATCGAAGCCTGCTTCGTCGGGCTTTTCATCCACCGTCACCGTGATCTTCGGCGCGGCGCTGGTGATGTGGTGGCGCTGCAGGTACAGCACCTTCTGGTCGCGCTCCTTGCCCGACGGCCCATTGGCGAACACGCCGATCTCCACCCAGTCATCCATCTTGCCGGCGGTCTCCTTGCCCTTGCCATCGGCATACTGCTTGCTGGCATGCAGGTCCAGGGTCACGTCGTAACGACCGTCATCGCGCTTGCGGGCGCTGGCGGCCATCACGCGGTTGTCGTAGAAGCTGATCTTCTCGAACAGGTCAGTGACCAGCTGCTGGCGGTCGGCCGGGGTCTCGGCACGGATGTAGCTCAGCAGTTCGCGTGAGGTGGTGTACGGCGGCTGCTGGTAGCCCTTGTCCTGCAGGAAGCGCTTCAACGCGCGGTTCAGGGCCACTTCGCCGATCTCTTCACGCAGCCGGTAGAACACCAGCGAACCCTTCTGGTAGTGGATGTACTGCTGGTTTTCCACGCGCTCCAGCGGCTGTTCCTCGATGGCCTCGCCGCCGCGGCCGGACAGGTAACCGTCCAGTTCGCGCTTGAGGAACTGGCGCATGTGCTGGCGGCCGTACTCCTGCTCCATCACCATCAGTGCCGAATACTGCGACAACGATTCGGACAGCACCGTGGCGCCCTGCACGTTGGCACCGATCACCTGGTGCGCCCACCACTGGTGTGCGATTTCGTGCGCGGTCACGTAGAACACGTAGTCCACCTTGTCCGGGTCACGCAGGTCAGCGATGAAACCGATGGCTTCGGAGTAGGGGATGGTGTTGGCGAACGACTGCGCGAAGCGGGCATAACCCGGGAACTCGATGATGCGCACCTGGCGATGCTGGTACGGGGTGAAGTTCGCCTCGTAGTAGGCCAGCGATTTGTGCACCGCTTCGATCATCCGCTCCACGTTGTAGCCGTGCGCCGGGTCGAAGTAGACCTCGATCGGTATGTCCTTGTACTTTGCCTTGCGCACCTCCCAGCGCGCCGACAGATAGGCGTAAAAGTTCAGCATCGGTCGATCCATGGCATAGCTGAAGCAGCGCCGGCCATTGACCGTGCTCTCATGCTGCAGATAGCCCGGGGCCAGCGCCACCTGGTCTGGTGCCGTGCAGATCGTGGTGCGGAAGTCGAGCCAGTCGGCATCGTTGGCTATGTACGTGTTGGCACGCGCGGCTTCGTCTTCCAGCTTGGGCATGCGCCGCGGCTCACCCAGGTCGCGCTTGCGCCGCTCGTTGCGGTCGGTGATCTCCGCGCCCTCGTTGTAGCCGAACGACGGCAACACGCGGCTGTTGAAGAACGTGCCGTTGTCCACGATGTTGCTCGGCGCCTGGCCGGCGGTGATGCCATTGGGCTTCTGCACCACCCGGAAATGGACACGGCGGCTTTCGCCCGGTTGCAGAGGCTTGTCCAGCCGATAGATGCGATACCCCAGGTCCTTGGCATGGAAGGCCATCGTCTGTCCGCCAAGATCGGCGGCTACCAGCTGTTTGTCATCGCCCATCGAGACATGCAGTTCCGGGATCGGCTGCGCGTGGAGATTGCGGATCGTCCAGTTCGCATCGATCACCATCGACTGCGATTCCGGGAACAGGTCCACGCGGTTGTCCACGGCGACAATGCGTGGTTGCGGCAGGTTGCGGTATTTCGACAGCTCGCGCTCGTAGCGGGCCTGCAGATCCAGCTGCTGGTCCGGAGAAAGGAACTCGTTGCGGATGTTGGTGCTCCAGTACAGCCAGCTCCCCACGCCGACGAACGCCAGCGCGGCCACCGCGGCGAAGGCGCCGGTCGGACCACGCAAGCGGCGGCCGGCCAGGGCCAGGCGCTGGCGCAGGCCCTGGCTGACACCCCGTACCCAGAAGGCCGACGCCAGGCACATCAAGGTCAGCAGGAACAGGGCCCAGTAGCCCTGGAATGCCAGCTGCCCGGTCAGGAAGTGGCCGTAGCCGTTCATGTCCGAATAGGGTGCGTTGGGCCAGCTGCCGAAGTTGTACAGGTTCTGCGTGTAGTCGAGCATGCCCAGCACACCCTGACCGATCATCACCACGATCAGCAATGCGTAACCGACGAACTTGTTGTTGGTGAGCACCTGCAGCACCAGCGCCAGGCCCCCCATGAGGATGTAGACCACCGAATCCAGCGCCAGGCTGCGCAGGTACAGCAGCGGCTCCAGATGCGTGTAGCCCTTGGCCAGCTGCACGCCCATCGCCGCCAGCGCGCCGGAGGCCTGGAAACAGACGATCACGGCCAGAAGTGCGGTGAACTTGGCCAGCAGCGGCACCCAGTTCGGCACCGGCATGGCATCGGTCACTTCATTGATGCGCGCGCTGCGTTCCTTCCAGACCAGCTCACCGGCGAAGAACAACACGATGATCACCAGCAGCCAGCTGAAGGCGCCCTGCAGCCCCATGATCATCTGCGACGTGACCGGCCAGATCGAGGTGCCGTACAGGGTCTGCCGGAACATCGCGCTGGGCAGGAAGTTGGCCAGGCCCAGTACCAGCAGCACGATGAACGGCACGCTGCGCAGGACGCCGCGTGTATCGAAGCGGACCTGGCGCAGGAACTGCTGCCACGCGGTGGTGGCAGTGAACGCCGGTACCACGCGCGGCAGTGTTGCGCGGGTGGGGCGGGCCATGGCGGCTTCGGCAACCGTTTGCGCGTGCCTGCGGCCCCAGCGCCGACGGCCACTGCCGCTGCGTTCGGTGCGGAACAGCGCGAAGGTGGCGGCGAACAGCGCGGCAGCCACGCCCAACCACAGGGCGCGATTGGCCAGCAGGTAGCCGGCCAGCTCGGGGACCCCGCTGTTGCGTTCGGCGGTGGACCAGTAGCGGATGGTACGGCCGAGTGCGCGCATGCCCAGCGGTTCGCTCAGCACCGCGATCCACGTATTGTCGATGTCGCGCAGCAGGGCCGCGCTGGCGCCGTACAAGACCAGGTAGGCCACCAGGCCGATGTAGACCCAGAGGATCGAGCGGGTCAGCGCTGCCAGCAGCGACAGCAGCGCGGTGGTGAACAACAGGTTGGGAATGACGATGACTGCGAACGTCCACGCATAGCCCTGCCAGCTGATCGGGCCCATGCGTTCGGGATCGACCCACGGCATGAATGGTGCCAGCCATAGGCCGAACGCGATCAGCACGTAGACCAGCAGGCCTGCCGCCAGGGCGGCGGCGATGCGCCCGGCCAGATAGTCGCGGCGTTTCACCGGGCTGGCGAAGATCAGTTCAGCGGTACCGAGTTCGAAGTCACGCAACAGCGCGTTGCTGACGAACAGCGCGGTGACCAGCATGCCGAGCAGGGTGAAGATGCCCAGCATCTGTGCGATCACGGTGGGCGCGTTGCTGTGCACGTTGCCGGCGCCACCGCCGATCTGCACCGCGTCGCTGGACGCGGCGGCGAAGGCAAGCAGGGCGAACAGCCCGGCCAGCAGCCACAGCAGCGGGGAGCGCAGCTGCTCGCGCAGCTCGAAGCGGAAGAAGTTGAGGATCATGGCGTGCTCCGCTCAGGCTGCGACGCGGCTACGGGCCTGAAGGCGCAGGCGCTGGAAGTACACGTCCTCGAGGTCGGGAGCCACGGCCGCGAAGCCGTCGCCAGGGTCGTTGGCGCTGTGCACGTGGATCACCGGGCGGCCACCGACCAGGCGGGTGGACAGCACCACGTAGCGTGCCTCGTGGTCGGCCAGTTCCGAAGGATCAACCTGCTTGCGCCAGACCTGCTGCTGCAGGGCGTCGATGGCATCGGCCGGGCGCCCGGTCAGCAGCACCTGGCCCTTGTTCATGATCGCCATCGTCGGGCACAGATCGGTCACGTCCTCGACGATGTGGGTGGAGAGGATCACCGCCACGTTCTCGCCGATCGCCGCCAACAGGTTGAGGAAGCGGTTGCGCTCTTCCGGGTCGAGGCCGGCGGTGGGTTCATCGACGATCACCAACCGCGGGTCACCCAGCAGCGCCTGGGCAATGCCGAAGCGCTGGCGCATGCCGCCGGAGTAGGTGCCCAGCTTGCGCTTGCGCGCGTCCCACAGGTTCACCTGCTGCAGCAGCCCATCGACCACCTCGCGGCGCTGCGCGCGCTGGGTCAGGCCCTTGAGCACCGCGAAATGCTCCAGCAGGTCCAGCGCGCTGACTTTCGGGTACACGCCGAAATCCTGCGGCAGGTAACCCAGCCGGCGGCGCACCGCATCCTTGTCGCGCAGCACGTCGATCGGCGCCTCGCCTGGAATGCTGAGCGTCGCCGTGCCGCTGTCGGCTTCCTGCAGGGTGGACAGCGTGCGCATCAGCGAGGACTTGCCGGCGCCGTTGGGGCCGAGTAGGCCGAACATGCCCCGCGGGATGTCCAGGTTGACGTTGTTGAGGGCATGCACGCCGTTGGCGTACGTCTTGGACAGCGAATCGATCTTCAGCATGCGACGTACACCTTTCCATGGGCGATGTCTGCGCGTTATCCGCGCATCAGCCTCCGTGCGCATCCGCCGTTGGTCATGGGGGAAGAATTCCGCCGTCGCACGTTGAGGCGTGGCGTAAGGCCTGGTGGCGCTTACCGGCGCAGCGACGATTCCCGCACCACCAGCTTCACCGGGATGCTCTGGCTCTGCACCGGCTGTCGGCCGATCAACGCCAGCAGGCGCTCCACCAGCAGCTGGCCGGCCTGCTTGGTGTCCTGCTGGACCGTGGTCAGCGCCGGGGACACCGAGGCCGCCAGCGGGATGTCGTCGAAGCCGGTCACCGCCACGTCCTGCGGCACCCGTAGCCCGGCCTCGCGCAGGGCGCGCATCGCACCGATGGCGATCAGGTCGCTGGCGGCGCAGATCGCATCGATCGGCTCGCCACGCGCCAGCAGCGCCTGGCAGGCCTCCTGGCCGGAAGCCTCGGTGGTGATCGCATCGTGCTGCAGCGCCGGTTCGGCGGCCAGGCCGTGGTCCTGCAGGGCCGCGACGTGGCCGCGGTAGCGTTCCTGGAATTCGGGGTAATGGCTGGAGGCATGGCCGAGGAAGGCGATGCGGCGGCAGCCCTGCTGCAGCAGGTGGGTGGTGATGTCATGCCCGCCCTGGAAGTTGTCGCTGCCGATCGACACGCCCGGCTGGCCGGGCAGGGCGGCGCCCCAGCGCACGAAGTGCGTGCCCTGTTCGACCAGCCGCTGCAGGCGGTCGCGCGATTCGTGGTAGTCGCCGTAGCCGAGCAGGATGATGCCGTCGGCCTTGTTGCTGTCCTCGTAATCGGCCTGCCAGTCGGTGGACAGCTGCTGGAACGAGACCAGCAGGTCCTGCCCGTGCAGCGCGCAGGCGCGGGTGATCGAGCCCAGCATCGAATGGAAGAACGGATTGATCAGCGAATCGTCGTTGGTCGGGTCTTCGAAGAACAGCAGGGCCAGCGTGCCGGCGTTGCGCAGGCGCAGGCTGGAGGCGTTCTTGTCGACCTTGTAGTTCAGCTCGCGGGCGATGCGCAGGATGCGCTCGCGGGTCTCGGCGTTGACCATCGGGCTGCCGCGCAGGGCCCGCGACACGGTTGGCTGGGAGACCCCGGCCAGATGGGCGATGTCCAGGGAGGTGGCTTTGCCTTTGATGGTCATGGGAACGCGGGAGGGGGCAGGGGGAAGGGTGCCCGGGCATGATGCCATGGGGTGGCTGCCGGCCGTCCTGGCCGTCACTGCTTGTGGCCACGGTCGCGGTCGTGCGACGGTCAACACCATAGCCTGATGGAGCCAAGCGGTGACCTTTCGCCTGTACCCGGGTGTCCCCGACGATTTCGAGGCGCGGATCCGCATCCTTGCGCCAGAGGAGGGTGGGCGTCGCAGCCCGGCCCGGAACGGTATCCGCTGGGACTTCGCCTACGCCGATGACGCCGGGGCGCCAGAGCTGTTCATGATCTGGCCCGACTTCCGTCACGCCGAGGGCGACAGCTGGGCGACCGAGCTGCCGCTGCCGGTGGGCGAGCCCCTGTTGGCCGGCCTGACCGTGGTCAATGAGGTGCTCAGGGTGGGGCTGCACCGGGAGCGTATCCGGCCCGGCGTGCGCTTCCACTGCCATGAAGGGCCCAGGGTGGTGGCGGTGGGGGAGGTCACACGGGTCACCGGCTTGCTGCTGGATCGCCCCCTGCTTCGTTGAGGTCGGTTCCGACCCGGATCGGCCGGATTCCCGACGGGCCGGGGGCGAAGGGAATGGTAAGATGCCTCGTTCCGATATCCCCCCATTCGCAACCGCGGGAGGTCCAGCGTATCGGCACCCCGTCGGGTGTGCTATCACTGGTCCAGCCCCGGACAACGGAAGAATCCATCTATGGCGCGCGGCATCAACAAAGTCATCCTGGTCGGCAATCTCGGCAACGACCCGGACGTGAAGTACACCCAGAGCGGCATGGCGATCACCCGCATCAGCCTGGCCACCACCAGCGTCCGCAAGGACAAGGATGGCAACCAGCAGGAGCGCACCGAATGGCACCGCGTGGTGTTCTTCGGCAAGCTCGGCGAGATCGCCGGCGAGTACCTGCGCAAGGGCAGCTCGGTCTACGTCGAAGGCAGCCTGCGCTACGACAAGTACACCGGCCAGGACGGCGTGGAGAAGTACTCCACGGACATCATCGCCGATGAAATGCAGATGCTGGGCGGCCGCGGTGAAGGCGGCGGCGGTGGCGGTGGCGGCAACTACGGCGGCGATCGTCCGCAGCGCCAGCAGGCGCCGCGCCAGGAGTACGGCGGCGGCGGTGGCCAGCGCGGCGGCCAGGGCGGTGGCTATGGCAACCAGGGCGGCAACCAGGGCGGCAACCAGCGCCCGCAGCCGCAGCAGGCGCCGCCGATGGACGACTTCGCTGACGACGATATTCCGTTCTGATCGGACGCTCGCCTGCAGCAGAAAAGAAAGCCCCGCTCATGCGGGGCTTTTCTTTGTCCGCGATTGCTACGGAGTTGTGCCCCGCAGCATTGAATTTTCGTGCACCGCAACTTGCAAGCATCCAATTTCCTCCCCTATGGTGCAATCGATTGCATTGCTGTGAATCGTTGCGTTTGATACCGGTTGGGAGGCCGGAAGGTGGATGTCCATCCATTCGATCAGACCGGCTCCTTCGAGGGGGCTCACGCGGCGCGATGCGCTGCGCATGGCGGTTGCTGGAGGCGTAGCTCTGGGTACTGCGGGAGCGTTGCCTGCATTCGCCACCACTGCACCGCTGAAGGGCAACCTGAAGCAGGCCGTGGCCCGCTGGACCTTCCCGCAGCTGTCAGTTGCCCAGCTCTGCGCGACGGTGAAGGACATCGGCTTTGCCGCGATCGACCTGGTCGGCCCCGAAGACTGGCCCACGCTGAAGGCCCATGGCGTCTACAGCTCGATGTGCAACGGCGCGGAGCTGGGCCTTACCAAGGGCTTTGCCGGCCGTGAGTTCCACGACCAGCTGGTAGAGCGCTACACGCGGCACATCGATCTGGTGGCCGATGCCGGTTACCGGAATCTCATCTGCTTCTCCGGCAACCGCAACGGTATGGACCCGCATGACGGCATGGCCAATGCCGAGGCTGGCCTCAAGCGCATCCTCGGGCATGCCGAGAAGCGCGGTGTGGTGCTGGTGATGGAGCTGCTCAACTCCAAGGTCGATCACCGCGATTACCTGTGCGACCACTCGGCCTGGGGCGTGGAGCTGTGCCAGCGGCTCGGCTCGGACAACTTCGGCCTGCTGTACGACATCTACCACATGCAGATCATGGAGGGCGACATCATCGCCACCATCGGCAAGCATCACGCCTGCTTCAAGCACTACCACACCGCAGGCGTGCCTGGCCGGCATGAGATCGGAGGCCAGCAGGAGCTGAACTATGCAGCGATCTGCCGCGCGATCCGCGACACCGGTTTCAAGGGGTATCTGGCGCAGGAGTTCACGCCTGCCGCGCCCGATCCCGTTGCCTCATTGCGCGAGGCGATCCGCCTCTGCGACGTCTGAAACGATATCCACCCAGGTGAGAGACCCATGGCAGATAATCACTACGACGCCATTGTTGTTGGCTCGGGAATCAGTGGCGGCTGGGCAGCGAAGGAGCTGACCGAGAAGGGCCTGAAGGTCCTGATGCTGGAACGCGGGCGCAACATCGAGCACGTCAAGGACTACGTCAACGCGATGAAGGAGGCGTGGGATTTCCCGCACCGCAACCGGCCAACGCAGGCAATGAAGGCCGCGTTCCCGGTGCTGATGCGCGACTACGGGCTGGCTGAGAACCTGGAAGGGATGTGGGCCAACGAGCAGGACTCGCCCTACATCGAGACCAAGCGTTTCGACTGGTTCCGCGGCTATCACGTGGGTGGCCGTTCGCTGTTGTGGGGCCGTCAGAGCTACCGCTTCTCCGACCTGGATTTCGAGGCGAACCTCAAGGACGGCATCGCCACCGATTGGCCAATCCGCTATGCCGACATCGCGCCGTGGTACGACCATGTAGAGAGGTTCGCCGGCATTGCCGGCACGCGCGAAGGACTGGACGTGTTGCCGGACGGCGAATTCCTGCCGCCGATTCCCTTGAACATCGTCGAGAAGGATGTGGCCGCGCGGATCAAGAAGGCCTTCGGCGGAACACGGCACATGATCCACTCGCGCACTGCCAACATCACCCAGCCGATGCCCGAGCAGGGCCGCGTCAACTGCCAGTACCGCAACAAGTGCATCCTGGGCTGTCCCTTCGGTGCCTATTTCTCGACCCAGTCGGCGACGCTGCCGGCGGCGATGAAGACCGGCAACCTGACGCTGCGGCCGTTCTCGATCGTCAAGGAAGTGCTCTACGACAAGGACCGCAAGCGTGCGCGTGGCGTGGAGGTGATCGACGCCGAAACCGGGCAGACCTACCAGTACACCGCCAAGGTCATCTTCCTCAACGCGTCGTCGTTCAACTCCACCTGGCTGCTGATGAATTCGGCGACCGACGTCTGGGACGGGGGACTGGGTTCTTCGTCGGGTGAGCTGGGGCACAACGTGATGGACCATCATTTCGGTGCGGGCGCCTCGGGCCGGGTCGAGGGCTACGAAGACAAGTACTACTTCGGCCGCCGGCCCTGCGGCTTCTACATTCCGCGTTTCCGCAATGTCGCGTCCGACAAGCGCGGCTACCTGCGCGGGTTCGGTTACCAGGGCGGTGCCAGCCGCACCGGCTGGTCGCGCGAGATCGCCGAGCTGAACATCGGTGCCGACCTGAAGGAGGCGCTGACCGTGCCGGGCGACTGGCGCATCGGCATGACCGGGTTCGGTGAAATGCTGCCGCACCACGACAATGCGATCCGCCTGGACCGCAACCGCAAGGACAAGTGGGGGCTGCCGGTGCTGGCGATGGATGTGTCCATGCGTGCCAACGAACTGGCGATGCGCAAGGACATGGCCGCCGATGCCGCCGAGATGCTGGAGGCGGCCGGGGTCAAGGACGTGAAGATGCACGACAACGACTATGCCCCGGGCAAGGGCATCCATGAGATGGGGACCGCGCGCATGGGACGTGATCGGAAGAGCTCGGTGTTGAATGCACACAACCAGGTCTGGGATGCGCCCAATGTCTATGTGACCGACGGTGCCTGCATGACTTCCAGCGCCTGCGTGAATCCCTCGCTGACGTACATGGCGTTGACGGCCCGTGCGGCCGACCATGCGGTGCGCGAACTGAAAGCGGGGAACTTCTGATGGATCGCCGCGAACTGCTGAAGATGATCGTCGCCGCCACCGGTGCGGCCATGGTTGGCCTGCCGGCGCTGGTGCAAGGGCAGGCGCCGGCCGCGGGGGCGATGCCCGCGTTCACCGATGCCGATATCGGCACGCTGGACGAGATCGCCGAGACCATCCTGCCGCGGACCCGGACACCCGGGGCGAAGGACGCGGGCGCCGGTGCCTTTATGGCGACGTTCGTCAGCGACTGCTACACCGCTCGCCAGCAGGCGGTGTTCCGTGCCGGCCTGGCCGACATCGACAAGCGTGCCGGTGGCCGCTTCCTGTCGCTCACGCCGGAGGCACGCACCGCGTTGCTGCGTACCCTGGATGCCGAAGCCAAGGCGCGCAATGCCGATGTGACCGAGACCGGTACGCCAGAAGAAGGCGAGGCGATGCCGCATTACTTCACGATGATCAAGCAACTGGCCATCTTCGGCTTCTTCACCTCCAAGGTCGGTGCGACCGGGGTGCTGCAATACGTCGCCGTGCCGGGACGTTACGACGGCGACCTTGCCTACGTTCCCGGTACGCCTGCATGGGGGACCAGCTGATGGACGACACCTGGATGATCCGCGCTCTGCTGGGCACCGCCGGCCTGCTTGCCGCTGCGACGGCATTCGCACAGGACGGTGCCGATGCTGCGCGTGACCCGAAGAAGACCGAGGTGTGGACGCCGGTGCCTGCGGTGGTGGCCACGCCACCGGGCAAGGCACCGTCGGACGCCATCGTGCTGTTCGATGGCAAGGATGTCTCGGCCTGGGAGGCGGAGCAGGGAGGGCGTGTACCCTGGAAGGTTGCCGATGGCGCCATGACCGTCGTTCCGGGCAGCAAGGGCATCCGCACCAGGCAACGCTTCTGCGATATCCAGCTGCATGTCGAATGGCGTACCCCCACCGAGACGAAAGGCTTCGACGGCCAGAACCGGGGCAACAGCGGCATCTTCCTGCAGGAACTGTATGAGTTGCAGGTGCTCGACAGCTACAACAACCCGACGTATGCCAACGGCCAGGCGGGGTCGATCTACAAGCAGGCGATGCCGTTGGTGAACGCCTCGCGCGCACCGGGGCAGTGGCAGGCCTACGACATCATCTGGAAGGGACCGCGCTTCTCTCCGGGCGGTGGGCTGCTCTCGCCGGCGCGCATCACGGTGCTGCACAACGGTGTTCTGGTGCAGGACGATACGGCTGTGGCGGGCAGGACCGAGTACCTCGGTCCTCCCTCCTACTCACCGCACGGATGTGCGCCGCTCTACCTGCAGGAGCATGACTCGAAGGTCAGTTACCGCAACATCTGGGTGCGCGAACTGTAGCTGCACGACTACTTCACCAGGTAACTGGCGAGGTCGTCGATCTCCTGCTGCGACAGCTGGGCAAAGGGCGGCATCAACCCGCCGCCCTTCCTGATTCTGTCCTTGACCTGGGCGGGCTGAAGCCGCTTGCCGACGTCGGTAAGCGCCGGGAAGGTCGGCGGTACGCCGGCGCGTTCCGCACCGTGGCAGGCAGTGCAGTGCTGGGCGTAGAGTTTCGCGCCAGCGGCGGGATCGTCCTTGGCCCAGGCTGCGGCTGCATGGCTCACGCCGCCCAGGGCTACGGCCACTGCCAGGATCATTTTCATGGGGAACTCCTTCATGCGTCAGTGCCGTGCACGGGCGGGCACGTTGGGCAGGTGTTCACGCAGGTAGTCCGCGCCGGCCTGGATGACCTTGGCCGGATCGCGTGGCTGGTCGTGTTCGACGATGTACCACTGCACGCCAGTGGTGGCGGCGGCCGGCAGGATCGCGTTCCAGTCCAGCACGCCCTGGCCGACCGCAGCGAAACCACCTTCGTCTTCGGCCTGGCCCTTGGGTGCATTGTCCTTGGCGTGTACCGCAAAAACGTGACCGCGGAACTTGCCAAGCATCACCGCCGGGTCCAGTCCCGCTCGCGCGACCCAGGCCAGGTCCAGTTCGGTCTTCAGATCGGGTCCGGCCGCTGCGAACAGCAGCTCCAGCCCGGTCTGACCGTCGAAGTCGGCCAGCTCGAAATCGTGGTTGTGATAGGCCAGCTGCATGCCCTTGACGCGCACCTGTCTGGCGATCCGGCCCAGCTCCTGGCCCAATGCGGTCCAGCCGGCGGCATCGCGCGGACGGTCCTTCTGGTCCAGGTAGGGCACCACAAGTGTGGTGTTGCCGATCGAGCGGTTGAAGGCCACCACGCCATCGAGGTTGTCGCGCAGCTCGGCCAGCTGCACGTGCGACGAAACCGCCCTGATCGAGTACCGGTCCAGCAGTCGCTTCAGTTCCGGAGCGCTGACGTTCTGCGTTCCGACGGTCTCCACCGCGCGCACGCCCGCGTCGTGGACGATTTTCAGCTGCTGGTCGAGCGAGCCTGCATTGCGCAGGGTGTACATCTGCACCGCGATCGGCTTCTGCGTGGTGGCCGCTTCGTCTGCGAAGGCGGGCAGGGCAGCGAGCAGCAGGATGAGACCTGCACTTCTACGGAAAAGAGCTTTCATCAACAGTTCCTCCCGGGATTCAACCGATGGCGGTCCAGGCGCGTGACCTGGCCGATGCAATGACGCGATCGACGATCCGCGCCGAGCGCAGGCCGTCTTCGAAGGTGGGCAGGCCTTCGAAGCGCTCGCCGTCAACGGCACGATAGGTGTCGGCGACGAACGCTTCGAAGCAGTGGCCGTAGCCCTGGGCATGCCCCGCTGGCAGCGGCGACAACCGGCGCTGTTCGGCACTGCCGGCACCCGGGCCGCGCACGAAGATTTCCTCGCGCTGCTCGGGCCGGCCGATCCACAGCCGCTCGGCATCCTCCTGGTTGAACGCCACGCTCGCATTGGCGCCATCGATCTCGAACCAGAGCCGGTTGTGGCGTCCGGCCGAGACCTGGCTGACCGTCAATGACGCCAGCGTGCCGGCGCCGGTCCTGAACATCGCTGCGGCCACGTCCTCGCTCTCGACCGCCTGCCTTGCGCCGCCTGTCGCCGGCGTGCTGAAGCTCTGGCCAGTGGTGGCGCTGCGCTCGGCGATGACCGTGGCGAACGCCGCGCTCGCTTCGGTGAAGCGTTCGCCACTGACCCATTCCACCAGGTCACACCAGTGCGAGCCGATGTCGGCGAACACGCGCGACGCGCCGCCCAGCGCCGGGTCAACCCGCCAGTTGTTGCTGGCCGGGTCCAGCAGCCAGTCCTGCAGGTAGCTGCCATGGATCAGGTGCAACGGCCCAAGTTCACCCTGCGCGATGCGTGCACGCGCCTCGCGGACCACCGGGTGGTAGCGGTAGACGAAGGGGACGGTGGCAACCAATCCGGTCGAGGCAGCCAGCGCCGCGAGCGCCCGTGCATCGTCCAGCGTCGTCGCCAACGGTTTCTCGCAGATCACGTGCTTGCCGGCTTCCAGCGCGGCCTGCGCCATCGCGCGGTGCAGGTGGTTGGGCGTGCAGATGTGCACGACCTGCACCTGGGGGTCAGCGACGACGTCATTGATATCGCGATAGGCGCGCGGGACATTCCACGCGTGTGCCACCTCGCTCGCGCGCTGTGGCGACGAGGCCAGTACGCCGCGTACCGCGGCGCCCGCCAGCAGTGCCGCGCGGCGATGCACCGCGCCGATCATGCCGGTACCAACGATGGCGATTCCAAGGTGGGGCATCGGCCGGTCTCCTCAGGGTGTGTACGGCGCTGCAGCAGCTGCCGGGCGGTCGCGGAACAACAGCAGGAAGGCGATCAGCACCACCAGTGCAACACCGGCCGGGAACAACCAGATCTGTTGCCAGTCCGGGCCTGCTGCGGTGGTGAAGTGCTCCACAACGGCACCGGACAGGAAGGTGCCGATCAGCATGCCCACGCCGTAGGTGGCCAGGGTGATGAAGCCCTGTGCGCTGCTGCGCGCGGCGGGGCCGGCATGGGCGTCGGTGTAGATCTGGCCGGTGACGAAGAAGAAGTCATAGCAGATGCCGTGCAGCACGATGCCGATCACCAGTAGCGGGAAACCGCCACCGGCATCGCCGAAGGCGAACAGGGCGTAGCGCACCACCCAGGCGGCCATGCCGACCGCCAGCATGGTCTTCACCCCCAGCCGCATGAACAGGAAGGGCATGGCCAGCATCAGCAGCACTTCGGACACCTGGCCCAGCGACTGCAGGCCGGCGGCGCCCTGCACGCCCAGGTCGTTGAGATACGGATTGGTGAAGTTGTAGTAGAACGACAGCGGAATGCAGATGGCGATGGAAGCCAGGAAGAACACCAGGTAGGCACGCGATTTCAGCAGCCGCAACGAATCCAGCCCCAGGATCTGTCCCAGCCCGGCCTCGCGCTGCTGCGCCAGTGGTGGCGTGTGCGGCAGGGTGAACGCATACAGGCCCAGCACCAGCGATGCCGCCGCCGCCATCCGGAACGTCAGTTCAAGCCGATGCGCCTGTTCCCAGCCCAGCCAGCCGATCAGCACGCCTGCGACGATCCAGCCGACGCTGCCGGCCACGCGTACCAGCGGGAACTGCTTCTCCGGCGATTGCATGTGCCGCATCGCCACGCTGTTGGCCAGGGCCAGCGTCGGCATGAACAGCAGCATGTAGCCCATGACGCACGCGGAAAACACGCTGAAACTGGTGGCGGTGGAAGCCAGCCACATCAGCACCGCGCCGGCCAGGTGCAGTACTGCCAGGATGCGCTGCGCCGCGAAATAGCGGTCCGCGATCAGGCCGACCAGGAAGGGTGCCACGATGGCGCCGATGGACTGGCTGAGGAACGCGGTTGCCACCTGGCTCGCGCTGGCCTGCAAGGGGCCCTGCACAAGGTACGTCCCCAGGGTGACGAACCACGCCCCCCAGATGAAGAACTGCAGAAACATCATCGCGCCCAGGCGCGACATCGCGTGCGTCATGGCTTGCCCTCCCGGGGCGGAAATGGTTCAGATTCCCAGCATGCGGTGAAGTGATTCCAGATCCGTGCCGCTCCCGGCAAAATCGTCGAAGGCGCGTTCGGTTACATGGATGATGTGATCGCGGATGAAGGCGGCGCCCTCGCGTGCACCGTCTTCCGGGTGCTTCAGGCAGCACTCCCATTCCAGTACCGCCCAGCCCGGGAAGTCGTACTGCGCGAATCTGGAGAAGATCGCCTTGAAGTCGATCTGGCCATCACCGAGTGAACGGAACCGGCCCGGGCGATCGATCCAGTCCTGGTAGCCGCCATACACGCCGCTGCGCGCGCTGGGCCGGTACTCCGCGTCCTTCACGTGGAAGACGCCGATGCGCGCGTGGTAGCGATCGATGAAACCGAGGTAGTCCATCTGCTGCAGCAGCAGGTGGCTGGGGTCGTACAGGATCTTCGCGCGCGGGTGGTGATCGACCACGTCAAGGAAGCGCTCGAAGGTTGCGCCATCGTGCAGGTCCTCGCCCGGGTGGAGCTCGAAGCACAGGTCCACGCCACAGGTGTCGAAGACATCCAGGATCGGTCGCCAGCGGCGGCCGAGTTCGGCGAAGGCTTCTTCCACCAGGCCCGGCGGGCGCTGCGGCCACGGATAGAAATAGGGCCAGGCCAGTGCGCCGGAGAAGGTGGCATGCGCGGCCAGCCCCAGGCGCTGGCTGGCCTGAGCCGCCAGCCGCAGCTGCTCCACCGCCCACGCCTGGCGCGCCGGCGGGTTGCCGCGCACGTTCGCCGGTGCGAATCCGTCGAACAGGCTGTCGTAGGCAGGATGGACCGCGACCAGTTGCCCCTGCAGATGGGTAGACAATTCGGTGATCTGAAGGCCGTAACCGGCCAGCATGCCGGCAATATCGTCGCAGTACGCCTGGCTGCGTGCCGCCTCGGACAGATCGAACAGGCGGGGCGCGGAGGTGGGAACTTGTACGCCAGAATAGCCCAGACCCGCGGCCCATCCGGCCAGCGTGTCCAGCCGATCAAAAGGAGCTGTGTCGCCGATGAACTGCGCCAGGAACAGCGCTGGACCCTTGAGCGTCTTCAACGTGATTCGCCCTCGATGCAATCGATTGCATTATCCTAGCAGGGGCGCACGCAGGACCTGTTGTGCACTGCACAGCGGACGGGAGAACTAACGCCATGGCCACCATCTACGACATCGCAAAGCACGTCGGCGTCTCCGCCGGCACGGTGTCGCGGGCACTGTCCCGGCCGGACAAGGTCCTGCCGGCCACCCGTGCGCGCATCGAGCAGGCGGCCGCCGCGCTGGGCTATGTGCCCAACACGGTGGCGCGCACGCTCAAGACCCACCGCAGCGGCAAGATCCTGGTCACCGTCCCGGACATTGCCAATCCGTTCTTCGCCCAGATCCTGCAGGGCGCGGAGGACGCAGCGCAGGCGGTCGGCTACGCGGTCCTGCTGGGGGATACCCAGCATCAACCGGACCGCGAGGAGCGCTACGCGCAGATGCTCCGGCGCAACGAGGCCGACGGCATGATCGTGCTGGGGCATCGCCTGCCACCTACGGCGCGTGACATCGTTGAGCAACGCGGTTCCGCCGCACCGGTGGTCAACGGCTGTGAATTCGATCCCGCACTGGGGATTCCCAGCGTCCACATTGACAATGCCGCCGCCGCGCGCACGGTGATGGAACACCTGTATGGACTGGGACACGAACGGATCGCGGTGGTGGGAGGACCACCCGACAATCCGCTGCACCAGCAACGGATGGAAGGGGTCCGGGCGGCGAGCAAGGCGCGTGGGCGCCTGCGCCAGCTGAACATCATGCCGGGTGACTTTTCGGTGGAGTCCGGCCATGCAGCTGCGATGTCGATGTTGGCCGTCGCGCCGGTGCCGACTGCGGTCTTCTGTTTCAGCGACCAGATGGCGCTGGGCACTCTCGCTGCCTGCCGGGAGCTGGGCATCCGCGTGCCGGAGGACCTGTCCATCGTCGGCTTTGACGACCTGGCCTCCTCGCGCTACCTCACGCCGCCGCTGACGACGATCAGGCAGCCGATGCGGCAGATTGGCGAGCGCGCGGTCAACCTGCTGCTCGCCATCATCGAACAGGTTGATGTGCCGCTGCAGCAGACGCTGGAGTTCAGCTTCATGCTGCGCGGTTCCACGGCGGCCCCCAGGGGCGGGTGAACACCGCGCCACGGGGCGCCGCCTTGATCCCGAATTGACGCGAACCTGTCAGACTCACCGGCAGCCAGCCCGGCAAGGGCCGTAGCAGTAGGTGCGATCGCGCAGGAGGGGGCAATGCCATTCTTCACCGATTCGGCGGAAGGCGCGGTCGAAGGCATTGGCGCGGCACGTCGCATCGGCTGGATGCGTTTTGTCGGCAATGGACTGGGGGCGATCCCCATCGCGTCGATCATCCTCGAACGGCAGAATGGCGGATGGGCGTGGGTCCTGCTGCTGCTCAACGCGCTGGCGTGGCCCGCGCTGGCGCTGCTGCTGACCCGGCGCTCCCGCCAGCCGGCGCGCGTCCAGTTCCGCTGCATGGTGGCCGATTCCCTGTTCGGCGGCGGCTGGATCGCATTCATGGCGCTCAGTGCCGTGCCCAGCGCGCTGTTTGCCGCGCTGCTGGTGGCCGACAAGATCGCAGCCGGTGGCGTGCGCCTGGCGACGCGCGCCACGTTGGCGCTGCTGCTGGGCTTCGCACTCACCTGGTGGGCGCTCGGCTTCCCATTCCAGCCGGTGACCTCGCAACGCACGATCATGCTGAGCATCCCGTTCCTGTTCGTGTATGGCATCGGGCTGAGCATTCTCAGCTGGCAGCTGGCCCGTCGGGTGAAATCGCAGAACCGCCAGTTGAAGCGGCTGAGCCGGATGGACCCGCTGGTGGAGCTGGCCAACCGCGGCTTCCTGATCGTCCGCGCGCAGCAGGCACTGGACAAGGCGCAGGGTCAGGGTGGTTTCGCCTGCCTGCTGATGCTTGATGTGGATGACTTCAAGCGCATCAATGACTCGCATGGTCATCGTGCCGGGGACGAAGTGCTGCGCCATATCGCGTCCACCTTGCGCGCCTTCGCCCGGCCCGGTGATACCCCTGCGCGGCTGGGAGGCGACGAGTTCGTGGTGCTGCTGCACGACTGTGCGCCCATCGATGCGATGCAGGTGGCCGAGCGGGTCCGCCTGCACCTGCTGGAAGCAGCACGGCAGGCAACACCGGGTATCGAGTTCAGCGTCAGCATCGGCATCGCGGCAACGCCGCGCGGTGGCAGCGTCGAGGACTGGCTGGCACTGGCCGACCGTGCGCTCTACCACGCCAAGCGCCAGGGCAAGAACAACGCCAGCTATGGCGAATAGTGGGCCGGGGGCGGTGGGCATACCGCAGAACGAGGGCGTAGCGCTCGTCCATGCTGTACCCGGAATCATCGCCACCAATCCTCTACCATGGGCCACCCCGCCCGGACGCACCGCCCATGCAAGACGCCCTCGTTGCACAGCCCAAGCCCCCCGTTGCGCGGATCGCGGCGTGGTTGATGATGTTGCTGGGCATGTGGCTGGCGTTGAAGCTGGGCCTGGTGGTGACCCTGCTGTCGGGGCTGCTGGTGTTCCAGCTGACCCACGTGCTGGCCTCCACCGTGGAAGGCAAGCTGCCGCCGGGACGAGCGCGGGCGATCGCGGTGATCGTATTGTCGGCCATCATCATCAGCGCGCTGGTATTGGCCGGCATCGGCGTGGCCTCGTTCTTCCGCAATGAGACCGGCGGCCCGGACGCGCTGCTGGCGCGCCTGATGGAGATCCTCAACACCTCGCGGCACCAGGTGCCGGCGCTGCTGCAACCCTACATTCCCGAAGACATGCCGGCGCTGCGCGCGGCGCTGAACGACTGGGCCGCCGAGCACCAGCGCCAGCTTGGCGTGGCCGGTACCTCGGTGGTGCAGGTGGGCGTGCGCGTGCTGATCGGCATGGTGCTGGGTGCGATGATCGCGCTGTACGACGAACTTCCCGTGCCCAAGATGGGGCCGTTGGCGCAGGAGCTGATCGGGCGCACCAGCCGCCTGGCCACCGCATTCCGCCAGGTGGTGTTCGCACAGGTGAAGATCTCGCTGCTCAACACCGTATTCACCGCGATCTTCCTGCTGGGCGTGCTGCCGCTGTTCGGTGTGCACCTGCCGCTGTCCAAGACCCTGGTGTTGATCACCTTCGTCGCCGGCCTGCTGCCGGTGGTGGGCAACATCATTTCCAACACGATCATCACCATCGTTGCGCTGTCTGTCTCGTTCTACGTGGCAGTGGCGGCGCTGCTGTACCTGATCGTGATCCACAAGCTGGAGTACTTCCTCAATGCGCGCATCGTCGGCGGTGAAATCCAGGCCCGCGCCTGGGAGCTGCTGCTGGCCATGCTGGTGATGGAGGCGGCGTTCGGCCTGCCCGGCCTGGTGGCGGCGCCGGTGTTCTATGCCTACGTGAAGCGCGAACTGGTCGACCAGCGCTGGATCTGACCCGGCGTAACCTGTCGCATCTGATCGGCTGGCGTCGGGGCGCCGGCATTGTCGGCGCGTTCGCGCGCGCTGCGCTATATCCCCCCTCGCGGATCGGGCGGCACTGGCTTGGCGCCGCCGGAGCCGGTCGCTACAGTGAGCCGCACTTCAGGGGAATTCTGCATGGCCGGCAAGGTATCGCCCATCAGGTTGCGGACCTGGGTCTGGATCCTGGCTGGGCTGTTTGTCGTGTGCACGTTGCCGTTGATGGCCATCGCCCTGGTCCAGGGAACACTGCGCTACACCGACGCCGAAGGCAACCTGGCCAGCCTGCGGCAGCTGCGGCAGACCTTCGATCTTGCCAACCTGGCTTCGGCCGAGCGAGGCCCGGCCAACAGCCTGCTGGGGGCTGACCCGGCCGATGCCGCCGAACAGGCACGGCTGGCTGCGCAGCTGGCGGCCGCGCGCAAGCGGGTCGACACCGCCATGCTGCAGCTGGAGACCGTGTTCAAGGATGACCCGGGCGTGTACGACGAGCATCGCCTGCTGGCCAGCGCGCAGCGTCGCCTGAAGTCGGCGCGGGCTGCGGTCGATCATGTCGCGGCGCAACCGCATGACGCACGCCGTGTGGAGGAGGTGGAGCTTGCGATCAGCGGCATGTTCGCGGTGGTTGATCGCCTGCATCTGCTGACCTCGGCGCAGATCAACGCGCTGGTCAGTGCCGACCGTGAGGCGGCGATTCCGGCAATGCAGGGCCAGCTGTTGTTCGATCTTCGCGAGCATGGTGGCCGCCTGGCCTCGAACGTGATGGCGCCGGTGGCGGTACCGGGGGCGTGGCGCGAGGAACAGGTGCGCGCTGCGCTGCAGACCGAGGGCCGCCTGCTGGAGCTGTGGCGGTTGGCGAGCAGCCACGAGTCGGTGTTCCGCAGCGACCCGGAATTGTCCTGGCACTGGGACATGGCGCGGCGGCAGCTCTTCGGTGAGTCACTGCCGATGATCGAGCAGCTGATCGAGGATGGCCGCCGTGGCGTGCCGCCGTCGTGGACCGCCGCCGCGTTCACCAATCGCTACGTGCCGACCCTGCAGTCGCTGGAGGCGCTGCGCGATGGCTACCTGAGCGTGTCCATCGCCCGCTTCGAACGCAGTCGCAACCGTGAGACCATGCGCCTGGCCGTGCTGGTGGCTACCGCGCTGGGCACGCTGGTGGTGCTGGGCATGGCCCTGCGCATTGCCCACCTGCAGATCCTGCAGCCACTGCTGCAGGCGCAGCAGCAGGTGATCCAGCTTGCCTCGGATACCCCCGGTCCGGAGGAGAATGTCACCCACCCGCTGGCCGAGATGCAGCGCCTGTTCGATGCCATCGAAGTGCTGCGCGAGAAATCGCGCGAGCGTTCGGCGTTGACCAGCGAGCTGCGCCAGCTGGCCGGTACCGACCAACTGACCGGGCTGTTGAATCGGCGCGCGCTGGATGAGGTGGTGCAGCGGAGACATGCGGGGGGCGAGGCAAGCGCCGTGGTGATCCTGCTGGACGTGGATCGCTTCAAGGCCATCAACGATGGCCATGGCCATGAAGCCGGCGACGAAGTGCTGGTGCAGGTGGCGCAGTTGCTGCGGCACCACCTGCGGCGCAGCGACAACATCGCCCGCTATGGTGGCGAGGAGTTCCTGGTGCTGCTGGCCGACGGTGATCTGGCCGGCGGGCGCCAGCTGGCTGAATCATTGCGATTGGCGCTTCAGCAGATGGACATCGCGCTGGCCGGGGGCATCGTGCTGCGCGTGACCGCCAGTTTCGGGGTGGCCAAGGGCGGCACCGATGCGCTGGGCTGGCGCAGCCTGCTGCGTGCCGCCGATGCGGCCATGTACCAGGCCAAGGCACAGGGGCGTGACCGGGTACGGGTGGCGGGTGGCGGTCGCATCACGCGCTGATGGCACGCGTCAGCCAATGCGTGCATGCACCCGTCGCAGCGTCTGCAGGATCGCCCGACGCGCGACGGGGCGTGCACCTGCTGCAAGCGCAGGTGGTGTGGTGAGCAGCGCGTCACGCACGCGCCACGCGCCCTATCTCGTTTTCTGTGAAGAAGTCGCCATGGACCTTCCACGCTTCGGTCACCGCTCTGCGCAGACGCTGGGATTCCACTTGATGAAGGACGACACCATGACCCAGCTCACCCTGCCCGAACTGGCCAGGAAGATGGCCGACATCGATTTCACCATGCTGCAGACCCGCGCCGGCGGAGAAATTGCCGGTCGTCCGATGAGCAACAACGGTGACGTGGACTACGACGGTGACAGCTGGTTCTTCACCACGGAAGACACCGACATGGTGCACGAGATTGAGGCTGACCCCGCCGTTGCGCTGGGTTTTTCCGGCAGCAAGTCGCTGCTGGGAAAGCCGCCGTTGTTCGTGCACGTGCAGGGAAGGGCGGCGCTGGTGCGCGATCGCGCTGTGATGCGCGAGCACTGGGTGAAGGATCTTGAGCGCTGGTTCGAGCAGGGCGTGGATACACCGGGGCTGGTGCTGATTCACGTGCGCGCCAGCCGCATCCACTATTGGGATGGCGAGGACCAGGGCGAAATGGCCGTCTGACCCGGCAGCGGGAGGCTGGCGGCCATCGCGGCCATTGCGCGGCGCGCCAGGCCTTTGCCATCCTCCCCGCTGTTTTCCGTAGCGTGGAATCCCGATGCGTCCTGCGTTCTTCTGGCTGGCTTTGGCCCTGCTGCCCACACTGGTGGTGGCGCAACCCGCGCGTGCGCCCAAGGCCAAGGCCCCGGCGCAGGATCCCTTCAGCGAGCTGTTCGATACCGCCTGCATGCAGCACATCGGGGCCCCGGCGCGGTTGCAGTCGCTGATGGAATCCAATGGGCTGTCGCCGCTGCAGCCGGCCGAAGCCGCCACGCTGTTGCAGGGGCAATCGGGCGTGGCGTGGATGGTGCCGCTGGCCAGTGGCCGCTATGCGGTGAGCTGGGCTGACGATGGAACGTGTACGGTCTACGCCGAGAAGGCCGACGCGGCGGTGGTGCAGAAGGGGTTTGCCCGGTTGGTGCAGGCCGCACCGAAGCCGTTGCAGGTACGGTCGCTGCCAGGGCGTGGGCCACTGTCGGCCGATCAGGTGGCCATCCAGTACGGCTGGGCTACGCCGGGACAGGGCAAACTACAGGTGCGCTTCCGCCTGGTCACGCGGCAGGCGGCCGAAGCCGGGGTGCAGGCCATGGCCTCGGCCGCCCCTGGCGAAGCGATGCAGGCACAGGACGCACCTGGGCCCTGACAGGGGCGACGCTCGCGATTCAGCCTTTCACGCGGCATGTGATATATCGTTTATCGATAAATCCACCCCGGGGCGGCGAGGCCACCCCAATGCCGGAGGCCGCTTGACCGCTCGTCCCGCCCGCGCCAGACCCGCGCGAGGCTTGTTCACCCTGGCCCTGGCGGCCGTACAGGCCGTCAGGGCGATGTGCTGGCTGGGCATCCTGGCCGCGCTGCTGGCCGTGCCGCTGGTCGCCCACGACCGCCGCTGGCTGCTCGACAGCGTGCATGACGCTGCGGCTGTCGCCGCGCATGGCAATGACCTGTTCCTGCATTTCTGCCTGGGCCTGGGCGCGATCGTCGCGCTGCTGGTGCTGTGCCTGATGTTCCTGCGCCACCTGCTGCGGCTGCTGAAGTCGGCGGCGCGCGAGCGGCCGTTCACCCACGCCAACGCACAGCGCCTGCAGCGCATGGCCTGGCTGATGCTGGCGATGGAGCTGCTGTCGATCCTGATCGGCGCCTACGCGGCCTGGATGGGCCCGGATTTCACCTGGATGGAGGTCGGCGGTGGCATGTCGATCACTGGCTTGGTGGCCGTGCTGATGCTGTTCGTGCTGGCGCGCGTCTTCGCCGTGGGCGCAGCGATGCGCGATGACCTCGACGGTGTCATCTGATGGCAATCGTCATTACCCTGGACCGCATGCTGCAGGAAAGGGGCATGACCCTGTCCGAGCTGGCCGGGCGCATCGACATCACCCTGGCCAACCTGTCGATCCTGAAGACCGGCAAGGCGCGCGCCATCCGCTTTTCCACCCTTGATGCGATCTGCCGCGAGCTGCAGTGCACGCCCGGTGACCTGCTCGGGCACGACCCGGCGCAGGCACATGACGCTGACTGAGCGGTCGCTCTTTTCCCTTATCTACTGACGAAACGGACCTGAAATGGAATGGTTGGCTGACCCCTCGATCTGGATGGGCCTTGCAACCCTGGTCGTGCTGGAGATCGTTCTCGGCATCGACAACCTGGTGTTCATCGCGATCCTTGCCGACAAGCTGCCGCCGCACCAGCGTGACCGCGCGCGGGTGATCGGCCTGGCGCTGGCCTTGCTGATGCGGCTGGTGCTGTTGGCCGCACTGGCCTGGATCATGAAACTGACCGCGCCGCTGCTGACGCTGTTCGACCACAGCTTTTCCGGGCGAGACCTGATCCTGCTTGGCGGTGGTCTGTTCCTGCTGTTCAAGGGCACCATGGAACTGCACGAACGGCTGGAAGGCCGCGAACACCACGAGGACGGCAAGAAGGTCTACGCCAGCTTCGCAATGGTGGTGGCGCAGATCGTGGTGCTCGACGCGGTGTTCTCGCTGGACTCGGTGATCACCGCGGTCGGCATGGTCGACAACCTGGGCGTGATGTATGCGGCCGTGACGATCGCCATGGCGCTGATGCTGCTGGCCAGCAAGCCGCTGACCCGCTTCGTCAACAAACATCCCACCGTGGTGGTGCTGTGCCTGGGCTTCCTGCTGATGATCGGCTTCAGCCTGGTGGCCGAAGGACTGGGCTACAAGATCCCCAAGGGCTACCTGTACGCGGCGATCGCCTTCTCGATCCTGGTCGAGGCGTTCAACCAGTGGGTGCGTTTCAACCGCGAGCGCAACGAGCGCCGCCTGCCGTTCCGCCAGCGCACCGCCGATGCCGTGCTGCGCATGCTGGGCGCGCGCCCGGCCAATGGTCACGACGATGAAGGGGGGGACGGGCAGGTGGACGCTGAAGAGCGCTTGCAGCCGGCCGAACACGAGATGATCCGCAGCGTGCTGGGCCTGGCCGATCGCCCGGTGTCGAGCGTGATGACGGTGCGTGCCGACGTGCAGTGGATCGACCTGGCGCGTGGGCAGGAGGATGTGGTGGCACGCCTGGTGGCGTCGCCGCACACCCGCCTGCTGGTGGGTGAGGGTGACCTGGACAGCCTGCGTGGCGTGGTGCAGAGCCGCGACCTGCTGGCCGACCTGCTGCAGGGCAGGCCGCTGCAGTTGGAGGGCAACCTGCGCGAGCCGCAGTACGTGCTGTCCAGTGCCAGCGCGCTGCAGGCGCTGGAACTGATCCGCCAGCACCCGGTGCCGTTGGCGGTGGCGGTGGACGAGTACGGCAGCGTGGAAGGCCTGGTGACCGCCAACGACCTGCTGGCGGCCATTGCCGGTGACCTGGTCGATACCCAGGACGAGCGCTATGGCGTGGTCGCGCAGGGCGAGGACCAATGGGAGGCCGACGGTGCGCTGACTCTGGACGACCTGCAGCGGCTGGCCGGCGTATCGCTGCCGCGCAGTGCCGACTACATGACCATCTCCGGGCTGGTGCTGGAGCAGTTGGGTCGGCTGCCGGACATCGGCGATGTGGTGGAGGTGGCGGGTGTGCGCATCACCGTGCTGGCGATGGAGAAGCGCCGCATTGCCCGCCTGCGCGTGCAGCGCCTCGACGGAATGGCCTGACCCACCTGTTGATGTAGAGCCGAGCCCATGCTCGGCTGCATGTTGAGAAGCCGAGCATGGGCTCGGCTCTACACAACGCCGCCCGCAGCCGTCACCATGGCGGCCCCCACTTTCCCTCCTGGATGGTTGCAGTGCTGAGTACGATCGGTTTGTTGATGGGCCTGTATGTGGCCTGGCGCCTGTTCTGGCCACTGCGCATGCCCCCCTGGCAGAAGGTCGTGCTGTCGCTGCTGCTGATGGGCATAGCCGTGCAGCTGCGTATCATCGCCACGTTCTGGGGCACGATGGCCTCGCCCGAGATTCCGAAACTGGCCATCGCCACGCTGGCTACCGGCTCCACGGCGGTGTTGCTGTTGGCGTTGCTGATGCTGGCGATGGATGCGGGCCTGCTCGCGTCCCGCCTGCTGCGCTGGCCACGTGCGGTAGCCGCATTGCGCACGCGGCGCTTGCGGCCGGCGGCCGGCGTGCTGGCGCTGCTGGTCAGTGGTTATGGTGTCAGCCAGGGCATGGCGGTGCCTCATGCCCGGCAGATCGAGGTGAGCATTGCCGGGCTGCCAGCGGCGTTCGACGGCTATCGCGTGCTGCAGCTGACCGACATCCATGCCAGCCGTCTGCTGACCGGCGACTGGGTGCGTAGAGTGGTGGCCGAGAGTAACGCACTGAAGCCGGACCTGATCGTGATCACCGGCGATCTTATCGATGGCAGCGTCGAGGCCCGTCGCGAGGACGCGCGTCCGTTGGCCGATCTGCAGGCGCCGGACGGCGTCATTGCCATCACCGGCAACCACGAGTACTACGCGCAGTACCAGGACTGGATGCAGGCGTTCCGCGCGCTGCACATGCAGGTGCTGGAGAACAGCCACCTGCACGTGCGACGCGGTGATGCGGCGCTGACCATCGCTGGTGTCACCGACCCGGTGGCGGCGCGTTATGGCCTGCCGCTGCCGGATCTGGACGCCGCCTTGGCCGGCGCCGATCCCACCGCGCCCGTGATCCTGCTCGATCACCGCCCGCGTAATGCACGCGCGGCAGCAGCGCGCGGCGTCAAACTGCAGTTGTCCGGGCATACCCACGGGGGGCAGATCATCGGCATGGACCAATTGGTGAAGCGGGCCAATGGTGGCTTCGTCTCCGGCCGCTACGACGTGGATGGGATGACCCTGTACGTGAGCAATGGCGCTGGCCTGTGGGCCGGATTCCCCGCGCGCATCGGGGTGTCCTCGGAAATCACCCTGATCACGCTGCGCCGCGCCCCGTGACCTGAAGTGGGGCATATCCCTTTCCGCAGGGAATTCGCTACCTATCGTGCTGGGATCCCTCTGTAGAGCCGGGCCCATGCTCGGCTGAGCCAGGGGCAGCCGAGCATGGGCTCGGCTCTACAGGTAACCGCCTCCTCAAGAACTCCGCAGCGGTGGCCGCGCATGCGCATTGCGCCGCAGCGACTGCGCCCGCTTGGCGATCGCACGCACCACGACAGCGGTGAAGAGCAACGCGGAGGGCACCGCGTACCAGAAGTTGCCGGGCACGCGCTTGAAGTACGAATAGGTGAACACTGCGGCGATGATCCACATGCCGGTCACGTGCAGGTGACGCCACACGGTGGGGCCCATGCGGCGGGCGATGCCACGATGCGAGGTGATGGCCAGGGCGAGGATGGCTACATAGCCGATCGTGCCCGGCAGGTTGGCCAAGGCCGAGCGTGCCGGCCAGAACGCGGGGTTGAGGATGCCGAAGGCGGTGATCGCCACCGCATGCAGCAGGTGCGAGAACGCGAATGACAGGCCGATGATGCGCCGCTCGCGCAACATGTGCTGGGTGAACGGGCCGGGCAGCAGGCTGGCGAACGACGATGCGGTGAACGCGGCCAGGAACAGCAGGAACGACGTGCGTGCAGTGACCCGGATCGCCGCGTGGCTGCCCTCGACCACGTCGGGCTGCAGGGTGAACGCCGCCAGTGCGACGGCGATCAGGACCACAGCCATGGTCACGAAAAGGCGCCAGCCGTGCAGGAAGGAAGTGTTGGAAGCAGCCATGATCAAACCTCGAATCAGGAAATGGGTGGCACCGGCCGCTGGCCGGCGCCTTCAACAGTCGTTCGGCACAACCAGCACGCCGGCCGCGCACAGCTCGCCCAGCAGCGGAATGCAGGCTGTGCGTAGTTCGTCGGCGGCCACGCCATGCAGATCGGCCAGTACCTGCAGCGCGTCTTCCGCACGGGCGCCGTCATCGCCGAACGCCGACAGCAGCGCATATGCCAGCGGTGAAAGTTCCTGCACCTGCAGGCTGAAGTCACCCAGGCGTCGCAGCAGCAGCAACGTCGGCATCGCGGTAGGCGCACCGTTCTGGCCGGCGTCCTCATGCACAGGCCACTGGTAGCCCAGCACCCGCACCAGTGGAGACAGCGCCAGCACGCTGCCTGCCTGTGGCGCATGCAATGGCTGCTGCCCGGTGTGCCGCGCTTCAATGTGCAGTGCCTGCTGCGTGCTTTCGTAATGCGCCAGTTCCGCCACCCAGCCCGGCAGCGCGAGGTCTGCCTGCACGCCCAGCCACGCGGCGAATTCGCCGGCGATCTGCGGGAACAACGGGGTATGGCAGGCATGCCGCGCGTAGTAGTGCTCCACGGTGTCGCGCCAGCAGGCATCACCCAGTTGCGCCTGCAGGCGCGGCAGGCTGCCTGCCAGCAGGCTGTCCAGGCTGTCGATGCAGAGGCGGCGGTAGACCGCCATCCGCCGTGCATCGATGCCCTCAGGCGCGGGCATCGATGGGTCGCGTACATGGTCGGCCCAGCGCTGCTGCAGGGTGGCCAGCGGCTCAGCCATGGGCCACCTCGGGCGGCAGCACATCGGCCTGCGCGTGGCGGATCTGCTCCACCTCGGCCAGCAGCTCGGCCAAAGGCGGGAAGTTGAAATCGCGCTCCAGCAGGGTGGGGCGCACGCCGACACGCGCATAGGCCTCCCCCAGCAGCGCCCAGACCACGCCCTTCACCGGCGCGCCGTGGGTGTCGATCTTGAAGCCATCGTCTTCATCGAAGTGGCCGGCCACGTGCAGCGAGGCGACGCGATGCGCCGGCACGCGTGCCAGGAAATCGAAGGCGTCGTAGCCGTTGTTGCAGGCGTTGACGAAGACATTGTTGACGTCCAGCAGCAGGTCGCAGTCGGCCTCGGCCAGCACTGCAGTGATGAAGTCGATCTCGCTCATGTCCGCGCCTGGCACGGCGTAGTAGGAGATGTTCTCCACGGCGATGCGCCGGCCCAGTGTGTCCTGCACCTGGCGGATGCGACCGGCAACGTGATGCACGGCCTCGGTGGTGAACGGCAGCGGCAGCAGGTCATAGACATGGCCGCCGGCGGCGCAGTAGCTCAGGTGTTCGCTGTACAGCTGGACCTGGTGCAGGTCGAGGAACGCGCGGGTCTGCGTCAGCAGGGTGCGGTCCAGCGGGTCCGGCCCTCCCAGCGACAGCGACAGGCCGTGGCAGGTCAGGCGATGGCGCTCACTCAGCTGGCGCAGCGCGGCGCCGTGGGCACCGCCAACTCCGATCCAGTTGTCCGGCGACACTTCGAGGAAGTCGATGGCATCGGCCGGCATCGCCAGCAGTTCATCGATCAGGCCACGGCGCAAGCCGAGACCGGCACTGGCGGAAGGCAGGGGCAAGCGCATGCGACGGTACTCCAGGGCAGTGGCGCCGCCGTGGCGGCGGCGCCGGGGGGAACGATCAGTCGTTGACGCGGGAGAACAGGCCCTTCGGCATCGGTTTGCCGTTGGCGGTGTAGACACTGCGCAGGTAGTCGTGCGCCTCCTGTTCGCTGATGTAGCCGTCGTGGTCGGTGTCGATGCGGTCGAATTCAGCGGCGCGCTTGGCCGCCACGGCGTTGAACTCGGCACGCGAGACCCGGCCGTCGTGGTCACGGTCGGTGCGGGCAAACGAAGCGTCGCCGCACTTGCCTTCGCCACACTGGCCTTCGGCCACCTTGGCCGTGGCGGCAGGCTTGCCAGTGGCGGCCTTGTTGGCGCCGCACTTGCCTTCACCGCACTTGCCTTCGGCGGCGGCGCTCATGGCCACGGCACCGATGGCCAGTGGCTGGATCGCGGCCGCCTGGCCGGCCAGCAGCAGGCCACCGGCCAGGGCGATGCCGATGGCGCCGATGCGCGGCAGACGGGAAGCAGCGGTGTTCTTGGTCGAGACGGACATGGTGATGACTCCTTGGATGGGCACGCAGGGCGTGCGGGATGGACGCCGCTTGAAGGCGACGGAAACGAAGGGAAGAAGCGCGGGAAGCGGTGAAGCGGATCAGGCGTTGCGGCGACGGCGCAGTCGGTAACCCAGCAGCAGGGCGCCGCCGAGTAGTGCGCCACCGAAACCGATACCGGGCAGCAGCGCGGCGACCGGCAGCAGCAGGGCGATCAGGCTCACGCCCCAGCCGAGGCCGTCGTTGCCCGCCGCGGCGCGCTGCGGGCCGGCCAGCAGGCGGTCCAGGCTGAGTGCACCGCCGCCGTTGAGGATCAGCGGCAGCAGCATGGCCAGGAACAGCAGCGGCAGCTTGAAGTTGCCGTAGCCCTGGTCGGTGATTGCGTAGCCCTGCCACAGCTCACCCAGGCTGTTCCATTGGTCCGGCCAGTGCACGGCAGCGATGGCAACAAGGGTCAGCACCCAGAAGATGTAGGCCACCGAGCGCGTGGCCAGGCCCAGCAGCAGCATCACCGCGCCCACCAGTTCCAGCCAGGTGGCCAGCTGCCAGTTGAGTGACGCAGGCAGGGTGGAGAACGGGAACGGGAAACGCCCTTCCAGGTCGGCGAACCAGTTCTGTCCGCCCAGCTTCTCGCGGCCCGATTCAAAGAACTCCCAGGCCAGCAGGGCGCGCAGCGCCAATGGCGAGAGCCAGCGGCCGACGGCGTCCAGGCGGGGTGTATACACGGAAGAAGCGGAGCTGATCATGGGAGTGTCCTGCGGGCCAGTGGTCGATGGAGGCCATTCCGAGCCACGCAGGTATCGGCAACGTGTGCTGTTGCCCGGGGTTTTGTCAGCGACTGTGGCTGTGTCAGGGGGTTCGTACAGTCAGATACAAAGACGCCGCGTCGGGCGTTCGCCGGGCCATGCCCAGCGGCCGAATGTATCCAACTGTAGAAATCCGCCGCCGCCCTACAGTCCGGTACAACTCTGCCTCGCAGCGAAACAGCGCCGATACACCCCCAGGCGGAAATGGCCACTCCCAACACCGGAGTGCCACCCATGATCCGCACCACCCTGCTCGCCGCTGCCCTCGCCCTTGCCGGCGTCGCGACGCCGGCATTCGCCGCCGAGGCCGATGCCGGCGCCGCGCCCACCGTCATCCTGGTCCACGGTGCCTTCGCCGATGGCTCCAGCTGGAACAAGGTCATCACCACCCTGCATGACTGGAAACTGCCTGCGGTGGCCGTGCAGAACCCGCTCACCTCGCTGGCCGACGATGTGGCCGCCACCCGTCGCGCGATTGCCGCCGCACCGGGCAAGGTCGTGCTGGTCGGCCACAGCTGGGGCGGCACGGTCATCACCGAAGCGGGCAACGATCCCAAGGTGCAGGCGCTGGTGTACGTGGCCGCATTCGCACCGGATGCCGGGCAGTCATCGGCACAGCAGGGCGAGGGCTATCCGGTCGGCCCGGGCCTGACGCGCCTGCAGGAGAAGGACGGCTACCTGACCCTGCCAGCCGACGCCATCGCCCAGGACTTCGCACCGGATGTGATGAAGAAGACCGCTGCACTGTTGTACAGCACGCAGGTGCCATTGAAGGCCAGCGCGCTGGGTGAGTCCGTCACTGTGGCCGCATGGCGCAGCAAGCCGAGCTGGTACGTGCTCAGCCGTGACGACCGCATGTTGTCGCCGCAACTGCAGGCGGCCACCGCAAAGCGCATTGGCGCGCAGCTGCAATCGATCGGCAGCAGCCATGTGTCGCTGCTCTCGCACCCGGCTCAGGTGGCTGACAGCATTCTGGAGGCCGCAGGCGTGAAGCCGGCCGAACTGCCGCTGGCCGAGCAGGGAGGCTGAACGATGGGCGCGCTGCGTGTGTATGTACTGCCGTTGCTGCTGGGCCTGCTGGGTGGGGCGGCGCTGCTGATGGCCTTGCCCAGCCCGGAGGCCGGTGCGCATCCGGCGCAGGCCGCTCCTGCTGCCGGGTTCGATGGCGGCGGGCCCTGGCACAACAGCCCACCGCTCGCGTTGAATCAACTGCGTGGGCAGGTGGTGCTGGTCGAGTTCTGGACCTACGCCTGCAGCAACTGCCTCAACGTGGCACCGCATGTGCACCAGTGGCATGCACGTTACGCGCGGCAGGGCCTGCAGGTGATCGGCGTGCATACTCCGGAGTTCGCCTACGAAGGCCTGCCCGGCAATGTGCGCAAGGCCATCGCGCGGCTGGATATCACCTGGCCGGTGGTGCAGGACAACCAGTACCGGATCTGGAACGCCTGGGGCAACCGCTTCTGGCCGGCGCTTTACCTGGTCGACCGGCAGGGCAGGGTGGTCTACCGCCACTACGGTGAAGGCGATTACGCACGTACCGAAAGCGAGATCCAGCGCCTGCTGGCCAGCCCCTGAGCCGCGCTACCATGGCCGCGCCGCGCGGCCTTGACCTCCGTCTTCATCGAGAACGCAATGAACCACGTACCGCACATCCTTGTCGTCGACGATGACAGCGAGATCCGCCAGATGCTGGCCGACTACCTGCAGCGCAACGGCCTGCGCGTCAGCCAGGCCGATGGCGGCCGTGCGATGCGCGCGCTGATGGACACCCACGCGGTGGACCTGGTGGTGCTGGACGTGATGATGCCCGGCGAGGACGGGTTGAGCCTGTGCCGCAACCTGCGTGCCGGCAAGCATCGCGCGGTGCCGGTGGTGCTGCTGACCGCCCGCGACGACGAAACCGACCGCATCATCGGCCTTGAAATGGGCGCCGATGACTACGTGACCAAGCCGTTCTCCTCACGCGAACTGCTGGCGCGCATCAATGCGGTGATCCGGCGCACGCAGATGCTGCCGCCGAACCTGCAGGTGAGTGAAGCCGGCCGCCAGTTGGCCTTCGGCGACTGGCGCTTGGATACCACTGCCCGCCATCTGCTGGATGCGCAGGACACCGCCTATCCGCTCAGCGGTGCGGAATTCCGCCTGCTGCGCGTGTTTCTCGACCACGCCAACCGTGTGCTCAGCCGCGACCAGCTGCTCAGCCTTACCCAGGGCCGTGATGCAGAACTGTTCGATCGTTCCATCGATCTCCTGGTCAGCCGCGTGCGCCAGCGCCTGGGCGATGACGCGCGTGAGCCCACCTACATCAAGACCGTGCGCAGCGAAGGCTACGTGTTCAGCGTGCCGGTGCAGCTGCTGGGGCCGGAGGAATGAACGCCCGCGCGCGCCGCCTGCCGTGGCCGCGCACGCTGTCGGCGCGCCTGCTGCTGGTGCTGCTGGGCGGGTTGATCCTGGCCCATGCGCTGTCCTTCGGCCTGTTGTTCTACGAACGCTACCAGTCCACCCGCAGCATGATGCTGCGCAACCTGGACGAGGATGCAGCAGTGAGCGTGGCCCTGCTGGAACACCTGCCGGCCGACCAGCGCCAGGCCTGGGTGCCGCGGTTGGAGCGGCGCACGTACCGTTACCTGTTGCGCCCGGCACAGGCCGGCCCGGCGTTGGAAACCGATCGTGCGCGCCAGGTCACCGCCATCATCGATGACAGTCTGGAACACCGCTATCCGCTGCAGGCGCGGCAGGTGGCACGGCTGCCGGAACGTTTTGAAGTGGAGCTGCGCCTGCACGACGGTTCACCGTTGACCATCGAAGTCACACCGTCGGGCCTGCCGCTGGCGCGCTGGCTGCCGGCCGTGCTGCTGGTGCAGCTGGCCCTGCTGCTGGTATGCGCCTGGCTGGCGGTGCGGCTGGCATTGCGCCCGCTGCGGCAGCTCTCGCACGCCGTCGAGCAACTGCAGCCTGGCAAGGACGCACCGATGCTGCCCGAAGACGGCCCCGCCGAAGTGGGCACGGCCGCAGCCGCGCTCAATGCACTGCAGGCGCGGATCCGTGGCCATGTCAGCGAGCGGCTGCAGATTCTGGCGGCCATCTCGCACGATCTGCAGACGCCGATCACGCGCATGAAGCTGCGCGTGGAAACCCTGCCCGAAGATGCCACCCAGCAGCGCCTGCTGGATGACCTGGACCACCTGGGGCAACTGGTGCGCGAAGGCGTGGCCTACGCGCGCAGCAGCCACGTGGCCAGTGGCGCGCCAGTGGCGATGGATCTTGGCGCGTTCCTGGCCAGCGTGGTGGGCGACTATGAAGACATGGGCAAGGCGGTCAGTGGTGGCGCACCCACAGGCCTGACCGTGCAGACCTGGCCGCAGCCGCTGCGGCGGGTGGTCGGCAACCTGGTCGACAACGCGTTGCGCTACGCCGGTAGTGCCGAGATCGAGGCGGGGCGCGATGCAGCAGGCCGGCCGTGGATCAGCGTGTCCGACCGCGGCCCCGGCATCCCGGAGGACCAGCTGCAGGCGGTGCTGGCACCGTTCCATCGGCTGGAAAGCTCACGCAACCGCGATACCGGCGGCACCGGGCTGGGTCTGGCCATCGCCGTGCAGCTGGCGCAGTCGCTGGGCGGCTCGCTGCGGCTGCACAACCGTGAGGGCGGTGGCCTGCGGGCCGAATTGCAGCTGCCGGGGTAACTGGCGGGGTCAATGCATCCACGCACCTGCATGGCCTCGGGATCGGCGATCATCTAGCGGGTGTCGAAACCAGGAAACACGCAATGCAGGGAACGCAGCATTCAATCCAGCGTGCGCGCCACGTCGCGCTGCTGGTCGGTCTACTCGTGCTGGCCGCATGTCAGCGCACACCGGATGCGCTGACCGGGACACCCGCAGCGGGCACATCGCTTGCCGCCCCGGCCACGGCAACAGACCTCTCTCCGCTCCTCGATGCCTTGCCGACCTGCGCGCTGGACGGCTGGTACATCGATCATCAGACTGGGCGTCCGGCCCATCCCTGGCTGGCCGAGGACGCGTCGACACCCTGCAAGGTGGATGAGGAAAACGAGATCGCCACGTTCTGCGTGCGGGGGCAATGGAAAGGATTGCCGGTGGAGGAGGTGATCCTTCCGACGATGACGTTCGTTTCATTCCGTGGTGCGAAGATCGGCCTGCCGCTGGAGAGGGCACGCTCGATTGTCCGCCATCAGTTCGGGCAGGATTTCCCGGGTGGTGCGGCCTACGAGGCGGGACGCGAGCCGAAATTGATGGCCGATCCCGAGGATGCACAGCGCTCGTGGCTGCTGTGCAGCACGCCGGAACCGGGAGACGACCTGGGCGACCAGGCAGGCGTGAGCTATTCCGGCATGAACCTGCCCTACGACCACGACGGATGCAGCTATCGCTACAGCCCGATCGATTTCTGCGATGCGCAGCACGTGGCGCGCATCGAGGAAGCCCTCAGGAACGAAAAGCCCAACTTCAACCAGCACTACCTGCTGGTGCAGGTCGATGATCGCCCCGGGTTCTTCCAGCGCTCGGTGGTGCTGGTCGACACCCGCACCGGACGCGCCACGCCATTGCCGATCGATGCCTTCACCGGGCCAGCGGAGAAGGGCGGAGACGCCATCCGCTACGGAACCCTGGAAACGGGCGTAGACCGGCAGCAGTTCTGCCTGGATGGCGCGTTGCTTGTCTATCGCGCGTTCGAGGAAGGGCGGTTCTGCTTTGGCTTTGATGGTGAGCGCTTCACCGGGCACGAGACGCAGTACATGCAGCCGATGGATGGCCGATGACCGGCATTTCACCCGGGTCGTGACACCCTGCCAGGAACCTGCACCCACGGGAACGAGGCTGTTGAAGGCGAACACGCAATGACCGCGGCGCGGCAGCGCTCGATGTGGGTGGCCGGCCTGTCCACGGTGGTGGAGTGGTACGACTTCACCCTGTACCTGTACTTCGCCACGGTGTTGTCGCGGGTGTTCTTCGGTGGTGGCGAGCAGGCGCTGCTCGTCACGCTTGCCGGCTTCGCGGTGTCCTACCTGATGCGTCCACTGGGCGCGCTGTGCTTCGGCCACTTGGGCGACCGCCTGGGCCGGCGCTGGATGCTGCTGGCTTCGATGGCGTTGATGGCGGCGGCAATGCTGGCCACTGCGCTGCTGCCAACCGCGGCCACCGCAGGCACCACGGCGGGCGTGCTGCTGCTGGTACTGCGCTGCGTGATGGCGTTTTCGGTGGGCGGCGAATACACCGGCGTGGTGGCCTACCTGCTGGAAAGCGCACCCGTGCGGCGACGAGGCCTGGTGACCTCGCTGGCGTCGGCAGCCAGCGAAGTGGGGGCGCTGCTGGCGGTGGCGATTTCCGCGCTCACGGTCGCGCTGCTGCCCATCGCGCAGCTGGACAGCTGGGGCTGGCGCATTCCGTTCTTCTTCGGTGCCGCGCTGGCACTGGTGATCCTGGTTGCGCGGTCGGGCATGCGTGAATCGCCTGAGTTCGAGCGCCAGCAGCGCGAGGGCAGCATTCCCGCCACGCCGCTGCGGCATGTGCTCCGCAACCATCCCGCAGCAGTGGCGCGCACCTTCGCGATCTCGGCGCTGGGCTCGATCACCTACTACGTGGGCATCACCTACGTGCCGTCGTTCCTGCATGCGCAGGGTCATGACGAAGCCGATGCGCTGTGGCTGTCGACGATTGCGGCAGTGGCGGTGATCGCGATCACGCCACTGTGCGGCGCATTGTCCGACCGCGTCGGACGACGGCCGGTGCTGCTGGGCCTGACCGTGCTGGCAGCGCTGCTGCCGCTGTCCCTGTTCGCGTGGATGGCGCAGGCGACGGCGCTGGGCATCGCGCTGGCCGCCGTGCTGCTGGCCTGCGTGGCCGGTGGTGTCAGTGCGGTCGCGGCCCCGGCCACGGCCGAGCAGTTCCCGGGCGAAGGCCGGGTCAGCGGGTTGGCACTGGGTGTGACCATGGCCACCGCGGTGTTCGGCGGCGCGACGCCTTGGCTGGCGCAATGGTGGGTGGAACGCAGCGGCTGGGCGGCGGCACCGGGCGCGATGATCGCGCTGGTGGCAGTGCTGGTGCTTCCGGTGCTGTGGACCCTGCCCGAGACCGTCCCAGGCAGGGCCAGACGCTAGCCGATCAGACCTTCAGGGTCTGCTCGATGTCGGCCAGTACCGCGGCCGCATCCACGCCGATGGCGACGGACTGCAGCACGTGGCCATCCCACACGCTGGGGCCGAAGCCCATGCCTTCCGGCTTCGGAATGGTCATGCCACGGGCAACGCCGTCGGTGGCCACGCGCACGCTGGCACGCTCGAACTGGAACAGCTCCGGACGGGTCAGGGCAATGCAGGCGCAGCAGTCGTGCACGACCATGCCCTTGTGGCCGGCCTGCAGGTAGAAGTCCACGTAGTCCTGCGACAGTGCACGGACCAGCTCGGCGTCGGCGCCGCCGAGTGCGGCCAGTTTATCCAGGCCGTCACGGTCCATTTCCACGCGGGTCGTCACGTCCAGGCCGATCGCGGTGACCGGCCAATCGGTGGTGAACACCACGTCGGCCGCTTCGGCATCGCCCCAGATGTTGGCCTCGGCGGCCGGGGTGATGTTGCCGTTGACGTGGAAGGCGCCGCCCATCAGCACCACGCCGCGCACCAGGCCGGCGATGTCCGGTGCCTGCTGCAGGGCCAGGGCCAGGTTGGTCATGCGGCCCACGGCGACCAGAGTCACCTCGCCCGGATGGGCGCGGACCAGGTCGATGATCAGCTGGTGGGCGGGGCGCGCGTCGGCGGTCACGTCCAGTTCGGCCGGCACCGGGTGGTTGCCCAGGCCGTTGTGGCCGTGGATGTGCACCGGCCAGGCTTCCGGGGTGGCTTCCGGCTGCAGCGGGCCACCGGCACCGCGCGCGACCGGGGCGGCAAAGCCCCAGGCCTGCTTCAGGTACAGCGCATTGTGCGTGGTCGACTCCACCGAGGCATTGCCGAAGGTGGTGGTGACGCCGATCAGGTCGATCTGGGCGTGCTTGTGCAGGTACAGCAGGGCCAGGGCGTCGTCGACGCCCGGGTCGGTATCGAAAATGACTTTCAGCATGTTGTTGTTCTTCTTCTTCCGTGTGGTGCGGGGGGCCGGCGGCCCTGAGGGCAGGCCGGCGCGCCCTACATTGTCCCATCTTCATGACAGGCAGGGCGAACTGGCGGTGGTGGTATCGTCTGCGGGCCCAGGGACGGAGAAAGAGCCGATGACGTTACGACCGCTGTTGCTTGTCGGGGGGCTGGCGTTGGGGTATCTGGCTGGAGCATCACCGGCGTCGGCAACGTCCGCGGCGCCGAGACCATTGCAGGCGCTGGTGGCAGAGGCCGAGGAAATCGTTGTAGCCAAGGTGCTGGCGGTGGAGATGGTCGACGGTGCTGGCCGGCCAGTGACCGACGTCAAGGCGCTCACCGGGCCGGGTCTGGACAACCAGATCCATCTGGTGCTTCAGGTCAATGAGGTCATGCGACCGGAGAACGGGGGGCTGCCCGGGACTCTGCGGGTGCCCTTGTGGAGCATGTGGCACGATTCGCTGGCGGCGGCCCGCGATCGCGAAATGGGGCGGGAATGGATCTTCCTGCTCAAGCGTGATCGTCACCAACCCGTATACCCGATCGATTTCCAGTGGCCGCTGCAGGAACGCGGCCGGATCCAGGCGCTGATGGCGTCACCCTGAAGATCCCAATGCAAGGAGCTGCGCCATGCTGGCTGTGACCCTCGTCCTGATTGCCCTGGTGCTGGGGCTGAACCTCGTGGCCAGCTTCGTGGTGCTGGGGCGCGACGACCTTCCCGTCAGCAGCCGCGCCGGGCAGCTGCTGGTGGTGTGGCTGCTGCCGCTGGTCGGCGCCATCGTGTGCATGGCAATGGCTACTGCCGATGGCTCACCAGCGCGCGCCGATGGTAGTGGCAGTGGGCCCGCCGATTTCTCCGGCGGCTATTCCGGAGACAGCAACAGCCACCACAGCTACAGCAGCTCGGACTGCGGCAGCGGCGACAGCGGTGGAGGCGGTGACGGCGGCAGTTGCGGCGGCGGCGATTGAGGAGACCTTCCAGGTTGCCGGCCAGCGGCCGGCACTACCCGGACGTGACCTATCGAGGTTGCCGGCCAGCGGCCGGCACTACCGTGACCTGGCCTCGCCCTGGTAGTGCCGGCCGCTGGCCGGCAACCCCATGAACTCAGCTTCCGCCTTCGGTCGGCAACGGCGCAGGCACGTTCAACAATCCGCCGCTCGCCACGTACGCGGCCAAGGCCTGGCCCTGGCTGAGCAGATGCCGCTCCATCGTGCGTTCGGCGCCGGCCGCATCGCGCTGGCGGAAGCACTCCATCAGTTCCCGGTGTTCGGCCAGCGACTGCGCGGTGCGCCCCGGGGCCAGCAGCTGGCGACCGCGATGCATCTTCAGGATGCGGTGCAGGTCGTGGGTGATGCGGATCAGCCACGGGTTGCCGGCGTAATGCTGCACCGTTTCGTGGATGAGGTAGTTGTTGCGGTAGTACTCGGCGATGTTGCCGTCTGCGGCCGCCGTTTCCATTGCCGCGTGCAGGTCTTCCAGTTGCTGCACGCCGGCGTCGTCGATGTGCTTGACCGCTTCATGCGCACAGCGGCCTTCCAGCATCGCCATCACCGGGAACAGCTGGTTGAGGTCTTCCAGCGTCAGTCGCGTGACCCTGCTGCCACGACCCGCATCGATCTGCACCAGGCCTTCGGCAGCAAGCAGCTTCAGCGCCTCGCGCAGCGGCGTGCGGCTGATGCCCAGTTCCTCGCACAGCGCCGGTTCGTCGATCCACTCGCCCGGTGGCAGGCGGTAGTCGTAGATCCGCTCGCGCACGTGTTCGGCCACCTCTTCGTACAGAGGAGCGCGCTTCTTCGGAGTACGCGGAGCGGGAGCGATGGCCATGCACAAAGTGTAACGCCAGGTAGTGCCGGCCGCTGGCCGGCAACCTCATGAAGCCATCCAGCGATCATGGGTTGCCGGCCAGCGCCCGGCGCTACCGTTGGCTGGTTACATCCAGCCCGGCACCACGAACACCAGCCAGGCCAGCAGCGGGCCGAATGCCACCACCAGGCCGCTGTAGACCAGGAAGCGGCGGAACAGCGTTTCGCGTTCTTCCTTCGCGGCAGAG
>NZ_JCAFTO010000007.1:0-143408 GCF_059370315.1 Stenotrophomonas sp. YJH_SMC_46
GGGGCAGCGGCGGAGGCGGTGCCAACGCTTGGGCACCGCCTTGAGCATACAGGCGCCGCCATCGCCCCACCGCGCCGGCATCACCGATCTGGAAGTAGGTGGTGGCCTCCCGCCCGGACATACCGTCCTGGCTCATTTTTTTTAAGACAGCCAACTTGAACGGGAGGTCATAGAACCGGGCCTGGCGATGAAATCCGCGCCAACCATGCAGCCGATAGGTCGCCACCCAGCGCCTGACCGTGGAGGCCTCCAGGCTGTGGCGACGAGCAACGGCTTTGACTGATGTGGAGGTCTTGCAGGCCTCTTTGGCGACCTGCAGTTTGAAACGTGCGTCGTATCTGTTCATGTATCCCTCGGGGTTGGATCTGGCGTCCAACTCCCGGGGGTCACTTCATGGATGGGTTTACGGCGTCTCCCGCAACCGGACCCACCCCGCCTACCCACGAGTAGCCAGCTTTTGCCGTTGCCGTTGATTCGGCAGGTGCAGGGCTGCAAGCCCTGCCGAACACCCCCTATCTGCGGGGTGCGAGCTGCTCGAGCATTTCCCAGGACTTCAGGCCGCGCGGCCCGAGGTGATGGGCCAGCACCCGCCGCATCGGCAGGCGCAGGCTGGCCAGGTCGGCGGCAGCGGGCTCTTCGTCGGCCGCCAACGCCAGCAGCGCCGAGCCAGTGGCCGCCGCCCGGCGCTCCCCGCCGCGCTCGCTCAGCAGTCGCTGCGCGCCTTCCTGAGGATCCAGTTCGTAGCGCGCCGCCGGGTCGATCGGCTGGCCATCGCTGGCGCTGTCCAGATCGAAACCCAGGCCCAGCGCGGACAGCAGCTCGCGTTCGAAGCGACGCAGGGTCCAGGCCAGGCCGGCGCCCACAGCCAGCCGCGCACGTGCCTCGCCGTAGGCCAGGTACAACCCGGGCAGCGGGTCCTGGCGCGGGGCCAGGCGCAGGGTCAGTTCACTCAGGTAGAAGCCGGCCAACATCGCCTGGCCGACCAGGCGTGGCGCGGCATCCAGCGCCTCGGCACCGCGCAGCTGGGCCAGTTCACCGCGCTGCTGGGCACTGAAGCGTATCCATTGCAATGGCTGCAGGGCAGCGCGCAGCACCTGGCCCTTGGCGGTTGACACACCACGCGCGAGCAGGCCGATACGGCCATGCTGCGCGCTCAGCACTTCGACCAGCAGGCTGGTCTCGCGGTAGGCCCGTGCATGCAGCACGAAGCCGGTGTCGTCCTCGATCAGCATCGAAGCGACCGCAACGACTTACTCGTAACCGAAGGCCTTCAGTGCGGCCTCGTCGTCGGACCAGCCTTCACGCACGCGCACCCAGGTCTCCAGGAACACCTTGGCCCCGAACAAACGTTCCATCTGCAGGCGGGACTTGGCGCCGATCTCCTTCAGCCGGGTGCCACCCTTGCCGATCACGATCGCCTTCTGGCCTTCACGTTCGACCCAGATAACCGCACCGATGCGCAGCAGGTTGCCATCTTCGGTGAAACGCTCGATTTCCACCGTGGTGGCATACGGCAGCTCCTCACCGAGCTGGCGCATCAGCTGCTCGCGCACCAGTTCACCGGCCAGGAAACGCTGGCTGCGGTCGGTGATCTCGTCCTCGCCGAACATTGGCGGGGCTTCCGGCAGCAGCTTCAGCACATCGCGCACCAGCGCTTCCAGGCCGTTGCGCTTCTGCGCGGAGATCGGATGCACGGCGGCGAAGTCGCGACCTTCGGTCACCTGCTGCAGGAACGGCAGCAGCGCGCCCTTCTCCTTCAGGCGATCGATCTTGTTGACCACCAGCACCACCGGAATGCCAGCGTCGCGCAGCACATTGAAAGCCAGGCTGTCCTCTTCATCCCAGCGGCCGGCTTCGATCACCAGCAGGCCGGCGTCGACGCCTTCCAGCGAGCCGCGCGCAGCGCGGTTCATCACCCGGTTCATCGCCCGCTTCTGCACCTTGTGCAGGCCGGGGGTGTCGACCAGCACCAGCTGTCCTTCCGGATAGGTGGCGATGCCCAGCAGGCGATGGCGCGTGGTCTGCGGGCGGTTGGAAACGATGCTGACCTTGGCGCCGACCAGGGCATTGGTCAGGGTCGATTTGCCCACGTTCGGGCGGCCGATGACGGCCACGCTGCCGCAATGATGGGAAGTTTGTTCGCTCACTTGGAATCCAGTTGTTCTAGGACGGCCGCAGCCGCCTGTTGTTCGGCAAGCCGCCGCGAGGCGCCTTCGCCCTCGGTGCTGGCGGCCGGGTCGGCTACGTTGCAGCGTACCCGGAAGTGCTTGGCGTGGTCGTCACCGGATTCTGACACCAGCTCGTACTGCGGCAACGCCTTCTGTCGGGCCTGCAGCCATTCCTGCAGGCGGGTCTTGGGATCCTTCTCAGGCCGGCCCGAGGCCGGCAGCGCCTCGATCGAAGCACTGAACCAGGGCAGCACCACTGCCCGGCAGGCCTCGAAGCCGGCATCCAGGTAGATCGCAGCCACCACGGCTTCCACCGCATCGGCCAGGATCGAGTCGCGGCGATGACCACCGGACTTCATTTCGCCCGGGCCCAAGGTCAGCCGCTCGCCCAGTTCCAGGCTGCGCCCGATCACCGCAAGCGCGCCTTCACGCACCAGCTCTGCGCGGGCACGGGTCATCGCCCCTTCGTCGGCCTTGGGCCAGCGCCGGTACAACGCCTCGGCCGCCATCATGTTGACGATGCTGTCGCCAAGGAACTCCAGCCGCTCATTGTGCGGCGCACCGGCACTGCGATGCGTCAGCGCCTGCTTGAGCAGCGCCGGGTCGCTGAAGGCATGACCGATCAGGTCGCCACGTTGGATGAATTTACTGGGCACCGCTTCGTGTCAGGTCCTGGGAAGAATCGAATTTGCCAACCACATCGAGGTTGCCGATCAGCTGACGGCGCACTTCGTAGTTGACCTTGAGGGTCCAGCCATTGTCGCGACGGTCGAACTTCACGTTGGCCGGCTTCACGTTGTCCGAGTAGTTGATGTACAGGCGCTTGAAGAACAGGTCCTGGATGCGCGCCGGCTCCATGCTGCCCACGCCCGGCTCGTTGGCCAGGCTCTTCATCGCCGAGCGCACAGCGTAGTACTCCTGATACATCGGGAACAGCTTCATGCCGATGTAGAGGAAGAAGCCCACCACGATCAGGACCGTCAGGAACGAGGTCAAGGTCATGCCACGCTGCGTGTTCATCGTCTTCATTGCGTTCTCCCCAGATACGCGTTGGATGTGAAGGTACTCAGTTGATGCTCGAGCCGATCCGCGACGGCTCGAAGCCATCCTTGCACAACCAGCCTTGGCAGTTCAGCCAGATCAGGAACGCCTTGCCGCGCAGGTTTTCTTCCGGCAGCAGGCCCCAGAACCGGCCATCATCGCTGTTGTCGCGGTTGTCGCCCATCACCAGGTACTTGCCCGCCGGCACGGTCCACTGGCCCTGGCCGCGCGGATAGTCGGTCTCCAGCACCGTGTGGGTGCGGCCCGGCAGGTGCTCGAGCAGCAGGTTGGCGCCCTCGCCCTGGCCCTTGTGGCCGGCGTAGATACCCTTGTTGTCATACTTCAGCGGCTCGCCGTTGAGGATCACGCCGTCGCCTTCAAAGACCACGGTGTCACCCGGCACGCCGATCACGCGCTTGATGAAGTTCTCGCCCTTGGCCGGATCGTTCTCGCCATGGCCGGGGAAGTGGAACACCACCACGTCACCACGCGACGGCTCGCCAAACGGCACTATCTTGGTGTTGCTGATCGGCAGGCGCAGGCCATAGGAGAACTTGTTGACCAGGATGAAATCGCCGATCAGCAGGTTCGGCATCATCGAACTGGATGGAATCTTGTACGGCTCCGCAATGAAGCTGCGCACGACCAGCACGATCGCCAGCACCGGGAAGAACGCACGCGAGTAATCCACCAGCACCGGCTCGGAATCGAGCAGGCCCGCGCGCTGGGCGCGACGCTTGGCGAGGTACAGCTTGTCCGCAAGCAGGATCAGGCCCGAGGCCAGGGTCAGCACGACCAGGAGGATCTCAAACAGTTTCATTCAGGGTCCTTTGCAACGTCACCAGACGACCGGCCCCGCAGGGCCGGTGCGGGCTTACTTGTTGTCCATCTGCAGCACGGCCAGGAACGCTTCCTGCGGGATCTCCACGCGGCCGACCTGCTTCATGCGCTTCTTGCCTTCCTTCTGCTTTTCCAGAAGCTTCTTCTTGCGCGAAACGTCGCCACCATAGCACTTGGCCAGCACGTTCTTGCGCATGGCCTTGACCGTGGTGCGGGCGATGATCTGCGAGCCAACGGCGGCCTGGATGGCCACGTCGAACATCTGGCGCGGGATCAGGTCCTTCATCTTTTCGCACAGCTCGCGGCCGCGGCGGTCGGCATGGCTGCGGTGCACGATCAGCGACAGGGCATCGACCTTGTCACCGTTGATCAGCACGTCCACGCGCACGAACGGGCCCGCGTCGAAGCGCACGAAGTGGTAGTCCAGCGAGGCATAGCCACGGCTGACCGACTTCAGCTTGTCGAAGAAGTCCAGCACCACCTCGGCCATCGGCAATTCATAGCTGATCTGCACCTGGCTGCCCAGGTAATTGATGCCGATCTGGCTGCCGCGCTTTTCTTCGCACAGCTTGATGATGTTGCCGATGTACTCCTCGGGAGTGAGCACGTTGGCACGGATGATCGGCTCGCGGATCTCCTCGACCTGGTTCACCGGCGGCAGCTTGGCCGGATTGTCCATGTTGATGATCGAGCCATCGGTCTTCAGGACCTCGTACACCACCGTCGGCGCGGTGCTGATCAGGTCCAGGTTGTATTCGCGCTCCAGGCGCTCCTGCACGATCTCCATGTGCAGCATGCCCAGGAAGCCGCAGCGGAAGCCGAAGCCCATCGCCTCGGAGCTTTCCGGCTCAAAACGCAGCGCGGCGTCGTTCAGGCGCAGCTTGTCCAGCGCTTCGCGCAGGTCCGGGTAGTCCTCGGCGTCGACCGGGAACAGGCCGGCGAACACGCGCGGCTGCATTTCCTGGAAGCCCGGCAGCGGCTTCGGGGCCGGGTCGCCGGCCAGGGTCAGCGTGTCGCCGACCGGCGCACCGTGCACGTCCTTGATGCTGGCGGTGACCCAACCCACTTCACCGGCCTTCAGCGCCGGCAGCACCTTGCGCTTCGGGGTGAACACGCCAACGTTGTCGACCTGGTGGTTGCGGCCGGTGGACATCACCTGCAGCTTGTCACCGGCCTTGATCTCGCCCTGCATCACGCGCACCAGCGACACCACGCCCAGGTAATTGTCGAACCACGAATCGATGATCAGCGCCTGCAGCTTGTCGGTGTCGCGCGGCGCCGGCGGCGGGATGCGGTGCACGATCGCTTCCAGCACATCCTGCACGTTCAAGCCGGTCTTGGCGCTGACCGGCACGGCGTCGGAGGCATCGATGCCGATCACGGCCTCGATCTCGGCCTTGGCGCGCTCGATGTCGGCGGTGGGCAGGTCGATCTTGTTGATCACCGGCACCACTTCCAGGCCCTGCTCCACGGCGGTGTAGCAGTTGGCCACCGACTGGGCTTCCACGCCCTGCGCCGCATCGACCACCAGCAGCGCGCCTTCGCAGGCGGCCAGCGAGCGGCTGACTTCATAGGAGAAGTCGACGTGGCCGGGGGTGTCGATGAAGTTCAGGTGGTAGGTCTGCCCGTCCTTGGCCAGGTAGGGCAGCGACACCGACTGCGCCTTGATCGTGATGCCTCGCTCGCGCTCGATCGGGTTGGAGTCGAGCACCTGCGCTTCCATCTCGCGGGCCTGCAGGCCACCACAGAGCTGGATGATGCGGTCGGCCAGCGTGGACTTGCCGTGGTCGACATGGGCGATGATGGAGAAGTTGCGGATGTTCCGCATCGAATCAGAAGACATAGGTGGCGGCGGCGCGCGGCGTCGTCAGGGTAACGGTCGATTATCGCATGCCCGGCGCCCGCCCGCGAAAACGGCCTCATCGAGCCGGGCCCGGAATGGCCGAAGCCCCGCCGGGGCGGGGCTTCGGGGGAACCACGTGGCCGCCGGGGCGGCCTTGCACCGGCCTTATTGGCCAGCCTTGACCGCTACGAACGCGCTGTTGCCGCTGCCGGTGCGCACCAGCAGCATCACCACGTCGCCCTTCTTGTAGCTGGACAGCGCACGGTTCAGCGCGTCCACGCTGCCGACCTGGGTGCTGGCTACCTGCAGGATCACCATGCCCGGAGACAGGCCCGCATCGCGCGCGCCCTGGCCCTTGACCCCGGTGATGCGCACGCCCTCGCCCGATTCCAGGCCCAGCTGCTTGCGCTGCGGCGCGGTCAGGTCACTGACGTCCAGCCCCAGCAGGGCGTTGGCGCCGGCCTGTGGAGCCGCATCGCTGTTGCCGGCAGCCGGGCCACGCGAACTGGCCTGCGCATCTTCGGTCAGTGCGGTCAGGGTGGCGCTGAGGTCGCGCGGCTTGCCATCGCGGATCACGCCCAGGGTGACCCGGCTGCCCGGTGCCATCGCGCCGATCAGCGGGGGCAGGTCGGACCAGCTGTTGACCGGCGCGCCGTTCACCGAACGGATCACATCGCCGATCTTCACCCCGGCCCGGGCTGCAGCCGAGTCCGGCACGATCTGGTTGACCAGGGCGCCGCGGCTGTCCGGCAGGCCCATCGCCTGCGCTTTCAGGCCGTCGATTTCCTGCACCACCGCGCCGAGCTGGCCACGGGTGACTTTGCCGGTCTTCTTGATCTGCTCGACCGCGCTCATCGCCAGGTCGATCGGGATCGCGAAGCTGATGCCCATGTAGCCGCCCGAAGCAGAGAAGATCTGCGAGTTGATGCCGACCACTTCGCCACGCGTGTTCAGCAGCGGGCCACCGGAGTTGCCCTGGTTGATCGCCACGTCGGTCTGGATGAAGGGCACGTAGCGCTGGTCCGGCCCGCCGGTGCTGCGGCCAAGGGCACTGACCACGCCGGCAGTGACCGAGTGATCGAGGCCGAACGGCGAGCCGATCGCGACCACCCATTGGCCCGGCTTGAGGGAGTTGGAGTCGCCAACGCGCACGGTCGGCAGGTTCTTGCCGTCGATCTTCAACAACGCGACGTCGTACTGCTGGTCGCTGCCCACCACTTTCGCGGTGAACTCACGGCGGTCGCCCAGCTTGACCTTCACCTCGCTGGCATCGGCCACCACGTGGTAGTTGGTCAGTACATAGCCATCGGGCGAGATGATGAAGCCCGAGCCCATGCCACGGCCCTTGATGCTGGGGCCGCCATCCGGCCCACCCGGCCCCTGCCCGGGCATCGGGAAGTCCGGGCCGAAGAAGCGGCGGAAGAACTCCGGCATGTCATCGTCGCCCATCGGGCCGCGGGCGACCTGGCGGTTGTTGCGGACGATGGTGGTGTCGACGTTGACCACGCCCGGGCCGACCTGTTCGACCAGATTGGTGAAGTCGGGCAGGCCGCTGACCAGCGGCTGCGCCGGTGCCCGCGCTGCTGCAGCTGGCGCAGGCTGGGTCTGCGCGGCAGGCGCGGGGGCCTGTGCGCAGGCCACCAGGGGAAGGGTCAGGGCCAGCAGACCCATGGCCTGCGTGCGGAGTCGGGGAGTCATCGGACGGCAACCTCCGGATCGGATGGAAAGAGGAATACGGACCCCGCCGGCGGCGGGGCGTGAAGGCGCCCGGCTCAGTCGCGCGGGCGCGGCGGCACCGGCAGGTCGTCCTGCAGGCGCGGCTCGAACGGATAGAACGCCGCGCCGCCGGCATGGGCCGGGAAGCTGGCATTGAGTGCGCCACCGGCAGCGGGCGCCAGGCTGGAGCGCGGCCACGGCCGGGCCTGCAGTCCGCCCACCTCGCCGAACGGCAGGTTGCGGCTGGCGTTGGCCGGCACGGTCGGGGTCAACGGCGCCGGCGCTGCGGCGACGGCCCGTTGCGGGGCCTCGTCGCGCTGGGCGGCACGCGCAGCCTGCTGGGTACGCGTGGCGCTGGCACGGCGGGCGTCCTGACGACGGCTGGAAGCGGCCATCGCCACAGCCGGCGCAGCAGCCACGGCCATCGCGGCCGTCTCCACCGAAGCCTCGGTCACCGGGGCCGGCGTGGTGGTCGCCGGCGCCAGCTCCGCCTGGCTGGCGATCACCTGCGGCGCCAGCGGTTCACCCGGCGTGGCCTCCTTCAGCTTCTCGCCGCCGATGAACAGCGCGACGGCGGCCACCGACGCGGCCAGGGCGGCGCCGCCGCCCCAGGCCCGCCAGCCACTGCGGCGTACCTGGCGCCGCGGCTCGACCTGCGGCGCCGGTTCGGCCGCGATGGCGGCGGCCACGGCCGCGCTGAAGCCGGCCGGCGCCAGCGCCGACGCCTGCCCGCGCATCACGTCGCCCAGCAGCTGCCAGCGTTCCTGGCATCCGGCCAGCTCGGGGTCGTGCTCCATCCGGCGCAGCAGGAAGCGCGCTTCGTCGGCGCCCAGCTCACCATCGACCAGGGCCGACAGCTGCTCGCGATGGCGCTGGTCCAGGCGCTGTCCGGCGGGCGATTGGTGGTTCTGCGATTCGTTGAACGGTTTACTGGTCATACGCGGCTCTTCTCACGGGTGGCGCTGCCGATGTCCAGCAGCGGCCGGAGTTCGGTGTCGATCGCCTCGCGCGCCCGGAAGATCCGTGAACGCACCGTGCCGATCGGGCACCCCATCTTCTGCGCGATATCCTCGTAGCTCAGGCCTTCCACCTCGCGCAGGGTGATTGCCGACCGGAGTTCTTCCGGCAGCGCGTTGACGGCCTTCATTACCGTCTGTTCCAGCTCCTGGCGCATCAACTCGCGTTCGGGCGTGTCGGTGTCGCGCAGGCGGGTACCGGTGTCGAACTGTTCGGCGTCGCCGATGTCGATGTCATCGGTCGGCGGCCGTCGATTGTGTGAAGCCAGGTAGTTTTTGGCGGTATTCACGGCGATTCGATGCAACCAGGTTGAGAACTGGGCGTCGCCACGGAAACTCCCGATCGCGCGGTAGGCGCGGATGAAAGTGTCCTGGGCGACGTCCTGACATTCGCTCCAGTCGGCGATGTAGCGACCGACCAGGGCCACCACCCGATGCTGGTACTTGCGCACCAGGACATCGAAGGCGGCACTCTCGCCGTGCTGCACGCGCCGGACCAGTTCCAGATCCAGCTCCTGTGGTGTATCAACCTCGGCCATGAGGGGCCGCACTCCTGTCAGCCCAACCGACGTCGGGCAATGAGACTGCCAATCCCGGGAAAAGTTCAGTCGCCGATCACCTGGCGCCGCACCAGCTTTTAACCACCGTTCCGTTAGCGTCCCGGTCCACGGCCATGGATCCGGGGGCGCCACTCCCCTGCTATTGGGATTTGACGCGGGGGAAACAACCTCTGGATCATAGCCGCTTCTCCATACACAACCGGATGGAACGTCCATGCTCTCAGGCTTCGATGGTCTCCGCTTCAGCCACTGGCACCCCGAGATCCGCGACGACGGCGTGGTGGTTCTCTCCCTGGATCGTCAGGACAGCAGCGTCAACGCCATGTCGCAGGACGTGCTGCTGGAGCTGGGCGACCTGCTTGAGCGCATCGCGCTGGATCCGCCCAAGGGCGTGGTGATTCAGTCGCTGAAGAAGGCCGGCTTCATTGCCGGTGCCGACCTGAAGGAGTTCCAGGAGTTCGACCGTCGCGGCACTGTCAACGACGCGATCCGGCGTGGCCAGGCCACCTACCAGAAGCTGGCCGAACTGCCCTGCCCGACCGTGGCGGCGATCCATGGCCACTGCCTGGGAGGCGGCACCGAACTGGCGCTGGCCTGCCGCTACCGCGTGGCCTCCAACGACAGCAGCACCCGCATCGGCCTGCCGGAAACCCAGCTGGGCATCTTCCCGGGCTGGGGCGGCAGCGCCCGCCTGCCGCAACTGGTGGGTGCACCGGCGGCGATGGACATGATGCTGACCGGCCGCACCCTGTCGGCGTCGGCCGCGCGGGGGATCGGCCTGGTCGACAAGGTGGTGGCGCCGGCGGTGGTGCTCGACACCGCCGTCGCGCTGGCGCTGTCCGGCACCAGCCGCCCGTTCAAGCAGCGCGCGATGGCATGGGCCACCAACACCTGGCTGGCACGCCGGCTGCTGGCGCCGCAGATGGTCAAGCAGGTCGCACGCAAGGCGAAGAAGGACCAGTACCCGGCGCCGTACGCGCTGATCAGCACCTGGCAACGCAGTGGCGGCAAGCCGATCCAGGCGCGTTTGGATGCCGAGCGGCGCGCCGTGGTGAAGCTGGCCAGTACACCGACCGCGCGCAACCTGATCCGTATCTTCTTCCTGACCGAGCGACTGAAGGGCCTGGGCGGTGGTGATTCCGGCATCCGTCACGTGCACGTGGTCGGCGCCGGCGTGATGGGCGGCGACATCGCCGCGTGGGCCGCCTACAAGGGCTTCGACGTGACCCTGCAGGACCGTGAGCAGCGCTTCATCGACCCGGCCATGGAACGCGCGCAGTCGCTGTTCGCCAAGAAGGTGCGCGACGAGAGCAAGCGCCCTGCCGTGGCCGCGCGCCTGCGTGCCGATCTGGAAGGCAACGGCGTGGCCGAAGCCGATCTGGTGATCGAGGCCATCATCGAGAACCCCGAGGCCAAGCGTGCGCTGTACCAGACGCTGGAACCGAAGATGAAGCAGGACGCGCTGCTGACCACCAACACTTCGTCGATCCCGCTGGTGGAACTGCGCGATCACATCCAGCGCCCGGCGCAGTTCGCCGGCCTGCACTATTTCAACCCGGTCGCGCAGATGCCGTTGGTGGAGATCATCCATCACGACGGCATGGCGCCGGAAACCGAACGCCGCCTGGCCGCGTTCTGCAAGGCACTGGGCAAGTTCCCGGTGCCGGTGGCCGGCAGCCCGGGCTTCCTGGTCAACCGCGTGCTGTTCCCTTACATGCTGGAAGCGGCCACCGCGTATGCCGAAGGCATTCCGGGCCCGGTGATCGACAAGGCCGCCGTGAAGTTCGGCATGCCGATGGGACCGATCGAACTGATCGACACCGTGGGGCTGGACGTGGCTGCGGGCGTGGGCCGCGAACTGGCGCCGTTCCTCGGCCTGCAGATTCCGGCGGCCCTGCAGACGGTGGAACAGGACAAGCGCGGCAAGAAGGATGGCCAAGGCATCTACACCTGGGAGAACGGCAAGCCGAAGAAGCCGGACGTGGCCAGCGATTACCAGGCCCCGGCCGATCTGGAGGACCGCCTGATCCTGCCGCTGTTGAACGAGGCGGTGGCGTGCCTGCACGAAGGTGTAGTGGCCGATGCGGACCTGTTGGATGCGGGCGTGATCTTCGGTACCGGTTTCGCGCCGTTCCGTGGCGGCCCGATCCAGCACATCCGTGCGGTGGGTGCCGATGCGATCGTCGAGCGGTTGAAGGCGCTGCAGCAGCGGCATGGCGACCGCTTCGCCCCGCGCCCTGGCTGGGACAATCCGGCCCTGCGCGAACCAGTGGTTTGAGTTGATCGGCCGGGCCTGCGGCCCGGCACCTGCAGAGGCAACCGCCGAAGCCAGAGCCGGAGCAACAGCCGGCTCTGGCTTTTCTGTTTGTTGGGTGGGGCGGTGTGGGCAGGCAGGACACGCCGTAAACCCCGCTCCGCGGTCCGGCCCAGCCGCTGGCGGCTGTGCGTTCGGGCGCTTGCAAAGCAGTGCTTCGCAAGCAAAGCGCCCTCACCCATGGGGGCTCGATGGCGCCATCCATGGCGCCAACGGTCCTGCCTGCCCACACCGCCCCACCCCTGACAGTTTCCCGGTGACGGTCGGTGAATCTCGATTCCGGTGTGGATCACTACGAACTGGTGGGTGGCTACCTGGGTCGCCACCAGGAGCGAAGCGACCGGCGTTTGATTTTGACTTTGATTTTCTTTTTTTTCTCCGTGGCTGGACAGCACACGGAAACTGTCAGAGGTCGGGCGGGTGGGTGGCGCAGGGGCGTGAGCCGCATGGATGCGGCGATCGAGCTTACATGGACGTACTTGCAGCGTCCCCTGCGCCACCCACCCGCCCGGCCACGCGCGGCTTCTGCTTTTGCTTCTGCCTTCAGCGACCAACCCCACAGCCACGAGGGGCTGCGCCGTTGGCTGGAACAACCTGTTACCCATACGGGGCATGTGCCCGTCACAGCTGCATGCGATGCTGACCACCTGATCCCTGCCAGCGAGAACGCCCGCATGACCACCATCATCGCCCCGCGCGTGCACGACATCGGCGGCCTCGAAGTCCGTCGCGCCGTCCCCACCCTGCAGGCGCGCAGCATCGGCTCGTTCGTGTTCGTCGACCAGATGGGCCCGGCACTCATGCACCCCGGCACCGCCATCGACGTGCGCCCGCATCCACATATCGGCCTGGCCACCGTGACCTACCTGTGGTCGGGCGCGATCGGCCACCGCGACACGCTGGGGTCGGACCAGGTGATCCGTCCCGGCGACGTCAACTGGATGACCGCTGGTCGCGGCATTGCCCATTCCGAGCGGACACCGCAACCGGACCGCGCCCACGACAACCCGATCCACGGCATGCAGACCTGGGTGGCGCTGCCGAAATCGCACGAGGAAATCGAACCGGCCTTCTACCACCATGCCGCGGCTACGCTGCCCGAGCAGCGCCGCAACGGTGCCTGGCTGCGGGTGATCGCCGGCCGCGCCTATGGCGAGGAATCGCCGGTGAAGGTGTTCGCCGATACCCTCAACGTGGCGATCGATCTCGACCCGGATGCGGAGATCGATATCGATGACGGCCACCGCGAGCGCGCGCTGTACATCCTCGAAGGCGACGCACAGCTGGATGGCGTGGACATCCCTGCACAGCATCTGGTGATTCCCGAGGCCGGCGCACGCGGCCGCCTGCGCGCGAAGACGCCGGTGAAGGCGATGCTGTTCGGTGGCGAGCCGCTGGATGGCCCGCGCCACCTGTGGTGGAACTTCGTATCCAGCTCGAAGGAGCGCATCGAGCAGGCCAAGCACGATTGGGAGGCCGGCCGATTCGGCACCATTCCGGGCGACGACAAGGAGTTCATTCCGCTGCCGCAGTATTGAACATCGCGTGTTGCACACATCCGAGGGTGTATCCCTGCACCCGGCGTTGACGCTACAGTCACCTGCTGATCACTGAAATGTGACATAAATCACACTTTCGCCCTCAAAGGAGTGCAACACATGAGCATGGGTAAACGCTTGTCCGCCGAATTCCTCGGCACGTTCTGGCTGGTGTTGGGCGGCTGTGGCAGCGCGGTGCTGGCCGCCAAGTTCGGTGGCGACGGCAATCCGCTGGGTATCGGGTTCCTCGGCGTCGCCCTGGCCTTTGGCCTGACCGTGGTGACCGGCGCCTATGCGTTCGGCCATATCTCCGGCGCGCACTTCAATCCGGCAGTCAGCGTCGGCCTGTGGGCCGGCGGCCGCTTCCCGACCAAGGACCTCGTGCCGTACATCATCGCCCAGGTGGCTGGCGGCCTGCTGGCCGGCTTCATCCTGCTGCAGATCGCGTCGGGGGCCAGCGGCTTCGCCATCGATGGCAGCCAGGCCGGTGCGTTCGCCAGCAATGGGTATGGCGCGCTGTCGCCTGGCGGTTACAGCGTGGCAGCGGCCTTCCTGTGCGAAGTGGTGCTGACCGCCGTGTTCCTGATCGTGATCATGGGCGCCACCCATGGCAAGGCGCCGACTGGCTTTGCGCCACTGGCGATCGGCCTGTCGCTGACCCTGATCCACCTGATCAGCATCCCGGTCACCAACACCTCGGTGAACCCGGCCCGTTCCACCGCCGTGGCCTTCTTCGCCGGCAGCGGCGCAGTAAGCCAGTTGTGGCTGTTCTGGGTCGCCCCGCTGCTGGGCGGCGCGATCGGCGGCATCATCTACAAGTGGATCGGCAACGACCGCTGAGGCCTGTGCGCACCATTGCGGCCGACCATCGGCCGCAATGGTTACGTCTGCAACTTCGATTTGTGCGATCGCTCACGTTCCGTTAAGGTTGAGTTGACCGTCCGTGCACACGCCGGGCGGGGCGGCATCCGGGGATGGGATGCCACAGCCGCCAGTCCATCTGGTGGAGCCACACGACCGACCACCTTGGGGGATGCATGAAGTTCGCGCCTGTAGTGTTGTCGAGCCTGCTGTTCGCCGCGGCCCAGGCTGCCGCGCAGGCTCCCGCGGAATGTCCTTCGTTGCCGGCCAGCAGTGGCCTGCAGTGGCAGCAGCAGGTGTTGGCCGACCTTCTGGTCTGCCGCGCCAGCACCGGGGATGGACGCGAGGTACTGAGCCTGATGCTCAGCGCGCGTGACCCTGATATTCCGTTGAACCGGGCACTGCGCCAGGAAAAAGGCAGCTTCGGCGGTGAACCGCTTTACTGGTACCAGCCCGATCTCGGTGGCCAGCAGCCGCCCGGCTATGCCGAGCGCCGCATCAGCGTGGTCAAGCTGGACAAGAAGCGCTACGCGCAGATTTCGCTGTACCCGGACAGCGCCCAGGAGCTGGGCTCGCTGCAGCAGTTGGCGCAGGGCATGAGCCTGACCCCGTCAGCCGTGGCCGCGGGGCGCTGAAGGTGACGGGGATGACTGCCTGGCAGCATCCCCGCAGGATCCGACTCGCGGGACGTCCGCCGGGCGTGGCCCGGCGGCGTTGCCGGCCCCTTTCGACGGGCCATGCCCGGCGCAATCCATCAGAACTTGCCTTCCTGGAAATCGACGAAGGCCTGCATCAGTTCCTGCCGCGTGTTCATCACGAAGGGGCCATGGCGCATCACCGGTTCGCGCAGCGGACGGCCGGCAACCAGGATCAACCGTGCGCCTTCACTGCCCGCCGAGAGGTGCAGTTGCTCGCCTCCGCCCAACACCGCCAGTTCCTGGCGTGCAACGTCGCGCGCAGCGTCCTGCTCGCCCACCGTCAGCCCGCCCTCGAACACGTAGGCAAAGGCGTTGTGCCCTTCCGGCAGCGTGTAGGTCCAGGCCCGATCAGGCGCCAAGGTGATGTCGAGGTAGAGCGGATCGGTGGCCGGTTGCACGATCGGACCCCGGGTGCCGTCCACGCTGCCGGCAATCACCTTCACTGTCACACCCGGCTCCGGCTGCACCACCGGAATCCGCTCGGGCGCGAATTCCTGGTACTTCGGGTCAGTCATCTTCTCCTTTGCCGGCAGGTTCACCCACAGCTGGAAGCCGCGCATCTGCCCGCTTTCCTGCTCGGGCATCTCCGAATGCACCAGGCCACGCCCAGCGGTCATCCACTGCACGCTGCCCGGGGTCAGCAGGCCTTCGTTGCCGTGGTTGTCGCGATGCCGCATGCGCCCGTCGAGCATGTAGGTGACGGTCTCGAAACCGCGGTGCGGATGTTCCGGGAAGCCGGCGATGTAATCCTCGGCGCGGTCGGTTCCGAATTCATCGAGCAGCAGGAACGGATCCAGATCGGGCAGCGTGGGGCCGCCGATGACGCGGGTCAGGCGCACGCCAGCACCGTCGGAGGTGGGCAGGCCACGGATGGTGCGCAGCACGCGGGCCGGTTCGGGAAGGCTCATGGCGACTCCTGTTGGATGGATGCCAGTGAAGATGGACGCCATACGGCCGTACGCCAATGGATGGCGCCGCAACCGATTGTTCCATCCCTGATGTTCGCTGCACGTCAGCACAACGAACGTACGACCAAAGTACTACCGCCGATTCGTCCTGCGCCAATTGACCCTGTCGAAGGCAAGCGGGACTCTTTGACTGTCTTTCCGGGAGAGAGCACCTCATGAAAGGGTTTTCAAAACTGGGCTGGGCGGTACTCGCCCTGCTCGGCGCATTCTGTCTGGGCACCGTGGCACTGCGCCGCGGCGAGCACATCAATGCGCTGTGGATCGTCGTCGCCGCGGTTTCGCTGTACCTGGTCGCCTACCGCTTCTACAGCCTGTTCATCGCCAACAAGGTGATGCAGCTGGATCCGACCCGGGCCACCCCGGCGGTGATCAACAACGATGGCCTGGACTACGTGCCGACCAACAAGCACGTGCTGTTCGGCCATCATTTCGCCGCCATCGCCGGCGCCGGTCCGCTGGTCGGCCCCGTCCTGGCCGCACAGATGGGCTACCTGCCCGGCCTGCTGTGGCTGGTGGTGGGCGTGGTGCTGGCCGGCGCGGTGCAGGACTTCATGGTCCTGTTCCTGTCCAGCCGTCGCAACGGCCGCTCGCTGGGTGACCTGGTGCGCGAGGAGATGGGCCAGGTACCCGGCACCATCGCCCTGTTCGGTGCGTTCCTGATCATGATCATCATCCTGGCGGTGCTGGCGATGGTGGTGGTCAAGGCGCTGGCCGAAAGCCCGTGGGGCATGTTCACGGTGATCGCGACGATGCCCATCGCGATCCTGATGGGCGTCTACATGCGCTATATCCGCCCTGGCAGGATCGGCGAGATCTCGGTGGTCGGCCTGATCCTGCTGCTGGCTGCGATCTGGTACGGCGGCAAGGTCGCCGCCGACCCGGTGTGGGGCCCGGCGTTCACCTTCACCGGCACCCAGATCACCTGGATGCTGATCGGCTACGGCTTCGTCGCCTCGGTGCTGCCGGTGTGGCTGCTGCTGGCCCCGCGCGACTACCTGTCGACCTTCCTCAAGATCGGTACCATCATCGCGCTGGCCGTCGGCATCCTGATCGTGATGCCGGAACTGAAGATGCCGGCGCTGACCCAGTTCGCCGCCAGCGGTGATGGCCCAGTGTGGAAGGGCGGCATGTTCCCGTTCCTGTTCATCACCATCGCCTGCGGCGCGGTCTCCGGTTTCCATGCGCTGATTTCGTCCGGCACCACGCCGAAGCTGCTGGCCAATGAAGCGCACATGCGCTACATCGGCTACGGCGGCATGCTGATGGAATCGTTCGTGGCGGTGATGGCGCTGGTGGCGGCCTCGATCATCGACCCGGGCATCTACTTCGCGATGAACAGCCCGGCCGCCGTGATCGGTGCCGATGCGGCCTCGGCGGCGCACTACATCACCAACACCTGGGGCTTCACCATCACGCCCGAACAACTGACCGCGACCGCGGCGGCGATCGGTGAACCGACCATCCTGCATCGCGCCGGTGGTGCGCCAACGCTGGCGGTGGGCATCGCGCAGATCCTGCACGAAGCGATTCCCAGTGGCAGCGACGCGATGATGGCGTTCTGGTACCACTTCGCGATCCTGTTCGAAGCCTTGTTCATCCTGACCGCGGTGGACGCCGGTACCCGCGCCGGGCGCTTCATGCTGCAGGACCTGCTGGGCAACTTCGTGCCGGCCCTGAAGAAGACCGAGTCGTGGACCGCCAACATCATCGGTACCGCCGGCTGCGTGGCGCTGTGGGGCTACCTGCTCTACACCGGCGTGGTCGATCCGTTCGGCGGCATCCAGACGCTGTGGCCGCTGTTCGGCATCTCCAACCAGATGCTGGCTGGCATCGCGCTGATGCTGGGCACGGTGGTGCTGTTCAAGATGAAGCGTGACCGCTATGCATGGGTCACTGCGGTACCGGCGGTGTGGCTGCTGATTTGCACCACCTATGCCGGCTTCATCAAGATCTTCGACAGCAACCCGGCACAGGGGTTCCTGGCCCAGGCACACAAGTTCCAGGCTGCCATTGCCAGCGACACCATCACCGCACCGGCCAAATCGGTGGCGCAGATGAAGCAGATCGTGGTCAACGCCTACGTCAACACCGGCCTGACCGCGCTGTTCCTGCTGGTGGTGGGCGCTGTGCTGGTGTATTCGATCAAGACCATCCTGGCGGCACGCCGCAATCCGCAGCGCAGCGACCGCGAGACCCCTTACGTGGCACTGAAGCCGCACGAAATGGTGGATCTGTGATGAGCACGCAACTGGTTCCCGCCGGCCAGTACCAGGCGCACCGCCGCATCTGGCGGCGCCTGGTGCAGACCGCACGTCTGTGCTGTGGCATTCCCGATTACGACAACTATGTCCGGCACATGCTGGAAAAGCACCCGGACCAGGAGCCAATGGACTACAAGACGTTCTTCCGCGAACGCCAGGAAGCGCGCTACGGTGGGCGCAATGGTGGCCGCTGCTGTTGAGGGTTGGGTGCCGGGCTTGCAGCCCGGCGCCCGCAGAGGCAACTGCAACGGCAACGGCGAAAGCGTCGGCTCTGGTTTTCCGTGAATTTGGCGGGGTGGTGTCGGATGGCGGGGACGCCGTAAACCCGTCCTTGGGGGCTTGGCCGCAGCATCCATGCCGCGGACACCCCGCCATCCGACACCACCCCACCTTCGACAGATTTCCGTTGACGGCAAGAAGCATCAGGGGGCAGATCCGTTTCCGCGGGGAAACGGATCTGTCCTTTCTTTGTTCATGGATACCCATGAAGTGCATCCACGCATGACGTGGATCTATCCGGTGGCAGGCAAAAAGAAAGCCGAGCGTGGGCTCGGCTCTGCACGGGGAAAGCGGGTCCACGGCAATTGCCGTGAACACGCAACATGATCGTCAGCTCAGGACTCAGGCGCCGGCCATCCACTTCAGGATCAGGCCGGTGACATACGCCAGCCCGGTGCCGGTGGCATAGCCGACCGTACCCAGCAGCACGCCCACCGGCGCCAGCGTCGGGTGGAACGCTGCTGCCACCACGGGAGCCGAAGCGGCTGCGCCGATGTTGCCCTGCGAACCAATGGCGAAGAAGAACAGCGGCGCGCGCAGCAGCTTGGCCACCACCCACAGCACCAGCACGTGGGTGGCCATCCAGATCGCACCGAGCAGGAACAGCCACGGCCTGTCCAGCAGCGACAGCAGGTTCATCTGCATGCCGATGCAGGCAATCAGGAAGTAAAGGAACACCGTGCCCAGCCGCGAAGCGCCTGCCGCTTCCAGCCGGCGCGCACGGGTGAAGCTCAGGCCCAGGCCCATCGCCGTGGACAGCAGGATCACCCACACGAACTGGCTGTCCAGGCTGAACTGGCTGGCCCAGCTGATATTGGCCTTGAACCAGCCCGACAGCGGCGCGGCGATGGCGTGGGCCAGGCCGACGCCACCCAGTGCCACGCCGACGATCACCATCAGGTCGGTCATGCTGGGGATGCGCGCGTTCTGTGCCTCGTAGGCGCTGATTCGTGCCTTCATCTCGTCGATGGCGCGGGTGTCGGCCCCGTTGCGGGTATCGATCTGCTGCGCGCGGTTGGCCAGGAACAGCAGGATCGCCATCCACAGGCTGGCACAGGCCACGTCGACCACGGCGAACTGGCCGAAGGTGGTGGCGTCGGTGCCGAACACCTCGCGCATGGCCACCATGTTGGCGCCGCCACCGATCCAGCTGCCGGCCAGCGCGGCCATGCCGGCCCAGGTATCACCGGCCACGGTTTCCGGGTGGATCAGCTTCATCAGCTGGAACGAGACGATTGCGCCGAGCATGATGCCAGCGGTACCGGCACAGAACACGAGCAACAGCTTCGGGCCGAGCTTGATGACGCCCTTCAGATCGATCGACAGGGTCAGCAGGACCAGTGCAGCCGGCAGCAGCACGTCACGCGCGACCGGGTTGTACAGCGAGGTGTTGTGGCCATCGATGACACCGGCGGTGTTGTAGATGGCGGGAATGAAGTAGCACAGCAGCAGCGCCGGCACCCAGGCGAAGATCTTCTTCAACAAGGGGGTCGGACCACTGGCAGCCCAGAAGATCAGGGCGAGGGTGGCGGCGATCAGGCCCAGTCCAACGATATCGTTGCTGATCAGGGCGGTAGCGGGTTCGGTCGGCATGGGATCCTCTGTCGATCGAAAGAGCGGAAAAAAAAGCGCCGCATAAAGCGGCGCAGTTCCAGATTAACACTGTCTTCACGCCGGGTCATGCCGCAGCGCGGAGCAGGTCGGCCGTTTGATCAGGCGGGGCGCGAAGCGCCAAAGTCCAGGGTGACGCGTGTCCCGCGCGGCTCGCAGGGCTGCAACTGCAGTGTCCAGCCCAGGTGTTCACACAGCCGCGCGATCAGGTCCAGGCCGATGCCGCTGCCACGGTCGGCACGCCCGCCGCGGGCCATGCGTGCATGGATCGCCGCGATCTCCTCCGGGCTCATGCCGTGCCCGGGGTCCTGCAGGGTCAGCACCGCCGACGGACTCAGCTGCAGTTCGATATGGCCGCGACCGCTGTTCTCGATGGCATTGCGCAGCAGGTTGCCGATCGCCGCCTGCACCACCGCCATCGGCGCGACGATATCCACCGGCGCGGCCTGGATACCGATGCTCAGGTCCTTGTCGCCGAGGAGGTGGCGATGGTCGTCGACGATCTCCGGCAGCAGCTGGTCCAGCGCGATGCGCTCGGCACGCGCCGCCAGGCGCGCCGGATCGCGCGCCAGCACCAGCAGCAGCTCGATCAACTGCTCCACGCTCTGCGCCGTGCGCAACACCCGCTGCATCTGCTGGCGGGCGCGCTCGGGCAGGCCCGGTTGCTCCAGTGCCAGTTCGGCGGCACCGGTCATCACGGCGATCGGCGTGCGCAGTTCGTGGCTGGCGGTGCTGATGAAGACCCGCTCACGCTCGACGAACTGCTCATTGCGGTCAAGGTAATCGTTCAGTGCATCGGCGATGGTATGCAGTTCGGAACTGCCGCGTGGATCGACCTCGATGCGCTGGCCCTGCACGCCCGGCCGCAACGCGGCGATGTGCTGTGCCAGCAGGCTCAGCGGGCGCACCATGCGTTCCATGCCGAACGACGCCATCAGTACGGTGACGAAGATCATGATCACCCCGGCCAGCATCACCCAGCGCGTGGCGAACTGTTCCAGGTCATGAAAATCGGAAATGTCCAGAACCAGCGCGACCCGGCCCATCGACTCGGTTTCGCGCACCATCACCGCCGTCTCACGGCCCTTGATCATTACGCCGTCATGCAGCCCCGGATGCAACGTACGCAGAGCGTCGGGCAGGTTGACCGCATCGAAGCGATACAGGCTGAGCGTGTCCGAATCCTGCCAGCGGTAATGCGGCTCATGCTCGACGTGCTCGACGATGCTGTCCAGTTCGGAGTTGAGCAGTGCGCGCCAGGCGGCGTGCTCGGCATGCTCGTGCACATAGTTGCCAACGCTGAACACCGCAAGTGAAAGCAGCGCCAGATAGCCCAGCAACCACCACACGACCCGACGGTACAACGGGCCCGGCTTACGCGCCTTCATCGTCATCCTTGCCGGCATCGCTGGTGGAACTCACCGCCAACCGGTAGCCCACCCGCGGCAGCGTGTGGATCAGTTTCTTGGCGAACGGGCCGTCGACGCTGCGACGCAACTCGTAGACGTGCGAGCGCAGCAGGTCACCATCCGGCGGCTCATCGCCCCACAGGGCGAACTCCAGCTGCTGTCGTGTCACCGCCCCCGGGCTGGCCCGCATCAGCACTTCCAGCAATTTGCGGCAGGCCGGGTACAGGTGCAGCAGCTGGCCCCCACGCTGGGCCTCCAGCGTTGCCAGATCCAGTACCAGGTCGCCCACCTGCAGGCGCTTGCGCGGGTTGCGGCCCTGCGCACGCAGCAACAGCGCCTCCAGCCGCACCTCCAGTTCTGGCAGCGCGAACGGCTTGGTCAGGTAGTCGTCGGCACCGGCGCGGAAGCCGGCAATCTTGTCCGGCAGCTCGTCACGCGCGGTCAGCATGATCACCGGCACTTCCGATGCTTGCTCGGCGCGCAGCCGGCGCAGCACCTCCGGGCCCTCCATGCGCGGCAGCATCCAGTCCAGGATCACGGCGTCGTAAGGGTGGCTGCCGGCCAGGTGCAGGCCGGTGATGCCATCCGGGGCCACGTCAAGCACATGCCCGCGCGACTCGAAATAGTCGAACAGGTTGGCTACCAGCTGGCGGTTGTCCTCGATCACCAACAGACGCATGCACGAAACACCCACGGAAGTTCGTACCATGGTAGCGCCGCGCATGTCGGAATGCGGTCGCCCCGGCCCCGCTCTGACGCTTTTCCCACCCCTGCCACCTCAGAATGGCCGTTTTGCTCCCGGAGCCTGCCGTGCCCGTAGCCCTGCCCCGCCGTTGGCGCCTGCCCCTGTTGTGGCTGTTGATCGTTGCTGCGCTGGCAGCGGGGATCGGCCTTCGGCAGCCGCAGCCGCCGGACGAGCCGCGCTTCGTGCTGGCGGCCCGGACCATGGTCGAAAGCGGGCAATGGCTGCTGCCGCACCGGGGCGTGGAGCTGTATGCGGAGAAGCCGCCGGTCTTCATGTGGCTGCAGGCGGCGGCCTACGAGATCGTCGGCAGCTGGCAGTGGTCGTTCCTGCTGCCGTCGCTGCTGGGCGCCCTGCTCAGCCTGTGGCTGGTGTCGGATCTGGCACGCCGGCTGTGGTCACCGCGGCATTCCCTGTATGCCTTGGCGGCGCTGTTCTGCACCCTGCAGTTCGGGCTGATGGCCAAGCGCGCGCAGATCGACATGGTGCTGGTGGGCATGACCACGGTGGCCCTGTGGGGCCTGATGCGCCATCTCTGCGAGCGCCGCAACCTGCCCGCACTGTGGCTGGCGGGTTTCGCGGCCGGCCTGGGGACAGTGACCAAGGGTGTGGGTTTCCTGCCGCTGTTGATGGTGCTGCCATGGTTCGGCTGGTGGCTGTACCAGCGTTGCCGCGGCCTCAGGGGGGATGGTCCGCACCCGGCAACGCTGCTGTGGCTGATCCCGGCCTTCCTGCTGGGCGTGTCGGTGTGGCTTGCGCCGCTGGGCTGGGCCCTGCTGCACACGCCCAGCGCCGAACTGCAGGCCTACGCGCATGAGCTGTTGTTCAAGCAGACCGGTACCCGCTATGCCAACGCCTGGCACCACCGCCAACCGGTCTGGTACTACCTGCAGGTGATCCTGACCCTGTGGCTGCCCGGCAGCCTGTTGCTGCCGATGCTGTTCAGACCCTGGTGGCGCCGCCTCCGCCGAGGCGACCGCCGGCAGTGGCTGCTGCTCGGCTGGGCCATTCTGGTGCTGGTGTTCTTCAGCGCCAGCCCGGGCAAGCGTGAGGTGTATGTGCTGCCGATGCTGCCGGCAATGGCACTGGCGGCGGCGCCACTGCTGCCGGGCCTGCTGCGCCGGCTGTGCGTGCGCCGCTACCTGTTCGGCTACAGCGTGGTGCTGATGCTGGCCACCGGCGTGCTCGGCGTCATGCTGTTGACCGAGCACCCTTGGGCCCTTGCGCAGCTTGAGCGCCGGGCAATGCCCGATACGCTGCTGCCGGTGCTGGGCGATGGCCTGCTGACCTTCGCCATCGCCCTGGCCACGCTGATCGTGTGGCTGCGGGTGCGCCGCGCCGCAACGCTGGTGCTGCTGACCCACGGCATGCTGTGGATGCTCTACGGCCTGGTGTTGATTCCGGCGCTGGATCCCTACGCTTCGGCGTCGGCGCTGATGCGCCGGGTCGGCGCACGGATCGGGCCGGACGCCGAACTGGCGCTGGTCGCCTGGCGCGAGCAGAACCTGCTGCAGGCCGACCGCGCGGTGCGTGAGTTCGGCTTCAAGCGGCCCTGGGCCGAGCAATGGCACGATGCCGGCCCCTGGCTCGCCGAAGCGCCGGACAAGCGCTGGCTGCTGGTGCTGGACGATGCAATGAGTCCCTGCGTGGACCCGGCCAAAGTGATCGACATCGGCATGGCCAACAGGAATCGTTGGCAACTGCTTCCCGGTACGGCCTGGGACCCGCAATGCCACGCCGAACGGGCCGGCTCGACCGCCGAAGAAGACTGAACGTTGACTCGTGCCGGGGAATCATTAACCCGGTGCGAACGGGCGTCCGACCCTTCTCCGACATGCAGGTGACGAGCATGACTGCGGATTCCCAAACCGCCCTCCCCCAGCATGCCCGTCCGTCCCCTTGATTCGGTAGCGCCGCTTGCGACACCACTGGCGTCTCGATTTGCCGTAACTCACCTCTGGCTGCCTGTCGCAATCGGTCTGCCATTGTTTACGCTGCTGATGGACTTCGGCGGTGATCAATGGGTGGCCGATCACCTGTTCCGTCTTGAAGGCAGCCACTGGGCGCTGCAGGACGCCTGGATCACCCGCAGCGTCGTGCACAAGGCCGGCAAATGGTTGAGCACGGCGGCGGCGCTGGTCGTGATCCTGCTGTGCTTCCACCACTGGCGTAAGGGTCGCGATCGCACCCTGCAATGGGCGCTGCTTTATGTCGTGATTGCCATGGCACTGGGCACCGGCGCGATCTCCCTGCTGAAGTCGCTGGTGCCGATGGAATGCCCGTGGGACCTGCTGCGCTACGGTGGCCACCAGCCTTTCATCGGGCTTTTCACGGCGCGCCCCGCTGGCATGGCCGCGCAGGCCTGCTTCCCGGCCGGTCACGCCAGTGCTGGCTACGCCTGGCTGTGTCTGTACTATTTCGCCCTGCTATGGCGCCCGTCGTGGCGCTGGACCGGGTTGTGGATCGGCCTCGGCGCCGGCCTGGTGTTCGGCATCAGCCAGCAGCTGCGCGGTGCACATTTCCTTTCGCATGACGTTGCCACTGCATTGATCTGCTGGTTGCTTTCGCTGGGCCTGTATCTCATCGTCAAGCGCGTCCTGACACACCGTCAACCGAACCATGCCAACCGCCAGGAGGCAAACGCATGAGCGCATCGGTCCAACGGCCCGCCCGCCTCCCCGCCCTTGCGGGTCTACGCCACTGGCGGCCGCAGCTGTCCACCGAAGCGCTGATCGCGCTGACCAGCCTGTTCTTCGCGGTGGCCGGCAATGGCCTGTTCTGGCACAGCGCGATGGCCAGCCATCCAGGCAGCCTGCGCTACGCGCTTTCACTGCTGCTGTTGCTGCTGGGCGCTCACGGCGTGCTGCTGGGCATCCTGGTCTGGCGCTGGAACGCCAAGGTGGTGATCAGCCTGCTGCTGCTGGTGACCGCATTCGCCGCGCACTACATGAGCCGCTACCACATCTACCTGGATGCGGACATGCTGCGCAACGTGCTGGCGACCGACCCCAAGGAAAGCCGCGAGCTGATGACCGTGTCGCTGCTGTGGCCGGTGCTGTTGCTTGCGGTGCTGCCGATGATCGTGCTGTGGCGCGTGCAGCTGCGCCGCCGCAGCTGGGGCCGCAGCCTGATGTCGCGGCTGGGCTTCCTGGCGGTGGCCGCAGTGACCGCCATCGGCGGTGCCCTGATCTCGTTCCAGGATGTCTCGGCACTGATGCGCAACCAGCGTGAAGTGCGCTATCTCGCGACACCGGCCAATGTCCTGTTGGGCATGCCGCGTGCATTGCGTGGCGACAATCCGGTGCAGCGCGCGCCGAAGCTGCCGATCGGTACCGATGCCAAGGCCACCCCGCGCGCGCCGGCCAGCAAGCCGCGCCTGCTGGTGATCGTCATGGGCGAGACCGTGCGTGCGCAGAACTGGGGGCTCAACGGTGGCCGCAACACCACCCCGGAACTGGCGCAGGCCAGCGTGATCAATTTCCCGGACATGCACTCGTGCGGCACCAGCACCGAGGTTTCGCTACCGTGCCTGTTCTCGCCATGGGGTCGTCACGACTACGACGAAAAGAAGATCCGTGCGCACCAGTCGCTGCTGCACGTCCTGGACCGCGCCGGCATCGTGCCGTTGTGGCGTGACAACCAGTCCGGCTGCAAGGGCGTGTGCGAAGGCCTGGACTTCCAGTCGCTGTCCGATGCCACCACGCCGGGCCTGTGCGCCGATGGCCGCTGCATGGATGAGATCCTGCTGCAGGACCTGGCCACCCAGGTGCGGGCCAGGCCCGGCGACCGGGTGGTGGTGCTGCACCAGCTGGGCAACCATGGCCCTGCGTACTTCGAGCGTTATCCGGCCGCCTTTGCCCGCTTCAAGCCAACCTGCGACACCCGTGACATCGGCCGCTGCTCGCGCGAAGAGATCACCAACAGCTACGACAATGCCGTGCTGTACACCGATCACTTCCTGAGCAAGACCATCGGCACGCTGCAGGGCATGCAGGACTACGACACGGCGATGATCTACCTGTCCGACCATGGCGAGTCGCTGGGCGAAAAAGGCCTGTTCCTGCACGGCGTGCCCTACGCCATCGCCCCGGCCGAGCAGACCCGGGTACCGATGACGATGTGGTTCTCGCCGGGCTTCGCGAGCAGCCGCGGGTTGGACCTGCAATGCGTGCGCAAGCGCTCGACGGCATATACCGACCATGACAACCTGTTCCCGTCGGTGCTGGGCCTGATGCAGGTGAAGACCTCGCTATACGAGCGCGACCGCGACGTGTTCGCCAACTGCGAGAGTTGAGGGTTTGTCGGCAGGGCTGCGCCCTGCACCCGCCGAGGCCACTGCACAAGCAACGGCAACAGCAGAAGCAGGCGATTCGTGGCTTGGCGGGGCGGTGTCGGAATGCGGGGACGCCGCAAGTACGTCCATGTAGGCTTGGCAGCCGCATCCATGCGGCTGACACCCCGCACTCCGACACCGCTCCACCTCTGACAGATTGTCCCGATCTGGTAGATCCACGCCATGCGTGGATGAATTTCCATCGGAATCGAATAGTCGAATTGAATTCGAAAAGCATCCACGCATGGCGTGGATCAATGACAGGTCGCGGAAATCTGTCGAAGGCGGGGTGGGTCCGGTTGCGGGGGCGTGAGCGCCATGGATGGCGCGACCGAGCCTCCATGGACGGATTTACGGCGCCCCCCGCAACCGGACCCGCCCCGCCCCGCCAAACCACGGATAGTCCGCTGTTGCTGTTGCTTCGGCTTTGCCGTTGCTTGAAAGCCTCTGCGGGTGCCGGGCGCGGCCCGGCCGACTTCCGCCACTTGCGGTGGCAGCGACGGCCCACTAGCCTTCGGCCGTCGTTCACCACCCAAGGACCGCCCGTGAAACACCGTCATCTCCTGCTGGCCTCGGCAATCGCCGCCGCCACGCTGGCCCTGGCCGCCTGCAAGAAGGAAGCTGCTCCAGGCACCGATACCGCCAGCAGCAGCGCCCCGGCCGGCGAAACCGCCGACCAGTTCGTGGCCCGCATCAATGCCGAGTTCAAGGCCGCCTACCCGGAGATGACCTCGGCGCAATGGCTGTCCTCCACCTACATCAACAGTGATTCCGAACGCATCGCAGCCAAAGCCAACGAACGCTCGTTGACCCAGCTCAACAGCTGGATCGAACAGGCCGCCAAGTTCGACGGCAAGCCGATGAGCGAGGACAGCAAGCGCGCGATCCACCTGCTGAAGCTGATGTCCTCGATGCCGGCGCCGCGCGACCCGGCCAAACTGGCCGAGCTGACCCAGATCGCCACCCGCATGGAAGGCAGCTATGGCGCCGGCAAGTACTGCACCGATGCCAACGACCCGAACTCCTGCCGGCAGCTGGGCGAGCTGGAGCAGGTGCTGGCACGCAGCCGCGACTACGACAAGCAGCTCGACGCCTGGCAGGGCTGGCACAGCACCACCAAGAACATGCGCGGCGACTATCAGAAGTTCGTCGGCCTGGTGAACGAAGGCGCCAAGGGCATGGGCTTCACCGATGCCGGCCAGATGTGGCGCAGCGGCTATGACATGCCGCCGGAGCAGATCGGCCCGGAAACCGATCGCCTGTGGGAACAGGTCAAGCCGATGTACGAACAGCTGCACTGCTATGCGCGCGCCAAGCTGGACAAGACCTACGGCAAGGACAAGGCCGAAGTGGGCAATGGCCTGATCGCCGCGCACCTGCTGGGCAACATGTGGCAGCAGGACTGGTCCAACCTGTGGGACCAGCTGGAACCATACCCGGGTGCCGGCAGCCTGGACATCACCGCTGCACTGGAAAAGCAGTACCAGACCAACCTGAGCGCGGCGCTGGCCAAGGCCGGCAAGGACGCCAGTGTGGCGGCCCAGTACAAGGCGCAGCGCGAAGCCGAACTGCGCACCGCCAAGCAGATGACCGAGCGCGCGCAGGACTTCTACGTGTCGCTGGGCATGCCGTCACTGCCGCAGTCGTATTGGGAAAAAACCCAGTTCATCAAGCCTGACGACCGCGACGTGGTCTGCCACGCCAGCGCCTGGGACATGAACATGGAAGGCGACGTGCGCACAAAGATGTGCATCAAGCCGAACGAAGAGAATTTCACCACCATCTACCACGAGCTGGGCCACATCTATTACGACCTGGCCTACAACCCGCTGCCGCCGCTGTTCCAGGGCGGTGCCAACGACGGCTTCCATGAAGCGATCGGCGACACCATCGTGCTGGCGATGACGCCCAAGTACCTCAGCTCGATCGGCCTGGTCGACGCGCCGACCGAAAGCCGCGAGGCGGTCATCAACAACCAGATGCGCATGGCGCTGTCGGGCGTGTCGTTCCTGCCATTCGGACTGATGATCGACCGCTGGCGCTGGGGCGTGTTCGATGGCTCGATCACCGCCGACAACTACAACAAGGCATGGTGGGACCTGAAGGCCAAGTACCAGGGCGTGGCCCCGGCCAGCAGCCGTGGCGAAGAATTCTTCGATCCGGGCGCGAAGTATCACGTGCCGGGCAACACCCCGTACACCCGTTACTTCCTGGCGCGCATCCTGCAGTTCCAGTTCTACAAGGGCCTGTGCGACGCCTCGGGGTACAAGGGCCCGCTGCATGAGTGCACCTTCTACGGCAACAAGGAAGCCGGCCAGAAGTACTGGGCGATGCTGAGCAAGGGTGCCAGCCAGCCGTGGCAGGCCACGCTGAAGGAGCTGACCGGCACCGACAAGCTCGATGCCGGCCCGATGATCGAGTACTTCACACCGGTCAACGAGTGGCTGAAGCAGCAGAACGAAGGCCAGATGTGCGGCTGGCAGACCAACGCGGCCCCGGCGGCGAAATGAGAAAAGGGGCGGGTCCGCGAGGATCCGCCCCTGATGTAGCGCCGGGCCATGCCCGGCGGCTCTTCATCGCACCGCTGCGCTCGCCGGGCATGGCCCGGCGCTACCCACGGCGGATCAGCTGTTCTTCTTCGCTGCCATCGCCGCGGCCAGCTCGGCCTTGAACTCCTCGAAGGTCTGGCCCTTCTCTTTCGCTTCGGCGTACGCGGCGTCGCGCAGCGCGTCGGAGTACATCAGGCGCACCGGCGTGCCATTGCGTTCGTGCAGCTCACCGGCCTGCATGATCAGCGCCAGCACCTGCGCAGCGCTCTCGCTGTGGCCGGCGATGCGGCCATCCATGCCCAGCACCCATTCGCCATCGCGGCGAACGACACCGGCCAGCAGGGTGCGCTGCGCGTCGCGCAGTTCGGCATGCGGCTCCACCGGCGACGCCTGCGCGGCGGCCTTGTTGGCGGCCTGTTTTTCCTGGCGACGGCGCTGGTCGCGGCGGGTCTTGGAGCTGGTGGACATGGTGCGGTACCGCTGCGAAGGGGGGCGCAAGGATAGCGCACCCCGCCCGCAGCGCTGCTTCACGCGTGCTCGATCCAGCACGGTCAGTCCAGCACCTTGCCGTGCCGCCAGTAGCCCATGAAGGTGATCGCGCGGCGGTCCAGCCCGCAGTCGCGGACCAGGTGGCGACGGATCGCCATTACCGCCGCCGCCTCGCCTGCCACCCAGGCATACAGCGGTCCGGCCACGCGGGTATCGGCCTGCTCCCAGAGGATCTGCGTATCGACGTCGATCTCATCCGGCGCATCGCCGGCAGCCGCGCCCGGGGCCGCTGCCAACCGCGCCTGGACCGCCTGCAGCAACGGCTGTCCGTAGGCGGCCCGCCCGCGCGGCAGCCAGACCAGCTCGGCGCTGGAGGGCGCCTTCAGGTGCACGGCATCACCGGCCTGCGCCACCTCCAGCAGCGCCAGCGTGCGCGGCGGATCGACCATGGCCGCCAGTTCCTCGAGGATGCCGGCCACCGCCGGCAGCGCGGTTTCATCCGCCACCAGCAGCACCTGGCCGACTCCCATCGGCGGTTTCCATTCCCAGCCTTCGCTGCTGTCGGCACAGTCGGCATCGGGGGCCAGCAGCACTACGCGGTCGCCCGGTCGCGCGTGGATGGCCCAGCGCGAGGCCGGCCCGGTCTCGCCATGAAGCACGAAATCAACGTCGACCTCGCCCTGCTCGGCGCGCAGGTGGCGGATGGTGTAGGTGCGCATGGGCGGACGCTGGTCGTCCGGCAGCGCCCGGTAGCGCGGGTACCAGTCCTCGCCGCTGGGCACCGGCGGCACGTCCTGGCCGGGCAAGGGGAAGAACACCTTGATGCGCTGGTCCGGGCCTTCGGTCTTCATCCGCGCCACGTCGGCACCGGTGAATACCATGCGGTCCAGGGAAGGAGAAAGAACGCGGCGCTCCTTCAGCGCCACCTCGAACAGGCGGTAGGTCTGCTGCGCAGCCATGGGGGAACCTCATGCAACGACATCGGATCGGCTGGCTGTCGTGCATCCACGCACCGGCTGGCTGGAGTCCCCAGCCTAGTCCGGTCGTTCCTCGCCGCAAGCGTTACGGGCATCGCGGCGTGCCCTACCCCTGCGCGCTGCTCAATCGCCCGTGCAGGCTGCCTGCGCCGCGCGCTCAAGCCGGTGCTCCCAGTACCAGAACACGAAGCCGGCGCCAAAGAACGCGGCCTGGCCCAGCGCCAGGTGCAGCGGGCTGGCACTGAGCAACGGCGACACCACGCCGGCCACCACGGTGCTGATCATCAGCTGCACGAAGGCCTGCAGCGACGACGCCAGGCCGCGCTGGTGCGGATACATGTCCAGCACCGCCAGCGCCAGGATCGGGAAGATCAGCGCCATGCCCATGCCGCCCAGGAAGATCGGCAGCACTGCCCACGGCAACACGAACTGCGGCGACAGCGCCACGTAGCCGACATTCAGCAGCGCCGACAGCGCGCACAGGCTGAAACCGATGGCGACCTGGCGGGTGGGCGTGGTGTGCCCGGCCATGCGCCCGGACAGGAACGAGCCGGTGGTCATGCCGCCGATGGTGGGGATGAACAACCAGGCGAAACCGCCCTCGCCCAGGTGCAGGTGCTGCATCACGAACACCGGCGCCGACGAGATGTACAGGAAGATGCCACCGAAGCCGATGCTGCCGGCCAGCGCCAGGCGCAGGAAGCGCGGGTTGAAACCGATGCGCACGTAATCGCGCATCAACGCGTGCGGCGACAACGGCACGCGCGCTTCGACCGGATGGGTCTCCGGCAGGTAGCGTGCAGTGGCTGCCAGCAGGACCAGCGCGAACACCACCAGGAACCAGAAAATCAGCGGCCAGCCGGCGCCACTGAGCAGGATCCAGCCACCGATGATCGGCGCGATGGCCGGGGCGATGCCGAACAGCATCGACACCTGGCTCATCAGGCGCTGCGCGTCGTGGCCATGGTAGAGATCGCGGATCACCGCGCGGCCGACGATCATGCCGACACCCGCCGACAGGCCCTGCAGCGCGCGGAACGCCAGCAGCGTGGCCAGATCGGTGGACAGCGCACAGCCGACCGAGGCGCCGACGAACACCACCAGGCCACCGAGGATCACCCGCTTGCGCCCCCACGCATCGGACAGCGGGCCATGCGCCAGGCTCATCAGGCCATAGAACAGCAGGTACACGCTGATGGTCTGCTGCACCGCCACCTCGTCCACCGACAGGCGCTGCGCCAGCTGCGGGAACGCGGGGAAGATGGTGTCGATCGAGAACGGGCCGAACATGGCCAGGCCGGCAAGCAGCAGGGCCATGCGGCGGGTGGAGGGAGCAACAGCGGCTGTCATGGGAAAGGCGTCCGGCAGGGCCATGCGCGGCACGCACGGCGGGCGCCGGTCCCCGTCTGCAGGGAGGGCGCCAGATGAATTCAGGTATCCGCCCATCATAGGTGGGGATTGCGCCCGATGCCATGCAGCGGTGCACAGAACGCATGGCCGGGCCATCGGCCATTCAGCCGCGGGGCCGTGCCGGGAGGCGGCCAGCGGGCCCGCAACGGGCTATAATCCGCGGGCAACACGGTGGGAGAAGCGGAACACCGCTGCCGAAGGCGCAACGCCCGTAATCGCTCAGGCCCGATACCACCCGTAACAGAACTCTGGAGAGACCGGTTCGATCCGGCGCCGAAGGGGCACGAAGCTGCGGTTTTCCGCGCTTCCAAACTCTCAGGCAAAAGGACAGAGGGGCGCCCCGCAGACCGCCGACCGGCGGCTTGTGCCCGTGCGTGTGCCCTTTCCTGACGGATCCTTCGCCATGTCCCAGAACACCCCTTCCCTGCGTGAGCTCGAGCACCACAATGCGTTCGTCGAGCGTCACATCGGCCCCAACGATGCCGAGATCGCGCAGATGCTCGACGTCGTCGGCCACGCGTCGCTGGATGCGATGACCGATGCCATCGTGCCGGCCAAGATCAAGTCGCCGGCGCCGCTGGCGCTGCCGGAGTCGATGACCGAAGTGCAGGCACTGGCGAAGATCCGCGCGATCGCCGACAAGAACACCGTGCTGCGCAGCTTCATCGGCCAGGGCTACTACGGTACCCACACGCCGAACGTGATCCTGCGCAACATCCTGGAAAACCCGGCCTGGTACACCGCCTACACCCCGTACCAGGCGGAAATCTCGCAGGGCCGCATGGAAGCGCTGATCAACTTCCAGACCCTGTGCGCCGACCTGACCGGTATGGAGATCGCCAACGCCTCGCTGCTGGACGAAGCCACTGCCGCCGCCGAAGCGATGACCCTGGCCAAGCGTTCGGCCAAGTCGAAGTCGGACACCTTCTTCGTGCACGATGCCGTGCACCCGCAGACCCTGGAACTGCTGCGCACCCGCGCCGAGCCCATGGGCATCGTGCTGCGCGTCGGCACCCCGGCCGAGGCACTGGAAGCAGAAGCCTTCGGCCTGCTGCTGCAGTACCCGGACACCTTCGGCCAGGTCGGTGACTACAAGGCGCTGGTCGATGCCGTGCACGCACGCGGCGGCCTGGTGGCCGTGGCCACCGACCTGCTGGCCCTGACCCTGCTGGCTGCCCCGGGCGAATGGGGCGCGGACATCGTGGTCGGCAACAGCCAGCGTTTCGGCGTGCCGTTCGGCTTCGGTGGCCCGCACGCCGCCTTCATGGCCTGCCGTGACGCCTACAAGCGCTCGATGCCGGGCCGCCTGATCGGCGTTTCGGTCGATGCCCAGGGCAACCCGGCATACCGACTGACCCTGCAGACCCGTGAGCAGCACATCCGCCGCGAGAAGGCCACCTCCAACATCTGTACCGCACAGGTGCTGCTGGCAGTGATGGCCTCGATGTATGCGGTCTACCATGGCCCGGAAGGCCTGACCCGCATCGCCCGCCGCACCCACCGCCTGGCCGCCATCCTGGCTGCGGCACTGCGCAACGCCGGCGTACAGGTCGGTGGCGACTTCTTCGACACCCTGCACGTCACCGGCGTGCACGCCGATGAGATCCATGCCAAGGCACGCGCCGCCGGTTACAACCTGCGCGCGATCGACAGCGACTCGGTCGGCATCAGCCTGGACGAGACCGCCACCCGCGCCGACGTGGTCGCGCTGGCCGCCGTGTTCGGCGCGCAGGCCGACATCGATGCGCTGGACGCAAGCACCGCCGACGCGCTGCCGGCCGGCCTGCTGCGCCAGTCTGCGTTCCTGACCCATCCGGTGTTCAACACCCACCACAGCGAGCACGAACTGCTGCGCTACCTGCGTTCGCTGGCCGACAAGGACCTGGCGATGGACCGCACGATGATCCCGCTGGGTTCGTGCACCATGAAGCTCAACGCCACCGCCGAGATGATCCCGGTGACCTGGCCGGAGTTCTCGCAGATCCACCCGCTGGTGCCGGCCGACCAGGCGCTGGGCTACAAGGAACTGATTGATTCGCTGGAAGCGATGCTGGTCGAATGCACCGGCTACGACGCGGTCAGCCTGCAGCCGAACTCCGGCGCACAGGGCGAGTACGCCGGCCTGCTGGCGATCCGCGCCTACCACCGCTCGCGCGGCGAAGGCCACCGCGACATCTGCCTGATCCCGGATTCGGCGCACGGCACCAACCCGGCCTCGGCGCAGATGTGCGGCATGAAGGTGGTGGTCACCAAGACCGATGCCAACGGCAATGTCGATGTGGAAGACATCCGCCTCAACGCCGAGAAGTACAGCGACCGCCTGGCCGCGATCATGATGACCTACCCGTCCACGCACGGCGTGTTCGAGGAAGAGGTGGTCGAGATCTGCGAGATCATCCACAAGCACGGCGGCCAGGTGTACACCGACGGCGCCAACATGAACGCCCTGGTCGGCGTGGCCAAGCCCGGCAAGTGGGGTTCGGACGTTTCGCACCTGAACCTGCACAAGACCTTCTGCATTCCGCACGGCGGTGGCGGCCCGGGCGTTGGCCCGTGCGCGGTCAAGGAACACCTGGCCCCGTTCCTGCCGGGCAAGCTGGGTGACAACGGCCCGGTCGGCATGGTCAGCGCCGCCAGCTTCGGCAGCGCCTCGATCCTGCCGATCAGCTGGATGTACATCGCGATGATGGGCCGCGAAGGCCTGCGCAAGGCCACCCAGGTCGCGCAGCTCAACGCCAACTACATCGCCAAGCGCCTGGCGCCGCACTTCAAGACGCTGTACACCGGCCGCAACGGCCTGGTGGCGCACGAGTGCATCCTCGACGTGCGCCCGCTGGAGAAGACCAGCGGCATCGGCGCCGAGGACGTCGCCAAGCGCCTGATCGACTTCGGATTCCACGCCCCGACCCTGAGCTTCCCGGTGGCCGGCACGCTGATGGTCGAGCCAACCGAGAGCGAGTCGCTGCATGAGCTGGACCGTTTCATCAACGCGATGATCCAGATCCGAGAGGAAATCAGCGCGATCGAAGACGGTCGCCTGGACCGCGAGGACAACCCGCTGAAGAACGCCCCGCACACCGCCACCGCGGTGACCGCCAGCGAGTGGACCCACGCCTATCCGCGCGAACTGGCCGCCTTCCCGCTGGCCAGCCTGAAGCAGAGCAAGTACTGGCCGCCGGTGGCACGCGTCGACAACGTGTACGGTGACAAGAACGTGATGTGCGCCTGCATCCCGGTCGATGCCTACAAGGATGATGAAGTCGAGGCTTGATTCCTCACTGCATCGATAAAGAAAACGGCCCGCGCAAGCGGGCCGTTTTCATGAGGGCGTGTGAACCAAGGTCCACACCCACAATTACCCGATCACGGGTCCGGCATCTGTCCCAGGCTCAACTGCCACGATACGCCGAAGCGGTCCTGCACCCAGCCATAGCGGTTGCTGAAGTCGTAATCACCCACCGGCATCAACCAATGGCCGCCCTCGCCCAGCACGCGTGCCGCACGCTCGAACTGCTCGGCACCGGAGCACTCGACGAACAGCGAGATCGACGGGCTGAAGGTGAAGTCGTGCACATCCAGGCTGTCGAAGCACAGGTAATGGGTGCCACCGAGCAGGAAGATGGCCTGGCGGACCTGTCCGGGTACGCCGGCGCCGGCCCCCTCGGGGTGGCGTTGCAGGGCCAGCAGGCGGAAATCGGCAAAGGCTTCGGCGTACAGGGCCAGCGCGGCCTCGGCCTGGCCGGTGAACATCAGGAAGGGACGGCTGCGCAGCATGCGGTACTCCTGGTCGACGGGCCGCTGGCGGCCCACCTGCGCACAGTGCCACGCGGAGTGTGTGCCTGTTGTAGAGCCGAGCCCATGCTCGGCTGGCGATCGCGCAAACAGCAGCCTCGACCGTAGGGTCGGCTCTACAGAATCACGCCTCGCGCATGCGCCGCGCGATGGCGCTGCCGGCGGCGATCGTGGCGGTCAGCGCCACCATCGACAGGAACTGCAGGCGGGTGTGCGACTCGCTCAGCAGCAGGCCGAAGATCAGCGCCAGGATCGCCAGCGCGCAGCAGGTCAGCCACGGGAAGCCCGCCATGCGGAACGGCAGCCGGGTACCCAGACGATCCGCGCGGCGGCGCAACACCAGTTGTGAGACCAGCGACAGCGTCCACACCAGCAGGCAGGTCGAACCGACGATGTTCAGCAGCACCGGCAGCACCCGGTCCGGGAACAGCAGTTCCATCACCGTGGCGGCGAAACCGAACAGCACGCTGGCCAGCACGGCAATCACCGGCACCTGGCGCGGATCGGTCCAGCCCAGCACGGCCGGGGCTTCGCGGCGCTGCGCCAGTGAATACATCATGCGCGAGGCGCCGTAGAGGTTGGCATTGAGTGCCGACAGCAGCGCGATCACCGCGATCAGGGTGATGGCGCTGCCGGCACCCGGAATACGGGCAATGTCCAGCACAGCGGCGAAGGGCGACTTCAACGCTTCGCTGGTCCACGGCACCACGGCGATGATCACGCTCAGCGAGCCGATGTAGAACACCAGGATGCGCCACGCCACGGTGCGGATGGCACGGGCGATGCTGCGCTCCGGATCTTCGGTCTCCGCCGCCGCAACGGCCACGATCTCGGTGCCGCCGAAGGCAAAAACGACAACCAGCAGTGCAGCGCCAATACCGGCCAGGCCCTTCGGCGCAAAACCACCATGCTCGGTGAAGTTGCTCAGCCCAGGCGAGGTCACCTGCGGGAGCCAACCCATCAGCAGCGCCACACCGATGGCAATGAACGCCAGGATCGCCGCCACTTTCAGGATGGCGAACCAGAATTCGAACTCGCCGAAGTTCTTCACCCCGAGCAGGTTGATCGCGGTGAAGAACAGCATGAAGGCCAACGCTGCCATCGGCACCGGCACCGCAGGCCAGACCGTGGCCAGCAGCCCGGCCGCGCCTACCGCTTCGGCGGCGATCACGATCACCAGCTGCACCCACCACAACCAGCCGACGGTGGCACCGGCGGTGGCGCCCATGGCATCGGCGGCATAGACCGAGAACGCGCCGCTGGTCGGTTTGGCCGCCGCCATTTCGCCCAGAGCGTTCATCACGATGATCACCAGCGCGCCAGCGACCAAGTACGAGACCAGAACGGCCGGACCGGCCGCCTGCACACCCACGCCCGAACCGAGGAACAGGCCGGCGCCGATGGCACTGCCCAGACCCATCATGATCAGCTGGCGGGGCTTGAGCGAATGTCCGAGGCGGGAGGGCGAAGCGGTCGGAATCGAGTTGGGCATCGGCAGGGCTGGCGGCGGGCTACAGGGGCGACACCTTACCCTGTCCCATGCCCGCGGGGATAGGCACAGCGCAGCAGCCGGCTCAGGCCAGCGCCGGCTCGCCGACACCACCGCCAATACGGGCGCGGTAGGCACGCGGCGAGAAACCGGTTTCAGCCTTGAACTTGCGGGTAAAGGCGCTCTGGTCGCTGAAACCGCAGGCCTGGCCGATGCTGGCGATGCTCTCGTCACCGTGCAGCAGGTGCATGGCCATCTGGATCCGCAGCCGGGTCAGCACCTGCTGCGGGGTCATCTGGAACACCTTGCGGAAGCTGCGCTCCAGCTTGGACAGCGAGAAGCCGGTGATGTCCAGCAGGGTCTGCATGCGCACGTTCTCGGCGTAGTGCGCGTTGAGGTGGGCCAGCGCCAGCCGCAGCTGCTCATACTGGGTGCCGAGGCTGTCCTTCTGGCCCAGGTCGCGGGAAATGCCGATCAGGCCCTCGATGGCGCCATCGACCAGCAGCGGGCGCTTGCAGGTCAGGCACCAGCCCGGTTCGCGGTTGGCGAACAGGTGCAGCTCCATCAGGTTCTCGATCACCTCGCCGGACAGCACGCGGGCATCCTGGTCGACATAGTCCGCGCTGAGGCCGGTCGGGTAGATCTCGGCCGCCGTGCGCCCGATCACGTCCTTGCGCGCGCGCAGGCCCAGCCGTCGCAGCATGGTCTGGTTGACGTGGGTGTACCGCCCCTGGCGGTCCTTGATGAAGAACAGCACGTCCGGGATGGCGTCGAACAAGGCTTCGATGTCGGCGGGCTCGACTCGCATGCGGCAAGCATACCCGAGCCCGCTTTTGCCCGTACGTTCACCTTTGCCGGACCGGGGTTTAACGGGCTCGGTTCCAGTGTCGTGGTTCCCTTTGACGATCCGGAGCCACCCTCCATGGCCGCCAGCAAGCCGACCGGCAAGCGCGCAACCACCCCGCCCGAAAGCCACCCACGGGGCAATGGCGATGAGCTCCACCAGCAGGCCGGGGGCAGCCATCCGGTGATGACCACCGATCAGGGCATCCCGGTGGCAGACAACCAGAACTCCCTGCGACAGGGGCCTCGGGGGCCCACGCTGCTGGAGGACTTCATCCTGCGTGAAAAGATCACCCACTTCGATCACGAACGCATTCCCGAGCGCATCGTGCATGCACGTGGCAGCGCAGCACATGGCTACTTCGAGTTGACCCGGTCACTGGCCGCCCATACCCGCGCGCGCATCCTGACCGAGGTAGGGGTGAAGACACCCGTATTCACCCGCTTCTCGACCGTGGCCGGTGGCGCAGGCTCGGTGGATACCCCGCGCGACGTGCGCGGCTTCGCGGTCAAGTTCTATACCAGGGAGGGCAACTGGGACCTGGTCGGCAACAACATTCCGGTGTTCTTCATCCAGGACGCCATGAAATTCCCGGACCTGGTGCACGCAGTGAAGATGGAACCGGACCGTGCCTTCCCGCAGGCCGCCTCGGCCCACGACACCTTCTGGGACTTCATTTCGCTGATGCCCGAGTCGATGCACATGATCATGTGGGCAATGAGCGACCGTGCCATTCCGCGCTCGCTGCGCATGATCGAAGGCTTCGGCGTGCACAGTTTCCGCCTGCTGAACGAGGCGGGCGAGTCGACCTTCGTCAAGTTCCATTGGCGGCCAAAGCTGGGCATCCAGTCAACGGTCTGGGACGAAGCGCTGAAGCTGCAGTCAGCCGACAATGACTTCCATCGCCGCGACCTGTTCGAGGCCATCCAGCGCGGCGACTTTCCCGAATGGGAGCTGGCGGTGCAGTTGTTCACCGAAGAAGAAGCCGACGCATTCCCGTTCGATCACCTGGACCCGACCAAGATCATTCCCGAATCGCTGGTGCCGTTGCAGGTGATCGGGCGCATGGTGCTGGACCGCTGGCCCGACAACTTCTTCGCCGAGACCGAACAGGTGGCGTTCTGCCCGGCCAACGTGCCGCCGGGCATCGACTTCAGCAACGACCCACTGCTGCAGGGCCGCCTGTTCTCCTACCTGGACACCCAACTGCTGCGTCTTGGCGGCCCGAATTTCCACCAGATCCCGGTGAATGCCCCGAAGTGCCCATTCGCCAATCATCAGCGCGATGGCCACATGCAGATGCACGTGCCCAAGGGCCGGGTGGCCTACGATCCCAGTTCGCTGCAGGAGGACTCACCGCGTGAGACGCCTGCGGGTTTCCGCAGCCACGCCAGCGCCGACGATGGCCGCAAGGGCCGTACCCGCGCGGAGAGTTTCGCCGACCACTACAGCCAGGCCCGCATGTTCTTCCGCAGCCTTGAAACGCCGGAGCAGGCGCACCTGGCATCGGCGCTGGTGTTCGAGTTGTCCAAGGTGGAAACGCTGAAGGTGCGGGTACGTACCGTCAGCCACCTGCGCAACATCGATGACTCACTGGCGCGGCGCGTGGCCGATGGTCTGGCCTTGCCCGCCCTGCCCGACCCGGCACCCACCGCCACCCCGGCGCGGGACATGCCTCCCGCTCCCGAGGTGCGTGTGATCGGACGCAACAAGCCTACCCTGCAGGGTCGCTGCATCGGCATTCTGTTCGACGAAGGCTCCGACGCCCGCATCATTGCCAGCCTGAGCAAGGCAGCCAGGAAAGCAGGTGCAGACGTGAAGCTGGTCGCGCCCAAAGTCGGTGGCGCCACGCTGAGCGATGGCGCGATGCAGGCGGCGGATGGGCAACTGGCAGGCACGCCATCGGCTGTGTTCGATGCGGTGGCCGTGGTGCTGAGCGCAGAGGCATCAAAGGCGTTGTCGAAAGAGAGCGCCGCGCTGGAGTTCGTCAGCCAGGCGTGGGCACACCTGAAGGCCATCGCCAGCGACGCGGGAGGCCAAGCGCTGCTGAAGGCGGCGCGGGTCGGCAACGATGCCGGCATCGTCGAAGCGGAAGACGCCAAGGCATTCCTGGCGGCGGCCGCCACCCGCCAGTGGGCGCGTGAGCCCAAGCTGCGCCTGCTGGCCTGACCACAACGACAGGAGAATAGTCATGCCCCGTGGTGACAAATCCGCATATACCGAAAAGCAGAAGCGCCAGGCCGAGCACATCGAGGAAAGCGAACGTGATCGCGGCGCGAGTGAAGGCACCGCCGAGCGCATTGCCTGGGCCACCGTGAACAAGCAGGACGGCGGCGGCAAGCGTAACGGCAGTGCACGCAAAACTACAAAGAAGGCGACCCGCAAGAAGACCGCCAAGACGTCGACAACCAGGAAGACGGCAGCGAAGAAGGCGCCGGCGAAGAAAGCGGTGGCAAAGAAGGCGGTGGCAAAGAAGGCACCGGCTCGCACGACCGCGACAAAGAAGGCCGCAAAGAAGACAGCGAAGAAGGCTGCGGCAAAGAAGGGGAGTACGGCCGCCTCGCGGAGCGCCGCCGCGAAGAAGGCAGCCAAGACGCGGGCCGCGAAGAAGTCCGTGCGCAAAGTGGCGGCGAAGAAAGCTGCGCGTACGCGTGCGCGCGGCTGATGCTTCGGTCAGAAGGGGAGTGTCCTCATCCATGCCGCAACTTCGGCTGCGTCAGCATCAGCACGGGCCTGCAGCAGTAGATGGGGCCCTTCCAGCGAAATACGGCCGCTCAAGGCGGCCGTATTCCTGTCGCTGCAGTGGCAGCCCGCTCAGGCTGCGCGACGGGGCGCAGCGGAGACCGCCGCGCCTTCCATCTTGAATACCGCCATCGACGTGGTCAGTGCATGCGCCTGTTCCTCCAGCGCGCGGCTGGCGGCAGTGGCTTCTTCCACCAGCGCAGCGTTCTGCTGGGTCACCTGGTCCATCTGCACCACCACTTGGTTGACCTGCTCGATGCCGGCGGCCTGTTCCTTGCTGGCCGCTGCGATGTCGCTCATCAGCTGCGTGGTGCGCGAGCTGGCCTGGGCCACGCGGGCGATCGCGGCTTCCGATTCAACAGTGACGGCCAGGCCACTCTTCACCTTTGCAGCGGCGTCTTCGATCAGCTCCTTGATTTCCTTGGCGGCGACACCGGCACGCTGCGCGAGCGTACGCACCTCGCTGGCGACCACCGCAAAGCCACGCCCCTGCTCGCCCGCGCGCGCGGCTTCCACTGCAGCATTCAGCGCCAGGATGTTGGTCTGGAACGCGATGCCGTCGATCACCGTGGAGATTTCCGAGATGCGTGCCGAGGACTGATCAATCTCGCCCATCACCGATGCCATCTGTGCCATCGCCTGCTCGGTCTCGCGCACGGCGGCGCCGGCAGCGTGCGCTTCGCTGTCGGCCTGACGCGCCAGTTCGGCGTTCTGGCGTACGGTGGAGGTCAGCTCCTCCATCGACGCGGCCGCTTCTTCCAGATTGGCCGCCTGCTGCTCGGTTCGGCGCGACAGGTCGTTGTTGCCGGCGGCCAGTTCCTGCGCCGCGTTGTTGATGCTGTCGGCAGCCACCTGGATGCCGCGGACGATGCCGGTCAGCTGCGCGGTGGTGGTGTTGGCATCGTCGCGCATGCGCGCGAACACGCCTTCGTACTCGCCCTCCATGCGTGCGGTCAGGTCGCCATGCGAGATCGCGCGCAGCACGTCGGAAACATCGGCGATGCTGGCCTGCGAACTGGCCATCATGCCGTTGAGGTGCTCGACCATCGTCTTGAACTGGTACTGGAAGGCCCCGGCATCGCCACGCATGCTGAAATCGCCGGCGCGTGCGGCACGGGCCAGTTCATCGATCTGCGCGTTGATCGCCATCAGGCTCTGCTTCACCGCGGCCAAGGTGCGGGTCAACGTGCCCTTTTCGCCCGGGTAGTCCGGCAGGTCGCGGCTGAGGTCACCGATGGCGTAACGCTGCATTACTTCAGCCATCAGCAGTTCCACCTGCACGTGCGATTCGACCAGGCTGTTGGTGGCCTGCACCATGCGGCCGAAATCGCCGGGGAACGCACTGGCGTCCATGCGATAGCGGATTGCGCCGGCCTCGTGCTGTTCCGCCATCTGCAACTGCGCGCCGATCGCCGCCTGCACACTCTGGCGCACGCTGGCCATCGCCTCACCCAGCTGGGTCAGCTCGTCGCGGCCACCGAGGCGGAACTCCTGGTCCAGCTGCCCCTTGGACAGGCGCTCGGCCAGGTTCACCGCGCGCGCCAGCGGACCGGTCAGGCTGCGGCCGATCATCACCGAGGCGCCGATGCCAGCAAGCAGCGCAACGCCGCCCAGCACCAGCAACTGCAGCAGGCTGCGCTCGCCCAGGCGGATCGCCTCGGCGGCAGCCTCACGGCTTTCCTTCTCCTCGAAGTCCACGCCATCGGACAGCGCCTTGTTCCATCCGTTGGCGGCGTCCTGCACCGGGCCCAGGGTCAGCGCCACGGCACCGGGATAATCGCCCTGCTCCATCAGTTCGCTGGTCTGCTTGTTGAGCGGGCGAGCAATGGCTCGCTTGGCGGCGATGGTTTCAGCGATGGCCTTGCCTTCGGCGTCACTGGGCAGCGCCTGGTAGGCGCTCCAGCTGGCCTCGTAGCGCTTGACGAGATCAGCAATGCGCTTCTCGTCGCTGGTGCGGTGATCACCCTGGCGGATCAGCATCTCGCGGCGCACCACCATCATCTGGTTGTTGGCATCAAGCATCTGCGACAACAGGCGCACCTTGGCCACGCTGACGTCGACCACCTGCTGCATCGCGCGCTTCTGCACGACACTGGCAGTGGCGCCGGTGGCCACCACGGCGGCAACCAGCAGCAGCAACAGGCCAAAGCCCAGCCCAAGACGCCAGGCCACCCTGACGTTCCTCAAGTAGTTCATGGGGGTATCCAAAACGGGGGGATGCGCCCTTATCGGCGGCACGGCAGGCAATCTTGATCGCCATCCACCAATGGCGTCGGCCACTGTTCACCTTGGTGAGTCGCCGTCCCAGTGGCACCTGCCGGTGCAAACCGGCCGCAATGACATGCCTGCTCATGCGGGCATCAGATCCCTTTCACGGTGGCTCGGCGCCGTCTGCGGGCAAGGTGGTGGCGTTCCCTGCTGGAGTCCCCGATGCCGTTACCCATGCCCCGATCCGCCCTGCTCGCTCTCTCGCTGCTGGCATCACCTGCCTTCGCGCAGGCGCCGCCGCCTGGCCTGCCTGCCCCCATTGCCGAGAAGGCAGGACCGGACACCGCACCCCGCTCTGTCCTGCACGCCCAGGTGCTGCTGGATCGCGCGAATTTTTCCCCCGGCCAGATCGATGGCGAAGTGGGCAGCAACCAGCGGCGCGCGGTGTCGGGCTTCCAGGCGGCGCATGGGCTGAGCGTAACGGGTGAACTGGATGACGCTACCTGGAAGGCCCTGCAGGCCGATACGATCACGCCGCTGGCAAGCTACACGCTCACGGCTGAAGATGTTGCCGGCCCGTTCCAGGCCATACCGAAAGGGCCCGCCGCACAGGCCAAGCTGAAGTCGCTGGGCTTCAGCAGCGTGGAAGAAGGCCTGGGCGAGCGCTTCCACGCCTCCCCTGAGCTGCTGAAGGCACTCAATCCCGGCGTCGATCTGGCCAAGGCCGGCAGCCGCATCCAGGTGCCCAACATCGGAACGGGGGCCTTGCCGAAGGCGGCGAAGATCGTGGTCGACAAGTCCGACTCCACACTTCAATTGCTGGATGCGCAGGGCAAAGTGATCGCACAGGTGCCTGTCTCATCCGGCAGCCAGCACGATCCGCTGCCGATCGGCGAATGGAAGATTCTCGGCGTGTATCGCGACCCGCCGTTCCACTACAACCCGAAGCTGTTCTGGGATGCGCGCAAGGGCGAAAAGAAGGCGACGCTGCCGCCGGGCCCGAACAATCCGGTCGGGCGGGTCTGGATCGACCTGTCCAAGCCGCACTACGGCCTGCATGGCACACCCGAACCCGGCCACGTCGGCAAGACAGAATCGCATGGCTGCGTGCGCATGACCAACTGGGATGCGCTGCGTGTGGCCGATGCGGTGGATACCTCGGTACCCGTGGTGATGCAGGAGTGAGCCGATGCGTCTTTCGCAGCTGATCGTGCTGGGCGTTCTGCTGGGGCTGAGTGCAGGCTGGTGGCTGCACCACGATGCGGGTGAGCCAGCGGCGGTTTCCCCGCCCGCAGTGCAACCTGCGGTGGCTGCGGTTGCAACGCCGCGCGTAGGCGCTCCGGCTCCCACGGCCGTGTCGCCGTCCAGCGCCACCAATGCGCCAACCGGCCTGCTGCTGCCGGTGCAGGGCATCCAGGCGTCGCAGCTGCACGACACCTTCACCGATGCGCGCAGCGAGGGCCGGGTGCACGATGCCATCGACATCATGGCCGATGCGGGTACTCCGGTACTCGCGGTGGCCGACGGCACGGTGGAGAAGCTGTTCGACAGCAAGCGCGGTGGGCTGACCATCTACCAGTTCGAGCCCAGCGGACGCTGGTGCTACTACTACGCGCACCTGCAGCGCTATGCCGATGGCCTGAGCGAAAAGCAGGTGATCAAACGCGGGGATGTGATTGGTTATGTGGGCAGCACCGGAAATGCCAGCGCGGAGGCCCCGCACCTGCATTTCGAAGTACACGTACTGGGGCCGGAGAAGCAGTGGTGGAAGGGGGAATCGATCAATCCGTATCCGCTGCTGAAATCGGCTGCTTCGACGCCCGGCGCTGCCAGCGCCGCAAGGTGAACGTGAACACCGCCAAGGCAGCCCCTGGAACCAGCACGAACAGAACCGTCTCGCCTTTCACGCTGACATGCTGGTCATCGCGTCGCTTCCCCGCTGGCCTGCCCACACGGTAATGAAGAAGCCCCGCTTTCGCGGGGCTTTTTCTTTCAGCGACGCCGGGCGTGGCCCGGCGCTACCAGTCACGCCCTCAGGCGAACGGATCCTGCAGCACCATGGTGTGGTCGCGGTCCGGGCCGGTGGAGACGATGCTGATCGGGCAGCCGGCCAGCTCTTCCAGCGAACGCAGGTAGGCGCGTGCGGCCGGCGGCAGGTCGTCCCACTGGGTGATGCCGTGGGTGTTCTCGCTCCAGCCCGGGAACTCCAGGTACACCGGGGTGCATTCTTCCCAGCCCTGCGCGTCCAGCGGCGCGTACTCGGTGCGCTTGCCGTTGTATTCGTAGGCGATGCAGACCTTCAGCTTTTCCATGCCGTCCAGCACGTCCAGCTTGGTGATGCACAGGCCGCTGATGCCGTTGATGGCCACGGCGCGCTTCAGCGCGACGATGTCCATCCAGCCGCAGCGACGCGGGCGGCCGGTCGAAGCGCCGTACTCGGCGCCGCGGTCACGGATGCCCTGGCCGACTTCGTCGTCCAGTTCGGTCGGGAACGGGCCGCCGCCGACGCGGGTGGCGTACGCCTTGGCAATGCCCAGCACGTAGTCGATCGAATCGGCGCCGACGCCGGAACCGGCCAGCGCACCACCGACGGTGGTGTTGGAGCTGGTGACGTACGGGTAGGTGCCGTGATCGATGTCCAGCAGCGCACCCTGCGCGCCTTCGAACAGCACGCGCTTACCCTGCTTGCGCAGGTCGTGCAGGATGCCGGCCACGTCGGACTTCATCGGCTGCACGTATTCGCCGAAGGCCAGCGCCTCGTCGAAGGTCTTCTGGAAGTCGACCGCATCGGTGTTCAGATACTTGGTCAGCACGAAGTTGTGGTAGTCCAGCGCAGTGCGCAGCAGTTCTTCCAGCTGCTTCGGGTAGTGCAGGTCGGCGATGCGGATGCCGCGGCGCGCCACCTTGTCTTCGTAGGCCGGGCCGATGCCACGGCCGGTGGTGCCGATTGCCTTGCCACCGGCAGCGCGCTCGCGCGCCTGGTCCAGGGCGATGTGGTACGGCATGATCAGCGGCGCGGCCGGGGAGATCTTCAGGCGCGAACGCACTTCCACGCCGGAGCCTTCCAGCTCGGCGATTTCCTTCTGCAGCGCGGCCGGCGAGATCACCACGCCATTGCCGATCAGGCACAGCGCGTCGTCACGCAGGATGCCCGACGGGATCAGGTGCAGGACGGTCTTCTTGCCGTTGATGACCAGGGTGTGGCCTGCATTGTGGCCGCCCTGGAAGCGCACGACGGCGCCGATTTCCTCAGTGAGCAGATCGACGATCTTGCCCTTGCCTTCATCGCCCCACTGGGCACCCAACACTACGACAGACTGACCCATGACGGGCTCCTCGATTTGTAGCGGCCATCGGGGCCGCGGACGGGTAAACCGTGGCGGGGCTGGCCAGCACCTGGAGGGCGGCTCCAAACGGGGAGCGGCCGACGATGGAAGGCCCAGACACGGAAAAAGCCGGACGGGGAGGCCCGTCCGGCTTTTGTGCATTATCCGGGTTTCCGGGGTCGGGTGCCACCTTTCCGACGGACGGCTTCACCGGCCGGTCAGCCGCCCCGCCCGGTCGTGCCGGCCGTTGGCCGGCAATCCCGGGTTGCCGGCCAGCGGCCGGCACTACCCTCTCAATGCCGCACCCACCACAGCAGGCTCAGGCCGGCCAGCAGCACCAGCCCGCCGAAGCTGCGCAGGGCCGGGCTGGGCAGGTCCAGCAGGCGTTCGGCCATGCGCTTCCAGGCGAACGGGGCGACGAACAGGAACAGGCCTTCCAGCACCGCGACCAGGCAGACGGCGGCAAACAGATCTTTCATCGGGAACTCCGGAAAAGGCACGGGGCCCGGCGTCTGGCCGGGCCCCGTGGGGTACTGCCCTGCGACCTCAGCGGTCGTTCTTCAGGTACTGCAGGAACGGGTCGTTCTTGTCGAGCACGATCACGCCATTGCCGTCGGTCATGGAGCCACGGTAGGCCTCCAGGCTGCGGTAGAAGGCGTAGAACGACGGATCAGCCGAGCCGGCCTTGCCGTAGATGCGGGCCGCCTCGGCATCGCCTTCACCGCGCAGGCGCTGTGCATCACGCTCGGCCTCGGCGATCAGCACGGTGCTGTCGCGGTCGGCCTGGGCACGGATGGTCAGCGACTGCTCCTCGCCCTCTGCACGCAGCTTGGCCGCTTCCTGCTTGCGCTGGGCGCGCATGCGCTCGTACACGTCGTTGATCACCTGGCTGTCGGTCGGCAGGTCCACCTGCTTGATGCGCAGGTCGATCATCTGCATGCCCAGGCCAGCCACCGCTTCGTTGATGCCCTTCAGCTGCTCGGCGATCAGCTCGCTGCGGTCGCCGGACACCAGCTGCTGCAGGGTGCGCGAGTTGATCTGGTTGCGCAGCGAGTCGGTGATGATCGGCGCCAGGCGGGCGTTGGCCACACGCGGGTCGCCGCCGGTGGCACGGAAGTAGTCACCCACGTTGGAGATGTAGCCGATGGCGAAGAAGTCGACGCTGACGTCCTTCTGCTCGGCGGTGAAGTAGCGCGCCGGCGCAGTGTCGAGCACCTGGAAGCGGCGGTCGAAGACCTTCACCGTTTCCACCACCGGCACCTTGAAGTGCAGGCCCGGCTTGATGTCCGAACGCACCACCTTGCCCAGGTTCAGCACCATGGCGGTCTGGTCCTCACGGACCACGTACACCGAGCCGAGCAGGCCCAGCACCACCGCCACGATCACGGCGATCCAGATAGGACTCTTCATCGGCTGCCCTCCTCACGGCCGCTCGGTCGCCCGGTCGGGCGGCCCACCGGCCGGCCCGGATCACGGGAAGCTTCCGCCGCTGCACCCGGCAGCGACGGCATCACCACGTCCGGGTTGGCCACTGCGGCCGGAGCCGACGTGCTGGGACGGGTATCGCCGGTCATCGGCACGTAGATCAGCTGGCGGCCATCGCCACCGATCACCTTGCGGTTCTCGCTCAGCACCTGCTGCACGGTCTCCAGCCACAGGCGCTTGCGGGTCACTTCCGGAGCGTCCTTGTACTGGGCCTGCAACAGGCTGAAGCGCTGCGCGTCACCCTCGGCCTTGGACACCACGGCCTGCTTGTAGCCTTCGGCGGTGGTACGGGCGCGCGAGGCCTGGCCCCGGGCTTCCGGCACGACCTTGGCGGCATAGGCCTGGGCCTCGTTGATCAGGCGTTCCTTGACCTGCTGGGCACCGTTGACCTCGTCGAAGGCCGGCTTCACTTCCTCCGGCGGACGGGCGTCCTGCAGGGTCAGGCCGGTCACGGTCAGGCCGGTCTTGAACGCCTTCAGCAGCGCCTGCAGGCGCTCCTCGGCGGCGACGGCCAGCGGACCACGGTTGTTCAGCACGGCGTTGAGGTCGGCGCGGCCAACTTCCTCGCGCACGGCGCTCTGCGCCGACTGCTCCAGCACCTGGTTGGCATCCACGGTGCCGAACAGGTATTGCTGCGGGTCGTCGATGCGGTACTGGACGTTCAGCGAGACGTTGACGATGTTCTCGTCGCGGGTCAGCACCGGCACCTGGATCGAGAACGTCTTGATCTCGGTGGCATTGACCTTGGTGACCGATTCGATCGGCCAGGGCAGCTTGAAGTTCGGGCCGGGCTGCAGGATGCGCGAGAACTGGCCGAAGCGCAGCACCACACCGCGCTGCTGTTCGCCGATCAGCTGGAAGCTGGAGAACAGCACCAGCAGCACCACGGCTGCCACCACCCAACGCACGATGCCGCCGTCGAACAGGTCCTTCAGCGGCCCGGGCAAACCGCCCCAGCCACCACCATTGCCACCGCCGCGTGACCCGAACGGCCCGCGTCGATTGTCCTCGGGGCCTTGTCCGCCCTTGTTGCCGCCGGGTGTATTCCAGGCCATGCACGCTCCATCAAGATTTGGGCTGCGGCGCGGGCCCTTCCCGCACCGCCAGCCGTGAAACCATCACCGATCATACAAGATGGGGCGGATCGGCAGGATCGAAAGGGGGGCAACGGGGTAAGGTGGCGTTTTCCTCGAAGTCAGGCAACGCCGATGGCCCCCACCACCCCGTTCACCGCCTTCCGCATCGAAAACGACGACGCCGGCTATCGCAGCGGCCTGGTCCGGCTCGGGGTCGACGACCTCAACCCCGGCCAGGTGCTGATCCGCGCCCACTGGTCCTCGGTCAACTACAAGGACGCGCTGGCCGGTACTGGAAAAGGGAAGATCCTGCGCCGCTTCCCGCTGGTGGGCGGCATCGATGTGGCCGGCACCGTGGTCGCCAGCACCGACCCGGACTGGCGTGAAGGCGACGCGGTGCTGGCCACCGGCTGCGGCCTCAGCGAGACCCGCGACGGCGGCTACAGCCAGTACGTGCGGCTGGAATCGCGCGCGGTGATCGCCCAGCCGGCCGGGCTGACCCCACGCGAGGCGATGGTGCTGGGCACCGCCGGCTTCACTGCGGCGCTGGCCCTACTGCGCATGCAGGACAACCGGCAGACCCCGGAACTCGGCCCGCTGGCGGTCACTGGTGCCAGCGGCGGTGTCGGTGCGCTGGCGCTGTCCATCTTCAGCCGTGCCGGCTACAGCGTGCACGCGGTCAGCGGCAAGCCGGACCAGGCAGGATTCCTGCGCAGCATCGGCGCCACCGAGGTACTGCCGCGCGACGCGCTGGCCGACACCGGCGCGCTGCAGTCGGCCCGCTTCGGGGGTGGCCTCGATAATGCCGGAGGCGACATGCTGGCCAGCCTGCTGGCGCAGACCGTGCCCTACGGCAGCGTCGTCAGTGCCGGCCTGGCAGCCAGTCCGACGCTGGACATGACGGTGATGCCGTTCATCCTGCGCGGTGTCTCGCTGCTGGGCGTGTCCTCGGCCAATGCGCCACGCGGACTGCGTGAGGAAGTGTGGTCGCGGCTGGGTAGTGACTGGAAGCCGCAGCACCTGGACCGCATCTGCACCGCCGAAGTCGGCCTCGATGGCCTTCCTGCCGTATTCGAACGGATGCTGGCGGGCGGTTCGCTGGGTCGCACCGTGGTACGGATCGACTGAACGTCGCAGGCGGGCGACGGACGGCAGACGCGGCCCTCCCGCCGGTAATGGGCCCGCACTACACTGCGGGCATTACATGGGGAACAACATGGCACGCATTCTGATCGTCGACGACTCACCGTCGCAGCTGTTGGGGATACAGCGCATCGTCGAGAAGCTCGGGCACCAGATCCTGACCGCCACCGATGGCGCCGCCGGGGTCGAAACCGCCAAGGCCGAGCTGCCCGACCTGGTCCTGATGGACGTGGTGATGCCCAACCTCAATGGCTTCCAGGCCACCCGCACCCTCGCCCGCGACGAGGCGACCCGGCACATTCCGGTGATCCTGGTGACCACCAAGGACCAGGACACCGACCGCATGTGGGGCATGCGCCAGGGCGCCAAGGCCTACATCACCAAGCCGTTCTCGGAAGATGAACTGTCCGAGGTGCTGGAACGGGTGTTCGCCGGGCAGGGCTGAACCATTCTGGTGGGTGTGGACCGAGGTCCACACCCACCAGAATCGATCTCAGATCGTTTCGCCGAACGCCTTGGCCAGATTGCGGTACGCCTTCTTCTGCGCCTCATCGGTCGCAGCCGGGGCCACGATCTCGATTTCGACGATCTGGTCGCCGTCCGGGCTGCCCGGCAGGCCACGGCCACGCAGGCGCAGCTTGCGGCCGGCATCGGAATCGGCCGGAATCTTGAGTTCCACCGCACCACCCAGGGTCGGCACGCTGATGCTGGTGCCCAGCGCGGCCTGCCACGGCGTGAGCGGCAGCGTATAGAGGATGTTGCGACCATCGACCTCGAACTGCGGGTGGGCGGCGTATTCCACCTCCAGCAGCAGATTGCCGCCATGGTTGCCCTGCCCTGCCAGGCGGATCACCTGGCCCGGGCGGATGCCCTTGGGCACGCGCACGTCCAGCTGCTTGCCGTTGACGGTGATGCGCAGGCTGTCGCCGCTGTAGGCCGCTTCCAGTGGCACCGACAGCTTGGCGCGGGTATCGCGGTTGGGCGCATGGCCCTGGCTGCTGAAGCCCGGACCGGCCCCCGCGCCCGCTCCACCGCGCTGGCGCGCGAACAGGCTTTCGAAGAAGTCGCTGAAGCCGCCGTTGGGGCCGCCGCCACCGAACACTTCCTCGAAATTGAAACCACCGGCGCCGCCGTAGTTCGGCGGTACGTTGAACTCCTCGCCCGGGCGATAGCCCTGCGCGCGCAGCTGGTCGTAGGCCGCGCGCTTTTCCGGATCACGCAGCGCCTCGTAGGCCTCGTTGACCGCCTTGAACTTGTCTTCGGCCCCGGCCTCCTTGCTGACGTCCGGGTGGTACTTGCGTGCCAGCCGGCGGTAGGCGGTCTTGATCTCCGCCTCGCCCGCGCTCGGTTCCACCCCCAGGGTGGCGTAGTAATCCTTGAATTCCATCCAGCTACCTCGATTCGCTTCGGCCGCGCCGGTGGCGCCGCCCCGGGTTCATTCTACGCGCCTGCGAGGGTACGCCGCCCCTCGTGCGGCCCCGGTGAGGCCGACTGATCCTGCGCAATGCGGCTGCCATCCCCGTGCGCCACGCTGTGGCTGGAAGCCCCTGCCACAAAGCCGGAAGATGGAGCCTGCACACCGGGTTTCCAATGTCTTGACGCCCCTCTCCCATCCGGCCCACTAGCCTGCCCCAGCAAGGAGTTCCCATGACCATCCATGTCGGCGACCGCATTCCGGAAGTGACCCTCAAGCGCATCCGCGAGGGCATTGAAACGCTTGATACGCATTCGTTGTTCGATGCGCGCAAGGTGGTGCTGTTCGCCGTGCCCGGCGCGTTCACCCCGACGTGCTCGGCACGTCACCTTCCCGGCTACGTCGAAAAGTTCGAGGCCTTCCGCCAGCGCGGCATCGACGTATACTGCATGGCCGTCAACGACCCGTTCGTGATGAAGGCCTGGGCCGCCGACCAGAGCGTGCCCGACGGCCTTCTGATGCTGTCCGACGGCAATGCCGAGCTGACCCGCGCCCTGGGTCTGGAGCTTGATGCGAGCGCGTCGGGCATGGGAATCCGCTCGCGTCGTTTTGCCCTGTACGTCGACGACGGCGTAGTTCGAGAGGCCTGGGTTGAACAGCCCGGCCAGTTCGAAGTGTCTTCGGCCGAGTACGTGCTGGAGCATCTCCCCACCTGATTCCCCACCGCAGAAGGAAACGGCCAGCCATGTCCACGCAGCCAGCCAAAGCCAGCAAGCCCGCCGCGGAAATTGCCGGCATCAGCGACCGCAAGACCCTGCGCGAACGCGCCCGGCGCAACATCGAAGATGGTGCGATCACCGACAGCTACAGCGCTGACCGCGAGGTGGTGATCAAGCTGCTCAACGACGCACTGGCCACCGAGTACGTCTGCGTTCTGCGCTACTACCGGCACTACTTCATGGCCAAGGGCATGCTGGCCGACGCGGTGAAAGCCGAGTTCCTCGAGCATGCACGGCAGGAGCAGGCGCATGCCGGCAAGCTGGCCGAGCGCATCGTCCAGCTGGGCGGCGAGCCGGATCTCAACCCGGATACGCTGACCGCGCGTTCGCACGCCGAATACAAGGAAGGCAGCGACCTGCGCGACATGGTGCGCGAGAACCTGGTGGCCGAGCGCATCGCCATCGACAGCTATCGCGAGATGATCAACTTCATCGGTGACCGCGATACCACCACCAAGCGCATCCTTGAAGAGATCCTGGCGCAGGAGGAAGAACATGCCGACGAGTTCGCCGACCTGCTGGACGGGTGGATCGGGGAGTAATCGCTACGCCACGCGATCGCTGCCATCTACGGCGTTGTAGAGCCGAGCCCATGCTCGGCTGACCGCTGCACGCACGTCGCAGGAGCAGCCGAGCATGGGCTCGGCTCTACAGCAGCGTGACAACATGCGGGAAGTGCCATCCAAGGTCGGCATCTAGCGCAGGACGTTGAACCGCACCTGCGTCCAGGCGCCGTCGGCTGCCAACGCGGTCAGGGTGTGCGTGCCGGGTTCGGCGAACTCTCGCTGCATCAGCTGCGCGCCGTGGGTCTGTGCAATCCAGCGTCCATCCAGCAGCCACTCCACCGCCTGCTCGCTGCCCAGCGCGCGCAGCTGCAGGCGTACGCCATGTTCCGAATTCGGCGCGCGCGCCAGCGTGGCGCCATCGTTGAGCCCATCGATGTGCAGCGCAACGCTGGCCTCGCGGCCATCATCACGGCAGTCCGGCGACAGCGCCGGGAGCTGCGAGGCTTCGCGCGTGGCCTTGGACAGCCATGGCGACAGCAACGCTGGCCAGCGCGCGATCTCGCGCGCGACTTCTTCGTGCGGCAAGCGGCAATCGGCCGACACGCGCAGCCCGGTACGCGCGTCGGCAAGGTAGCGCTGCCGACCTGGTTGCCAGCGCCGTGCCTCGCGTTCGGGGAAGGTCGGTGGTGCCGCGCCTTCCAGCAGATAGGCTGGCATCAGCCGCTGGCAGAGCGCAGCAGGCAGGCCTTCGGCACGCTCACCAGTCGGCCAGCAGATGTCTTCCTGGCTGACGCTGGCCGGCATCGGCGCGGCCGCCGAATCACCGCGCTGGCGCGGCAGGCTGTCCACCACCTCGAACATCAGCGGCAGCGCGGTCACCGCGCCGTACTGGCCCGGTAGCGGTGTGCCGTCCGGCCGGCCCACCCACACGCCCACGGTGTAGTGGCGGGTGCTGCCAATCGCCCACGCATCGCGGTACCCGTAGCTGGTGCCGGTCTTCCACGCCACGCGCGGGCGGCCACCGACATCGAACGTCCCGACGCTGTACCCCGGCCGCGGATTCGATTCCAGCATCTCGCGCACGATCCAGCTGGCGCCGGGCGAAGCGAGGCGCCGCTCGATCATTGGCTCATCGTCGGTGTAACGCACGCGCCCGGCGATGCCATTGCGGTTGAGCGCGGCGAACGCGCCGACCAGGTCTTCCAACCGCGCGCCGGTGCCGCCAAGGATCAGCGACAGATTAGGCGTGCTGCCCGGCGGGAAACGCAGCTGGATGCCGGAGTGCGACAGGCGAGCGGCGAAACGCGCAGCACCGACCCGTTGCAGCAGATCTACCGAGGGTACGTTGAGCGACAGGCGCAATGCACTGGACGCGCCGATCGGTCCGTTGAAGGCCATGTCGAAGTTGCCGGGGCGATAGCTGCCGAAACTCTGCGGCGCGTCGACCAGCAGGCTCTCCGAATGGATCAGGCCATCATCCAGTGCCATCGCGTAGAGAAATGGCTTGAGCGTGGAGCCGGGCGAACGCCAGGCCTGCACCATGTCCACGTGGCCAAGCCGCTGGCGGTCGCCAAAGGACAACGTACCGACATAGGCACGCGCCTGCAGGGTCTGGTTGTCGACCACCAGCAGCGCGGCCGAGGTGCGCTCGGGCAGCGTCGAGAAATAGCTGGCCACGCGTTCCTCCAGCGTGCGCTGCAGGCCGATGTCGATGCTGCTCTGGATGCGTGCCCGGCCCGGATGCGCCGAATGCAGGCGCTGCGCCAGCAACGCGGCGTGCAGCGGCGGCCGCAGCGAGCGCGCCACCACGTTCTCGATGCGCGCATCATCCACCTCTTCGGCTGTCCACGCGCCCAGCTCGGCCATGCGTGACAACACCTTGTCGCGTGCCTTCTGTGCCGCTTCCGGGTGGCGGTCCGGGCGCAGCCGGCTCGGCGCCTGCGGCAGCACCGCCAGCAACGCGGCCTCGGCATGTGACAGCTGCGCCGCCGGCTTACCCAGATAGGCCCAGCTGGCCGCTTCCACGCCTTCGATGGTGCCGCCGTAGGGCGCGCGCTCCAGATACAGGGCCAGGATCTGCTGCTTGCTCAGGTGCACTTCCAGCTGCACCGCGCGCAGCATCTGCTTGAGTTTGCCCCAAGGCGTGCGCGAGTGCGGGTCGAGAATGCGCGCCACCTGCATGGTCAGGGTCGAACCGCCGGACACGATGCGGCCGCCGCGCAGCAGCTGGCCGCTGGCACGCAGCATCGCCACCGGGTTGATCCCCGGATGGCGCCAGAACCAGCGGTCTTCGTAGGTCAGCAACGCCTGCAGGTACAGCGGCGAGACGCTGTCGATCGAGGCAGGATAACGCCACACGCCCTCGGCATCGGCGAACGCACGCAGTGGCGTGCCGTCGGCGGCCACCACCAGAGTGCTGGTTTCGCGCTGCTTCGGCAGCGGGGGCGGGAAGGCGAAATCCAGCACCAGCAGCAGTGCCAGCGTGGCGGCCATGCCCCAACGCAGCCACGGCCACAGCGGCCGCCACCGGCGGCGCAGGGCCGCCAGCCGGGTCGTCATCGTGTTCTTCATTGCAGGTTGCCAGCAGGACGGGCCGCGCCGTCGCGGCCCGTCCGCGCGGTCACGGCTGTACCACCGTGATCGTGGTCGGGTTGCTGCGGCCAACGCCACGCAGCTGCGGCCGGTACATGTCCTCCACCAGCGGTGGCGGCACCGAGTAGGTACCCGGGGTCACCGCGCGCACCAGGTAGAACACGTTGGCCTTGCTGCCACGCGAGAGCTTCAGCGCGGCCACATAGCGGTCGTCGCGGAACTCTTCGTGCTTGGTATCGGCCGCTTCACCGCGGTCGCTGATGGTGATGCCATCGACCACCACATCGGCCCACTGCTTGGCGTCGCCCAGGTTGAAGTTCTCGATCTCCAGGCCCGCCGGCAGCAGATCGGTCAGCAGCGCATCGGGCATCGTGGTGTCGGCGGTGACGGTGACGCGCACGATCAGTGCTTCGCCTTCCTTCAGCGGTCGCGGCGACCACGGTTTGCCATCGGTACCGAAGTAGCTCCGTTCAATACCCAGCACGCTGTTGTCCGGCGCCGGTGCGCTGCGCGGGATGCCGGCCACGTCGATGCTGGCGAACATCGGCGGCTGCCCCTGCGGAGTGAAGCGCACACCGCTGGCCAGCTCACTGGCGCTGAAGTTGCTGCCGAACAGCTTGCGCTCGCCGATGGCTTCGCTGTTGCCACCGATCACCAGTTCACCGGCCACCAGCGCCTTCTGGTTGGCGGCGAGCGCCTTGCCGAGACGTGCAATCGCCACCTGTTCCTGCGTGCTCAGCCACATCCAGCCGGCATTGCGGCGCGCATCCAGGCCGCGGCCGAGGTCAACCGCACGTGCATCCCAGGCCGGCTTGGCCAACTTGTTTTCGTGGGTCAGCGCGATCATCAGCGCGTCATCACGGATCGCACTGCCGTAGTCGCCGAAGTACGAGGGGCGCTCGCTGCTGGACTTGGCAAAGGCCGCCGCCAGCGCGGCCTGGCCACGCTTGGCATCGCCCTGCAGTGACAGCGCCACGCCCAGGTGGACCAGCGACAGGCCGCCCACCGCCTTGCTGCGCTCGTTGTCGTACAGCGTGCGCAGGGTACCGAGCGGTGCACGGTTGACCCGGGCCAGCACGTAGCCCGAATAGGCCTGGTTGGCGAACTTCAGCTTCTCGCGGTCGTCCTGGCCGTAGAACTGGTTGCCGCCGGACAGTAGATCCTCGCTAAGCCGGTTGAGCGCCTTCTGCAGCACGTTGTCGGGCACCGCGAAGCCGGCGTCCTTGGCATCGAGCAGGAACTCGGTGATGTACGGGGTCAGCCACGGGTTCACGTAGCCGTCGTCACCCCACATCGAGAAGTTGCCGTTGGCCACCTGCATCGACGCCAGGCGACCGAACGCACCTTCCATGCGCTCGCGACGGGTCTTGGCATCCAGGCCGTCGGCACCGAGCATCGACGACGTCGCCTGGTCCAGGATCAGCGCCGCGTAACCCTTGCTGGTGGTCTGCTCGGCACAGCCATATGGATAATTCAGCGCGCCCTGCAGTGCACTGGCGAACGGAATCGGCGGCAGCGGGCTGACCAGCAGGCGGGCATTGACCGACTCCGACATCAGGCCATCGGTCAGGCTGTTGTCGAGGCTGACCGCGGCCAACGGATCAAGCGTGCGCACCTGCGAACGCAGCACCTGCGGCCACGCCGCACGCACCGGCAGGTCGTAACGGCGATCGGCCTTGAAGCCGTTGCCGTCCACCCGCACCCGCACCTTGGCCACACTGTGGCCCTCGCGTGCCGAAAGCGGGAAGCTCAACGTGGTCTTGGCGTCGGCATTCAACTGCACGCTGCGGCTGCCCTCGCCCAGGTTCAGCGGGCCCTCGGTTTCCACCTTCACGTTGAACTGCCCCGGCTTGCCGGTGAAGTTCTGCACGTCCAAGGTCACGGTGCTGCGGTCGCCCGGGGCCAGGACGCGCGGCATGCTGGCTTCGGCCAGGATCGGCGCGCGCACCACGGTCTCCACATCGCGCTTGCCGTACTGGTCATCGCTGTAGACCAGCGCCGATACGCGCAGGGTGCCGTTGAAGTCCGGCACCTTCAGGCGGATGCGGGCGATGCCCTTGGCATCGAGCTGCACCGGGCCGGAGAACAGGTCCACGGTCTGCACGCGTGCGGTCGGGCGCTTGGCCTGCGGCAGCGCCTGCAGCGCCATGTCGCCACCAAACTTCAGCTTGCCGCTGCCGCCATCGAAGCTCTCGATCACCCGGCTGTAGATGTCGTAGGCATCGATGCCGAGGCGACGCTGGGCGAAGAAGTGCGCGCCGGCGTCGGGCACCGGGAAGCGGGTGATGTTGAGGATGCCTACATCCACCGCCGAGACGGTGACGTGCGCCATCTTGCCCGCCAGCTGCGGTGCACTGACCGTCACCGGCAGGTCCTGCTCCGGCCGCATCTGCTTGGGCGCAGCCAGGCCAACCGCCACGGTGCGGCCCTTGCGGTCCATCGGAACGTGCACCACACCCACAGCACGGGCCGGGGTGATCTTGCTCGGCGCACTGCCGCCACGGAACACCAGCGCGGTGATGTAGACGTCGTGGCGTTCCCAGTCAGCGGTGACCGGAATCTTGAAGGTCGACCCCGGCTTGGCGTCGATGCCCTGCACGTACAGCATGCGGTCGGTCTCGACCATCAGGATGCCCTTGCCGGCGTGCGGCGGGGTCACCGTCACTTCGAGCGTGTCGCCTGCCTTGTAGCTGGTCTTGTCCAGGCCCAGCTTGATCTTGTCAGGGCGCGCGTCCAGGCCACGGTTGTCATCACCCCAGCTCCAGCCCGCACGGAACGGATAGCGGCTGGTCAGGCCGGTGGACGGATCGAACACGTCCACCCGGTACTCGCCCCACTCCACCGGGAAATCGAAGGCGACCGCGCTGCCGCCGGCATCGACGGTGCGCGTTTCCTTGTTCTCGAAACGGCGGGTGAAATCGTAGTCCCAACGGTTGTCGTTGAAGGTCCAGTGGTAGTCGCGCAGTTCCCGCACCAGGGTGATCTTCAGGCCCTTGGCCGGCTGCGGCGCGCCGGTGGCATCCACGCGCATCAGCTCGAAGCGCGCGTTGCCGTTGGAGTCGGCACCGTCCTCGGGGTTGAACAGCGGGCGAACGCCGACCAGCGCGTTGGCCGGCCACATCACCCGCTTCAGGGTACGGGTGACCGTGCGGCCACCGGTTTCATACAGGCTGCCGGACAGCACCACGGCAATCGGTGCCTTGGCCTTGGCCGCCTCTTCCGGCAATGCCACGTCCTCGCGCAGCTGGCCGTTGGCCGGTAGCGTGGTGTCGATCACGTCCTTGGCTTCGCGCGGCAGCTGCAGGGTCGGGTCACCGAAGAAGTAGCCCGGCAGGCCTTCCACCGGCTGCTGCTCGGCGGCCACCGCCATGCGCGCGGTGAAGCGGTTGCCATCGGCCGGTGCCCCGTACAGATAGGCACCATTGGCCTGCAGGCGCAGGTCCTCACCCGGCTTCAGCGTCTTCTGCGCGCTGTCCAGGTCCAGTTTCATGCGCTCGGGCAGGAACTCCTCGATGCGCAGGGTCATGCCCTGGATCGCTTCCTTGCTGGCCGGGTCGGTGCGGAACTCGACCTGCCAGCGCCCGGTCGGCGCCTCGGCGGGGATCACCTGCTCGAAATTGATGTAGCCCTGGTCACCCGGCTGCAGGCGGGTCTCGCGGAACGTCTTGCCGTCGGGCTGCTTCAGGCGCAGGAACACCGGTTGCGCCTTGACCGGCTTGCCATCGTTGTCACGCAGCAGCGCGGACAGGCGCACGGTCTCGCCCGGGCGGTACAGGTCGCGGCCGGACCAGGCATAGACATCGAACCATGCGTTGTCGCGGCCGGCCACGGCGAATTCGCTCAGGTCCAGCGCTGGCTGGTTGAACGGCAGGAAGCTGGTGTCCTTGCCGCTGCTGGCGACCAGCACGTGGGTGGCATCCAGGGTGTAGTTCAGCAGCGCATTGCCGTTGCCGTCGGTGCTGCCCTTCAGCACCACCTCGCCCTTGGCGTCGAGCACGCGCAGGTCGATGCCCTTCAGCGGCGCGCCGTCCTTGAGACCGGCGGTATGCACGAACAGCTTGTCCTTGTAGGCGCGGGTGTGCAGGCCGATGTCACTGACCGAGAAGAACGCGGTATCGAATTCGCCCTCATAGTCGCCGGTGCGCTTGAGCAGTGCGAAGTACAGGCCCGGCTCCTGCAGTTCCTTGATGTCCTGCGTCGGCAGGTAGGTCAGCACCCGCTCGTTCTGCTTGCCGCCAAGGATGAAGCGGTTGACGTAGACCGGCTCGGCCAGCTTGTTGATCGGGCTGCGCTCGTAGTCGCTGCTGAGCTCCCAGCTGCCACGGCGGCCACCGCGCTGGTACTGGCTGAAGAAGGTCGGCAGGTCCTTCTCGCGCACGCGCAGGAACTCGACGTCCACTTCCGGCACGTTCACCGAGACCACCGGCAGGCCACGGCTGTCCTTGGCCGGCAGCACGCTGCCCTGCGAGGCGAACCCAACCACCGGCTTCAGCTCGCCACTGAACACCTTCTGCTTCAGTTCCTTGCCCAGCCTGCTGCCATCGGCGGCCAGCAGGTCCGGCGAGACCACCAGGCTGAATTCCTTGCCGGCCTCGACGAACGGGTAGCGCAGGGTCAGGCCGTCATCGGACAGCGTCCAGCTGCTGTCGTCGGTGCCGACCTTCTCCTCGAAGCGCACCAGCGTGTCGAAATCCTGGGTGCCGACCAGCGGGCGCGAGAACTCCAGCGCCAGCGACAGGCCGTCATTCTTCTGGTCCGGGTAGGCGCGCAGAAGGGTGAATTCCTTCACCTGCTCGGCCTTGGCGGTGATGGCTTCACCGCTGGCCTTGGGCAGCTGCCCGCTGTCATTGCGGCAGCCGGCCAGGCCCAGCAACAGGCTTCCTGCCAGTACCGCCGCCGCCCATCTCCACCGCTTCCGCCGTGCCGGACCGCTCATGTCGTCACTCCTTGATCGAGGCGGCCATTATAGGCAGGCCGCGTCAAGGTGTTGACGCGATTTCGGCAATTGCCGCGGGTGCGGGTGGTGCCGGCCGCTGGCCGGCAACCGGCATGGCAGGTTGGAGGGGATTGCCGGCCAGCGGCCGGCACTACCGATCAAACTACCCCGGCAGGTACAGGTCCACGTAGTCGGTCACCGGCATCGCGGCCAGCGCCACCGGGTCCAGCGAAGCGGCCCAGATGCGCTGCTGCTGGACTGTCGGGAAGCGGTGGGCCAGGTGCCGGCGGAACTTGTCCATCAGCAGCGGAATGCCTTCCTCGCGACGGCGCGCGTGGCCCAGCGGGTACTCCACCAGCACCTCCGGCAGCGCGGTGCCATCGGTGAAGCGCACGCTCAGGCCGTTGGCGATGCTGCGCTTCTCAGGGTCCAGGTAATCGGCGCTGAGCTGCGGATCCTCATGACAGGCCATCTTCGCGCGCAGTGCGTCGATGCGCGGGTCGGCGGCAACGTCGTCCTCGTAATCCTCGGCCGTCAACCGCCCGTGCAGCAGCGCGATGGCGACCATGTACTGCACGCAGTGGTCGCGGTCGGCCGGGTTATGCAGTGGGCCCTGCTTGTCGATGATGCGGATGCAGGCTTCCTGGGTCCTGATCGCAATATGCGCGATGTCCTCGACCCGACGCCCCTTCGCACGCAACTGCTGGTGCAGCGTGATCGCCGCCTCCACTGCGGTCTGGCCATGGAACTCGGCCGGGTAGCTGATCTTGAACAGCACGTTCTCCATCACGTAGCTGCCCAGCGGTCGCGCCAGCGTCAGCGCCTCGCCATGCATCGATACCGCTTCAAAACCCCAGGTCGGCGCGCTCAACACACTGGGATAGCCCATCTCGCCATTGGCCGCCATGAGCGCCAGGCGCACGCCACGGCTGGTCGCATCGCCGGCCGCCCAGCTCTTGCGCGAGCCGGTGTTGGGAGCGTGCCGGTAGGTGCGCAGCGCTTGGCCATCGACCCAGGCCAGCGACAGCGCATTGAGCATGCGTTCGCGATCCAGCCCGAGCAGCTGCGAGACCACCGCGGTGGTGGCCACCTTGACCAGCACCACATGGTCCAGCCCGACGCGGTTGAAGGAATTCTGCAGCGCCAGCACGCCCTGGATCTCGTGCGCCTTGATCATCGCAAGCAGCACGTCGTGCACGGTCGGCGGCGGACGACGCAGGGCCTGCGCGTTGCGCCCCAGCCAGTCGCAAACAGCCAGGATGCCGCCGAGATTGTCGGAAGGATGGCCCCACTCGGCAGCCAGCCAGGTGTCGTTGAAATCCAGCCAGCGCACCATTGCGCCGAGGTTGAAGGCGGCCTGCACCGGGTCCAGCACGTAGTGCGTGCCCGGCACGCGCGCGCCGTTGACCACGCTGATGCCCGGCACCAGTGGACCGAGCAGCTTGCTGCAGGCCGGGAATGCCAGCGCTTCCAGGCCGCAGCCCAGCGTGTCGAGCAGGCAGTAGTGCGCGGCCTGGAAGGCCAGCGGCGAGTCGATGCGGGCGTCGCGTACGTAATCGACGATGTCCACCAGCAGCGCATCCCACGCTGCACGCTCGTTGGATGGGGTGTGGCTGTCGGACATCGTCGATCTCCTCGTTGCGGTGCACGGTTGCCCGTGCACCATGCCAACCAAGGTTGGCATCTACCAAAGCAATCGATCTCTGCGGCCCGGTAGTCGCCAACCTTGGTTGGCGTTTACCAACGCATCACTCGGCCGGCACCCGCACCTTGCCTTCCATCAATACGCGGGCGCTGCGGCTCATGATGGCCTTGGTCACTGTCCACTGGCCGTCAACGAGACCTGCCTGCGCACCCACGCGCAACGTGCCCGAGGGATGACCGAACGTAACCGCTTCGCGTTCGCCGCCACCGGCGGCGCGATTGACCAGCGTGCCCGGAATCGCCGCGGCGGTACCGATCGCTACGGCGGCAGTACCCATCATCGCGTGATGCAGCTTGCCCATCGACAACGCGCGCGCATGCAGGTCGATGGCCGACGCCGGAATCGCCTTGCCACTGGACGACACGTAGTCCTGAGCCGGTGCAACGAACGCCACCTTCGGCGTGTGCTGGCGGGTCGCGGCGTCTTCCAGTTTCGGGATCAGGCCCATGCGCAGCGCGCCGTAAGCACGAATGGCCTCGAATTTCTGCAGCGCCGCCTTGTCTTCGTTGATTGCAGGCTGCAGCTCGGTGCCGGTGTAGCCCAGGTCGGCCGCATTGAGGAAGATGGTCGGAATGCCGGCCGTGATCATGGTCACCTCGAAGCTGCCCACGCCGGGCACCTCCAGGGTATCGACGAGATTGCCGGTCGGGAACATCGCGCCCGCATCGCCGTCATCGGAAGGATCGATGAATTCCAGCTGGATCTCGGCCGCCGGGAAGGTCACGCCATCCAGCTCGAAATCGCCGGTCTCCTGCACTTCGCCATCGCGCATCGGCACGTGGGCGATGATGGTCTTGCCGATGTTGGCCTGCCAGATGCGTACGGTGCACAGGCCATCGCGCGGCACGCGGGCGGGATCGATCAGGCCATTGGCAATCGCGAACGGGCCGACCGCGGTGCTGAGGTTGCCGCAGTTGCCGCTCCAGTCGACGAAGGCGGTGTCGATCGAGACCTGGCCGTACAGATAGTCCACGTCGTGGTCCGGCACCGAGGCGGTGGAGATGATCACGCACTTGCTGGTGCTGGAGGTGGCGCCGCCCATGCCATCGGTCTGCTTGCCATACGGATCGGGCGAGCCGATCACGCGCATCAGCAGCGCATCGCGCGCGGCACCCGGCACCTGCGCGGCTTCGGGCAGGTCGTGCAGGCGGAAGAACACGCCCTTGCTGGTGCCGCCACGCATGTAGGTGGCGGGAATACGGAGTTGCGGGAGGAAGGTCATGGATGTGTTCCTTGCAAAGAAAGACGGCCCGTTGCCGGGCCGTCGGATGTCTTACGCCACCTTGGCGCCTTCCAGGAAATCCTGGGCAAAGCGCTGCAGCACGCCACCCGCCTCGTAGATCGCCACTTCCTCGTCGCTGTCCAGGCGGCAGGTCACTGGCACGATCACGTCCTGGCCGTCGCGGCGGTGGATGACCAGCGTCAGGTCGGCGCGCGGGGTGCGCTCGCCGATCACGTCGAAGGTCTCGGTGCCGTCGATGCCCAGGGTCAGGCGGGTGGTGCCCGGCTTGAACTCCAGCGGCAGCACACCCATGCCGATCAGGTTGGTGCGGTGGATGCGTTCAAAGCCTTCGGCCACGATCGCTTCCACACCTGCCAGACGCACGCCCTTGGCGGCCCAGTCACGCGAGCTGCCCTGGCCGTAGTCGGCACCGGCGATGATGATCAGCGGCTGCTTGCGCTCCATGTAGGTCTCGATCGCTTCCCACATGCGCATCACCTTGCCTTCCGGCTCCACGCGCGCCAGCGAACCCTGCTTCACGCTGCCATCGTCGTTGCGCACCATTTCGTTGAACAGCTTCGGGTTGGCGAAGGTGGCGCGCTGTGCGGTCAGGTGGTCACCGCGGTGGGTAGCGTAGGAATTGAAGTCCTCTTCCGGCAGGCCCATCTTCGCCAGGTATTCGCCGGCGGCACTGGACGCCAGGATCGCGTTGGACGGTGACAGGTGATCGGTGGTGATGTTGTCCGGCAGCACCGCCAGCGCCCGCATGCCTGCCAGTGTGCGCTCACCGGCCAGTGCACCCTCCCAGTAGGGCGGGCGGCGGATGTAGGTGCTCTGCGGGCGCCAGTCGTACAGCGGGCTGACTGCGGCACCGTTCTCCACGCGCACGTTGAACATCGGGTTGTAGACCTTGCGGAACTGCTCGGGCTTCACCGAGGCCTTCACCACCGCGTCGATCTCGGCATCGCTCGGCCAGATATCCTTCAGGCGCACCTCGTTGCCATCGGCGTCCACGCCCAGCACGTCCTTCTCGATATCAAAGCGAACGGTGCCGGCGATGGCATAGGCGATCACCAGCGGCGGCGAGGCCAGGAAGGCCTGCTTGGCGTACGGGTGGATGCGGCCATCGAAATTGCGGTTGCCCGACAGCACGGCCGTGGCGTACAGGTCACGGTCGATGATTTCCTGCTGGATCTTCGGGTCCAGCGCACCGCTCATGCCGTTGCAGGTCGTGCAGGCGAAGGCGACGATGCCGAAACCGAGCTGCTCCAGGTCAGGCAGCAGGCCGGACTCTTCCAGGTACAGCTGCACCGCCTTCGAGCCGGGCGCCAACGAGGACTTCACCCACGGCTTGCGCAGCAGGCCACGTTCGTTGGCCTTGCGCGCCAACAGTGCTGCGGCGATCACGTTGCGCGGGTTGGAGGTGTTGGTGCAGCTGGTGATGGCGGCGATGATCACCGCGCCATCGGGCATCAGGCCCTGCGCCTGCTCGGCCTTGCCCGCTGCCAGCTTGGCCTCGTCGGCGATGCCGCGCTCGGCCAGCTCGGCGGTCGCCACGCGCTTGTGCGGGTTGGACGGGCCGGCCATGTTGCGCACTACGCTGGACAGGTCGAAGCGCAGCACGCGCTCGTACTGCGCGGTGGCCAGGTCGTCAGCCCACAGGCCAGTGGTGCGGGCGTAGTTCTCCACCAGCGCCACCTGCGATTCCTCGCGGCCGGTCAGGCGCAGGTAATCGATGGTCTGCCCGTCGATGTAGAACATCGCGGCGGTCGCGCCGTATTCGGGGCACATGTTGGAGATGGTGGCGCGGTCACCGATGGTCAGTGCCGCCGCCCCCTCGCCGAAGAATTCAAGGTACGCGCCGACCACGCGCTCCCTGCGCAGGAATTCGGTCAGCGCCAGCACCACGTCGGTGGCGGTGATGCCCGGCTGCGGCCTGCCGGTCAGCTCGACGCCGATGATGTCCGGCAGCCGCATCCACGAGGCACGACCGAGCATCACGTTCTCCGCTTCCAGGCCGCCCACACCAATGGCGATCACACCCAGCGCATCCACGTGCGGGGTGTGGCTGTCGGTGCCCACGCAGGTGTCGGGGAAGGCCACGCCGTCCTGCACGTAGATCACCGGCGACATCTTCTCCAGGTTGATCTGGTGCATGATGCCGTTGCCCGGCGGAATCACGTCCACGTTCTGGAACGCCTGCTTGGTCCAGTCGATGAAGTGGAAACGGTCTTCGTTGCGGCGATCCTCGATGGCGCGGTTCTTCTCGAAGGCCTGCGGATCGTAGCCACCGCATTCCACCGCCAGCGAGTGATCGACGATCAACTGCACCGGCACCACCGGATTGACCTTGGCCGGGTCACCGCCCTTGTCGGCAATCGCATCACGCAGGCCGGCCAGGTCCACCAGAGCAGTCTGGCCGAGGATGTCGTGGCACACCACGCGTGCCGGGAACCACGGGAAGTCGAGGTCGCGACGGCGCTCGATCAGCTGCTTCAGCGAATCGCCGAGCGTGGCCGGATCGCAGCGGCGCACCAGGTTCTCGGCCAGCACGCGCGAGGTGTACGGCAGAGTGGCATAGGCGCCGGGCTGGATCGCATCGACGGCGGCGCGCGCGTCGAAATAGTCCAGCGCGCTGCCGGGGAGGTTCTTGCGGTAATCGGTATTCATGGGCTGGCGGAATGCTTGGGGCGGGCCGGGTGCCGGCGGTGCGGCGGCGAAAGCATCCGGCCGGCACGCGGCCGGCCGGATGAGTACAGCAGGTGGATCAGACGCGCTTGTCGATGGCGACGAAGTCGCGGTCTTCCGGACCGATGTAATTGGCGCTCGGGCGGATGATCTTGCCGTCGATGCGCTGCTCGATGATGTGCGCGCTCCAGCCGGCGGTGCGGGCGATCACGAACAACGGAGTGAACATCGCGGTCGGCACGCCCATCATGTGGTAGCTGACCGCACTGAACCAGTCCAGGTTCGGGAACATCTTCTTGATGTCCCACATCACCGATTCCAGGCGCTCGGCGATGTCGTACATCTTCATGCTCGACTGCTCTTCGGACAGCTCGCGGGCCACGTCCTTGATCACCTTGTTGCGCGGATCGGACACGGTATAGACCGGGTGGCCGAAGCCGATCACCACTTCCTTGCGCTCGACGCGGGCCTTGATGTCTTCCTCGGCCTCATCCGGATTGTCGTAGCGCTTCTGCACTTCGAACGCCACTTCATTGGCGCCGCCGTGCTTCGGGCCACGCAGTGCGCCGATGCCACCGCAGATCGCGCTGTACATGTCGCTGCCGGTGCCGGCGATGACACGACAGGTGAAGGTCGAGGCGTTGAACTCGTGTTCTGCGTACAGGATCAGCGAGGTGTGCATCGCCTTCACCCACGAGTCCTGCGGCTTCTCGCCGTGCAGCAGGTGCAGGAAGTGGCCACCGATCGAGTCATCGTCGGTCTCCACGTCGATGGCACGGCCGTTGTGGCTCCAGTGGTACCAGTACAGCAGCATCGAGCCGAGGCAGGCCATCAGCTTGTCGGCAATGTCGCGCGCGCCCGGGTGGTTGTGGTCGTCCTTCTCCGGCGCCACGCAGCCGAGCACGGAGACACCAGTGCGCATCACGTCCATCGGGTGTGCCGACGGCGGCAGTTCTTCCAGCGCGGCCTTCACCGCCGCCGGGATGCCACGCAGCGACTTCAGCTTGGCCTTGTAAGAAACCAGCTCGGCGCGGGTCGGCAGCTTGCCGTGCACCAGCAGGTAGGCGATCTCCTCGAATTCGCTGGTGTTGGCCAGGTCCAGGATGTCATAGCCACGGTAGTGCAGGTCGTTGCCGCTGCGGCCCACGCTGCACAGCGCGGTGTTGCCGGCAGCGGTGCCGGACAGGGCGACGGACTTCTTCGGCTTGAAGGTGGGGGTTGCGGTCGTATCGTTCATGTTTCCCTCCGAAACTTGATGGTGCAGGGTACTGCTTATTTCTTGGCGGCGAACAGCGCATCGAGCTGCTGCTCGAAGGCGTGATAGCCGATGCGGTCGTACAGCTCTTCGCGGGTCTGCATGGTCTCCACCACGTTGCGCTGATGGCCATCGCGGCGCACCGCCTGGTACACGTTCTCGGCCGCCTTGTTGGCCGCGCGGAACGCCGACAGCGGGAACAGCTGGATGGCGACGTCGGCCGAGGCCAGTTCATCGCGGCTGAACAGCGGGGTGGCACCGAATTCGGTGATGTTGGCCAGCACCGGCACCTTCACCGCGTCCACGAAGCGGCGATAGGTGTCCAGATCGTAGGCGGCCTCGGCGAAGATGCCGTCGGCACCGGCCTCGACGCAGGCGATGGCGCGTTCGATCGCCTTGTCCACGCCGTCCACCTGGATGGCATCGGTACGCGCGATCAGGAAGAAGTCCGGGTCGGTCTTGGCATCGGCAGCGGCCTTCACACGGTCCACCATTTCGCCCTGCGAGACGATTTCCTTGCCCGGACGGTGACCGCAGCGCTTGGCGCCAACCTGGTCTTCGATGTGGCAGGCGGCCGCGCCTGCCTTGATCAGCGACTTCACGGTGCGCGCGATGTTGAACGCGCTCGGGCCGAAGCCGGTGTCGATGTCGACCATCAACGGCAGGTCGCAGACATCGGTGATGCGGCGCACGTCCACCAGCACGTCTTCCAGGGTGTTGATGCCCAGGTCCGGCAGGCCCAGCGAGCCGGCGGCAACACCGCCACCAGACAGGTAGATGGCGCGGAAGCCGGCGCGCTTGGCCAGCAGGGCGTGGTTGGCGTTGATCGCGCCGATCACCTGCAACGGCGATTCGGCAGCCAGCGCCTCACGGAAGCGGGCACCGGCGGAGAAAGGGGCGGAAGCGGTCATGCGGCGATCCAGGTTGAAGTACGGGACAGAGGGCGCAAGCCCCGTGCCAAGCTGCAAGCCGTTGATTTCACAGACATGACCACCCCGCAACAGTGAAACATATGAAACATTGAAACGGATGTATCATGAAACATTCCGACCAATTGCTGCCGTCATGTACCTGCCCCGCACCCCGCTGCGCCACGCCGATGCCGACCCCGGCCGTCCGGTGATCTGGACCGTCAGCGTTTCGCGCCTGACCGGCCTGCTCGGCGACGTCATCCCCGAGTTCGACCGCCGTGCGCGCATCGAGCAGATCAACCTCGGCTTCGAGGAAGCCGTGGACGTGATCGGCAAACGCCTGCGCCGTGAGCATTGCGACGTAGTGATCGCCGGCGGCTCCAATGCCGCCTGGCTACGCGGGCGGCTGGAGCTGCCACTGGTGCCGATCCAGGCCAACGGCTTCGACCTGATGGAAGCGCTGGCCCGTGCCCGCCGCATAGCCAGCCGCATCGGCCTGGTCACCCACGCCAGCGACGTGCCGGTGTTCAGCAACTTCCAGCAGAGTTTCGGCCTGGATATCGAGCATCGCCGCTTCGTCACCCGCGAGGACGCGCGCGACTGCATCGCCGACCTGCGCGCCAATGGCATCGAGGTGATCGTCGGTACCGGCATGGCCATCGACCACGCCGAACAGGCCGGCCTGCCTGGGGTACTGCTCTATTCGGCCGACTCGGTGCGGCAGGCGTTCGAACATGCACTGGAGCTGACCCAGGCCTTGGCCCGCTCCGGTGGCAACCACGCCGCCCCGCGCCGACGCCCTGCAGCGCGTGCAGACGCGCCTGAACTGCTCGGCGACAGCGAAGCCATGGCACAGGTGCGCGCGCAGATCGCGCTGTATGCCCCACATGACAGCACCGTGCTGGTCAGCGGCGAAACCGGCACCGGCAAGGAACTGGTCGCGCGCCAACTGCACGCCGCCAGCGGCCGTCGCGGGCGCTTCGTGGCGCTGAACTGCGGCGCCATCAGCGAATCGCTGCTGGAAGCGGAGCTGTTCGGCTACAGCGATGGCGCCTTCACCGGCGCACGTCGTGGCGGCCGCGTTGGCCTGGTCGAGGCCGCAGACGGCGGCACGCTGTTCCTGGATGAAATTGGTGAACTACCCCTGCCGCTGCAGACCCGCCTGCTGCGCGTGCTGGAAGAACGCGAGGTGCTGCGTGTCGGTGCCACCGAACCGACGCCGGTCGATCTGCGCGTGGTGGCCGCCACCCTGCAGTCGCTGGAGCAGCGTGCGGCGACCGGTAGTTTCCGTCGCGACCTCTACTACCGCCTGGCCGCGCTGCGGATTGCCCTGCCCTCGCTGCGGGCGAGGCGTTCGGACATCCCGCTGCTGGCACAGCACTTCTTCCGCCAGCTGCGTGGCATCGACGCGCCATTGGATGAGGATGCACTGGCGGTGCTGAGCGCAGCCCAGTGGCCCGGAAACGTGCGCGAACTGCGCAATCTGGTCGATCGCCTGCGCATCCACTGGCAGCCCGGTGAAGGGCTGATCGATACGGCGCGGCTGCTGCAGCTGGCACCCGAGCTGGTGCATGAAGGTGTCGCGGCGTTGCCGGCCGAAAGCAACGGCAGGCGCCCACCGCGGGCTAAGCTGGAAGCACTGTTGCAGGAACACCGCAATGACCGCGAGGGCATGGCGCAGGCGCTGGGCGTCTCACGCACTACGCTGTGGCGCTGGCTGCGCGCGGAGGACCTGTAAAGCCGCGCCCATGCCCGGCTGATGTTCCCGCGTAAGCAGCCGAGCATGGGCTCGGCTCTACAGGGTGCCTGTCGTCAGCGCGCTTCGATGGCGAATCGTCCACTGCCCACTGCGGCAATCCACAACAGCAGCACGCCCAACGGCACTTCGCTCAGGTAGAAGAACCAGCTCAGCCAATCCAGCACGCCAAGCCCTGCCGGAATGCGCGCGATGCCATCGGTCAGTGCCGCCACCGCACAGATCGCCGCCAGCAGCAGGGCCGAGGGGCGGCTCAAAAGGCCCAGCACCAGCAGGCCACCCGCAATCCACTCGATCGCACCGAGTACCGGCGCACTGAATACCGGCAACGGAATACCCGCATCGACCAGCGTATGCACCATGCGCTCACGTCCCGCCTCGGTGAACACCTTGTTCCAGCCGGACACGCAGAACACCACCCCGGCGACGATGCGCGCGAGCAACAGCAGGAGCGCTTCTACGCCGCGACGCGGGGGAGGTACGGCGAACAGGCAACGCCAGGGAAGCATGGCAACTCCGGAAGTCGAGGACATCCGTTGGAGTGTGCCGGTTGGCTGCCTGCCCGCAGATGAAGCGGATGGGTCTGAATGCGACAATCCGCTCCTATAGAGTCGCGCCATGCTCGACTGCTTTACGCGCCAGAGCAACAGCAGCCGAGCATGGCACGGCTCTACAACAGCCGTGCGTCGGCCAGCAGAAGTTCGATTTCCTCCACCTGCACCACCGGCACCTGCCACGGATGATGCGGCACGATGCCCTGTTCGAAGATGCGCTGCAGCCGCTGCGGATCGCGCGGCAGGCAGAACTCCAGGCGCACGCTGTCGACCACTTCGGTGTGGCCCGCCTCACCCTGCACGGGCGACGCCCCCGCGCGTGGGCGGAACTGCTCGAATCCCGGCGCCGACCACCACATTCCGTGCTCGTAGTCGCCGGCCACGAGCGCATCCACCGCGAGGATGCCCTGCTTCACCGCGTCCAGGGCTGCCGGCGGCACGAACACCACCACGCGGTACTGCGGCAGGCGATGCATCGGGTTGCCTTATGGGTACAGCAGGCGCTTGCTCCAGCGCCCTTCGGAGCCGGCTTCATAGCACCAGCGTTCGTGCAGGCGGAACTGCGCGCCGTACCAGAACTCGATGCGGTCAGGCACCACGCGCAGGCCGCTCCAGCCGTCGGGGCGCGGCACGTCCTTGCCTTCGAAGCGCGCTTCGACCTCGGCCACACGCGCGTCGAACTCCTCGCGCGTTGCCAGCGTCTTCGACTGCTGCGAAGCCCAGGCGCCGATCTGGCTCATGCGCGGGCGGCTGGCGAAATAGGCGTCGGCCTCAGCATCGGCGACCTGCTCGACACGGCCCTCGATGCGTACCTGGATGCCGGCCTCGCGCAGGCTGCGCCACAGGAACAACAGCGCGGCCTGCGGATTGGCCTGCAGCTCACGGCCCTTGTGGCTGTCCAGGTGGGTATAGAAGACGAAGCCGCGCTCGTCGAAGGCCTTCAGCAGCACGGTGCGCGCCGAGGGACGGCCCTGCGTATCGGCGGTGGCCACCGTCATCGCGTTCGGCTCGACCTCGCGGCTCTGCCTGGCCTCTTCGAACAGGGCGGCAAACGTGGACAGGGCTTCTGCGTACAGGTCGCTCATGATTGCGTTCTTCTCACACGGATTGGGCTATTGTGGCTGCATGGCCGCTGCTGCGTATATGCCCCAGGTGAAAGGATTCCCCGAAACATTGGCCGAACAGGTGCTGGATGATGCACTGGGCAACGCTGCAGCGGTTCCAGTATTGGCGATCAGCGGCCTGCAGGGGAGCGGCAAATCGACGCTGGCCGCGCAGGTGGTGGCGCGCGCCCAGTCGCGCGGCCTGAACGCCGCCACGCTGTCCATCGATGATGTCTACCTGACCCGCGCACAGCGGCAGCGGCTGGCCCGCCAGGTGCATCCGCTGCTGATCACGCGCGGCCCGCCGGGCACCCACGACCTGACGCTGGCCCATGCGGTGCTCGACGCGGTAACCGCACGCCAGCCTTTGGCGATGCCCCGCTTCGACAAGCTGGCCGACGAACGCGTGCACGAAGCGCAATGGCCGCGTATCGAGCAGCCCCTCGACCTGCTGGTGTTCGAAGGCTGGTTCCTGGGCACGCCGGCGCAGGATGACGCCGCGCTGGACAGCCCGTTGAACGCACTGGAGCGCGAAGCCGACGCCGACGGCCGCTGGCGTCGCTGGTGCAACCAGGCGCTGGCCCGCGACTACCCCGCGCTCTGGCAGCGCTGCGACCGCCTGTGGTTCCTGCAGCCGCCGGATTTTTCAGTGGTACCACGCTGGCGCTGGCAGCAGGAGCAGAACCTGCAGGCCGCGCAGCCGGGCCGGCACGGCATGAGCCGGCCACAGCTGGAGCGCTTCGTGCAGTACTACGAGCGGGTCAGCCGCCAGGCGCTGCATGCCCTGCCCGCCCTGGCCGACCACGTGGTGGTGCTGGACGGCCAGCGACAGGTGCAGGACGTGCGCTGAGCGCGCCTATTCCACCAGGAAGGTCACCCGCAGGTTGACCCGCCATTCGGTGATTTCGCCGCTGCCATTGGTCACCACCTTGGTCTCGTTCACCCAGGCGCCCTGGATGCCCTTGACCGTCTCGGAGACCTTCTTCAGACCGCTGCGCACGGCGTCCTCCACGCTCTTCGGCGAGGAGGCGGTGATTTCGATGACCTTGGCGACCGTCATGGCCTGTACTCCGGTTGGCGCGGGAAACCCCGCAGGAACGCCTACCCTGACGTGAAGGACGTAAAGGCCGGGGCACGGAGGTGTTAGCATCAGAGGGCATGAATCCTGCTCCGAACCTGATCCTGATCGGCCCGATGGGCGCCGGCAAAACCTGCATCGGCCGCCGCCTGGCCGAGCGCTTCACGCTGGACTTCATCGATGTCGACCAGGCCATCGTCGACGCCGCCGGCGCCAGCATCCCGACCATTTTCGAGCACGCCGGCGAAGCCGGCTTCCGCAGCCATGAGCGGCAGGCCTTGGCCCGCGTGCTCGAAGGCCGAGGCCAACTGGTCTCCACCGGCGGCGGAGCGGTGCTGGATCCGGACAACCGCGCATTGATTGCCCGGCGCGGCTTCGTGGTCTACCTGCGGGTCGGCGTGGCCGCGCAGCTGGAACGCCTGGCCCGCGACAAGGGCCGGCCGCTGCTGCAGCGCCCGGACCGCGAGCAGGTGCTGCATGATCTGGCCGCACAGCGCGACCCGCTGTACCGAGAACTGGCCGACCTCACGCTCGATACCGACCCGTATACCGCTGCCGACGCGACTGCCCAACTGGTAGTCAAGCTGGCCACGCAATGGCAGCGCCAGGACATGACCACATGACTTCCCCCGCCTTGCTGCAGGTCGCCGTTGGCGGCGATCGCCCCTACTCCATCACCATCGGCGCCGGTGCCCTGGCCGATGGCGCTGCACTGGTTTCACACGTGCGCGGCCGCCATGTGCTGCTGCTCAGCGACAGCGAAGTGGCTCCGCGCTATCTGGCGTCGGCCAAGCAGACGCTGTTGGCCGCACGCCCCGACCTGATCGTCGGCGAGCACGTGCTGGCCGCCGGCGAAGCCTCCAAGACGCTGGCCGAATTCGGCCGTGCGATCGAAGCGCTGGCTGCGCTCGGCGCCACCCGCGATGCCTGCGTGTTCGCGCTGGGCGGCGGCGTGGTCGGTGATCTCGCCGGCTTCGCCGCGGCCTGCTGGATGCGGGGCGTGGACTGCGTGCAGCTGCCCACCACCCTGCTGGCGATGGTCGATTCGTCAGTCGGTGGCAAGACCGCGGTCGACATTCCCGCCGGCAAGAACCTGGTCGGCGCCTTCCATCCACCGCGCGCGGTCATCGCCGATACCCGCGTGCTGGCCAGCCTGCCAGCGCGCGAGCTGCGTGCCGGCCTGGCCGAAGTGGTGAAGTACGGCGCGCTGGGCGATGCCGTGTTCTTCGAATGGCTGCAGCAGCATGCCGATGCGCTGCTGGCCGGCGAGGATGCCACGCTGGCCGAAGCCATCGCGCGCAGCTGCCGGCACAAGGCCGCCATCGTCGAGCGCGATCCATTCGAGAAGGGCGAGCGTGCCCTGCTCAACCTCGGCCACACCTTCGGCCATGCCATCGAAACCGAGCAGGGCTACTCCGCGCCCGGCCGCGATGCGCTGAACCATGGCGAGGCGGTGGCGGTGGGCATGGTGCTGGCGGCGAAGCTGTCCACCGACCTGGGCCTGGCCGACGATGCCGACCGCGCGCGCCTGCAGGCACTGCTGGAACGCCTGGGCCTGCCGGTGGCAATCCCGGCCGGACTCGACCCGCAGGCCCTGCTCGGCCGCATGCGCCTGGACAAGAAGAACGTGGCCGGCCGCCTGCGCCTGGTGCTGTGGCGCGGCATGGGGCGTGCCGAAGTGGTGCCGGACGTGGATGAGGCGGCGGTGCTGAAGGTGCTGTCGGGCCGGTAGAGCCGGCCGCTGGCCGGCTTGTCCGCTCATGAGGTTGCCGGCCAGCGGCCGGCTCTGCCGGGATGCGCGGGAGGATTGCCAGCCAGCAGCCGGCACGACCGGGCTGCGCGGCAGGATTGCCGGCCAGCGGCCGGCACGGCCGCGTTGCGGCCGGGGTCACTCTGGCCCCGCTACAATCGTCGGCATGCACGTCTACCTGCAACATCCCGACGCCGGCGCGCAGGCACCGCGCTTCCTGCGCCTGAGCCTGCAGCCGGACCTGTTCGGCGGCTGGGAACTGTTGCGCGAGAGCGGTCGCGTCGGTGGCCGCTCGCAGCTGCGGCGCGAGCTGTTCCTGCAGGCCGACGAAGCCCGCCATGCCTTCGAGAAGGCCCGCGATGCCGAACTGCATCGCGGTTTCCAGATCCTCTCGCACGGCGACTGACGCCGCTGCCAACTTTCGTCCAAGGAATGCCCATCGTGACCAGCCCTCTCCGCAACGATCGCCTGCTGCGCGCCCTGCGCCGCGAACCGGTGGACTGCACCCCTGTCTGGCTGATGCGCCAGGCCGGCCGCTACCTGCCGGAGTACCGCGCGACCCGGGCCAAGGCCGGCAGCTTCCTGGCCATGGCCAAGACCCCGGAGATTGCCTGCGAAGTCACCCTGCAGCCGCTGCGCCGCTTCCCGCTGGATGCGGCCATCCTGTTCTCGGACATCCTCACCATTCCCGATGCGATGGGCCTGGAGCTGTACTTCGTCGAAGGCGAAGGCCCGAAGTTCCGGCACCCGGTGCGTGACGAAGCCGCCATCGCCCGGCTGGCGGTGCCGGACATGGAACAGGACCTGGGCTACGTGATGGATGCGGTACGGCTGATCCGCCGCGAACTGGACGGCCAGGTGCCGCTGATCGGCTTCTCCGGCAGCCCGTGGACACTGGCCTGCTACATGGTGGAAGGCGGTGGCAGCAAGGACTTTGCGCGCATCAAGGCCATGGCACTGAACCACCCGCAGGCCCTGCACCGCCTGCTGGAGGTCACCACCGACGCCGTGATCGCCTACCTTGGCGCGCAGCGCGCGGCCGGTGCGCAGGCGCTGCAGGTGTTCGACACCTGGGGTGGCGTGCTGTCGCCGTCGATGTACCGCGAGTTCTCGCTGCGCTACCTGCAGCGCATCGCCGAAGGCTTGGACCGTGGCCAAGGCAGCGAACGCACGCCGCTGATCCTGTTCGGCAAGGGCACCGGCCTGCACCTGGAAGCACTGTCGCAGACTGGCGCCGACGCGCTGGGCCTGGACTGGACCCTGGACCTGGATGAGGCCATGCGCCGCACCGGCGGCCGCGTCGCCCTGCAGGGCAACCTCGACCCGACCACGCTGTACGCCTCGCCGGATGCGATCGCCGCCGCTGCCGCGCGCGTGCTCGACACTTATGCCGCTGGCAATGGTGGTTCGCGCGAGGGCCATGTGTTCAACCTCGGCCATGGCATGTCGCCGGACATGGACCCGGCGCATGTACAGGTGCTGGTCGACGCAGTGCACGCGCACAGCCAACGCTGAGCATTCCGCATGCAGGTACGGCGCGACCTTGATCGCGCCGTGACCCGCAGTGCGCGATCATGGCGACCCCCACGCTGCACCGGCCGCACCCCATGTCCACATCGCCATCGACCTACAACCGCCAGCGTCCCCTGCTGTGGCTGGTGTCCCTGGCGATCTTCATGCAGATGCTGGACTCGACCATCGTCAACACGGCGTTGCCGGCGATGGCGGCCAGCCTGGGCGAGAGCCCGCTGCAGATGCAGTCGGTGGTGTTCAGCTATGCGCTGGCGGTGGCCACCTTCATTCCCGCCTCGGGCTGGATTGCCGACCGCTATGGCACCCGGCGCACCTTCTTGGTGGCGATCATCCTGTTCACCCTCGGCTCGCTGGCCTGCGCGTTGGCCCAGCACCTGCACCAGCTGGTCGGTGCGCGCGTGCTGCAGGGCATCGGCGGTGCGATGCTGCTGCCGGTCGGCCGGCTGGCAGTGATGCGCTCGGTGCCACGCGAGGATTTCCTGCGCGCGATGAGCTTCATCGCCATCCCCGCGCTGGTTGGCCCGCTGATCGGCCCCACGCTGGGCGGCTGGCTGGTCGAGATCGCCTCATGGCACTGGGTGTTCCTGATCAACCTGCCGATCGGCGTGATCGGTTTCATCGCCGCGATGAAGATCATGCCCGACCACTACGCCAGCCATCGCACCCGCTTCGACCTGCGCGGCTACGTCATGCTGGCCTTCGCGATGGTGGTGCTGTCGCTGGCGCTGGACGGCATCTCCGGACTCGGCACGCCACACGCGCTGGTGATGCTGATGACCGTGGCCGGCCTGGCCGCGCTGGTGGGTTACTGGCTGCACGCCGCCAACTCCACCGCGCCGTTGTTCTCGCTGGCGCTGTTCCGCGTGCCCAGCTACCGCATCGGCATCCTCGGCAACCTGTTCTCGCGCATCGGCAGCAGCGCCATGCCGATGCTGATCCCGTTGCTGTTGCAGGTCGGCCTGGGCCTGGGCCCGATGAACGCCGGCCTGATGATGGTGCCGGTGGCGGCGGCCGGCATGGTGTCGAAGAAGCTGGCGGTAAAGCTGGTCGAGCGCTACGGCTACCGCCGCGTACTGATGGTCAACACCGTGCTGGTGGGCCTGGCGATGGCCAGCTTCATCCTGATGACACCGGGCCAGCACCTGGCCTGGCGCCTGCTGCAGCTGGCGTTCTTCGGTGCGGTCAATTCGCTGCAGTTCACCGTGATGAACACCGTAACCCTGCGCGACCTGGACCGCGAGTTCGCCAGTTCCGGCAACAGCCTGCTGTCGATGGTGATGATGCTCGCCGCCGGTTTCGGTGCTGCGGCGGCCGGCAGCCTGCTGGCCGCGTTCGGCAACCACCTGGACAGCAACAGCGCGACCGCCGCGCTGCATGCCACGTTCCTTTGTGTGGGCGCGATCACCCTGACCTCGACGATGATCTTCTGGCAGCTGCCGGATACCAAGCCGGAGCCACGGCAGGTCGAGCACGTCGCGGAGTGAGGGTGGTTCGGCAGGGCTGCGCCCTGCACCTGCAGAGGCTTCAAGCCAAGGCAACAGCAACGGCAAAAGCAGGCATTCCGTGGTATGGCGGGGCGGTGTCGCAGCGCGGGGACGCCGTGAACCCGTCCATGGGGGCTTGTCAGCCGCATCCATGCGGCTGACACCCCGCACTGCGACACCGCCCCACCTCTGACAGATTTCGCGATTGGGTAGATCCACGCCATGCGTGGATGAACGTCCATTGAAATCGAACATTTCGATATCTGTGAGATTTGAGCCGAGCATGGCTCGGCTCCACACAGGGCGCCGGCAGCTCGCGAGAATCTGTCAAAGGCGGGGTGGGTCCGGTTGCGGGGGCGTGAGCCGCATGGGTCGGGCGCATGCGCCCGACGGGTTGGGCAGGACGCCCAACCCCGGTCTTGCCGTGTGCGCAGGAAAGCGCACACGAGCAAGCGGCGACCGAGCTTACATGGGTGAGGGCGCTTTGCTTGCGAAGCACTGCTTCGCAAGCGCCCGAACGCACAGCCGCCAGCGGCTGGGCCGGGCCCCGGAGGGGGACTTGCAGCGTCCCCCGTAACCGGACCCACCCCGCCATCCCACAGGAAGCCAGCTTTTGCTTCGGCTGTTGCTGTTGCTCCGGCTTGCAGCAGGTGCAGGGCCGCAGGCCCTGCCGCCGCACCCTACCGCCCCATGACCCTGGCGATCGCTTCCAGCAGCAGTTCACCGGTCACCGGCTTGCGCAGGAAACCGCCGATGCCGGCCGCTTCCACCTGCTGCTGCAGGTCCGGATCGGTCCGCGCGGTCACGGCAAGCAGCGGCAGCATGTAGCCCTGGTTGCGCAGGTGCTGGGCCAGTTCGAAACCGCTCAGGCCCGGCAGGTCCAGGTCCAGCAGGCCGACGTCGAAATCGCCGGCACTGATCTCGCGCAGCGCCGCCAGCGCATGGCCTGCATGCACCACCTCATGCCCACGCGCACTCAGCAGCCCGCGTATCACATCGGCCACGGTCGCGTCGTCTTCCACCAGCAGTACCCGCAATGGCGGCATGTTGGCCGCTTCCTGGCGGTGCGTATCACCCTCTGCCTCGGCATGGGCATCGACCACCATCGGCAACGGCAACGTCACGCCGAAGCAGGTGCCACGACCGAGCTGGCTCTCCACCTGGATCCGCCCTTGCATGGCATGCGCCAGTTCGCGGCAGATTGCCAGGCCCAGGCCACTGCCACCGTACTGTGCAGCGGTGCGTGCGCCATCGGCCTGCTCGAAGCGGCGGAAAAGGCGCTGCTGCTGTTCCTGGCTGATGCCCGGGCCGGTGTCGCGCACTTCGAAATGCAGCGATCGCAGTTCGGCGTCGCTGCGGGCGTGCAGGGTGATGGTGCCGCGGCTGGTGAACTTGACCGCATTCGAGAGCAGGTTCAACAGGATCTGCCGTACCCGCATTGCATCGCCGTTGGCCTGCAGGCCGGCGGGCAGCTGGTTGTCGAGCGTGAAACGCAGGCCCTTCTGCGCCGCCAACGGCCCCATCAGCGCGGCCAGGTCCTGCAGCAGGCTGCCCAGTGCGAACGGCTTGTGCTGCAGCTCCAGGCGGCCCGATTCGATCCGCGCCAGGTCCAGCGCATCGTTGACCAGATGCAGCAGGTGCTCGCCGGCATGGCGGATCGATTGTGTATAGCCACGCTGCTGCGGATCCAGCGGCGAGGCCAGCAGCAGCTCGCTCATACCCAGCACACCGGTCATCGGTGTACGTATCTCGTGGCCAAGATTGGCCAGGAAGCGGGTCTTGGCCGCCGACGCCTGTTCGGCCAGTTCCTGCTTGTGCAGCGCAAGCTGGTAGGCGTGGCGACGTTGCAGGCGCCGACGGTAAAGCCAGGCGAACCAGCTGGTCAGCAGCAGCGCGAACGAGGCAAGCATCAACAGGCCGGACAAGCTGCGCCACCACGGTGGCTGCACGCGGAATTCCAGGCTCTGCACACGTGACCAGACATGGTCAGCCGACCGCGCCTGCACTTCCAGCCGATAGCTGCCCGGTGCCAGCCGCGAGAACAAGCGCTCACCGGCCGGCCCCACTTCCACCCAGTCCGGGTCATAGCCGGCCAAGCGGTAACGATAGGTGTTGGACGCCGAATCGGCGAACGACAACAGGCGCGCGACGATGCGCAGATCGCGGTCGCCGTCGGCGATCTGCAACGGCGCGTCGTGGGTGAGGTCCAGCACCTGCTCGTTGCGGCGCACCTCCACCCGCTCGATCACCAGCGGCGCACGCCGCATCGACGGACGTACCTGCTTCGGGTCGAACACCACCACACCGGCCGGTGTACCTGCCACCAGATGACCGTCTGCCGACATCACCAGCGTGTGTTCGCGGAATTCCTGGCTCGGCAGGCCATCGTGCACGCCATACAGGCGCACACTCTGGCCGTCGGCCCCGATGCGCACCAGGCCACGCGCACTGGTTGCCCACGCAACCCCCTGCGCATCGACCACCAGCCCCGAGGCGGAGATCGCCGGGTAGCCCTGCTCTGCACCGATCACGGCCTGCCGCTCCAGCCGGCCCTGGCTCCAGCGGTAGCGCGACAGGCGGCCATCTTCGGACAGCCAGACTTGGCCATCGGTGCCCACGTGCAGTGCATGGATCGCGGTCGCCGGCGCACCCGGCACCGGCTGGAAACGCTCGCTTTCCGGCAGCCACTGCAGCAGGCCACGGCTGCTTGCCAGCCAGATATGGTCCTGTGGCCCGCATTCCACGTCCAGATTGAGCTGGCCCTGCTGCAATCCACGCTGGCCATTATCCAGTTGGCGCCGCAGGCGCCCATCCAGATCGCGTTGCTGAAGCCCCGACGGCAGCATCAGCCAGAGACTGTCACCATCACAGGTCATCATGGATTCGATGACTCCTTCCATGGTCGCGTCGGCGCCGGCATCCCGGCCCCAGCGGCGCAGATCACGCCGCTTCGGGTCATAGCGCAGCAGTGCGTCGTTGGAACCGATCCAGACCTGGCCGCGGCGATCCTCGCGCACCGAGGTCAGCCAGTGCATGCCGTTGACCCAGGTACGGTGCTGTTCGATGCTGCCGGTCTTCGGATCGAAGCGGTCCAGCGCGCCGTGGCTGCCGACCGTCCAGATGCCGCCATTGCTGGAGGGGCTGGTGCCCAGCACGAAGGCATTGCGCAGCGAGCGCGGGTCGTCCTCCAGCCGCGACAGCACCGAGAACTGCCACCAGCGCGGCAACAGGTGCCACAGGCCGGCATTCGTGCTGGCCAACCAGATGCCGCCCTCGCGATCCTCGTAGGCACCTGTCCAGTTCGGGCGCACCGGGCCACGTGCCACCGCGCTGTACAGGGGCACGGCCTGGTACTGGCCATCGACCGCCCGGCCGAGGCCGGTGCGGGTGTCCAGCCAGTGCCCGCCCTGCTCGTCGCGCAGCATCATGCCCAGCACCTGCTCGCCTTCGGGCAGCTTCCAGGACGGTGCCTCGAAACGACCATCGGGACGGCGCACCATGGCACCGGCCATCGTGCTGATCCAAAGGCTGCCATCGGATTCGGCCGTCAAGCCATTGATCAGCAGGCTGGGAATGATGCCGGCCCCGACCCGCTCAAAGTCCGTGCCGGTCCAGCGCGCGACGCCATGCTTGGTGCCGATCCACAGGCTGCCGTCAGCCAGGGTGGCCAGGTACGGCACCGATGCCGCCGGCAGGCTGCGCGGGTTGTTCGCTTCAGGCAGGAAGCGCTGCAACCGGTCCTGGTTGTCCAGGCGGTACAGACCACCTTCGTGGGTGCCGAACCAGACCGAACCATCCGGCGTGGTGGCCAGGCTCCAGACCGTGTTGGTGCCCATCAACGGCTGGCTGCTGCGGTCGTAGAAGTGCAGCTGGCGGCGATCGGCCGACATCCGTACAAGGCCGGCGTTCTCGGTGCCGATCCAGAGCTGGTTGCGGGCATCGACCAGCACCGTCCAGATGCGGTTGTCGCGCAGGCCGTCTTCCGAGCGCCAGATCCGGTAGTTGCGCCCGTCGTAGCGGGCCAGGCCGTCATTGGTAGCGATCCAGAGGTAACCGTAACGATCCTCGGCCATGCGGTTCACGGTGTTGGACGGCAAGCCGTCGAACACCGTCACCTGGCGCGGGTTCGGTGGCACCGGCTGCGCCGCAGCGGGTGACAGGCCGCACAGGAGGACCAGCAGCAGCATCGCCGCCCGCAGATACACCACCGATTGCCTCCTCACGCTGCTTCTGATGATTCCCGCACTACGGGCGTCGGCATGGTAAACCGAAAGTCGCGACGTTCACGCCCGGCGCTGGCGCATTCAAAGGGCGGTTTGTCGTTTTGCGCGCGCCTGGGCAATGGCAGTCACCAGCATGTCACCGGTCACCGGCTTGCGCAGGAAGCCATCGAACCCAGCCGCCAGGACCTGGGTCTCGGCGTAGGCGTCGGACCGTGCAGTGACCGCCACCAAGGGAAGTTCATAGCCCATGGTGCGCAGCTGCCGGGCGATGGCGGTGCCGTCCAGCGCCGGCAGATCCAGATCAAGCAGGCCCACGTCAAAGCCATCGGTGGCGATCTCCGATAGCGCGCCCAAACCATGCAGCACGTGCACCACGTCGTGGCCACGGCCACGCAGCAGGCCGGCGATGACCTCGGCCACGGTCGCGTCATCCTCCACCAGCAGGATGCGCAGTGGCGGCAGCATCGGCAGTACCGGCAATTCGCCCGGCGCATTGGCGGCCTGCCGGTTCCAGGGCAGCGGCAGCCATACCCGGAAGCGGGCGCCCTTGCCCGGCTGGCTGTCCACTTCAATGCGCCCGTTCATGGCCACGGCCAGCTCCTGGCAGATCGCCAGGCCCAGCCCGCTGCCGCCATAGCGCGACGCGGTGCGCGGGCCATCGGCCTGTTCGAAGCGATGGAACAGGCGGTCCTGCTGCTCGGCGTTGATGCCCGGGCCGGTGTCATGCACTTCGAAGCAGAGGCCGCCACCGTTGTCTTCCAGCCGCACGGCCAGGCCGACGTGCCCGCGCTCGGTGAACTTGATTGCATTGCCCAGCAGATTGAGCAGGATCTGCCGCACGCGCATCTCGTCGCCACTGACGCTGATCGGCCCAGGTGGAATGTCCCCACGGCGGAACTCCAGATTGCGCTGCGTTGCCATCGGCTGCATCAACGCCTGCACCTGGTCGAGCAGGCTGGCCAGATCGAACGGGCGCAGGTCCAGCTCCAGCCGGCCGGCCTCGATGCGGGCCAGATCCAGCGCGTCATTGACCAGCCGCAGCAGGTGGCTGCCCGCCTGCTGGATCGAGCCTGCATAGCTGCGCTGCACTGGATCCAGCGGGGTGGCCAGCAGCAGTTCGCTCATGCCGAGCACGCCGGTCATCGGCGTGCGCACCTCATGGCCCAGCGTGGCCAGGAACCGGCTCTTGGCCTGTGATGCCTGCTCCGCCAGCTGCTGCTTGTGCACGGTCAACTGCCATTGCTGGCGGCGGCGCAGCCGCGCACGGATCGACCACACCACGATGAGCAGCAGCAACGAGCCGATCAGCAGGTAGCCGAAGATCGCCATGCCGCTGCGCCACCAGGGTGGCAAAACCTTTACCTGCAGCCGCTGCGAAGGTGTCCAGGCGCCACTGGCCGTCGCCGCCTGGACTTCAATGACGTAGCTGCCGGTCGGCAGCCGCGACAGCGTGCGTTGGCCGTCACCGCCCTGCTCCACCCAGTTCTGGTCGTAGCCCTGCACCCGGAAGCGGTAGCGGTTGCCCTGCGGGTTGGCATAGGAAAGCAGCCGCGCATCAATCTGCAGGTCACGGTCATCCGGCCCCAGCAACAACGTGCCGCTGGTCGGCAGCGGTTGCCAGCCACGGGCATCATCGCGCCGCACGCGGACCTCGGCGATCACCAGTGACGAAGGCGGCAGCGTGGTATCGGCGGCATTCACATCGAACTCGACCAGGCCGGTCTGGGCCACCGCCAGCACGCGACCGTCGGCATTCACCGCCGGCGGCCGGCTGGTGAACTCGGCGTCCGGCAGGCCATCGCGTTCGTTGAACTGCTGCAGGCGGCGCGCTTTCGGATCCCATCGCAGCAGGCCACGTGGCGTGGTCGCCCACAGGCGGCCGTCTTCGGCCAACGCCAGCCCCCCCATGCTCACCGGCGGCACGCCCGCACTGCCATCAATGCGCTGGATCAGGCGCAGGCTCATGCCATCCCACTGATAGCGCTCGAGCGCACCTTGCCGGGCCAGCCACAGCTGCTGCGGATCGACCCACACCAGGTCATAGATCAGCCCGCGCGAAACGCCCGGCACCGCTTCGAAGCGCCCGGCCTGTTCACGCCAGATCCCCATGTCGCCCATCACCCAGGCCTTGCCCTGGGCATCGAAGCGGATCTGCTCAATCGGTGAATCGGCCGTCTTGCGGAAATCCTCCAGCGGGTAGCTGCGCAGTATGCGGCCGTCGGCACTGCGTTGCTGCAGGCCGAGGTTCATCACCGACAGCCAGACCGTGCCATCGGGGGCCTGCCGCATCAGATCGACGCGCTGGCGCAGGTCCGCGCCCCCGTCGATACGCCAATCGTGCAACGCGCCGGTGGCCGGGTCGTACACGCTGATGCGGCCGGCACGCCCCAGCCACAGGCGCCCGTCCGGCCGCGGCAGCACCGACCACACCGCCCCGCTGCCAATCTCGCGATCGCTGGCCAGCAACCGCAGGGTCCCCTGCGCATCCAGCTGGTACACGCCATGTGCCGAGCCAACGTAGTAGTTCTGGCCATCGCTGGCTGCACTCAACAGGTACTGGCTGTCCAGCGGCTTGCCGTCAAGCTGGTTCCAGATCGAAAACCGGCGCCAGTCCGGGGGCAGGTAGGCCAGGCCCTGGGTCAGCAGCGCCACCCACAATCCGCCCTCGTGGTCCTGCAGCAGATCGAGCACACCACTCTGGGCAGTGAGGAAACCACTGCCGCGGTCGCCATCGAGCCGCCGCAGCATGCTGGCATCTCCACGCAACAGGCCATCGGAGGTGCCTGCCCAGTAACCGCCCTGGCGATCAGCCAGCACCAGCGCCGAACGCAGGCGCGCACTGTCGGCCCAGCGTGGACGACTGACCCGGTCCTGCGGGTCGATACGGTAGAGGCCGTCATTCTGGCTGCCGGCCCAGATCGAGCCGTCGGGGTCGCGGCTCAGGCGCAACACGCTCAGCGCCCCCAGTTCGCGCGGTGCGACAGCCTCGAACCCAGTCCCGTTCCAGCGCGCAATGCCCGCCTCGGTGCCGATCCAAAGGCGTCCCTGCGCATCGACCAGGCTGCTGTAGATGGTATTGCTGGGCAATCCCTCGGGACGGGCCGGATCATGCTCGAAGAAGCGCAGGCTGCCATCTTCACCGAAACGGCAGACGCCATGGCCGCTGGTGCCGATCCACAGTGCATCCTCGGCGTAGGCCAGCGTCCAGAACTGGCTCATGCAGGGGCCGTTGACGGTATCAAAGGTCTTGAAGCGTTCGCGGTCGGCATCCAGCCGGGCCACGCCCTTGCCATTGATGCCGACCCAGACGCGGTCCAGGGGATCGACCAGCAGGGTCTCGATTTCGTTGCCGGGCAGCGAGCCCGGCTGCTCCGGATCATGTTCCCACACCCGCAGGTTGCCACCGTCATAGCGCACCAGGCCACCATCGGTGGCGGCCCAGACATGGCCCTGGCGATCCTCGGCCAGCGCCAGCACCATGCGCGAGGGCATGCCTTCGGCGGCACCGAAACGGCGCAGCCGCGGTGTCTCGGCCATGTCCGGGGCCGCAGCCGCCGCGGCAAATGCCATCAGCAGCAGCCCCATTCCCGCGATGCCCCGGCGCCACAGGCGCCAACCGCTCGTCATCCTGAACCCCCTGTCCTGCCCCGATTGTCACACAGCGCCGGGTTCATGGCTGCAACAGGCTGTTTCCACCGGTGGACCCACCACGAACTGTTGCAGCCATGCACGCAACGTTGGCGGGGGGCTGTGCGTATGATCGCAACGTCCCCTTCCGGAGCCCGCCATCGATGCGTCCCTGCCTGGCCCTGCTGCCGATGCTGCTCGCCACCGCTCCCGCCTGGGCCGATGCGGATACCTATCGCCTCGATCCGGTGCATACCCGTGTGCTGTTCACCATCGACCACGCCGGTTACTCGCAGGCGATGGGCACGGTCTCCGGCAGTGAAGGACGCCTGCAGTTCGATCCCGACAACTGGCGCGAAGCCACACTGGACGTCGAGGTTCCCGTGTCGCGATTGGACCTTGGTGATGCCAAATGGAACCAGGCCACGCTGGCGCGCAGCCTGCTGGATGGTGAGCGCTTCCCGAAGGCACACTTTGTCTCCAGCCGGGTCGAACCGATCGATGCAAGGCGCGCCCACGTGATCGGCACCCTGACCCTGCGCGGGGTCAGCCAGGAGATCACGCTGGACGTGACCCTCAACGCCATCAAGCGCTACCCCCTGCCCCCATTCCGACGCACCGCCGGTTTCTCGGCCAGCACCACGCTGAGCCGACGCGCGTTCGGCATCACCGCCTGGCCGGGCGTCATCGGTGATGCAGTGCAGTTGAGGATCGAGGCTGAAGCCACCCTCGACCGCAGCGACGCCCCGGGAACTCCCGCTCCCGTTCCGCACTCCGACCCCAAGATGGCCCGCTAGAGGACCTTTCATGACCGCCAAGAACACCCCCGCCGCCTGGGGGAGTGTCAGCCAGATCCTGCATTGGTTGATCGCACTGCTGATCCTCGCCCTGGGCGTGGTCGGCCTGACCATGGGCGAGCTGCCCAAGACCCCCAAGTATTTCTGGGTCTATACCGCGCACAAGTCGATCGGCATCACGGTGCTGGCGCTGGTGCTGTTGCGCCTGGGCTGGCGCCTGTATGCCGGTGCGCCGAAGCCGGTGCCGGGCGTGCCCAGCTGGCAGGAACGCATCGCCAGCGCCACCCACGTGCTGCTGTATGTGCTGATGTTCGCCATCCCCCTGTCGGGCTGGCTGTACGACTCGGCCAGCGGCCTGCGCCCGTTCCGCTGGTTCAGCCTGGTGGATGTGCCCAAGCTGAGCGGACCCGACCCGCAGGTTGTCGCGGTGTCACATGCCATCCACGAATACGGCTTCTGGCTCTTGATCGCGGTGGTACTGGCCCATGCCGGTGCCGCCTTCTACCACCACCTGTTCCAGCGCGATGCGACCCTGTCCCGCATGTTGCCGCGCGGCTGGCTTGCCTCCCCTCAGAAGGACTGACCGATGAACCTGAAACTGACCACTCCGGCCGCCGTGGCCGCCGCCCTGGCCGGCATGCTGGCTACCGCCCCGGCGCTCGCTGCCGACTATGCGCAGGCCCCCGGCGCCGGCTCGATCCTGGTGTTCGCGACCAAGTACGACGGCGAGGTGTTCACCGGCAGCTTCCCGGGCTTCGCCACCAAGCTCAGCTTCGACCCGGCCAATCCGGCCGCCGGCTCGCTGGACGTGGTGATCCCGCTGGCCGGTGCCAAGAGTGGCAACAGCGACCGCGACTCGACCCTGCAGGGTGCCGACTTCTTCAACGTCGGCAAGTTCGCCACTGCGCGCTACACCGCCAAAGGCTTCCGCGCGGTCGGCAACGACCAGTTCGCCGCCGATGGCACCCTCGAGCTGCGTGGCGTCAGCAAGCCGGTCACCCTCACCTTCACCTGGAAGCCGGGCACCCAGCCGGTGCTGACCGGCAAGGCCACGGTCAAGCGCCTGGACTTCGGCGTCGGCGGTGGCGACTGGGCCGATACCAAGACCATCCCGGATGAGACCGCGATCAGCACGATCGTGAAGTTCGACGCGAAATAACACGCCTCCGGTAGTGCCGGCCGCTGGCCGGCATCACCGGGAACAGAGGGGTTGCCGGCCAGCGGCCGGCACTACCGATCGACGGCCAGCCAGGCCTGCACCGTGGCCGCGTCGAACGGCCAGTCCAGCTCGCGGTCATCGCGCTCGTCGCGGAGCACCGGCACGCGCGCGCCGTAGCGCGATTCCAGCGCCGGCTGGTCATCCAGGAACACCGATTCGAACTCCGGCGCCCGCGCCTTGGCCAGTTCGGCCAGGGCCATGTCGCACAGGTGGCAATCGTCACGCTGGAACAGAGTCAACACCGGTTTTGCTCCCTCTGCCGAAATGCTGCGCCGCAGCCATGGAAGTGCGGCGTGAGCCGCTAGAATAGCGGTCTCTTCCGGTACCCGCAGTACGGCATCCATGGCTGTCAGCACGTTCGACGTTTTCAAGATCGGCATTGGCCCGAGTTCCTCGCACACCGTCGGGCCGATGAAGGCCGCCGAGCGATTCATCCATCGCTGGCTGCTCGATCCGGGCCGCCTGCCCGAGGTCGCGCGCATCCGCGCCGATGTCTATGGCTCGCTGGCGCTGACCGGCCGCGGCCACGGCACCGACAAGGCGATCCTGCTCGGCCTGGAAGGCCAGCGCCCGAACCTGATCGACCCGGACATCATTCCGGCTACGCTCGAGCGCATCCGCAGCAGCAAGCGCATCCAGCTGATGGGCCAGCACGAGATCGCTTTCGACGAGAAGCGCGACCTGGGCATGAACAAGCGCCAGAAGCTGCCGTACCACACCAACGGCATGCGCTTCACCGCCTACAACGCCGAGGACGAAGTAATCGCTACCCGCGATTACTACTCCGTCGGCGGCGGCTTCGTGGTCAACCAGGACGACGCGGCCGACGACCGGATCGTGCCCGATGAGACCCCGTTGCCCTACCCGTTCAAGAGCGGCGACGAGCTGCTGGCGCAGACCGCACGCAGCGGCCTGAGCATTGCCCAGCTGATGTTCGAGAACGAGAAGTGCTGGCGCAGCGAAGACGAGATTCGCGCCCAGCTGCGCGAGATCTGGAGCGCAATGCAGTCTTGCGTGGCGCGCGGTATCCGCGAGGAAGGCGTGCTGCCGGGTGGCCTGAAGGTGGGCCGTCGTGCGCCGGCGCTGTACCGCGAGCTGTCGTCGAAGCCGGAAGCGGCAATGCGCGATCCGCTGACCACGCTGGACTGGGTCAATCTGTACGCACTGGCGGTGAACGAAGAAAATGCCGCCGGTGGCCGTGTGGTAACCGCGCCGACCAACGGTGCCGCCGGCGTGCTGCCGGCGGTGCTGCATTACTTCGACCGTTTCTGCCCCGGCGCCAATGAGCAGCGCGTATTCGACTTCCTGCTGACCTCGGCAGCGATCGGCATCCTGTACAAGGAAAACGCCTCGATCTCGGGCGCCGAAGTGGGTTGCCAGGGCGAAGTGGGCGTGGCCTGCTCGATGGCCGCCGGTGGCCTGGTCGCGGCACTGGGTGGCAATCCCAGCCAGATCGAGAATGCCGCGGAAATCGGCATGGAGCACAACCTCGGCCTGACCTGCGACCCGATTGGCGGCCTGGTGCAGATCCCCTGCATCGAACGCAACGCGATGGGTGCGGTGAAGGCGATCAATGCCTCGCGCATGGCGATGCGCGGCGACGGCAAGCACAAGGTGTCGCTGGACAAGGTGATCAAGACCATGCGCGATACCGGCCGCGACATGCAGGACAAGTACAAGGAAACCAGCCGCGGTGGCCTGGCGGTGAACGTCATCGAGTGTTGAGGTCGACCGGGCCCGGCGCGATGGCGCCGGGCCGCAGGTAGAGTCGACTGTCAGTCGACTATCGCGCGCAGCGCGGGATGTTCGCGGTCTGATCAAAGAGTAGTCGACTGACAGTCGACTCTACCCCGTTGTCCCTGGCCGGTCGGACGACACCATCACTGCGTTGCGGTTAGGCTCGGGGCTCCCCTGCCCAGGACTGCCCCATGCGCGTGATCGCTACCGCCCTGCTTGCCTGCCTTCCGCTGTCCGCCCTCGCCGCGCCCAGCTATGGGCCGCGCCTGGAGGGCTTCGACTACGGCTATCCAGTGAAGACCTTCGCGCTGGAATCGCAGCGACAGCCGCTGGAGATGGCCTACCTGGACATCGCGCCGAAGAAGGCGCCCATCGGCGTGGTGGTGCTGCTGCATGGCAAGAATTTCTGCGCGGCCACCTGGAAGGAATCGATCAAGCCCCTGGTTGCCGCCGGCTACCGGGTGATCGCCCCGGACCAGGTGGGTTTCTGCAAATCCAGCAAGCCCGAGCGCTACCAGTACAGCTTCGCGCAGCTGGCCGCCAACACCCATGCGTTGCTGCAGCAACTGCAGCTGGGTGATGTGCCGGTGCACCTGGTCGGTCATTCGATGGGTGGCATGCTGGCAGTGCGCTACGCGCTGATGTTCCCACAGGACCTGCGCAGCCTGGCACTGGTCAACCCGATCGGGCTGGAGGACTGGAAGGCGCTGGGCGTGCCATGGCGCAGCGTGGACGCGTGGTACGCCGGCGAAATGAATATCAGCTATGACAGCATCCGCCGCTACCAGCTGGACGTGTACTACGACGGCAAATGGAAGCCGGCCTACGAGCCGTGGGCGCGGATGCAGTCAGGCATGTATGAAGGGCCGGGCAAGCAGGCCGTTGCATGGAGCCAGGCCCTGGCCTCGGACATGGTGTTCAACCAGCCGGTGGTGTACGAACTGAAGAACCTGCAGGTACCCACCACGTTGTTCATCGGCCAGAAGGACCGTACCGCGATCGGCCGTGACCTGGCGCCGCCGACGGTGAAGGCGACGCTGGGCAACTATCCGGCACTCGGCAGAGCGGCAGCCGCGGCAATTCCGGGCGCGACGCTGATCGAGTTCGCCGAACTGGGCCATTCGCCACAGGTGCAGGACCCGAAGCAGTTCAACAGCGCGCTGTTGAAGGCGTTGAAGTCGCGCTGACCGGCAAGCGTGCCCCTGTAGAGCCGAGCCCACGCTCGGCTCATGCGGCAAGATGGGGATTCTGCCAGGAGCAGCGGGGCGTGGGCTCGGCTACAGGAGCGGTGCGATCAGCCGACGATCCGCAACACATCATCCAGCAGCGCGGCCGCAGTCACTTCCGCACCCGCGCCCGGCCCCTGGATCAACAGCGGCTGCAGGCGATAGCGATCACTATGGATGGCGACGCGGTTGTCGGTGCCCGCGCCCTGCGCCAAGGGATGGTCGGCCGGAAGCTCACGCAGGCCCACCTGTGCACCCTCGGCATCAACGCGGCCAACGAAACGCAGCACACGACCATTGTCGCGCGCCTGCTGCCAGCGCGCCTGCAACGGCGCATCCAGCTGCTCGAGCGCCGCCACCGCATCCTCCAGCGGCAGCGCTGCCAGCGCTTCAGGCACCAGTGAATCCACCTCTACCTGCGACGCATCCAGCGCCAGCCCGCTGCTGCGGGCCAGGATCAGCAGCTTGCGCCGCACGTCCTCGCCGGACAGGTCAAGTCGCGGATCCGGCTCGGTGTAGCCGGCCGCCAGCGCCTCGCGCACCGCCGCCGAGAACGGCGACTTGCCGTCATAGCGATGGAACAGCCACGCCAGCGAACCGGACAGCACGCCCTCGATGGCATGGATGTGATCACCACCGGCCAGCAGCGCACGCAGGCTGCTCAACAGTGGCAGGCCGGCGCCGACGGTAGCGCTGTCGCCGTAGCGCGCACCCGTGTCTGCGCAACGCTCGGCAATGGCCTGCGCGCGTGCCAGCTGCGCACCACGCCCCAGCTTGTTGGCAGTGACCACGTGCACGCCGCGCGCCAGCCACTGTACGTGGCGCGCGGCTACGTCTTCGCTGGCGGTGGCGTCGACCACCACGTCGCCACGCTCCAGTCCTTCGGCACTCGCCCACGGTGGCGAACTCTGGCCATCGCGCGGTGCACGCCGTGCCAGTTCCAGCGGCACCGCCAGGTCACGATCGATCTCCAACGCAGTGCGTGAATTGGCCAGCCACTGCACGCTGGGCAGTTCCAGCCCACGTGCCTGCAACGCCTGGTAGCGCTGTACGAAGGCCGAGCCGACCGTGCCGGTGCCAAGCAGCGCCAGTCGTCCCACGCCCAGAGCAGGAATCTCTGCGGCGAGCGCGCTCATGCATCCACCGCCTGTTTGCGGCGCGCAGCCGCATCAATCACCGCTTCGGCACGCTGCAGAGCGGCGCCGAGATCGGCCAACAGGTCACGCTCGGCCTCGATGCCGACCGACAGGCGCAGCAGGCCTTCGCTGATGCCGGCAGCGGCTCGCGCTTCGGCGCTCATCGCGGCGTGGGTCATGGTGGCCGGATGCGCGATCAGGCTTTCGACGCCGCCCAGTGATTCGGCCAGCGTGAAACAGCGCAGGCCATCGACGAATGCACGCACTGCGGCATGCGGATCGTCGCCTTCGCAGTCGGCCAGTTCGAACGAGAGCATCGCACCGAAACCACTCTGCTGGCGCGTGGCGATGCTGTGGCCTGGGTGATCGGCCAGCCCCGGGTAATAGACGCGGCCGACCGCCGGATGCTGGTCCAGCAGGGCAACGATCGACGCGGTGTTCTCCTGGTGCACGCGCAGGCGCGCATCCAGCGTGCGCAGGCCGCGCAGGGTCAGGAAGGCATCGAACGGTGAACCCGTCAGGCCCAGCGCGTTGCCCCACCACACCAGCTGCTCGTGCAGTGCCGGATCACGCGCGACCACTGCCCCGCCCACCACATCGCTGTGGCCGTTGATGTACTTGGTGGTGGAGTGCAGCACCAGGTCCGCACCGAACGACAGCGGTTGCTGCAGCGCTGGCGACAGGAACGTGTTGTCGACCACCACGAGTGCGCCGGCCTTGTGCGCGGCATCGATGACGAAGCGCAGGTCGGTGATGCGCAGCAGCGGGTTGGACGGCGTTTCGACCAGCACCAGCTTCGGCTGGGTGGCCAACGCCTGCGCCAGTGCACGCGGATCGGTCAGGTCGGCGGTGACCAGTTCAAAGAGGCCCTTCCTGGCCAGCGCATTGAACAGGCGCCAGCTGCCGCCGTACGCATCGTGCGGCACCACCAGGGTATCGCCCGGCTGCAGCAGTGCGTTCAGCACCAGGTTGATCGCGCCCATGCCGGTCGCCGTGATGACGCCACCGGCGCCGCCCTCCAGTTCCGCCAGCGCCTCGCCCAACAGGTCGCGGGTCGGGTTGCCACTGCGCGTGTAGTCGTACTGGCGCTTGTTGCCGAAACCTTCAAAGCTGAAGTTCGACGACAGCACGATCGGCGGCGTGACCGCGCCATGCGCAGTGTCCCGATCGATGCCGGCACGGACAGCGGCAGTGGTGCGGCTACAGGACGGCTCGTTGGCGTGCAGGCTCATGCGGACTCTCCAGAAGTACGGAAGGCGGTGGCGAGGATCGCGTCAATGCGATCGGTTTCTTTGAGGAAGGCGTCGTGGCCATAGGGCGAGCGCAGAACGCGCAGGCTGCCGCGCGGGCCCAGCCCTTCGACCAGGCCGACCAGGTCGGCCAGCGGCACCAGGCGGTCGCCCTCCACGGCCACCACCACGGTCGGCGGCAGGATCGCGGCCGGGTCGACGCGGTGCAGATCGATCGATTCGGACAGGCGCAGGTAAGCGGTCACCGGCGTGCGCGCGACGTACTGCGCGCCGGCCGCGTCGAGATAGTCTTCGGCAGCCACGCGCACGCGGCCATTGATCACTTCCGGTGCGGCATCGAAGCGCTCGCCGAATTCTTCCGGGGTACGGTAGCTGAGCATGGCAAACTGCCGCGCCAGGGCCAGGCCGTGGTCTTCGCCGCACTGCAGCTGGCCCAGCGCGACCGCGCGACGCTGCAATGCGCGCCAGGCGGCGGCATAAGGGTGCGGACGATGCGCACCGCTGGCCAGCACCAACTGGCGCACGCGGGCACGATGCCGGATCGCGAACTGCTGGCCGACCAGCGCGCCATACGAATAGCCGACGAAGGCTTTCAGCGCGCGAATGCCGAGATGATCCAGCACCAGCGCCAATGCGTCGGCCTGATCGGCGGTATCGATCGGCACGTCCAGCGCACCGTCGGCACCGACGAAATCGACGGCCAGCACGCGCAGCAGCTGCGGATCCAGCGCGCGCCCGCTGCCGACCAGGCCTTCGGCCCAGCCCTTCTCGCTGAACTGTGCATTGGACGCCACGTGGCGATGGGCGGAAATGCCACCGGCCAGTACCACCACCGGCGCATTGGCCGGGCCGACCCATTCATAGCGCAGGCGCACCGGACTGGGACCTGCGTGACGCATCGACAACACTGCGGCGAACTCGCCGCGCTCGGCATGCACGCGGTCTGCGACCGGCACGCTGACGGGGACAAAGGGTTCGGGGCGAATGGCGGTGCTGGCGGCGAAGCTCATGGCGGGATCCGGTTGGGGAATCGGCCATCGAGCCTTCGCGGGGCCCGCGTTCGAGATGCACGTGCGGTGCATGGTTCGAACCATCTTTCGGTGGACGCCACGGTCCCCGCAGGATTTGGCACCTACGCAGACGCTTGCGCGCCTGCGGGCTGCCCCGGCTTCAAAGGGCCTGTCCCTCTGCCGGTCTCGATGGTGGAGTCACGATGCCAGCCCTTTCCGGCACTGTCAATCCCTTCATGCGGATAAAGCGATAGATATTCCAGGGTCACTCTGCGAGAGCCGTCCCGGTCGCCTCGTTCAGGATCGGGTACAGTCCCGGCGGTCCTCTCGCTGGAAACCCCGATGCCGCGCCTGCCCCTGTCCTGCCTGCTGTTGCCTCTGCTGGCGAGCGCGACCGTACACGCCGGCGACTGGCGCCAGGGCTGGGGACTGGCTCCCCCTTCCGCCCGTACCACCCGCGCAGGCAGTGCCGAGGGCGCCGCCCCCATGGCCCAGTTGCGCCTGCAGCCGGTCGGTACGCAATGGCAGGCGCGGATCGACAACGGGCTGGCAGGGCCGCTGCAGATCCAGCTGCGCGCCGCCCCCGGACACCCGGTCGAAGGCCTCCCGGTCGAGTCGCTGATCCAGGGCGACAGCAGCCTGGTGGTCGGCCACCTGCCCGCCCCGATCGATGGCCGCATGCTGGATCTGCGACTGCAGTCGGTGCCGGGCAACCCGGCCGCACAGGCCGAAGATGTCGCCTATCGCCTGCCGTTCGATGCGGCCCGCCTGCGTGTGGACCAGGCTCCGCAGGGGCGATTCAGCCATGACGACGAGGAGAACCGCGACGCGGTCGACTTCGCACTGCCGGAGGGCACCCTGGTGCTGGCCGCGCGCGAGGGCACGGTGATGCAGATCCAGGATGGCTTCCGTGGCAATGGCCAGGACCGCGTGCGCGATGGTGCCCGTGCCAATTTCATCCGCGTGCTGCACAGCGACGGCAGCATGGCCCTGTACGGCCACCTCCAGGACGGCGGCATGCGCGTGCGCCGCGGCCAGGCGGTGGGAGCCGGGCAACCGATCGGCCTGTCCGGCAACAGCGGCTACAGCACTGCGCCGCACCTGCACTTCGTGGTGCAGGTCAACCGCGGCATGGGCCTGCGCTCGGTGCCGGTGCGCATCTTCGCCGGGCAGGGACAGCTGCAGTTCGCCCGCCAGGGCGAAGCAGACGGCGGTACCGGGCGCTGACCGGCCCCGGCCGGTATAATCGGGCGCTTATCTCTTTGAATAGCGCCCCGGGCGGGCGCCACTGCCATGTCCGAAGTCGCCAACGAAGCGTCGCGTCGCCGCACCTTCGCCATCATTTCCCACCCTGACGCCGGCAAGACCACGCTGACCGAAAAGCTGCTGCTGTTCGGAGGCGCGATCCAGATGGCCGGTTCGGTCAAGGGCCGCAAGGCCGCCCGCCACGCCACCTCCGACTGGATGGCACTGGAAAAGGAGCGCGGCATCTCGGTCACATCCTCGGTGATGCAGTTCCCGTACGAAGGCAAGATCGTCAACCTGCTCGACACCCCCGGCCACGCCGACTTCGGCGAGGACACCTACCGCGTGCTGACTGCGGTGGACTCGGCGCTGATGGTGATCGACGTGGCCAAGGGCGTGGAAGAGCGCACCATCAAGCTGATGGAAGTCTGCCGACTGCGCGACACCCCGATCATGACCTTCATCAACAAGCTCGACCGCGAGGGCAAGGACCCGATCGAGCTGCTGGATGAAGTGGAAACCGTGCTGGGCATCCAGTGCGCCCCGGTCACCTGGCCCATCGGCATGGGCCAGCGCCTGAAGGGCGTGGTGCACCTGCTGACCGGCGAAGTGCACCTGTATGAGCCGGGCCGCAACTTCACCCGCCAGGATTCCACCATCTTCCCGTCCATCGATGCCCCCGGCCTGGCCGAGAAGATCGGTGCACAGATGCTGGCCGACCTGCGCGACGAGCTGGAACTGGTGCAGGGCGCCAGCCACCCGTTCGACCTGGACGCCTACCGCGCCGGCAAGCAGACCCCGGTGTTCTTCGGCTCGGGCGTGAACAACTTCGGCGTGCAGCCACTGCTGGACTTCTTCGTCGAGCACGCGCCATCGCCGCAGGCGCGCTCCACCACCGGCCGCCAGATCGCACCGGAAGAGAACAAGCTGACCGGCTTTGTGTTCAAGATCCAGGCCAACATGGACCCGCAGCACCGTGACCGCGTGGCCTTCATGCGGGTCTGCTCGGGCCGTTTCAGCGCCGGCATGAAGACCTTCCACGTGCGCACCGGCAAGGAAATGAAGCTGGCCAACGCGTTGACCTTCATGGCCAGCGATCGCGAGATCGCGGCCGAGGCGTGGCCGGGCGATGTGATCGGCATCCACAACCACGGCACCATCTCCATCGGCGATACCTTCACCGAAGGCGAAGCGGTCACCTTCACCGGCATTCCCAACTTCGCCCCGGAACTGTTCCGTCGCGCACGCCTGCGCGATCCGCTCAAGCTCAAGCAGCTGCAGAAGGGCCTGGCCCAGCTGTCCGAGGAAGGCGCAACCCAGTTCTTCCGCCCCCTCACCAGCAACGACCTGATCCTGGGTGCGGTGGGTGTGCTGCAGTTCGACGTGGCCGCCTACCGCCTGAAGGACGAGTACGGCGTGGAAGCCACCTTCGAGCCGGTCAGTGTGACCACCGCGCGCTGGGTCCACTGCAGCAACGAGAAGAAGCTGGAAGAATTCCGCGAGAAGAACGCGCTGAACCTGGCCCTGGATGCGGCCGGGCACCTGGTCTACCTGGCGCCGACCCGGGTCAACCTGCAGCTGGCGCAGGAACGCTCGCCGGACGTGCGCTTCTCGGCCACCCGCGAAGCGGCGCATACCGTTTCGGTGGGCTGATGCCACGGAGGCGGATCCGCGCCTGGTAGATCCACGCCATGCGTGGATAGGCGCGGATTCATCCCCCATACGGTGACGGGCGTGCACATGGCGGCCATCGCGGCGATGATAGGGGGACGCGGGTCCCCCTCCCCGCGAACAACGCCCATGCCCATGTCCACGACGTCCATTGCTTCAATCCGTGAAGAAGTCGCCAGCGCCCTGACCCATGGCCTGGGCGCGGTATTCGCCCTGGCCGCCAGTGCGGTGTTGATCACCCTGGCTGCGATCTACGGCGACGGCTGGCAGCTGGCCAGCGCGATCGTATTCGGTATCGCGCTGCTGCTTCTGTACACCGCCTCCACCCTGTATCACGCCATCCAGCATCCGGTCGCCAAGGGCCGGCTGAAGGTGTTCGACCACTGCGCGATCTACGTGCTGATCGCGGGCACCTATACCCCGTTCACCCTGATCGGCCTGCGCGGTCCGTGGGGCTGGGGCCTGTTCACTGCGATCTGGGCGCTGGCGCTGGCGGGTGTGGTGTTCAAGCTGTTCTACACCGGCCGCTTCAAGGTGCTCTCCACGGTGATCTACATCGCCATGGGCTGGCTGGTGATCGTGGCGATCAAGCCGATGTGGGCCTCGATCGACGGTGGCACCCTCGCCTGGCTGTTTGCCGGCGGCCTGTCGTACACGCTGGGCACCTATTTCTACCACCGTGAATCGATCCCGTACTCGCATGCGATCTGGCACCTGTTCGTGATCGGCGGCAGTGTCTGCCACTTTGTCGCGGTCACCATGCAGGTGTTGTAAACGACCGCTCGAACGCAGCGCGTGCACGCCATGCACATGGACGCTTCGCGCCCTGTCCACGAAGAGGGGGCAACCATGGCAGCGTGAATGCTGCCGCCTCCCCTGCTGCAAAGCGCACGCACCGCTGGCGCCTCCGCCGTCCCGGCCCACGTGGCCGGCGCTGGCTGACGATCCTGGTCTTCATGCTGGCGGCAATACTGGTGCTGTTCGCGTTGTGGGACTGGAACTGGTTCAAGGGGCCCGTGGAGCGTGCGGTGCAGGCACGCACCGGCCGCGCACTGCACATCGGGAACCTGGATGTCGACCTCGGCCGCACCAGCACGATCCGCGCCGATGCGATCACCTTCGCCAATGCCAGCTGGGCAAAACAGCCCGCCATGGCCACGGCGGACCGCGTCGAGATCGATGTGCGGGTGTGGCCCCTGCTGCGCGGCAGCGTGCAGCTGCCCGAAGTACGCCTGACCCGGCCGGATGTGCTGCTGGAAACCGCACCGCGCAAGGGAGACCCGGGCAACTGGGATTTCCTCGGCGGCAGCACCGGCGGGGCAAGCCCCCAACTCAAGCGGCTGCGCATCGACGACGGTCGCCTGCAGTTCCTCGACACGCTGGGCCGCACCGACATCCTCGTGGACGTGCGCAGCGGCCAACCGAAGCAGGCCGACACTGCGCCACCGCTGCTGGTGCAGGGTAAAGGCCGCTGGCAGGGCAATCCGTTCACGCTGCGCGGCGGCACTGAATCCCCCCTGGAACTGACCGACAGCGACCACCCGTTCCGCATCCATCTCGATGGCCGGGCCGGCGCCACTCACGCAGTCGCCAGTGGCACGCTGACCAACCCCTTCCAGCTGCGCGTGTTCGACCTGCAGTTCGCGCTCAGCGGCCAGGACCTGGCCGATCTCTATCCTCTGCTCGGCATCGCCATCCCGCCCTCACCGCCCTATGCGTTGAACGGACGCCTCAAACGCAACCACGACGTCTGGCGTTACGACAGCTTCACTGGCAAGGTCGGCGACAGCGACCTGGGGGGCAACCTGCAGTTCGAGGTGGGACGCGATCGTCCACGGCTGACCGCCACGCTGCAATCCAGGCGCCTGGACTTTGATGACCTTGCCGGCTTCGTCGGCGCCCCGCCAAAAACCGGCGGCGGCGAAACGGCCAACGCAGAGCAGAAGGCCGAGGCCGCACGGATTGCCGCCCGTGCACGGGTGCTGCCCGACACGCCCTACAACCTGGGCAAGCTGCGCGCCATGGATGCCGACGTGCGCTGGAAGGCCCACCGCATCAACGCCCCTTCGTTGCCGCTGGACGACATGGATGCGCACCTGTTGCTGGATGACGGCGTGCTGCGGTTGGACCCGCTGAACTTCGGCGTCGCCGGCGGCGACATCCGCAGCACGATCCGCATGGACGCGCGCCGTCCGCAGATCAGCACCGCGCTGAAGGCCAGCGTGCGCGGCGTGCAGCTGGGCCAGTTGTTCCCTGGCGCCAAGCTGGCTGAACAGGCCAAGGGTGGCATCGGCGGCGAGGTGGACCTGAGCGGCCACGGCAACTCGGTCGCCGCAATGCTCGGCAGCAGCAGTGGCAAGGTCGGCCTGGCGATGGGCCGCGGCCATGTCGGCAACCTGGTAATGGAACTGGCGGGGCTGGACATCACCGAATCGCTGAAATTCCTGGTGACCGGCGACAAGCAGATCCCCCTGCGCTGCGCCTTCGCCGACTTCGGCGTGCGCGACGGCCTGATGACCAGCCAGGCGATGGCGGTGGACACCACCGACACGATCCTCATCGGCGAAGGCACGGTGAGCCTGCGCGACGAGACCCTGGACCTGCTGCTGAAGCCACGCCCGAAGGACAGGAGCATTCTGGTACTGCGTTCTCCGCTGCACATCAGTGGCACCTTCAAGGACCCGTCATTCCGGCCCGACTTCAAGGCGTTGGGTATTCGTGGCGCCGTGGCCCTGGCGCTGGGCAGCATCGCGCCGCCGGCGGCGTTGCTGGCGACGATCGAACTGGGGCCGGGGAAGGATGCCGACTGCGGTGGGCAGTATGCGAAGTAGGTTTACAGCGTTGTTCGCGGCGCCTCTTTTTCCCGCGCGTAGAGCCAGAGCAAGGCGACAGGCAGGACACGCCGTAAATACGTCCCTGTAGGCTCGGTCGGCGCATCCATGCGCCTCACGGTCCTGCCTGCCGCCTTGCTCCGGCTCCCGACAGTTTCCTGCGCGCGCGGAACGAGAGCGGAAATTCAAAGTCAATGAAAAAGCAAAGTCAAAAGCTGCTGCCAACCAAGGTTGGCAGCTACCAAAGGCGAGGCACCGCGCATGTAAACACCGCGCTCGCAGAAATGTATCCAGAGGCGGAGGGTGCGGCTGGGCAGGACCGTTGGCGCCATGGATGGCGCCACCGAGCCCCCATGGATGGGTTTACGGCGTGTCCTGCCCAGCCGCACCCTCCGCCTCCCAACGTATCAGGAAGGCGCTGCTTTGGCTTTGGCTTTGGCTTTGAGCTTCGAAAAGCGGGCCGGCGGGCCGCAGGCCCGCCAGCGAACACCTCACCCGGCGACGATGTACTGCTGCAGCTGGTCCAGCTCGCGCCGCTGCGCATCGATCACCGACTTCACCAGGTCGCCGATCGAGATCACCCCCAGCACCTGCGCGCCTTCCACCACCGGCAGGTGGCGGATGCGGTAGTCGGTCACCAGCTGCAGGCAATGCTCCACCTGCTCGCCCGGCGAGACCGTCACCACCTGTGCGGTCATGATCTCGGCCACCGCCGTATCTCGTGAGGAACGATCACGCAGCACGATCTTGCGCGCGTAATCGCGCTCGGAAAGAATGCCGACCAGCCGCGGCCCCTCCATCACCAGCACCGCACCAATACCCTTTTCCGCCATCAGCCGGATCGCATCGATCACCGCCGCCTCCGGCGCGACCGCATGCACTTCAGGAGACTTGCCGTCCAACAGTTGCCGTACCGTGGTCATCTGCCTGCCCTCCAAGGGTGGGTTGCAGGGCAGAGTCTGCCACGGCGGATGCTAGCCACGTGTCAACCAGGTACAACGGCCGCTGCTTGGACTCTTCGTACAGCCGCCCCAGGTACTCACCGATCAGGCCCAGCGCGATCAGCTGCACCCCGCCCAGGAAAAGGATCACCGCCATCATCGTCGGCCAGCCCGCCACCCGGTCGCCATACAGCGCCGCCTTGATGATCACCCACACACCGAATACGAAGGCCACCGCCGCCGTTGCCAGCCCCAGGTAGGTCGCCGCCCGCAACGGCACGGTGGAGAAGCCGGTAATGCCCTCCAGCGCGAAGTTCCACAGCCGCCACAGGCTGAACTTGCTGGTGCCGGCCACGCGCGCATGGCGGTGATAGGGGACCGCGATCCGCTTGAAACCCACCCAACTGAAGAGCCCCTTCATGAAGCGGTGGCGCTCACGCATCTCGCGCAGCGCGCTCAGCGCACGCGGCGACAGCAGGCGGAAATCACCGGTATCGGCCGGGATCGGCGTGCGTGACAGACGACCGATCACCCGGTAGAACATCGCCGCCGTGGCGCGCTTGATCCAGGCCTCGCCGTCGCGGGCCATGCGCGTGCCATACACGTTGTCATGGCCCTCACGCCAGCGCGCGACGAACTGCGGCACCAGTTCCGGCGGATCCTGGCCGTCGGCGTCGAGGATCATCGCCGCGCCTTCGCGCACCAGGTCCAGCCCGGCGGTCAGCGCCGCTTCCTTGCCGAAATTGCGCGACAGCTTCAGTGCGGAAACCCGCGCATCGGACTGGGCCAGCCCGGCGATCACCTCCCAGGTGTCGTCGTGGCTGCCGTCGTCCACATAGAGGATGTGGCCGTCGAGTTCGGGCATGCCGTCGAGCACCGCGCACAACCGCGGATGCAGCAACGGCAATGCCAGGGCCTCGTTGTAGGCGGCGATGACGAAAGTAAGCCGTTCGCGGGTCATGCCCGGATTGTACGTTGCCGCCGCCCGCAGATCAGGCAGCGCGCGCTCACTCTTCCGAAAGGTACGCGGCCCCACCCAGCTGCCGTGCCTGGCGCTGGATCCAGGCCGCACGCCGTTGCACGTACGGCCCTGGCTTTGCCGCGTTGTAGCGCCGCGGCGCCGGCAACACCGCCGCCAGCCGCGCGCTATCGGCCGGGCTCAACCTGGCCGCGTCCTTGCCCCAGAACTTCTGCGCCGCCGCCTGAGCTCCGTACACGCCATCACCGAACTCGGCGATGTTGGCGTACATCTCCAGGATGCGCTCCTTTGGCCACAGCGCTTCGATCAGCACGGTGTACCAGACCTCCAGCCCCTTGCGGATCCAGCTGCGGCCCTGCCAGAGGAACAGGTTCTTGGCTACCTGCTGGCTGATCGTGCTGGCCCCCCGCAGGCGCCCGCCCTTGGCGTTGTGGTCGCGGGCCTTCTCGATGGCCTGCAGGTCGAAGCCATTGTGGACGGGGAAGCGCTGGTCTTCGGCCGCCACCAGCGAGATCGGCAGGCTCGGTGCCATCTGGTCCAGGTCGCGCCACTGGTAATGCAGGCGATAGGACCAATCGGCCTCGCCGAGCGCCTCGCCATAGCGCCACAGCATGACCGTGGATACCGGCGGGTCGATGAACCGCAGCACCAGCACCTGCAGGCAGCTGAAGGCCGCCAGCAACACCGGCAGCCACAGCAGCCGTTTCCAGCGCCAGCGCCTGCGGCGCGGGAGGTCCGCGGCCGCCTCCACCTTGTGCTGCTCTCCCCCTGCCCCCATTACTGGTGCATCCTTCTTCTATCTGGTTGTCGGCGCATTATCCGGCAACTGCCCCCGTTTACGCGCGATGTGAGCCGATGACCGCCAACCCCGATTCCCTGATCCGCTTCCTGCTGCCCGACGCTGGCGTCCGTGGCGTCCACGTGCGCCTGCAGGCCACCTGGCAGGAAATCCTGTCCCACGCCGCGTACCCGGACACCGCTGCCGAACTGCTCGGCGAGGCTTGTGTTGCCTCGGCGCTGTTCACTGGCCATACCAAGATCGATGGGCGCCTGTCGATCCAGCTGCGTAGCAGCACCGCCCTGCGCACCCTGTTCGCCGAATGCACCGCCGCCGGTACCCTGCGCGGCATCGCCCAGCTCAGCGAGGGGGCCGATGCGCCGCGCGACCTGTCCAGCCTGGGTGATGACGCCCTTCTCGCGATCACCATCGAAAACCCGGGCCTGGACCCGCGCGAGCCGCAGCGCTACCAGAGCCTGGTCGCACTGACCGCACCGGAGCTGGACGAGGCCTTCGAGGACTACTTCCGCCAGTCCGAGCAGCTGCCGACGCGCCTGCTGCTGGCCGCCGACCGCAATGGCGCCGCCGGCCTGCTGCTGCAGAAGCTGCCAGGCGATGAGGGTGACGAGGACGGCTGGGCGCGTGCCAGTGCCCTGTTCGAGACCCTGGGCAAGGCCGAACTGCTGGCCACCCCGGCCGAGCAGCTGCTGCACCGCCTGTTCCACGAGGAGAAGCCGGAACTGATGGTCGACAAGCCGCTGTCCTTCGCCTGCTCCTGTTCCCGCGAGCGGGTCGCATCGATGCTGCAGTCGCTGGGCGAGGACGAGGCACGTGCCGCGGCCGCGGACACCGGCGCCGTCGAGGTCCGTTGCGAATTCTGTGGGCGGGAGTATCACTTTCCTTTGACGGAGTTCGGCATACTGTTCCACGGTGCCGAGGGGACTGTACCGGCGCCCGAACGGCTTCAGTGAGCAGCTTGTCTTGCATCTGGGGGGATCAAGGCTTGTTAAGAATTCATAAACACCCTACGATCAAGTTCCCGTCTCTACGGGAACTTCCGTTGTCCGTCCTTGTCTGAACTGGTCCGATGCGTACCTTCCTGCGTCTACCGCTGGCCCTGCTGATCGCCCTTGGCGCGATCACGGGCGCGCACGCGCAGAGCAAGGACACCCGGACCGTGCTGCCGGTATGGAACAAGGGCAGCGGCAAGGTCGAGGCATTGCTGTACCTGGAGCCCACCGGTGAACAGGCTGCCGGCGCCCGCTGGCACTTCGGCCGCAACTCGCTGGATGCGGCCTTCGGCCTGTCCTCCGGCGATTCGCTGGGCCTGCTCTGCAACAGCAGCAGCGGGACCAGCATGAGCGGCCTGGCCAGTCACTGCATGCTGGCCAGCCTGGGTGACGATGACGACCTCAACAGCCGCCGCTTCACCGGGACTGCCGCGCTGAACCGCGGCAGCGGCCGCCTCGGCATCACCGCAGGCACGGGCCGTGAAACCTTGCCGGCGTGGCTGTCCGGCCCGAACAAGACACCCTCGCTGCGCGCCGAGCAGAACGATCTGACCGTGTTCGCGCAGAAGAACATCGGCCGCGAGGGTTTTGTCTCGATTGCCGGTACCTACGCCAAGGCGCGGCTGGTACCGTTGGCCGACGCAGCGCCGTCCATCGCCGACCGCTGGGACAGCAAAAGCCTGAGCATTGGCGCCGGGTACGGCAATTTCACCGGCAGCATCATCGGCCGCGTGATCGACGTGCCGGGCAAGCCTGGCAAGTGGGAAGGCCTGGGCATCGGCCTGACCTGGCGCACCCCGTGGTCCGGCCAGCTGACCGTTGGCGCCGAGAACGTGATCAGCCGGGGCAAGAATCCGTTCTCCCCGCGCAATGAAAGCAATGACGATGGCACCGTGCCGTACGTGCGTTACGAACAGGATCTCTGACCCGGCCCACGTGGGTCTTCACTGCAATGACTTCTTCCGGGCGCCGAAAGGCGCCCGTTGCATGTGCGCGCTCGTGATACACGCAGCGCGCTTTTCGGCGCACTCGATACCGCGCAACGCATGCCGACACACTGTGATACACATCAACGAGAACTTTTTTCGTCACTTTGCGCTAACAAACGAGACATCGTCAGCGCACGTGCACTTCAACCCTTTGATTTCCAGTGTGAAATTTCATTTTTACCAAAATCACAGGCTTGATTAACGCAGCTTTAATTCTTGGCCAACGCCCGCTACTATCGGTTCAGCCCTCGCGATTTGGGAGCGCTTTTCGCTCCCCCGCCGGGCATTAACCCAGCCAAGATTTCTTGGAGAGAGAGAGCCAATGAATTTCCAGTCCAACAAGCTGCGCGACGCCGTTCTGGTCGCGCTCGTTGCCGGTGTGGCGTCCACAGCCACCGCCCAGGCTCAGGAAGCGACCAACCTTGACCGCATCTCGGTCACCGGTTCGCGCATCAAGAGCACCGACATCGAAACCTCGCAGCCGGTCCTGAGCCTGACCCGCGCCGACATCGAAAAGCAGGGCGTGACCTCGGTCGCCGACATCCTGCAGCGCGTCGCCGCCAACGGCGCCGCCCTGAACCGTACGTTCAACAACGGCGGTGATGGCTCGGCCGGCATCAGCCTGCGTAACCTCGGTTCCGAGCGCACCCTGGTATTGGTCAACGGCCGTCGCTGGACCACCGGCCTGGATGGCAGCGTCGACCTGAACACCATCCCGACCGCGATGATCGAGCGTATCGACGTCCTCAAGGACGGCGCATCGACCATCTATGGTTCGGACGCCATCGCCGGCGTGGTGAACATCATCACCAAGCAGAACTTCGACGGCGCGGAAGCGAACTTCTACAAGGGACAGTACAGCCAGGGCGATGGCGAACGCGAAGCCGCCGATTTCACCATCGGTACCACCACCGATCGCGCGTCACTCGTGCTCGGTGCGTCCTACGTGAATGAAAAGGAAGTGATGGCTGGTGATCGCAAGATCTCCGCCGGTGGTCCGCCGTTCTTTGGCGGCCAGAGCAGCACCGGCCTGCCGGGCTCGTACATCCGCAATGACCAGCGCTACGTCATCATCAATGGTGTTGAGACCCCCTTCAACGCCAATGTCCACGGCTACAACACTTCTCCGGACAACTACCTGCTGACCCCCAACGAGCGCACCTCGCTGTTCGCGGTCGGTTCGTACAACGTTACCGACAACATCACCTTCCGCACCGAGGCGATGTACAACGAGCGCAAGTCCGAGCAGCTGTTGGCGGCCATGCCCGTGACTGGCCAGCGCCTGAGCGCATCGAGCATCTACAACCCCTACGGTGTGGATCTGACCAGCGTGTCGCGTCGTTTCAATGAAACCGGCGGCCGCTCGTTCAATCAGAACGTCAAGAACTGGCACTTCTACGGCGGCTTCGAAGGCTTCTTCGAGATCGCTGACAGGAACTTCGACTGGGATGTCGGCTACCGTTACGACAAGACCGACCAGAACGACCTGACCTATGGTCTGTTCAACCGCCAGCGCCTGGCGGAAGCCTACGGTCCGTCAGCGATCCGCGACGGTCAGCCGGTCTGCCTGACCTCTGCCGGTGCGGTCATCACCGGCTGCGTACCGATCAACCCGCTTGGCGGCCTGGGTTCCATCTCGCAGGCTGCGCTGGACTACGCTTCGTTCACGGCGCATGACTCTGCCAGCCTGGTGTCCAAGAGCTATTACGCCAACATCTCCGGTGAAATCGTGCAGCTCCCGGCGGGTGCGCTTGGCTTTGCAGCCGGTTATGAGGGTCGTAAGGAAAGCGGCCAGTTCGATCCAGATGCCTTCATCGCTGCAGGCCTCAGCACCGGCAACGGTGCAGCTCCCACCAAGGGCGCTTACGACCTGGACGAGTTCTTCCTGGAACTCTCGATTCCTGTGCTGGCCGATCTGCCGGGCGCCAAGCTGCTCGACCTCAGTGTCGCCTCGCGTTTCTCTGACTACAGCAACTTCGGCAACACCACCAACAACAAGTTCGGTTTCCGCTGGAAGCCGATCGACGACCTGATGGTCCGCGGCAACTACTCCGAAGGCTTCCGCGCTCCGAGCATCAACAATCTGTATCGCGGCAACACCGATTCGTTCGAAACCTACGCCGATCCCTGCTCCGCATCCAGCGGTCGTCGCACTGGTGCGGTTGCCGCCCAATGCGCCGCCGAAGGCGTCCCGGCGAACTTCCAGCAGCCCGGTGCCGGCAGCGGTGCGAACAAGCAGACGCCGGAAGCATTCACCTGGAAGTCGAATCCGGATCTGAAGCCGGAAACCTCGACCAGCAAGACGCTGGGCCTGGTGTGGAGCCCGAGCTTCGTGCAGGGCCTGAACGTGACCCTGGACTGGTGGCAGATCAAGATCGAGGACGCCATCACCCGCCCGGCCATCCAGGACATCATGGATCGCTGCTACGGTGGTTCCCCGCAGGAACAGGCAGCCTACTGTGGCCTGATCACCCGTGATCCGAACTACGGCACTGCCACCCAGCGCTACACCATCACAAACGTCGACATGCCGCTGCAGAACCTGTCGTCGTACAAGGTGGAAGGCTGGGATCTGGGCATCCTGTACAAGCTGCCGGAAACCTCGATCGGTCAGTTCACCATCAGCCTGGACGGCACCTACCTGTCCAAGTGGGATACGAAGTCGACCGAAGATGCACCGCTGGATGGCCGCGCCGGCCGTTACCTCGACCAGGATCCGTACTGGCGTATCCGCTCCAACCTGTACGTCGACTGGTCGTACGGCGATTTCGGCGTCAACTACGGCTTGCGCTACAAGTCGGGCATGACCGAAGACTGCCCGTTCGATCCGGTGGGTGACGCCGACCTGGTGGGCTACTGCTCCGATGGCCAGAACGGCAAGAACCACATGGGCGCGACCACCTACCACGACATCCAGTTCCGTTACAACACGCCGTGGAAGGGCACCATCATGGTCGGCCTGAACAACGTGTGGGACAAGGATCCGCCGGTCTCGTACTCGACCTCGTACAACATGTTCGACCCGCAGTACGACCTGCCGGGCCGCTACATGTACATGCAGTACAAGCAGAAGTTCTGATCGATCCACTGATCGGCTGATGCAGCAACGGCCCCGCAAGGGGCCGTTGTTTTTTGTGCATTCCAGGCTGCGGCAGCACCCAACGAAAAAGGCCGCGGCAATTGCCGCGGCCTTCTGCACTCAACAAGGCAACAACGCTCAACCGTTCGGAATCAGCGTCTCGATCAGGTGCTCCACATAGGCTTCGAAATCCTCGCGCGCCTGCTTCGGCTGCTGCAGCTGCAACGACAACTGCAGGAAGCCGACATAGGCGGCGTAGGCCAGGCGTGCGCGATGGCGTGCATCGGTCGAGCTGAGCCCTGCCTGGCGGAACGAGGCAACCAGATAGTCGAGGCGACGCTGCGAAACCCGGTCGATCACCGGCCGCACCATCGGATGGTCCAGCGCCTTCAGCAGCTCGCTGTAGATGATGTGCGGCTGCACTTCATGCGCCACCATCTGGAACAGCTGGCGCAGGCGCACACGCGGATCCGGTACGTCTTCCAGGCTGCCGAACACCTGTTCCTGTTCGAACAGTTCCCAGCGCTCCAGCGCCGCCTGCAGCAATGCATCGCGCGAAGGGAAATGCCAGTAGAAACTGCCCTTGGTCACGCCGAGTCGCCGCGCCAGCGGTTCCACCGCAACGGCGCCTACGCCTTGTTCAGCAATCAGGTCGAGGGCCGCCTGGGCCCAGTCTTCGGCACTCAGGCGGCTGTTGCGGCCGGCGCGCGGTTCGCCGGCGGAAGCGTCAGGTTGATTCATGGACTGATTTAACCATACGCCGGGGTTCGTTGCAGTACGCCGTTGCAGGCGAAACCGTCAAAGCCCCCCCCTGGACCCTAACCTGCAACGCACCATACGATGCAGTATTGACTTCCCCCGCAAGCGATCCATACTAGCAAGTATGGTTATGTCCCCTACTCCCGCTGCGTTCCATGACCTGCGCCTGGAGGCCGCCCATGGCGCCCGCCTCGCGGCCACGGCCAGCGAGCACGGTCGTCGTGGTCGCGTGCTGTTCGCGCACGGCTTCGGCCAGACCCGCCACGCCTGGAACGCCACCGCACGCGCCCTGTCTGCGGCCGGCCTGCAGACGCTCGCTTACGACGCGCGCGGCCATGGCGATTCGGACTGGAATGCCACCGACCTGCCCTATCACGGCGAACAGTTCGCTGATGACCTGATCGTGCTGGCCGGTGAACAGCCGCGTGCGCCGGTGCTCGTTGCAGCGTCGATGGGCGGGCTGTTCGGCCTGCTGGCTGAGTCGCGCTGGCCCGGCCTGTTCTCGGCGATGGTACTGGTCGACATCACGCCGCGCTGGGATATCGCCGGCGTAGAACGCATCCTCGCCTTCATGACCGCCCATCCCGACGGCTTTGCCTCGCTGGCCCAGGCCGCCGATGTGATCTCGGCCTACATGCCTCACCGCCCGCGCAAATCCGAGCAGTCGCTGCGTGCCTTGCTACGCGAAGACGGACACGGCCGCTGGCGCTGGCATTGGGACCCGCGCCTGGTGGCCGAACTGGCCCGCGACAGCGAGCAGCACCAGGACGCACTGGCCGAGGCCGCGCGCCAGGTGAAGTGCCCGCTGCTGCTGGTCAGCGGCGGCCGCAGCGATCTGGTCACGCCGCAGACCGTGGCCGAATTCCTGGCGTTGGCGCCGCACGCGCGCCATGTACAGCTGCCGCAGGCCACGCATATGGTCGCAGGCGATGACAACGACGCCTTTACCGCTACTGTGTTGGACTATCTGGACGTGTTGCCCGCAGCGGATGCTGCGGCTTCGTCCGCCACAAACGAGCACGTCACCGGAGCACGCTCATGAGCATCGTTCTTCCCTTCCTCGCCCTGCTGCTGGCAGGCGCGTTCGTCGCCTACCACCGCATGCGGCTGGTTACCTGGACGCTGATCAGCGTGGCCCTGCTGGTCGCCTGCTGGTTCATCCCCTACGTCAACCAGACCGCCACGATCGTGGCGGCCGCCGTGTTGGCCGTCATCGCCGTGCCGCTGCTGCTGCCGTTCATCCGCAAGCCGCTGCTGACCGGCCCGATGATGAAGGTGTTCCGCAAGGTGCTGCCGCCGCTGTCGCAGACCGAGCGCATCGCGCTGGAAACCGGTTCGGTCGGATTCGAGGGCGAACTTTTCACCGGTGATCCGGACTGGAACATCCTGCTCAACTACCCCAAGCCGCAGCTGACTGCCGAAGAACAGGCCTTCCTTGATGGCCCCGTCGAAGAGTTGTGCGCGATGGTCAACGACTGGGAAATCACCCACGTCCATGCCGACCTGCCGCCGGAGCTGTGGGCCTTCATCAAGAAGAACAAGTTCTTCGGCATGATCATCCCGAAGGAATATGGCGGTCTGGGCTTCTCCGCGCTGGCCCACCACAAGGTGATCCAGAAGCTGGCCTCGGTGTCCTCGGTGGTCAGCTCCACCGTCGGCGTACCCAACTCGCTGGGCCCGGGTGAACTGCTGGTGCATTACGGCACCCAGGAACAGAAGGACCAGTACCTGCCGCGCTTGGCCGATGGCCGTGAAGTGCCCTGCTTCGGCCTGACCGGTCCGTTCGCCGGTTCCGACGCCACCTCGATTCCCGATTACGGCATCGTCTGCAAGGGCGAGTGGAACGGCGAGCAGGTGCTCGGCGTCAAGCTGACCTTCGACAAGCGCTACATCACCCTGGCACCGGTCGCCTCGCTGATCGGCCTGGCCTTCCGCATGTACGATCCCGATGGCCTGATCGGCGATACCCGCGATATCGGCATCACCCTGGGCCTGCTGCCGCGCGACACAGCCGGCGTGGAGATCGGTCGTCGCCACTTCCCGCTGAACTCGACCTTCCAGAACGGTCCGATCCGGGGCAAGGATGTGTTCATCCCGCTGACCCAGCTGATCGGTGGCGCGGCCATGGCCGGCAAGGGCTGGAACATGCTCAACGAGTGCCTGGCCGTAGGCCGCTCGATCACCCTGCCGTCCACCGCCAGCGGTGGTGCCAAGGCCGGCGCGGCCGTCACCGGCGCCTATGCACGCATCCGCAAGCAGTTCGGCCTGTCGGTCGGCCGCTTCGAGGGCGTCGAGGAGGCGCTGGCCCGCATCGGTGGCAAGGCCTACAAGATCAGCGCACTGTCGCAGGCCACCGCCGCGGCGGTCGACCGCGGTGACGTGCCGTCGGTGCCGTCGGCCATCGCCAAGTATCACTGCACCACTATGAGCCGCGAAGTGATCTCGGACATGATGGACGTGATCGGCGGCAAGGGCATCATCCTGGGGCCGCGCAACTTCGCCGGCCGCAGCTGGCAGGCCGCGCCGATCGCGATCACCGTGGAAGGCGCCAACATCATGACCCGCAGCCTGCTGATCTTCGGCCAGGGTGCGATCCTCTGCCACCCATGGGTGCTGAAGGAGATGAAGGCGGCGCAGGATCCGGACACCCGTGCCGGCCTGCAGGAGTTCGACCGCAGCCTGTTCGGCCACATCCGCTACGGCATCTCCAACGCCGTGCGTTCGTTCTGGTTCGGCCTGACCGGCGCGCGCTTCGGCGCCGCTCCGGGTGACGCCTACACCCGCCGCTACTTCCGCAAGCTGGACCGTTACTCGGCCAACCTGGCCCTGATGGCCGACATCTCGATGATGACCCTCGGCGGCAAGCTGAAGTTCAAGGAATCGCTGTCCGGCCGCCTGGGCGACGTGCTGAGCCACGTCTACATGACCAGCGCCATGCTCAAGCGCTACCACGACGAAGGCGCACCGCAGGCCGACCAGCCGCTGCTGGCCTGGGCCTTCCATGACAGCGTGCACAAGATCGAAGAATCGCTGTCGGCCGCACTGCGCAACTTCCCGATCCGTCCGATCGGCTGGCTGATGTGGGCACTGATCTTCCCGCTGGGCCGTCGTGCCGAGGCGCCGGGCGATCGCCTGAGCCGCCGTGTCGCCGCCCTGCTGATGGCGCCGAACGAAGCCCGCGACCGTCTCGCCAATGGCGTGTTCCTGACCCCGTGCGAGAACAACCCGGGTGGCCGCATCAACAGCTACCTGAGCAAGGCGATCATGGCCGAGCCGGTGGAGCGCAAGTTCCTCAAGGCGCTGAAGAGCAAGGGCATCGAAGCGCTGGATTTCAAGAGCCAGCTGGACGAGGCCGTGGCCGAGGGCGTGATCACCCAGGACGAGCGCAGCCTGCTGGAAGAGCTGCGTACGCTGACCCTGGACACGATCACCGTGGACGACTTCGACACCCACGAACTGCGCGCGGCCAGCTACTACGACCGCCAGCACAAGGATCCGCATTCGCAGGCGGCCTGATCGCCCGCGACACGCGTTGCCTTCGACGGCGGGCCTGGGCCCGCCGTCGCTTTATCCGCCGAACGGGATTCCACCATGTCCACGCCCCTGCTCTCGCTCTACAACCGCCTGCAGCGCTGGCCTGCTGGCAACTGGCTTTTCTCTCGCGCGGTGTGTTTCAAGGCGCCCTACTTCGCCAGCATCGCGCCGTGCATCACCCGCCTGGAACACGGCCGCTGCGAAGGGACGCTGGCCGACCGCCGCAGGGTACGCAACCACATCGGCACGGTGCATGCGATCGCGATGTGCAACCTGGCCGAACTGACCGCCGGGTTGATGGTCGATGCATCGCTGCCGAAGGGCATGCGCTGGATCCCGAAGGGGATGCAGGTGCAGTACCTGGCCAAGGCACGAGGCACGCTGCAGGCGGTGGCGCTGCTGGCACAGCCGATTGTCGTCGCGGCCGAAGGCTATGCGCTGCCGGTGACGGTCAGCGTGCGCGACCGGGCGGGGACGGAAGTGTTCAGCGCGGTCATCGACATGTGGATGTCGCCGGCGAAGTAGGTTCCCGCGAACGGCGCAGCCCCTCGTGGGTGGACGCGGGATGCGGTTTATCGGTTGGGCCGGAGGGGTGGGGCCAGGCGGGGACGCCGCAAGTACGTCCGTGTAGGCTTAGCCGCGCCATCCATGGCGCGGATACCCCGCCCGGCCCCACCCCTCCGGCCTCGGACGGATCTCTGCGGCGTCCGCCCACGCAAGATAAAAAGAAGAGCAGAAGCAGAAGCAGAAGCAAAAGCGGCCCGATGGCCGCTGTTTTCATGCGCGCAGAACCCACGAGCGCAGCGACCCGCTGTTGCTCTTGATCTTCTTTTTCTTCTCCGTGGGCTGGCCGGGCCCTGAAACTGTCAGGGTCCGGGCGGGTTGGGTTCGCGGGGGTGTCCGCGGCATGGATGCCGCGGCCAAGCCTACAGGGACGTACTTGCGGCGTCCCCCGCGAACCCAACCCGCCCGCCCAACCCCATGAGAAGCTCTACGCGACCAACCCACGAGGGGCTGCGCCGTTGGCTGGAAACTACGCCAACGCGCGAAGAACCAACGCCAGGATCGCAGGCACCGCCTGGATCATGAAAATGCGGCGGCTCACGCTGTAGGCGCCATAGCACCCGGCCACCACCACGCAGGCCAGCGAGAACGTCACCAGCACTGGCTGATCGATCACCAGCCCCACTACGATGCCCGCCGCCAGGAAGCCGTTGTACAGGCCCTGGTTGGCCGCCAGCACGCGCGTGATCTCTGCCTTCTCCGGCGTGTTGCGGAAGGTCTTCAGGCCCAGCGGGCGGGTCCAGAGGAACATCTCCAGCACCAGGAAGTACAGGTGCAGCACCGCGACCAGCACGGTCAGCAGCAGCGCGATCAGCGACATCGTTTCTCTCCTCGGGAAGATTGGGCCGCGTCAGCGATCGCGCGGCAGTTTCTTTTCTTCGCGCAGCACGCCGAACGCGGCCAGGGTCATGAAGCCGGCCACCACCACGCCACCCATGAACACCACGTGCGAGCCGAACAGGGACAGCCCCTTGTGCAGCCACGCAAAGCTCAGGTCCGCGCCCCGGTAGACCACCGTGTCGATGGCTGCGCCGGCCTTATAGCGCCACTGGCGGTCCACGCGGGTGTAGATGGTTTCGCGCGCCGGCTTGGCCAGCGCGAATTCACTGGCGCGGGTCATCACCTGCACCACCGCGACCATCAGCGGCATCGGCGAGGCCGCCAGCACCGAGAAGCCGATCAGGATCGCGAAACCAGGAAGCAGCAGCGCCGGCGCAATGCCATGCCGGGACAGCAGCCAGCGGGTCAGGGCGAGCTGCATCAGCAGCGCCAGTGCGTTCACCGCCAGGTCGATACGCGAGAAGAAGGCCGTAGCAGCGCCAGCATCGTTGAATGCCTCACGCACGATGCTGGCCTGCTGGTTGTACAGCAGGGTGCCCACGCCCACACCGAACACCACCATGATCGCCAGCCAGCGCAGCAGAGGTTCACGCACGATCAGTTTCAAGCCATCCAGCACGCTGCCGCCCATTGGCTTCTCGCCGGACACCAGTTGCTGCTCGCGTTCGCGCAGCACCGCCCAGTGCCGCAGCCGCCAGATGCACAACAGGCAGACGGCCAGGAATCCCGCAGAGACCAGCATCAGGTTGGCGATACCCACGCGCTGCACCAGCGCACTGGTGATGATCGGACCGAGGAAGGCACCGACGGTGCCAGCCGCGCCGATGTAACCGTAGAAAGCACGTGCCTGCGCGTTGGAAAACACATCGGCCATGAAGCTCCAGAACACCGCCACCGCGAACAGGTTGAAGACAGTGATCCAGAAAAAGAACGCCATGCCGCGGCCCGGCACACCGCTATCGAACAGTACGTAGAAGCCCAGCAGGGTGACGATGAAGAACCCATACACCGCCGGCAGGAACACCCGCCGCGGGAACCGGCTGACCAGCCAGCCGTACACCGGCTGCAGCACCAGCATGATCATGAACACGCAGGAAAACAGGAACTGCAGGACAAAGTCCTTCAACGCAATGCCGTGGCTGGCGAACCAGGCGATCAGCACTGGCGGGAACACCGTTTCCAGGTCCGCCGAGGCAGCCATCGCCTCACGCACCGGGCGCAGCACGTAGTAGCCGCTGAGCAGGCAGAAGAAGTACAGGAACGACCACCACAGCGCCGGCGACTCACGTAGTGCCGCCGTCAGCCCACGCAGCGGCCCCTTGCCCTTCACCGCGCTCACGCGGCGTCCCTCGCCAGAAGACGGCGGTTGGACAGCGGCATGGCAGGCTCCGGGGCGGTGAAGCGCGTACGTTAGCCAATGCACTGCAACATCGCCAGCGTGACGCGCGCACCGATGGCCGAAACGTAGTGGCATGAGAGGCAGGAACGACACGTTCGGACACACTTCCAGAGCGTCAAAATGCCAACTTTTTCAACGAGATGCGCATTCATCTTCGCTTTGTTTGTGCACAGGGGAAAAGCGGCGCTAGAATCGCCATCAGCAGTCGCGCACGGGTCCAACCGATGAAAAAGAACAGCCTGCGTCGTCCGATCCGATCGGCGGCCACCGGTTTGCTGGGCATGTTGATGCCCGTTGCCTTGTCCACCACCGCGCAGACCCCGCCGGCGTTGCCGCCGATGCCGACCAACATCGAAACTGCTGCGGGTCCCACCGTCGCCCACACCCAGCCGGCGGCCTACCGCACCGGCCTGGTGCCCCGCGTGCAGGCCCCGGCGCCCGGCTTCAACGTCGCCAACATCGAATCGATGGCGCAGCAGCTCACCTATGGCGAACGCGTTCCGGGCATGGCGGTGGCGATCGTGCAGGGCGGCCGTATCCTCAGCGCGCGCGGCTATGGCGTCACCGACGTCAACAATCCGCTGCCAGTTGATGCGCACACCGTGTTCCGCCTGGCCTCGCTGTCCAAGGCCTTCGCTGGCACCATGGCCGGCCTGCTGGTCAACGACGGCACGCTGCGCTGGGACAGCAAGGTCACCGACTACGTGCCGGGTTTCCGCCTGAACTCGCCGGAAGCCACTGATCGCCTGACCGTGGCCGACGTGCTCAGCCATCGCGTCGGCCTGCCGTACAACGCCTACGACCGCGACATCGAAGGCAACGCCGAGTACTACGCGTTGACCCAGAAACTGGCCAACACCAGCCTGAAGTGCCTGCCGGGCGAGTGCTATGCCTACCAGAACGTGGCCTTCAGCCTGATCGGCGATGTCGTCTACGCGGCCTCCGGCAGCTTCTACGAGCAGTCGGTCGAGCGCCGTATCTTCAAGCCGCTGGGCATGAACGATGCCAGCCTCGGCCTGGCCGGCATCCAGGCCAGTTCGCGCTGGGCGCGTCCGCACGTGCGCAGCCGCAACGGCTGGGTCTCGCTGACGCCGAAGCCGACCTACTACCGGGTCGCCCCGGCGGCCGGCGTCAATGCCAGTGCCAGCGACATGGCGCAGTGGCTGCTCGCCCACACCGGCCACCGCCCCGACGTGCTGCCGGCACCGCTGCTGGCCACGCTGCATTCGAGCCTGATCAGCACCCCCGGCGAGATGCGTTCAGGCTGGCGCCGTGAGCGCCTGCATTCGGCGGGCTATGCCTTGGGCTGGCGCACCTTCGACTACGCCGGCCACGACGTGGTGTTCCATGCCGGTGCCGTACAGGGTTACCGCGGCCTGGTCGCGCTGGTGCCGGAACGCGATCTGGGCATCGCCATCATGTGGAACGGCGAAAGCAGCCTGCCCAGCGGCCTGCTGCCGACCGTGCTCGACTCCGCGCTCGGCCTGCCGGCGCAGCGCTGGCTGGACGTGGACACCGACTTCGGCAGCGACAACCTGATGGCCGAGGGCAGCAGCCCTGCGCAGCAGCAGGACAAGCGCAAGGGCAAGGGCGCCTCGAGCAACCGCGCGGTGGCTTCCCCGCGCTGATCCGGCGGGCTCGACCGTGAGCATCAAGGGCGGCCTGGGGGCCGCCCTTTTTGTTGTTTTGTAGGACCTGGCCATGCCCGGCCAGCTCGGAAGACAGGCCCCTGCTCCACAGATGCAGCGCGTCAAACGTCAGAAAGGCAGTCGGCCATGGCTCGGTGCTAGCAATGGCCCCATAAAAAAACCCCCTCCCCGCTGGGCAGCCAGGGAAGGGGTTTCAGGATGCGGCTATCGGGAAGTACTTAGATCAGCGGTGCCGGGGTTGCCGGCAGAGCGACCGGAGCGGCCTTCTTCTTGCGGGCGGCCGGCTTGCGCTTGGCAACCTTCTTCGCTGCCTTCTTCGGGGCAGCCTTCTTGGTGGTCTTCTTCGCGGTCTTCTTCACTGCCTTCTTGGCGGTCTTCTTGACGGCCTTCTTGGCAGTTGCCTTCTTCGCGACCTTCTTGGCCGGCTTGCGGGCCGTTGCCTTCTTGGCAGTCTTCTTGGTGGCCTTCTTGGCTACCTTCTTGGTGGCCTTCTTGGCAGTGGACTTCTTGGCGACCTTCTTCGCCGCCTTCTTCACTGCCTTCTTCGCAGTGGCCTTCTTGGCGACCTTCTTCGCAGCCTTCTTCACCGCCTTCTTGGCAGTCGCCTTCTTCGCGACCTTCTTCACTGCCTTCTTGGCAGCGGCCTTCTTCGCGACCTTCTTCACCGCTTTCTTGGCGGCGGGCTTTTTCTTCGCAGCTTTCTTGGTTGCCATGGGATGGCTCCTCGTCAGTGATAGGGAGTTGAAACGCCCAGGTGGATCAAACCCGCGGATGCTGCGTGCGGGGACCGCCGGCGCGTCAGGCGCGCCGTTACGGATGCGGCAATGCCAGCCTCGATCGGCGGAGCGGGCATCGGAACGGGAGTTGCCTTGCATTTCTCCGGGGGAAGCGGGGCCATGTCCACCGTCATCAGGGTCGCGGTGGTCTTGAAGGGGCTGCTTCGCATCGGACGATTGATTCTGCGCACTCGGTTGGGCAGGCAAGGTCTGCTGAGGCGAAACCTAATCACGGTTTTTTTTACTGTCAACAACCCCCGCGAAAAATTTTCACATCCGCGCCATCCATGGTGGTGCCTGCACGGTCGCCACGCTCCGCGCTCGACGACCGCCGAAGCGCCACGCACGCATGCTGCCTGCAGCAACAACCATGCAAGCGTTGAACAAAAAGTACTTGAAATAAGCACTCTGCGGAGATGCATGCACGTCGGTGGCCACTGCGTGCACACATCGCCAGCACCGGCTGCCGCTGGCACCAACGCCAGCACAACGGCGCCGCAACGGGGGGCAAAAAGTTTTCACATCCGAGTACGTCGGCGCGGGGCGGAAACGCGGATTTGCGCAAAACTGCGCACGCTGATCGGCACCGATTGTCAGTCCGCTGATGCCACGCCGAGGGTGCCAAGCGAACCGGCCGTCATGAGTCCGACGCACTCGCCAAAACGAAAACGGCCACCCGAAGGTGGCCGTTTCAGAATCCGCAAGCGCGACTCAGTGGTCGTCGCTCTCCAGGACTTCGGCGTACGCGTCCGGATCCAGCAGATCGTTGACCTCTTCGGCGTTGGCCAGTTCGACCACGAACATCCAGCCTTCGCCGTAGGCATCTTCGTTGATGGTTTCCGGCTTGTCGGACAGGGCCGAGTTGACCTCGACGACCTTGCCGCTGATCGGGCTGTAGACGTCCGAGGCGGCCTTCACCGACTCGACAACGGCGATCTGTTCGCCGGCCTTGGCCTCGGCGCCGACTTCGGGCAGTTCGACGTAGACCAGGTCACCCAGCAGGCCCTGGGCGTGGTCGGAAATACCGACGGTGACGCGGCCATTGCCTTCGACACGGGCCCACTCATGGGACTTGAGGAACTTGAGGTCGCCGGGGATCTCGCTCATGGGACTGCTCCAGAGATATGCAGGGGGTGGAAAAAACGGGGCTAGTGTAACCAACCGGCCGCCACTGCTGTCAGTGACGACCGGCACGTTCGGATCAGGCGTCGGCGAGCACGCCGGGCTGGGCCTGGCCTTCGCGCACGAACGGGAACTTGACCACGCGTACCGGCACCTGCCGGCCGCGGATGTCGACGGTGACCTGGCCGAGTTCACCGGCCGGCACGCGGGCGAAGGCGATGCCCTTGGCCAGCGTCGGCGAGAAGGTGCCGGACAGGATCTCGCCCTCGCCGCTGGCCGTCGTCACTGCCTGGCCGTGGCGCAGCACGCCCTTTTCGTCCATCACCAGGCCGATCATCTGGCGCGCGGTGCCGGCAGCCTTCTGCGCTTCCAGCGCGCCGCGGCCGATGAAGTCGCGGGCTTCGTCCAGCGACACGGTCCAGGCCAATGCTGCCTCATATGGGCTGATCTCTTCGTCCATGTCCTGGCCGTACAGGTTCATGCCGGCTTCCAGGCGCAGCGTGTCGCGCGCGCCGAGGCCTGCCGGCTTCACGCCTGCCGCCAGCAGGCGGTTCCAGAACGCGACCACGGCATCCTGCGGCAGCAGGATTTCGAAGCCGTCTTCGCCGGTGTAGCCGGTGCGGGCGACAAACAGCTCGACGCCATCGTCGGACTGCACCTGCAGGGCGGCGAAGCGGCCCAGCTTGGTCAGCGCGGCGCGGTCGGCTTCGCGGGCCAGGCTGATGACGATGTCGCGCGCCTGCGGCCCCTGCACGGCCAGGATGGCCAGGTCCGGACGCTGCTCGACGGACACGCCGAACGGTGCGGCCTGCTCACGCAGCCAGGCCAGATCCTTTTCGCGGGTCGAGGCATTGACCACCATGCGGAAGAAGTCGTCGCCCAGGTAGTAGACGATCAGGTCGTCGATGACGCCGCCACGGGGATTCAGCATGCACGAGTACAGTGCCTTGCCGGTGACCTTCAGCTTGTCGATCGAGTTGGCCAGCAGGCGGCGCAGGAACGGCTTGACCTGCTCACCGCGCAGATCGACCACGGTCATGTGGCTGACGTCGAACACACCGGACTCACGGCGCACCAGGTGGTGCTCGTCCAGCTGCGAGCCGTAGTGGATGGGCATGTCCCAACCCCCGAAATCGACCATCTTGGCGCCAAGGGCGCGGTGGGTATCGTTGAGCAGCGTCTTCTGGGTCATGACCGGGTCCGGCAGCAGAGGAAACAAGAACCCCCATTATCCCAGATCGGTCACCCACAGGTCGCGCCGCAGCGCAGCGCCGGAGCCGAGCCCACGCGACGCCCGCACGAAGAGGCCCGGCTCTACAAGGAGCGGCCCGCAGCCTCAACCTGCAGCGTGCTGCCCTGTACCGCCAGCACCCGTACCCACGTACCCGCCGGCAGCTCCGGGCCGCTCACCGGCCAGGACGCGTCATCGATGCTGACCCGGCCCTGCCCGCTGACGATGCCCTGCTGCAAGGGCACCACCCGACCGACCAGCTGCTCGGCACGGCGGTTGAGCAACGGCGCATCGCTGGGCCGCGCCCTTTTCCTGCCCCAGCGCCGGTAGCACTGGATCGAGACCACGCTCAGCACGACGAAGGCAACGACCTGCCACAGCAACGGAATGCCGCTGAACACCGCAACCAGGACGAACACGGCCGCTGCGCCAATGCCGATCCACAGCATGAACGCCCCGGGTGCCAACGCCTCTGCCGCGAACAGCAGCAGCGCCAACGCGCCCCAACCGACGACTTCCCAGCGCATGTCAGCCTCCGATCGGCGGTGGCCGCTTGCCTGCGGCCTTGGTGGTCTGGTCGCCCAGTGCCTGCTTGGCCAGTTCGGCCACGCCAGCGATCGAACCGATCACGCCGCTGGCCTCCATCGGCATCAGCACCAGCTTCTGGTTCGGCGAGCTGGCCAGTTCCTTGAACGCCTCGACGTACTTCTGGGCGACGAAGTAGTTGATCGCCTGCACGTCACCTTCGGCAATCGCCGCCGACACCATCTGGGTCGCCTTGGCTTCGGCCTCGGCCAGGCGCTCGCGGGCCTCCGCATCGCGGAACGCGGCTTCGCGACGGCCCTCAGCCTCCAGCACGGTAGCCTGCTTTTCGCCATCGGCGCGCAGGATCTCCGACTGGCGCGAACCCTCTGCCTCGAGGATCTGCGCGCGCTTCTCGCGCTCGGCCTTCATCTGCCGCGCCATCGCATCCAGCAGGTCGCGCGGCGGCTGGATGTCGCGGATCTCGATGCGGTTGACCTTCACGCCCCAGGGATTGGTGGCATGGTCGACCACGCTCAGCAGCTGGGCATTGATCACCTCGCGCTGGCTGAGCGATTCATCCAGGTCCATCGAGCCGATCACGGTACGGATGTTGGTCTGCACCAGGGCGATCATTGCCACTTCCAGATTCGCGACCTCATAAGCGGCCTTGGCAGCGTCCAGGACCTGGAAGAACACCACGCCGTCCACGCGCACGGCGGCGTTGTCCTTGGTGATCACTTCCTGGCTGGGCACATCCAGCACCTGCTCCATCATGTTCACCTTGCGCCCCACCCCGTACACGATCGGGATCAGGAAATGCAGGCCCGGCGTCATGGTGTGCGTGTAGCGCCCGAAGCGCTCGACGGTCCATTCGAAGCCCTGGGGCACCATCCGTACCGCTTTGAACAGGATGACCACGGCCACGAAGGCCAGTACCACGGTAAAGAACATGGTCGGGAACATCTCGCTTTCCTTATCTGTGACGTCCAGGCCCCAGCATAGCGCGTGAAGGCCACATTCACAGCGGAACTACCAGGGCACGCGCCCGCGCAGGATGTCGGCGAACATCACCCAGTCGCCCATGAACGAGTACAGCGGATGCTGGAAGGTGGCCGGACGGTTCTTCTCGAAGAAGAAATGGCCGACCCAGGCGAATCCATAGCCGCAGGCCAGCGCAGCGAGCAACAGCATCGGCTGCCCGCGCAGGCCCGCTGCCATGACCAGCACCAGCACGCCGCAGCTGCCGATGAAGTGCAGCCGCCGCGAAACCGGGTGGCGGTGCTCGCTGAGATAGAACGGATAGAACTCGCGGAAGCTGGCGAAGCGGGACATGCGCGTGCTCCGGGGACCAGGGCCGCCACCATCATGCACCATCGCTGCCCTTGCAGCATCGAGCCATGCTCGGCTTGCGCGCGCCGGCGCAGTGGGAAGGAAGAGCGGCCGAGCATGGCTCGGCCCTACACCGATGAGGTGCGCGGACCGAACATGATCACTGCCATGCCGGCCAGGCACAGGGCGGCACCGAACAGGTCCCACCGGCTGGGACGGATGCCGTCGACCAGCCACAACCAGAACAGCGCCGTGCCGATGTAGACCCCACCGTAGGCGGCATAGACCCGCCCACTGGCGGTCGGGTGCAGGGTCAGCAGCCAGGCGAACAGCGCCAGGCTGGCGGCCGCCGGCAGCAGCAGCCAGATGCTGCCGCCCTTGCGCAGCCACAGCCACGGCAGATAGCAGCCGACGATCTCGGCCAGCGCGGTCAGCAGGAACAGGCCGAGTGTCTTCACGCTTTCTCCGCTGCCTTGGCTTGCTGCCACAGCGCTTCCTGCGCATCCAGGTCCATCGCGGCCAGCGCTTCCCCCTGCGCGTCGGCCTGCGCTTCCATCGCACGGAAGCGACGTTCGAACTTGTGGTTGGCCCCGCGCAGCGCCGCGCCCAGGTCGATGTCGGCATGGCGGGCCAGGTTGGCGCAGACGAACAGCAGGTCACCCAGCTCTTCCTGCAGGCGCGCCTTGTTGCCGGCGATATCGCCGCGCTCGAACTCCTCGCGCAGCTCCTGCAGTTCCTCGGCCGCCTTGTCCAGCACCGGCAGCGGACCTGGCCAGTCGAAACCGACCTTGGCCGCGCGCGACTGCAGCTTCACCGCACGTTGCCACTCCGGCAAGCCGCGCGAGATACCGGCCAGTGCGGAGGTGTCCTGCTCGCCCTTGGCCGCACGCTCGGCACGCTTGATCGCCTCCCAGTTGCGCGTCACGCCGTGGGCATCGTCGACGCTCACCTCGGCGAACACGTGCGGGTGGCGGCGCTGCATCTTGTCGCTGATCGCGCGGGCCACGTCTGCGAAGGCGAAGCTGCCCTGCTCTTCGGCCATGCGCGCATGGAACACCACCTGCAGCAGCAGATCGCCCAGTTCATCGCAAAGATCATCGAGATCGCCGCGATCGATCGCATCGGCCACTTCGTAGGCTTCCTCGATGGTATATGGCGCGATGGTTGCGAAGTTCTGCTCCAGGTCCCAAGGGCAGCCGCCCTGCGGGTCGCGCAGGCGCGCCATGATCGCCAGCAGGCGCTCCAGCTCATGGGTGGCGGCGCTGCCGGTGGCGGGAGTGTCGTGCGCGCTCATGCGGTCTCCAGGGTCAATCGGACAACCAGTCGCGCCATGGCAGGCTGGTGTCACCAAGGGCAATGAAATCGCCGTTCAACAGGGTTTCGCGGCGGTTGTAACGGAACGGCTTGCCGGTCGCGGCCGACAGCACCGCGCCGCCGGCGGCGTGCAGCACGCATTGGCCGGCGGCGGTATCCCATTCGGAGGTCGGGCCCAGCCGCGGATAGACATCCAGGCCACCTTCGGCGATCCGGCAGAACTTCAGCGACGAGCCCTGCGCGATGGTCTCGATGCGGCCCATCCTTGCAAGCAGGGCCTCGGTTTCCGGTGAGCGGTGCGAGCGGCTGGCAGCAACCCGCAGCGGTACGGTGGCCGGCGTGCGGGTGCGCAGCACGGTGTCGTGCAGGCCCTGCCGGCGATAGGCCAGCTCGCCGCGCATGGCATGCCAGACGATGCCGGTCACCGGGGCCAGCACCACGCCGAAGGCCGGTGCGCCCTGGTAGATCAGCGCGATGTTGACACTGAACTCGCCGTTGCGCTTGACGAATTCACGGGTGCCGTCGAGCGGATCGACCAGCCAGTACGCGCCCCAGTGGCGGCGCTGCTCCCAGGCCACCTGTGCCGATTCTTCGGACAGGATTGGCAGGTCCGGGGTCAGCTGCTGCAGGCCCTGTTCAATGACCTGGTTGGCCGCCAGGTCGGCACTGGTGACAGGGCTGCTGTCGTCCTTGATCTGTACATCGAAGCCATCGGCATAGACCTGCATGATGGCCCGTCCGGCGTCCTGGGCGATGGCGATGGCGGTCTCGCGCAGGTCCGTGGTCAGCTTGATCATCGCAGTCCCTGCAGCCACTGGCGGGCGATGAACAGTGCCGCCAGCGAGCGCCCCTCGGAAAAGTCCTCGCGCAGCATCAGCTGGTCCAGCTCGGCCAGCTTCCACGGGATGACTTCCAGTTCTTCCGGCTCGTCGCCAGCCAGCTTTTCCGGGTACAGGTCGCGTGCCACCACCAGCCACGACTGGTGGCTCATGTAGGTCGGGGCCAGGGTCATCGCGCGCAGCACATCGACCCGGCGCGCGCCGAAACCGGCCTCTTCCTTCAGCTCGCGGTCGGCGGCCTGCTCGGGGGTCTCGCCGGCATCGATCCGCCCCTTGACCAACCCCAGTTCATAGCGGTGCATGCCGGCAGCGTATTCACGTACCAGCAGTACGGTCTCGTCGTCGAGCATCGGCACCACCACCACTGCGCCATGACCTCGGCTGACCAGACGTTCGAACCGGCGGCGTTCGCCGTTGGAGAACTCCAGGTCCAGATGCTGCCGCTGGAAGGGGCCGTTCTCCTCATCGGTGATCCGATGGATGATCGGCAAGCGACGCCCGGCACGGTCATCGTTCATGTGGGATCTCCGCGGCGGCCGGCGCCTGCGCCGGTGCCGATAGAATGTGCAGGCAGCAACATGTTCATGAGCCCGAAATGCTAGCAGACCCAACCCCCTCCCCGCTGGCCCAGCACTGGCGGCAACGCGATCTGCAGGTGCTCTGGCACCCGTGCACGCAGATGCGCGAGCACCCGCATACCCTGCCGCTGGTGCCGATCGCCCGTGGTGAAGGCGCATGGTTGATCGACCACGACGGCAATCGCTACCTGGACGCCGTCAGCAGTTGGTGGACCAACCTGTTCGGCCATGCCGAACCGCGCATCGGTGGTGCCATTGCCGCCCAGGCCAGGCAACTGGAACAGGTGATGCTTGCCGGCTTCGGCCATGAGCCAGCCATCAGCCTGGCCGAACGCCTGCTCGCACTGGCCCCACGCCAGCCTGGCCGCGAACCACTGGCCAAGGTGTTCTACGCCGACAACGGGTCCGCCGGCGTGGAAGTGGCGCTGAAGATGGCCTTCCAGTATTTCCAGAACCGAGGGGAACCGCAGCGCACGCGTTTCATCGCATTGGAGAACGGCTACCACGGCGAGACCCTCGGCGCGCTGGCGCTGGGAGACATTCCGCTGTATCGCCGCGTCTATGCGCCGCTGCTGGCCGAAGCGCTGTTCGCGCCCTCGCCGGATGCTTTCCTGGCTGAGCCCGGTCAGAGCCCGGCTGAGCGTGCACGGCAGGCCGCCGATGGCCTTGCCACGCTGTTCGACCAGCACCCGGGCGAGATCTGTGCGGTGATCCTGGAACCGCGCCTGCAGTGCGCCGGCGGCATGCGCATGCATGACCCGGTCTACCTGCAGCGCGTGCGCGAACTATGCGACGCCCATGGCGCGTTCATGATCGCCGACGAGATCGCCACCGGTTTCGGCCGCACCGGCACCCTGTTCGCCTGCGAGCAGGCCGGGGTGATGCCGGACCTGATGTGCCTGTCCAAGGGCCTGACCGGCGGCTTCCTGCCGCTGGCCACCGTGCTGGCCACGCAGGCGCTGTACGACGCGTTCCTCGACGACTCACGCGAGCGCGCCTTCCTGCATTCGCACAGCTATACCGGCAACCCGCTGGCCTGCGCGGCGGCATTGGCCACGCTGGACATCTTCCGCGACGACGATGTGATCGCCCGCAACCGTGGCATCGCCTCGGTGATGGGCACGCTGGCCGCACCGTTCAGCGACCATCCGCACGTGGCCGACGTGCGCCAGGCCGGCATGGTAGTTGCCTTCGAGCTGTCGCGCGACGGCAACAAGCGCACGCCCTTCGACCCGGCCATGCGGCTGGGCCTGCATGCCTACAAGGCCGCGCTGAAACGTGGCGTGGTACTGCGTCCGCTGGGCGACGTGCTGTACTGGATGCCGCCCTACTGCGTGGACGACGAACAACTGGAGCTGCTGGCACATACCACGCTGGCGGCGATTGACGAGGCGATTGCATGCGCGTGACCCGCTGCCCCATCGACCTGGCGCTGCACAGCGGCCAGACCGTGACCCTGCCGGAAGAGACGGCCAACCATCTGGTGCGGGTGATGCGCCTGCGCGAGGGTGATACCTGCGTGCTGTTCAACGGCGATGGCCACGACTACAGCGCCACGCTGACTGCCGCCGGCAAGCGAGAGGTGCAGGTGCGCATCGATGCGGTGCAGGCGGTGGACAACGAATCGCCGCTGGCGATCACCCTGCTGCAGGGCCTTGCCCGAGGCGAAAAGATGGACCTGATCCTGCAGAAGGCCACCGAACTGGGCGTGGCGGCGATCATTCCGGTGAATGCCGAGCGTACCGAGGTGAAGCTGGATGCGGCTCGGGCGGAGAAGCGCGTGTCGCACTGGAACAATGTGGTGACCTCGGCCTGCGGCCAGTCCGGGCGCGCGCGCATTCCGCAGGTGGGCCCGCCGCTGTCGCTGGCACAGGCGGCGGCGGCACTGCCGCCCGATACGCTGCGGCTCACCCTGGACCCGCTGGGTGCCCATCGCCTGTCGACGCTCGACGCGGCGCCGGCGGGCGGCATCGTGATCGCGATCGGTCCGGAAGGGGGCTGGTCGCCGCGCGACCGTGATCAGTTGGCAGCAGCAGGCTTCCAGGGCCTTCAACTGGGCCCGCGCATCCTGCGAACCGAGACCGCCGGGCTGGCCGCGATTGCCGCATTGCAGGCGCGGCTGGGCGATCTGGGGTGAGGCTGATTCGTTGTAGTGCCGGCCAGCGCGTCCAAGGCAGCAGCCGAGCGTAGGCTCGGCTCTACAGGCCCGCGCCAGATTGCAGTTTCCTTGTAGAGCCGAGCCATGCTCGGCTCGGTGCCGGTCGGCAGCCGGCACTACCAGCCTGGTGGATCAAGCCGCCAGCGAATCCAGGGCGGCTTCCAGTGCGTCCAGGTTCGGCAGCAGCGCGCTCTGCTCACCCAGCAGCACGCGCATGTGCACGATCTGCGGCAGGGTTTCCTCGGAAGCATCGGCCAGCAGGCCATCGCGCGGCACCGAGATCAGCTGCGGGAAATTCTGCGTCAGCAGCGCGTAGTACGGGCGCTGCGCGTTGCCGCTGAGGGCCTTCAGCACCACCACCTTGTTGTGGCCGCCCACGGCTTCCTCGCCCAGGCCGGAAAGGCGCGCGAACGACACCAGCGGCACCTGCCAGCCGTGCCAGCCGATTTCGCCGACCAGCCAGCGCGGGGCATCGGAAACCGGCTGCACCGGCACCCGCGACATCATTTCGGCCACGGTGGCATTGGGCAGCAGCACGCGTTCGTTGCCGGCCTGGATCAGGACGCCTCGGATTTCGTCATTGCTGGCATAGCTCATGGTGCGTCTCCGTTATCGTCTTCCACGCCCCAGCGCGAGGCGATGGCCTGCGCCAGTTCCTGTGGTTCACCGGCCACCATGCCAGCGGCGACCACCGCCGTGGCCGCGGCAGGGTCATAGCAGCCCTCGCCGACCTGCCCGGCCACCCACGCACCGGCGGCGGCCAGATCCAGTGCCGGCCCCACAAGCGCAAGGTCGGCGCCGCTGAGCAGGACCAGCGCGGTGTGCTCAGCCGGCAGCGCGGCAATCGAGATCCCTTGCGCGTCGCTGACGAAATGCAGGCCGTCGCTGGCTGCCTGCACGCCGATGTCATCGGCCAGCACGTGCACTTCACCGGGTGTTGCACGCTGGCCGACTTCGGCCAGCTGCACCGGCAGCGGCGACACGCGCGCCATCTGCTTGACCAGGTTTCCGTAGCGGCCACCGTCCAAGCGCATATGCACCAGCACCGGGACGCTCAGCGATGCAGGCAGCGCGCCCAGCAGGCGACGCAGTGCATCCGGGCCGCCGATGCCGGCCAGCACCAGCAACGATCCGGCGCGTGCGCCCACGGGCGCACCAGCATCCAGATCGACCAGGCTCAGATGGCCGGTATCGAAGGAAGGCAGCGGTGCCTCCGGCGCGGCGTGTTGCGAAGCGGCTGCCGGAACGTCGGCCACGTCATCGACCAGCGACCATGCGGTGTGGTCGAAGGAGGTCGGCGGAATGGGCGGTGCTGCGGGCGCGATCTCCGCCAGCGATGGCGGTTCGGGGGCCTCCAGCGGCTCAGGCACGACCGGCTGCAGCGCCGCCAGCGCCTGTTCCAGCGCAATCGGTTCGTGCAGCTGCGCAGGCGGCGAGTACAGGCTGTCAGCGGGGACCTCGTCGGCCCAGCTCGATGCCTGGTCCAGGTGCGCCTGCAGCGCTTCTTCCTGCGGTGCCGGTGGCGGTGCCGGATGGCCCGGCGCCAGTTGCAGGCTGGGTTCTTCTTCGGCCCCCGGCGGCAACACCTGCTGATGGCCATGCAGCTTCGCGGCCAGATGACGGCCCCAGCGCTGGGCCTCCCAGCCATCACGACGTGCGGCCAGTTCGGCCTCGTCGAAGACCAGGGTCAGGCCCGGTGCGGACAACACCGTTTCCAGGCGCTCCAATGCGTCCTCAATGGCCGTCTCCAGCGCAATCACCACGACCTGAGGTCGGGCGTCGTGCAGCAGCTGCGGCTCAAGGCTGTTCGGGTCGTCTTCCAGCACCAGCTGCACATCCGCATGCGACAGTGCCTCGCGCAGGCGCTCGCGCGCCGCGCCGGGACGGGCCAGCAGGGCAACGGCCGGAGCCGCCTGGGTTTCACTCACGGACACGGGCGATCCCCAACAGGTCGTACACGTTACGCATCAGGTCCAGTTCCTGGTACGGCTTGCCCAGATAACGCTGGACACCGATCTCGAAGGCGCGCTGGCGGTGCTTGTCACCGCTGCGCGAAGTGATCATCACGATCGGCACGTCCCTGTAGCGCGGGTCGGCACGCATCGCGGTAGCCAGCTCGTAGCCATCCATGCGCGGCATCTCGATGTCCAGCAGCATCAGGTCCGGTACCCGCTCTTCCAGTCGCTCCAGTGCTTCCACGCCGTCGCGCGCAACGCTGACCTCGAAGTTGTGGCGTTCGAGGATGCGGCCGGTGACCTTGCGCATGGTCAGCGAGTCGTCGACCACCATCACCAGCGGCACCTGGCGCTCCTGGCGCGGCGCATTGGCCAGTACCGGCAGCGTCGGGTTGGCCAGGAAACGGCGCACCAGCGGCGCCACGTCCAGGATCACCACCACGCGACCGTCGCCGGTGATGGTGGCGCCGTAGATCCCCGGCACCGACGCGATCTGCAGGCCGACCGGCTTGACCACGATTTCGCGGTTGCCCAGCACCTGGTCGATCGCGACGGCGGCGCGCAGATCACCGGCACGGACCAGCAGCAGTGGCACCTGCTCCTGGCCGTCGGCACGCGCCGGGGCCTGGCCGACCAAGCTGCCAAGGTCGTACAGCGGATAGTCTTCGCCGCTGTAGCGGTAGCTGCTGTCGGCAGCCTCGAAGCGCTCGCGCGACAGGCGGCCGATACCACTGACCGAGGCCACCGGCACTGCGAAGGTGGTCTCGCCGATCTGCACGAACACCGCCTGGGTGACCGCCAGCGTCTGCGGCAGGCGCAGGGTGAAGCGCACGCCCTGCCCACGCACTGACTGGATATCGACCGAGCCACCCAGCTGGCGCACTTCGTTGCGCACCACGTCCATGCCCACGCCACGGCCGGCCAGCTGGCTGACCTGGTCGGCGGTGGTGAAGCCTGACGCGAAGATGAGGTTGTCCAGTTCCTGCTCGTTCGGCTGCGCATCGGCGGCCAGCAGGCCGCGGTCGATGGCGCGGCGGCGGATCGCTTCGCGGTCCAGGCCAGCGCCGTCATCGGCCACTTCCAGGACGATTTCCGAGCCTTCGCGGTGCAGGCGGATGGCGATCTCGCCCTCCTCCGGCTTGCCGGCGGCGCGGCGCTGTTCCGGCGCTTCCAGGCCATGGGCCACCGAGTTGCGCAGCATGTGTTCCAGCGGCGCGACCATGCGATCGAGGACGTTGCGGTCCAGTTCGCCGTGGGTGCCTTCCAGAGTCAGGTGGACCTGCTTGCCGGTATCCATGCCGGCCTGGCGGACCACGCGGCGCAGGCGCGGCACCAGGCCATCGAACGGCACCATGCGCGCGCGCATCAGGCCATCCTGCAGCTCGGAGCTGACGCGCGACTGCTGCTGCAGCAGCGAATCGTACTGGCGCGACAGATCGTCCAGCACGCCCTGCAGGCCGCCAAGGTCGGCGGCGGACTCGTTCAGCGCACGGCTGAGCTGCTGCAGGGTGGAGAAGCGATCCAGTTCCAGCGGGTCGAACTTCTGGTCGGCCTGGTCCTGCTCGCGCTGGTAGCGGGCGACGATCTGCGCCTCGGTTTCCAGGTCGAGGCGGCGCAGCTGGTCGCGCAGTCGCGCATTGGTGCGCTCCAGTTCGCCCATCGCGCCGCGGAAGGCGCCGAGCTGCTGTTCCAGCCGCGAGCGGTAGATCGCCACTTCACCGGCATGATTGACCAGGCGGTCGAGCAGGTCGGCGCGCACGCGCACCTGTTCCTGCTGCGGACGTGCCAGGGGGTCTTCATCGACCGTACCCTCGGCCGGCAGCGGTGCCGACAGCGGCGCGTCGACAATCGGCGTCAGCGTGGCCGCAGCCCGCGCCGCCACGGTCTCGGCCTCGCTGGCTGCACGCGCGGCCGTGGCGGCTGCAGCAATATCGGTGGTGGTGCGAACCTCGAAGGCCTCCACCAGATCCAGCGCCGGCTCCACCACGCGGTGGGTGCCGGTACGGGTGAGCAGCTGGTGCAGGCGGTCAAAGCCGCGTTCCAGCAGCTGCACGTCGCGGCGCTCGATTTCGGTACGGCCAGCGGCCACCGCTTCCAGCAGCGATTCGATGCTGTGGCCGAGGTCGCCGATGGCATTGATACCGGCCATTCGAGCGCCCCCTTTGAGGGTGTGCAGGTCACGCTGCAGGCCGGCCAGCACCTCGCGATCCTGCGGTGCATCACGCAGCTCGCTGATCAGGCCATCACAGTGGTCGAGCAGGTCCCTGCCTTCCTCGACAAAGATGTCGACCAGCTCGCGGTCGTACACGCTGAAGTCAAGTGCATCGGCATCGGCGCCGTCTTCGGCATCCGCCGCAACAGGCGCCTGCTCAACATCCGGCGCAGGGGGCTCGATGTCGGCCGCTGCGATCTCCGTGCCGTCACCGGTGTTGATCGTGCCCTGGCCCGGCGCCTCTTCCATTTCGAAGAACCGCACCGGAGCACCACTGCCAACGCGTGCCTCTGCGCTGAACGCCTCAATCACCGTCGCCGGGGACGGCTGATCGGCGCTCTCTCCTTCACCGACCGCCGCCTCCCCGCCGACGTCCGCATCCTCGGCAAAGGCATCTGCCTCGCCCGGCGCGAGTTCGCTGGCCTGGAGGCCGATCACGGGCCATTGCCCGTCGTCGTCCAGGGTCCGCTCTTGCTCGATCACGTGCAGGCCGGCCTCGAGCGCGGCTGCCGGCGTGACCGGTTCTGCGAAACCCGGCACAGCCATTTCATCCTGCAGGCTCGACAGCTCGCTGTCGAGTGGCAATGCAGCAGCGTCGTCAATGACGCTGTCATCGCCGCTGCCCGAATCAAAGGACAAGGACGTATTCAGGTCGATCGCGTCAACTTCCGCAGACACCGGCAGCTCTTCCGCGTCGCGGTCGTCGACCGGCAGCGCACTGGCGTCGAGGTACGGCGACAGATCGTCGGCCATGGTCAGATCAGCGTCGTCGACGGTCTCGATCGTGGGCGCGGCAGCTGCGTCGGCCCCTTCGACAACAGGCGCACTCTCCACCGGCTGGATCGATTCAATCGCGCCGGTGTACGCCACTGCGGGTTCATCTTCTCCCTGCACCGACGGCCAGCCGGCATCGAAGTAACGCGAAAGATCGTCGCTGGCGGTCAACTCGCCGACTTCCAGGCCACTGTCGGCGGCGACGTCCGGCGTCCTGAGGTCGGACGCAGATGGAACCGGTTCCAGCGCATCTTCGGCAAGCGGCTGCGGTTCGGCAATGAGATCGGGAGCCGCATCGGAAGCAACGCGCATGCTGGTTTCGCCCAGCGCGTCCAGGCCGGCCAGCGGCGCTTCGGCTTCGGATGCCTGCTCGACATCTGGCGCCGGTTCGGTGCCCTCTTCATCCTCGTCTTCCGACGCGAACAGCGGCCAGCGCGCTTCCGGCAGCTCGCCAGCCAATGCCTGCAGCCGCTGCACCAGCGCATCCTGCGGCGCAATGCGCGGGTGTTCGGCCTGCAGCGCCTCCATGGTCGCGGTGATCGCCTGCGCAGCTGCGTCCAGCGCGGCGACACCCTCGTCGCCAGGTACCACATCGGCGGCCAGAGCCCGCTTGATGTAGGACTCGGCGCCGCCGGTAACGGCGGTGATTTCCGGCACTTCGGTCATCGCGAAGGCGCCGTTCATGGTGTGAACCGCACGCAGCAGTGCGTCGCTGACCGGCTGCGGTGCCTGCTGTGCCGAGCGCAGCCACTCCTGCAGGGTCGCCTGGTGGACTTCGACCTCGGCCTCGAGGATCTCGCGCAGCACGCTGTCGATGTTGGCCGGGGTCCCGGCGTCTTCGGCCACCGCCGAGGCATCGGCCTGCGCCGACGCAGCGGCCTCGGCGTCCAGCAGGCGGCTGATTTCGTCTTCGCCTTCGGACTCGGCCAGTGTCGCTGCCGGTGCGGCCGCAGCCGGCAACGGCACGTAGAAGGTCTCCTCGCCGGCGCCGACCCGATCGGCGATGGCCTGCATTGCCTGCAGGTCCACGCTGATGCGCTGGCCATGGCGCAGCGCGGCATTCAACTGCGGCAGTGCGGCGTGCGCATTGTCGACCATTGCCAGCACGGCCGGCGTGGCTGGCCGGCTGCCATCGAGCACGCGGTTGAGCATGCCCTCGATCTTCCAGGCGAACTCCCCCAGGGTGCGCGCGCCGACCAGTCGGCCACTGCCCTTGAGGGTGTGGAAGATGCGGCGGATCGGCCGCAGCCGGTCCATGTTGTCCAGCTGCGTGCGCCATGCCGGCAGCAGCGTGCCAAGGTTGGCCAGTTCGTCGTCGAACTCTTCCAGGAACACCTCGCGGATGTCCTCGTCGATATTCTCGGCATCGTCGTCGAAGCCGGCCTCGAAGCCGGCCTCGGTCCCAGCCACGACCGGGATGTCCGCAGCGGGCGGAGCCGCCATGGCCTGCGGATTGAAGTCGGCCGCCGCGGCGCTCAGCTCGGCAAAGAACTGTGCGTCGGCTTCGCTGAAATCGATCGGTGCGATGGTGTCGATATCAATCACCGACACCGCCGGTGCCGGTGCATCGGAGGCCGGCGTCAGCACCTCGGCCATCGGCGCGGCCGCGTGCTCCGGCACATCCGCCGCAACGGCGTCGACTTCGGCACCCACGGGGCTTTCGTCCAACGGCTGGGGCGTGGCGTCATCGACGGTCTCCAGCGACGGATGCAGTCCGGCGTCGTCGTCCAGCGACAGCGTCTCCATGGCGTGCAGAGACAGCACGTCGTCGGCGTTATCCAGCTCATCGGCGTCGAAACGGAACACCACGTCGTCACGGGCAGCAACCACATCGTGCTCGGCAGCCACCGGGTCGAACACCGGCGCTGCAAAGCCAGTGGTGTCAAAGGGTACCGACGCGTCGACGTCGTGCTCGACATCCGCCACTGCCACATCAGCCGATACCGGTGGTGTCGCCTCCAACAGCGTCCATTGCGGCACCGATTCCATTCCGGTTTCGGCGCGTTCGAAGCTGACCGGATCGAAACTGGCGAAGGTCGGGCTGCGTTCGTCTTCGGCACTCGCGGCCGGATCGGCGTCCGGATGGAACGGCGCGAGATCCCACTGCGGCACCTCGGGCGCAGGCGCGCTGGAGGCGGCGAAGACCAGCGCCGCCTCGCGGTCGTCATGCAGCGACAGCGGTGTGGATGCAAGGTTCCCCAGCGCACCGAACATCAGGCGGTTGTCCAGCACCTCCGGTGCAGGCGTGGCCGGTGGTGGATCAAAGGTGAAGTCCGGCAAGGGCACCGGCACAGTGCCGGCGGCGGGCGCGGCTGGCTGAACCTGAATCTCGATGCGCTCCGGCTGCAAAGGCTCGGCCTGCAGCGCGACCGGCTCCCGGTCCACCAGCAGCGATGCGAACGGAACCGGCGCGGCGGCAACCGGTTCCACCGCGTTGCGGTCCGGCAACGGCCAATAGCGCAGCGCTTCAAGGCTGCTGCGGGTGATGTCGAGGATGTCCTCGCGGCCCGGACGGCGGTCGCGCAGGGCTTCCAGGTAGTACTCCAGGCTGGCCATGGCATCGGCCAGGGTGTCCAGCTGGCGGCCACTGGGCACGCGCTGGCGACCGATCAGCTCGGCCTCGATGTACTGCTGTACGCCACGCAGGTAGTCTGCGGCGGTGCCCAGATCGAGCATGCGCAGCGCACCGGATACATCACCCAGCAGGCGCGGCACATCCTGCAGCTCGGCATGGTTCCAGCTGGTTTCGATGAACGCGACGAAATGCTCGCGGGCGGCGGCGAAGTTGGCGATGGCTTCATGCGCCAGCACCTCCACCGTGCGGCGGTTCTCAACCGCGCTCGGATCGTCCTCGCCACTGCCGCCAGCGCCCAGATGGGCGACCTGGTCGTCCAGCGAGGCGTCCACGTAGAGCAGTGCCCCGGCGATATCCAGCAGCAGGTTCTCATCGATCTGCTGGCGCCCTTCCACCACCCCACGCAGTGCGTCACGCTGCTGCACGACCACGCTGCGGGCCACGCCCAGGCCCATCATGCCCAGCGTATCTGCCACCGCCCCGAGCTCGTTGGCCTGGGTCTGCAGCTGTTCCGGAGCACCGCCGGTGCGCAGGTGCAGGTCCAGCGCATCCTTGATGCGCAGCAGTTCTTCCTTCACCGCACTGCCGACCGTGTCCAGCAACTCGCGGTTGCGTCCGCTCAGGCTGCCGCGGGCATGGTCCAGCTCGGCCTCGGTGGCGGTGACGCTGTCCGGTGCGAATGCCAGCAGCACGCTGTCATGCACGCCTTCTTCGCCACGCGCGGCACGGATCTCGTTGAGCAGCGGCATCAGCACGATCGGAATATCGCGATGCCCGTTCTGCAGGCGCTCCAGGTAGTCGGGCAGCAGCACGCTGCCACGCATCAGGGTCGCGCAGGCTTCATCACGGTCGGCCACGCCGTCAGCCCCGATGGCATTGGCCAGTTGTTCCAGTTCCTCGGCCACCATCGCCGGTGCATACAGCTCGACCATGCGCAGGGTGCCCTGCACCTGGTGCAGGTAGCCGGCGCAGATGCGCATGCGGCTGGCATCGCTCGGGTCTTCGGCGTAGTACTCGACCTCGTTGCGCACCTGGCGCAGGGTCTCGTCCAGCTCGGGCTTGACCCAGCCCAGCGCTGCGTGGCTCATCGCATCGCGCAGACTGCTCATGGACGCGCTCCGTTCGCCGCCGCGCGGTGGCCGCGCGAGTTCTGGCGTGGGAAATGGAAATGCTTCATCGACTGGTTCCTTGCTCGCCGCCCTGCCCGCGTCACGCCGGCAGCTTGAAGTCGGCGACCGAACGGCGCAGGTCCGCCGCCAGCTGCGCGAGATGGCCGATCGATTCGGCGGTCTGCCCCGCACCCTGCGAGGTCTGGCCGGTGATCTGCCGGATCACGCCCATGGTGCGGGTGATGTCCGAGGCCGCAGCCGACTGCTGCTGGGCGGCGATGGAGATGTTCTTGATGAGGGTGTTCAGTGCATTGGACACGCGCTCGATCTCGGTCAGCGCGGTGCCGGCATCCTCGGCCAGGCGTGCACCGGACACCACTTCGGCGGTGGTCTGTTCCATCGAGGTGACCGCTTCGTTGGTGTCGGCCTGAATCGCCTGCACCAGGTTCTCGATGCGTCGGGTCGCACCCGAGGTGCGTTCTGCCAGGCGCTGCACTTCGTCGGCCACGACCGCGAAACCGCGGCCCGCTTCACCGGCCGACGCCGCCTGCACCGCTGCATTCAACGCCAGGATGTTGGTCTGCTCGGAAATGTCATTGATCAGTTCCACGATCGAGCCGATTTCCTGCGACGACTCACCCAGGCGCTTGATGCGCTTGGAGGTTTCCTGGATCTGGTCACGGATCTGGTCCATGCCCTGGATGGTCTCGCGCACCACGCCGGCACCTTCGGCGGCAATCACCACCGAGCGCTGTGCCACGTCGGCCGACTCGGCCGAGTTGCGCGACACCTGTTCGATGCTTGCCGCGATTTCGCCGATGCGGTCCGACGCCGAGGTGATCTGGTTGGCCTGGTGGCCGGCCGCCTCTGCCAGCTGCATGGCGGTGGCCTGGGTCTCCTGGGTGGACAGCGCGACCTTGGCCGAGGTGTCATTGATGGTGGTCACCAGGTGGCGCAGCTCGTCGACGGCGTAGTTGATCGCGTCGGCGATGGCACCGGTCATGTCCTCGGTCACCGAGGCCTTCACCGTCAGGTCGCCCTCGCCGAGCGAGGAGATTTCGTCCAGCAGCCGCATGATCGCCTGCTGGTTGCGGCTGTTGAACTCCACCTGGGTCTGGTAGCGCAGTTCCTGCTCGCGCGAGCGGCTGCGCACGTTGGTGGAAACAAAGCCGATGATCGCGATCAGCGACAGCGCACCGGAGACCACACCGATCCAGAAGTTCGGGAACAGGCGGGTGTCAGACACCGAGCCGAACGAGGAGAACGCGTCGAACAGCTTGCGGCTGTCATCCAGCATGTGGGCCGAACCCTGGCCCAGCGCGGTGGCGGCGGACTGCGCCGCGAACAGCTGGCGCGAGCTGGCCAGGATCGCGTCAGCGTCCTGCTTCATCGCTTCCCACTTCTGCTGCGACTGTTCCAGCGCGGCCACGGCAGCGGCACCGCGCACGGCGGTGATGCCCAGTTCCTCGTTGCCATTGCGCAGGCCGTCGAGCACCTGCGAGAACACGGTGATGTCACGCGCCAGCGCATCGCCGGCCGTAGCAGCGCCGCTGCCACCGGCGCGCATTTCGGTTACGCGGCGGGCCATGGAGCCGGCCACCACGACCTGCTGCAGTGCGCTGTACACCTGCGACGAGGGCGCGCCGGCAGCGGACATCGCACGCACCAGCTCGTTCAGCTGGGCCTGCAGCCCCGGCACGGCGCCGGTGAAGTTGTTGGCGTTGCCGGCCAGAGCCAGCACCGCCGGTTCACTGGCCACCAGCTGCCCGGCCTGCTTGCCCAGCGGCGCCCAGGTCTCGCCCAGCGTGGCGATCGCACCGGACACGCCCGGCTCCTTGCCATAGCGGCCCTGCAGGGTCGACACATTCTGTTCGATCGCGTTGCGGGTGGCCTTGAAGGCAGTGAACGCCTGCGCGTTGCCGCCCACCGCGTCACGGCCCTGGTTGGCCAGCTGCTGCGACAGCACCTGCAGGTCGGCCGCCTTGGAACCGGCATCGGCCAGGCGACTGCCCTGCCAGGTAGCGACGCCGGTGTTGACGCCGAACAGGATCATCGATGCCAGCAGCAGGAACAGCCAGAGGTTGCTGCCGCCCAGCCGCAGCTTGCCGGTCTTGGTGGCGTCCGAAGCAGTACTCATCGTTCAACCTCGATCTTCAATGCAGGGGGCGATGCCTGGCCTCAGGCCGCGGCTTGCCGGAATTCAGGGGTGCGCGACAGCAGCGAAAGCGAGAATACGCCCCAGTCGTGGCCGTCGGCATGGAAGGCGCGATCGACGAAATGGCCGTAGCGCCCTTCGGCCAGCATGCCGGCCTCGATCTGCTGGTCCAGTTCGAAGCTGCGCTGGCCGAACAGTTCATCGATGGTCAGTGCGACGTCGCCACCGGCCTGGCGCATGATCAGCACTCGCTGGCCTTCCTGCTGCACGGTACGCACGCCTTCCAGGAAGTACTTCAGGTCGACCACCGGGAACAGGTTGCCGCGCAGATTGCCCACGCCGAGCAGCCAGGGCTGCGCGCTTGGCACCGGGGTCACCGGCGGCATCGGCACGATCTCCACCACTTCGCGGAAATCGGAAACCAGCCGGCGCTGGCCGACGCGGTAGCCCACGCCACGCCAGAGGTCCTGGGCGAACTGCCGTTCGGGCAGCTGCACCGCGTGGGCCAGGCTGCGGCGTTCATAGGCTTCGAGGATGTCGAAAGGCGAGCGCATCAGGCCACCAGTTCGTTGATCCGCGCGATCAGTTCATCCTCGCGCGGCGGCTTGACGATGTAATCGGCCGCGCCCTGGCGCAGGCCCCAGGCCTTGTCGGTTTCCATCGCCTTGGTGCTGACGATGATCACCGGGATGTGCTTGATCGCTGCGTCACGGGCCATCGCGCGGGTGGCCTGGAAGCCGCTCATGCCGGGCAGGACCACGTCCATCAGCACCAGTTGCGGCACCTGGTCGCGGACCAGCTGCAGTCCATCCTCGGCGTTGTCCGCTTCCAGCACCTCGTGGCCGGCACGGCGCAGCCACTGGGTGAACACCGCGCGGTCGGTCGGTGAATCCTCGATCAGAACGATACGAGCCATTGTGCCTTTCCCCCCTGGTCAGGCGTTGACGTATGTGCGGATGGCACCCAGCAGTTCTTCACGCGTGAATGGCTTGGTCAGGTATTGCTCCGAGCCGACGATGCGTCCCCGCGCCTTGTCGAACAGGCCATCCTTGGACGAGAGCATGATGACCGGGGTCGCCTTGAACAGCTGGTTGCCCTTGATCAGCGCACAGGTCTGGTACCCGTCCAGGCGCGGCATCATGATGTCGACGAAGATGATCTGCGGTTGCTGGTCTGCGATCTTCGCAAGCGCTTCAAAGCCGTCGGTGGCGGTGACCACCTCGCAGCCTTCCCGCTTGAGCAGTGTTTCCGCAGTCCTGCGGATGGTCTTCGAATCATCGATGACCATCACCCGGAGTCCTGCGAGTTCCCCGCCCGCAGTCGTGTTTTCAGTCATTGCCTATCCCCAAGCGCACGGCCCGATCTCTGGCGGGGGCCGCTACGAAAGCGTATCTATATCGCACTTTCCGCGCCCGCTTCAAGGCCGCCCCATGGCGCGGGGCATGGCAGCCTCCTGAACGTGACGGGTTTCGCAATGAGTGCGCGAGCGCCGGGCGGACGCTGCGTTGCAGTATGGCAGGGAGGCGCGCGACCGGCGTTGCCGCTACCATCAACGCCTTGCCTGACAGGTGCGCCCATGCCGTTGAACGTCATCGTGGTGATGGACCCCATCGCCCACATCAAGATCGCCAAGGACACCACCTTCGCCATGCTGCTGGAAGCCCAGCGCCGCGGCCATGCCCTGCACTATGTGCGCCCGGGCGGCCTGGCCCTGGAGGGTGGCGTGGCAGTGGCCCAGACCGCGCCGCTGCAGGTGCGCGACGACCCGGCTGGCTGGTATGAGCTGGGCGCATTCAGCCGTACCGAATTCGGCCCCGGCCAGATCGTGCTGATGCGCAAGGATCCGCCGGTCGACGCCGAGTACATCTACGACACCCAGGTGCTGGACGTGGCTGCGGCCGCCGGTGCCTGCGTGGTCAACAATCCGCAGGGGCTGCGCGACTACAACGAGAAGCTGGCCGCGCTGCTGTTCCCGCAGTGCTGCCCGCCGACCCTGGTCAGCCGCGACGCCAAGGCCTTGAAGGCCTTCGCGCTGGAGCATGGCCAGGCCGTGCTGAAGCCGCTGGACGGCATGGGCGGCCGCTCGATCTTCCGCAGCGGCCAGGGCGATCCGAACCTGAACGTGATCCTGGAAACCCTGACCGACGGCGGCCGCAAACTGGCACTGGCCCAGAAGTTCATTCCCGACATCACGGCCGGCGACAAGCGCATCCTGCTGGTCGATGGCGAACCGGTCGACTACTGCCTGGCGCGCATCCCGCAGGGCGACGAGTTCCGGGGCAACCTGGCTGCCGGTGGCCGCGGCGAAGGCCGTCCGCTGAGCGAGCGCGACCGCTGGATCGCGGCCCAGGTCAGCCCGGAGATGAAGCGTCGCGGCATGCGCTTCGTCGGCCTGGACGTGATCGGCGATTACCTGACCGAGGTCAACGTGACCAGCCCGACCTGTGTACGCGAACTGGACGCACAGTTCGGCCTGAACATCGCCGGCACCCTGTTCGACGCGCTTGAGGCCGGCCTGCGCTGATGGCAACCGCACCTGCCGTCCTGCCCCCGCCACCACGCGAAGCGCAACGGCTGGGGGCGACCATCGCGCTGTCGGTGCTGGTTCACGCGCTGCTGATCCTGGGCGTGGGCTTCGCCGTGAAAGGCGATGCACCGCTGGTGCCCACGCTGGAAGTGATCTTCAGCCAGACCCGCACCGCGCTGACGCCGAAGCAGGCCGATTTTCTTGCCGCAGCCAACCAGGATGGCGGTGGCGAACACGACCGCGCACAGCGTCCGCGCGACAACCAGGCCGGCATCGTGCCGCAGGCGCAGCCCGGTTTGAGCCCGGTCCCACAGCAGCAGCAATCGGCCGCGCCGGTCCCGCCGCCACAGGCACGGGTGGTCAGCAGCCGCAATGGCGAAGAGGCGGTCGCGCAGGCCCAGTCCCGCCCCACGCCGGATCAGCCCGAACCGGACGCCCCGCTGAGTGCGCGCGAACAGCGCGATGTGGAAATGGCCCGACTGGCCGCAGAAGTGCATCTGCGCTCGGCGCAGTACGCCAAGCGCCCGAACCGCAAGTTCGTGTCGGCCAGCACGCGCGAGTATGCCTATGCCAATTACCTGCGGGCCTGGGTTGACCGCGCCGAGCGCGTGGGCAACCTGAATTACCCGGACGAGGCCCGGCAGCGCCGGCTGGGCGGCCAGGTGGTGATCAGCGTGGGCGTGCGCCGCGATGGCAGCGTGGAGAGCAGCCGGATCCTGCGGTCGAGCGGAACGCCACTGCTGGATGAGGCGGCACTGCGGGTGGTGAAGCTGGCGCAGCCGTTCCCGCCGTTGCCGAAGACCGAGGATGAGATCGACATCCTGCAGGTCACCCGCACGTGGGTGTTCCTGCCCGGCGGCGAACTGCGCGACGACCGGTAGGGTTTGTTGCCCGGGCCTGCGGCCCGGGACCCGCTGAAAGGCTAGAGCAACGGCAACAGCAACAGCGGCGGTTGGTGTACTGAAGCGTGGCGAGGCGGTGTCGGGCGGCGGGGACGCCGCAAGTACGTCCGTGTAGGCTTAGCACGGCATCCATGCCGCGGATACCCCGCCGCCCGACACGCCCCGCCTCTGATAGATCGCGGCGCACCATTGCTTTGGTAGGTGTCGACCTGGGTCGATACACATCCACGCCACGCGTGGATGCAAGCGAAGCGACCCGCTTTTGATTTTGACTTTTCTTTTTTTGATCTTCCGTGGCGGACGCGCACGGAAACTGTCAGAGGCCGGGCGGGTGGGCTGCGCAGGGGCGTGAGCCGCATGGATGCGGCGACCGAGCTTACATGGACGTACTTGCAGCGCCCCCTGCGCAGCCCACCCGCCCGGCCAAACCACGGCTTTTGATCTACGCGACCAACTCCGCCACGAGGGGCTCAGCCGTTGGCCTTCGCCTTCGCCTCGCGCGCGGCCTGCTGCTCGACCAGGGTCAGTGCCACGTTGTCACGCAGGTATGCTGGTTCGACCTTCTCCGGTGCGACGGTTTCGCCGCGGGCGAACGCCGGCACCGCCAGTGCGAGCACGTCAGACGCACGCGGCAATGCCGTGGCGTCGAATCCGCGCAAACCTGTGCCGAGCTGCGCGACCAGCGCACCCTCGGCTGCGGCGAACCCGGTACCGACACCGTAGGCCGACAGCCCTTCCGGCAGCGCTACCGCAGCGGGTGCGCACACGCGTTCGGCATCGCGTGCCACCGGCAGGCCGTCCACACGCTCGAAGCGCGCAACGTACAACTCTCCCATCCGTGCGTCGATCGCCGACAGGATCTGCGTTTCTTCCGCCGGTGCCCGCAGCGCCAGCACCTGCAGCGTCGAGACCGGCAGCAACGGACGATCCAGCGCCAGTGCGATGCCCTGCGCGATGGCGATCGCCAGACGCACGCCGGTGAAAGCACCAGGACCGCGGCTGAGCGCGATACCGTCCAGCTGGCGGCGGCTGATGCCGGCTTCGGCCAGCAGCGCCTCGGCCCACGGTAGGCTCAGTTCGGCATGCCGGCGCGGGGCGATCTCGAAACGTTCCAGTACCTGTCCATCGACATGCAGGGCAACGGAACAGGCTTCGGTGGCGGTTTCAAAGGCGAGCAGTTTCATCGGATCAGGTCAGAACAGGGGGAACGTGACACCGGGCGCCGGCTCCGGGCCCGCCGCGGCGGCGGCGGTCGGAACGGCATCATCGGCCACGGGCGCCCATTGTGGCGTAAAGAAGGCCTGCACATCGGCCAGGCTGCGGGTGCGCCGGAACGGCGGCAGCGACTCAAGAAAGACCCGGCCATAGCCACGGTTGAGCAGGCGCGGATCGCACAGGACCAGCACGCCCCGGTCGCTTTCGCTGCGGATCAGGCGGCCAACGCCCTGCTTCAGGGCGATCACCGCCTGCGGCAACTGTTCGTCGCGGAACGGATTGCCGCCCTGGCTGCGGATCGCCTCCAGGCGTGCCTCGTAGACCGGGTCGTCCGGGGCCGCGAACGGCAGCTTGTCGATCATCACCACGCTCAACGCTTCGCCGACCACGTCCACGCCCTCGCGGAAACTGGCCGAGCCCAGCAGCACCCCATTGCCCGATTCGCGGAAGCGCTGCAGCAGCGTCGCACGCGGCGCCTCACCCTGCACGAACAACGGCCATGGCCCATCGCGCAATGCCTCGGCGGCCTCACGCAGGGCGCGATGCGAAGCGAACAGCAGGAACGCCCTGCCCTGCGAGGCCTGCAGCACCGGCCGCAGGGTCTGGATCAGCGCGGTTCCGAAACCACGTGCGGCCGGATCGGGCAGGCCTTCAGGCAGGTAACACAGCGCCTGCTCGGGCCAATTGAACGGACTCGGCTGGACCAGCGTCTGCGGGTCGTCCAGCCCGAGGCGGGTGGCGATGTGATCGAAACCACCGCCCACGGTCAGCGTCGCCGAGGTGAAGATCCATGCGGCTCGGCTGCGTTCGCGATGCTCGCGCAATGGACCGGACACGTCCATCGGCGTGCGCTGGCAGCGGAAACCACGCGGGGTGAGCTCATACCAGAGCACATCGGTGGCATTGCCGGTGTCCGCAGGATCGGTATCGAAGTCGAGGGCGGGTTCGTCATCACCCAGCCAGCGACCGAGCCGCGAAACCGCCTCACGCGCCCGCGCATGGCAGGCATCCAGGCCCGCCGCGGCTTCGCGCAGCGGCTGCAAGGCCTGCTCCAGCGTCACCAGCCCCGCCATCACCGTGTCGAAGCCATCGCGCACCTGCGGCATCGTCAGCGCACGCCACTGCGTGCCGCGCGGCGGCAGCCCCTCCATCGCCGAACGCAACGCCAGCAGCGCCTGCTGCAAGTGGTCGACCGGTTCCTGGAGCGCCGACTGCGCCCCCCCGACGCCGCGCGCTTCGGCCAGGCAGTCGCGGCCCAGCTCCTGCCACGGGCGCATGCCGAAGCCTTCGCCGAAGAACTGCGCGGCCAGTTCAGGCAACTGATGCGCCTCGTCGATGACGAAGGCCTGCGCCCCCGGCAGCAGCTCACCGAAGCCATCCTGCTTCAATGCCAGGTCGGCCAGCAGCAGATGATGGTTGACCACCACTACGTCTGCCGCCTGCGCACGTTGCCGCGCACGCACCACGAAGCAGTCTTCCCAGAACGGGCAGTCGGTGCCCAGACAGTTGTCGACGGTGGAGGTGACCATCGGCAGCAGCGGCGAATCATCGGCCAAACCGTCCAGTTCGGCGATGTCGCCGAACTCCGAGCGTCCGGACCAGGCCAGGATGCGCTGGAACTGCGCCGCCTGTTCTGGGCTTGAGAAGCGCGGCTCGCCCCGCGCCTGCTGCAGGCGGTAGCGGCACAGGTAATTCGAACGTCCCTTCAGCAGCGCACTGCGCAGGCCGACACCGAGTGCCTGGCGCACACGCGGCAGGTCGCGGTGGTAGAGCTGGTCCTGCAGCGCGCGGGTGCCGGTGGAGATGATGGTGCGCAACCCGGACAGCAGCACCGGCACCAGGTAGGCGAACGTCTTGCCGGTGCCGGTACCGGCCTCGGCCAGCAGCAGGTCACGCTGCTGCAGCGCATCGGCGATGGCTTCGGTCAGGCGCAGCTGGGCCGGGCGCGGGACGAAGGCGTCCAGATGCGAGGCGAGCGCGCCGCCGTCGCTGAGGGCTTCGCGGCTGGCATGGACAAGGTCGGACATCAGAGGGAAAGGATACCCGGCCGGGCGCTGCCCGGCACCCGTTTCAAGCCAGAGCACCCGCAAAAGCAACGGCAACAGCTTGGTTCATGGCTCTGGGTTTCTACGTGCTGGGCGGGTCGGGAGGGGCAGGCAGGACACGCCGTAAACCCATCCCTGGGGGCTCGATGGCGCCATCCATGGCGCCAACGGTCCTGCCTGCCCCTCCCGACCCGCCTTCGACAGTTTCCCGGTGACGGATGGACGCACGTCGTAAGGTCGAGCTTGCTCGACTGGCAACTCAGAAGCTGTGGGAGGAACGAGGGAAGAAGATGGATTACTGCGAGCGCGCGCAGTGCGCGACCCGCTTTTGATTTTCTTTTTCTCTTCCGTGGCTGGCAGCACACGGAAACTGTCAGAGGCCGGGCGGGGTGGGTACGCGGGGGTGTCCGCGGCATGGATGCCGCGGCCAAGCCCCCAAGGTGAAGTGACCCCCGGGAGTTGGACGCCAGATCCAACCCCGAGGGATACATGAACAGATACGACGCTCGTTTCAAACTGCAGGTCGCCAAAGAGGCCTGCAAGACCTCCACATCAGTCAAAGCCGTTGCTCGTCGCCACA
>NZ_JCAFTO010000008.1:0-41219 GCF_059370315.1 Stenotrophomonas sp. YJH_SMC_46
CCAGAACCGCTTCACCTCGGTCGTGGCCAACCTGCAGACCTCGTCGGAAAACCTGTCCTCCTCGCGCAGCCGCATCAAGGACACCGACTTCGCCAAGGAAACCGCCGAGCTGACCCGCACCCAGATCCTGCAGCAGGCCGGCACGGCCATGCTGGCCCAGGCCAACCAGGTGCCGCAGGGCGTGCTCAGCCTGCTGCGCTGATCCACGGCAAGAAGGCGCCGCTACCGTCGAAGTGAATCGACGGTAGCGGCAACCTGGAAGCCATGGTGCTCGAAGGCGCGGGCCATGCCCGGCCCGGGAAACCTCCCGAACCGGCTCGGCATCGCCCGCTCCTGCGGACCTCTCTTTCAGCGCTGTACCTTTGACTGTACGTACCGGGCGGCTTCGTCTCCCCCCGATTGTCAGTAGCCTGATCCCTCCCCTGCATTGGGGGAGGGCTTTTTGCAGACCCCCGGCAGCCTGCGGTGAATGTCCCCGCACCCTGCCCCAACCCTCCTGCAATCTGCGTGCCAGAACCTGCGCCAGACCATTGGCACGGCGCATGCATCAACGAAGTCCTCAAGACCCAGCGGCGCAGGCCGCTATTTTCGTTGACGACGGGCCGCCGCACGACGGCCAGGCCCGGATACCAGGAGAAACGACGTGGCAGACTTTGGATACGGTGGCATTGGCTCGGGGCTGGACATTTCCAGCATCGTCAACCAGCTGGTCGCAGCTGACCGCAAGCCCGCCGACAATGCGCTGAACCTGCAGCAGTCCAAGGCCAAGATGCAGCTGTCGTCGATCGGCACCGTTACGGCGGCCTTCGACAAGCTGAAGACCGCGCTGACGGCCCTCAAGGCCACGACGGCCTTCGATACCCGCACCGTCACCGCCACCGGCAAGGCCGGTCCGAACAATGCAGATGATGTGCTGACGGCGTCGGTCGCGTTGTACGACGTGGGCACGACCAAGGCAGCGGCCTCCAACGGCACGCACCAGGTGGAGGTGAAATCCCTCGCCACGGCACACAAGCTGATCGCCGATACCTCGGTGCCCAAGACCGACACCTTCGGTGCCGGAACCTTGACGCTGACCGTTGGCGTGGGCGACAAGGCCAAGACCATGAACGTGACGGTGGAGGACGGCGACACGCTGACCACCATCCGCAACAAGATCGATGCCGCCGGGCGCAAGGAAGGCGTGCAGGCCACGCTTATCAGCTCGGGCGACAACCAGTATCTGTCGATCGCCCAGGAAAAGACCGGTGCCGCCAACGCGATCAAGCTGGAGTATGCAGGCAGCGACCCGAAGCTGGGTGCACTGGTAGGCAGCCTGAAAGAAAACACGGCCGCTGCGGACGCCGAACTGACCATCGACGGCGTCAAAGTGGTCAGTGCCAGCAATACGGTGACCGATGCGGTACCGGGCCTGACCCTGAACCTGAAGGTTCCCGGCAAGAGTACCGTGGTGATCAGCACCGACACGGCCGCAGCGACCAAGGTCATGCAGGAATTCGTGACCGCCTACAACGCGGCGATCGCGGCGATCAACTCGGAGACCAAATACGACGCCAAGACCAAGGAAGCCGCCACCCTGACGGGTGACGCGCAGATGCGCGGCGCCTCCAGCCAGCTGCGTTCGATGATGTCGAGCGTGTTGAAGGAGCTCTCGGCCGACGGCCTGGATCCGAAGGTGCTGGGCCTGCAGACCCGCGGTTATCCCAACGCCGACGGCAGCCTCGTTCTCGATACCACCAAGTTTGCCGCCGCACTGGCCAGCCAGCCTGAGAAGATCCGCTCGGCCATCACCGGCGACACCGGCGGTGCTGGCACCCTGTACACCATGGTCGACGGCTATGTCAGCACCACCGTCGGCAAGGAAGGGGCGTTCGTCGCCCGCACCAAGGGCCTGAACACCACGCTGGACAACATCGACAAGCGCCGCAAGGACCTCGACACGCGCATGAAGAACGTCGAGGAACGCTACAAGAAGCAGTTCCTGGCGCTCGACAGCCTGATGGGCAAGCTGCAGCAGAGCAACACCGCACTGCAGCAGCAGCTGGCACAGCTGAACCGCTAAAGGACGGCGTGCAACGCTCAAGTTTGGCGTGGTTCGCACCGATAACGGACGCAACAGCAATCAACGCCGCACCGCCGGCCACGGTCCCCACGACCACCCGACGGCACCCAGCGCAAGGAGAATCACGAATGTACGGTTCCAGCCGTCAATATGCCGAGCAGTACCGCCAGGTGGGAGTGACCAGTGCGGTTGCCGACGCCGATCCGCACAAGCTGGTGGCGATGCTGCTGGCGGGCGCGCTGGAGCGCGTACGCCGTGCCCAGGCCAGTCTTGAGCGTGGCGACCAGGCCGGAAAGGGCAAGGCGATCGGCGAAGTCTGCGCGATTGTCGGCCACCTCAACGGCTCGCTGGATCACGAAGCCGGCGGCGAGATCGCCGGCAATCTGTCGGCACTGTACGACTACGTGTTGCAGCGCCTGACCGAGGCCAACCTGCACAACGACCGTGCCGCGCTGGATGAATCGCTGCAGTTGCTGGGCGAGATCGACAGCGCCTGGAACGCGATCCCGCACGAGCAGCGCCGGCCGGCGGCGGTGGCGCCATGAGCCTGCACGAACTGCACGCCCAGCTGGATGCCTTCGAGAAGGCCCTGGGCGAAGAGTCCCTCGACCAGGCCGACAGCCTGCTCGATGGCCACGACAGCACGCTGCATGCGCTGCTCAGCCAGCCGCTGGCCGCCACCGACCACGCACCGCTGGCTGCGCTGTTCGATCGCCAGCAGAATCTGCTCGGCCTGCTGCGCCAGCGCCGTGATGCGGTGGCAGCACTGATGAATGACGGCCAGCGTTCCCTTCGCGCAGCGCATGCCTACCTGCAGGCAGAATCGCTGGCATGACCCAATTGCCGACCACGTCGCTGCACCACCCGGCTGAAAGCGAGCTGTTCGACGAGACGCTCAGCTGCGAGCTGGCCCTGCCGGCCGAGTTCCAGGCAGGCAGCGCGGCCGGTCGCACCAGCAGCGCCGAAGGCCTGCTGCGCAGCCTGGCGCTGGTTGAAGACAGCCGCGTTGACGAACATGACGACCGCAATGAGGCCAGCCTGCAGTTGCAGCGGCTGGAGGCCAAGCTGGATCTGGCGATGGTGCTGCTCGGCCGGCTGGTACGCCAGCAGGGCCAGGAACTGACCCTGCGCCCCGTGCGCTGGTCGCGCCGCGGCATCCGCCTGCAGCTGGGCCCACGCAGTGGCGCCAGCCCCGGCCAGGCCGGCGTGGTGCGCCTGCAGCCCAGCGATTGGCTGCCCGACCATATCGACCTGCCGGTGGAAGTGATCGCCGAAGCGGCGGACGGTGGCGGCGGTCACTACCTGTGGCTGCGTTTCCAGCGTCTTGGCGATGGCCTTGAGATGGCAATGGAGCGGCACTTGTTCCGCCTGCACCGCCGCCAGGTGGCCGAGGCGCGCCGCGCCCGCTGAAACCTGCCACCATCACGCTTTGCGGGCAAGCCTTGGCGCGCCCGTTCAGCTAAGTTAAGGTGGACTCCCCTACACGGATCTGTTGCGTGCCTGTGCGAGTTCTCATCGTCGACGATCACACCCTCGTCCGCGCCGGCCTGGCGCGGCTGCTGCAGGGGTTTGCCGACGTGCAGCTTGTTGCCGAGGCCAGCAACGCCGAGCAGGCACTGCAGCTGGCCCTGCAGCACGCACCGGATGTGGTGCTGATGGACCTCTCGCTGCCGGGCCGCACCGGCCTGGAAGCACTCAGCGACATCCGCCTGCGCGCGCCCGGTACCCGGGTGGTGATGATGACCATGCACGACGATGCCGCTCACGTGCGCGATGCGCTGGATCGGGGCGCGGTCGGGTTCGTGGTCAAGGATGCAGCACCGCAGGAGTTGGAACTGGCGCTGCGCGCCGCGCACGCCGGCCAGGTGTTCCTGAGCCCGCAGATCTCCGCCAAGATGCTGGCACCGATGCTGGGCCGCGAGAAGCCCACCGGCATCGCCGCGCTGTCGCCGCGCCAGCGCGAGATCCTGCGCCGCATCGGCAAGGGTGAGAGCAACAAGGAAATCGCCGCCGACCTCGGCATCAGCGTCAAGACGGTGGAGACTCACCGCGCACGCATGATGGAATCGCTCGGCTGCCGCCGCGCCAACGATCTGCTGCTGCTGGCCGCGCGCCACCAGCACGAGCTGGAGTAAGCGCCAGCCTCGGCGTGACGAAGCGATGGCTGGGTGGAGTGGGCTGTTGGTAGAGTCGACTGCCAGTCGACTTGCGCGCGAAGCGCGGGACTTTCCTTGGTCTGATCGGAGAGCAGTCGACTGACAGTCGACTCTACCGGTGATCGTCTCTATCGACAGCCGACGCAGCCAACCCGCACCCAGCGACGAATTCCCGTCGCCCTGACACTCCCCGACAGGAATCCGTACACGGCGCAGCCCGATCAACCCTGGCCTTGCACCGGAAATCAGCAACTTAGCAGCGATCATCGTCAACAATCCGCGTCGATGTAGGGAATACCCCTACACCCTGTCAGGACATTCACCAAGCCCCTCAGGAACCCCCTGATTCCGCCCCCGCCGGATCAAAAGCAAGATGCGTTCCACAAGGCGCCGGGGAGCGGCGCCGGGGAACCACGATGAAGGCTGCACTCTCGACCCAGCTGGGCCAACAACTTCACCTCACCCCGCAGTTGCTGCAGTCGATCCGGCTGCTGCAACTCGACGGCCTGCACCTGGAGCAGGAAATCCAGCGCCTGCTGGACTCCAACCCGCTGCTCGAAATCGAAGAGGCCGAAGCGCCTGCCGCCGACGCCACCGAGGCCAGCGCGACCACGCTGGAAACCGCCGCGTTCGACGAGTTGCCCGAGTCTTCGATGTGGGACGTGGTCGGCGCCAGCTGGCAAGACGGCGACGACGACCGCATGGCGCGCATCGCCGCCGGCGAATCGACCGACCCGCAGCTGCGTGTGCTTCAGCGCCTGTCGCTGGACATGGACGACCGCGAACTGGCGGTGGCCGCGTTCTGGCTCGATCACTGCGACGAGGCCGGCTACCTGCAGGCACCGCTGGACCAGCTGCAGTTGCTTGCCAGCGCCCAGTTCGATATCGCCGCCAACGGCGTCGAGGCCATCCGCCAGCAGCTGCTGCACGGTGAGCCCGCCGGCATGGCTGCACAGGACCTGCGCGAAGGCCTGCAGGCGCAGCTGCGCAGCCTGCATGGCGCGGTTCCCGCCCGCCACCTGGCTACCCGCATTCTCGACGGCGCACTCGAAGCACTGGCCGCACACGACTACCCCGCCCTCGCCCGCCTGCACGACGCCGAGATCGACGACGTGCGCGAAGCCGTGCGCCTGATCCTGTCGCTGCAGCCGCGCCCGGGCGACAACCTGCTGCCCGAACGCAATGCCGTGGTGGTACCGGACGTGGTCGCCTGGCACGCCGACGGCCAGTGGAAAGTCGCCCTCAACCCGGCCACCAGCCGCCGGGTCTCGATCAACAGCCAGTACGAACAGGCCTTGGCCGAGACCAGCGAGGCCGCACCGGCACTGCGCGAAATGCTGCAGGAAGCGCGCTGGTTCAGCCGCGGCCTGTCGATGCGCTACGACACCCTGCTGCGCACCGCGCGGGTGATCGTCGAGCGCCAGGCCGCGTTCCTGGTGCGTGGCGAAGAGGCCATGGCGCCGCTGACCCTGAAGGAAGTGGCCGAGGAAATCGGCATGCACGAGTCCACCGTCTCGCGCATCACCACCGGCAAGTTCCTGCAGACCCCGCGCGGCACCTTCGAACTGAAGCACTTCTTCGCCGTGCGCCTGGAAGGCGCCAGCGTCTCCGGCCAGGCCGTGAAGGCCATGGTCCGCCGCCTGATCGACGCCGAACCGGCCGGCCGCCCGCTGGCCGACGAGGCCATTGCCGGCCTGCTGTCGCGCCAGGGGGTAAACATTGCCCGCCGAACCGTCGCAAAATACCGAGAACAACTGGATATCGCCCCGGCCCGCGAACGGCGCCGGCTCAGCGCCAGGCAACCCCAGCTGGCCCGGGTGGGCTGAAAAGGATGTTGGACATGAACAAGCTCACGGTCCTGCTGGTCGATGACCACGAGGGCTTCATCAACGCGGCGATGCGCCATTTCCGCAAGATCGACTGGCTGCAGATCGTCGGCAGCGCCGGCAACGGCCTGGAAGCGATCGAGCGCTCGGAAACGCTGCGCCCGCAGGTGGTGCTGATGGATCTGGCCATGCCGGAAATGGGGGGGCTGCAGGCCACCCGCCTGATCAAGTCGCAGGACGACGCACCGTACATCGTGATCGCCAGCCATTTCGACGACGCCGAGCACCGCGAACACGCGCTGCGCGCCGGCGCCGACAACTTTGTCAGCAAGCTGTCCTACATCCAGGAAGTCATGCCGATCCTGGAAGGCCTCAGGGAGGAACAGTCGTGAGCGAATCGCGCATCCTGGTGCTGGACAACGACGCCGTGCGCGCGGAGCGCACCGTTGCCCTGCTGGAATTCATGGACTTCAACCCGCGCTGGGTGTCCGACGCAGCCGACTTCGACCTGGGTCGCCAGCGCCAGAACGACTGGATGGCCGTGATCGTCGGCAGCCTGGACGACAGCCCCGCCAGCACCGCGCTATATCACTGGCTGGGCGGCAGCAGCCTGCCGCCGCCGGTACTGCTGGCCGACGGTGATGCCGCTGCGTTCGCGCAGCAGCACGGCCTGCACGAAGCCAACATCTGGCCGCTGGAAACGCCACTGCGCCATGCGCAGATGGAAGCCCTGCTGCGCCGCGCCAGCCTCAAGCGCCTGGACGCCGAGCACCAGGCCGGTGCCGCGCAGGATCAAGGCCCGACCGGCAACGGCCCGGCGGTGACTGCGTTGCGTACCATGATCGAGCAGGTCGCCGCGTTCGATACCACCGTACTGGTGCTGGGCGAATCCGGTACCGGCAAGGAAGTCGTGTCGCGTGCGATCCACCAGCGCTCGCCGCGCCGTGATGGCCCGTTCGTGGCGATCAACTGCGGCGCCATTCCGCCGGACCTGCTGGAAAGCGAACTGTTCGGCCACGAAAAGGGTGCGTTCACCGGCGCACTGACCGCGCGCAAGGGCCGTTTCGAAATGGCCGAAGGCGGCACCCTGCTGCTCGACGAGATCGGCGACATGAGCCTGCCGATGCAGGTGAAGCTGCTGCGCGTGCTGCAGGAACGCAGCTTCGAGCGCGTCGGTGGCAACCAGACCATCCGCTGCAACGTGCGTGTCGTGGCCGCGACCCACCGCGACCTGGAGACCCGCATCGCCGAGGGCAAGTTCCGCGAGGATCTGTTCTACCGCCTCAACGTGTTCCCGATCGAAGTGCCCGCGTTGCGCGAGCGCCGTGAGGACCTGCCGGCGCTGGTGGAAACCATCGCCGCGCAGCTGGCCCGCACCGGCCGTGGCGAAGTGCGCTTCACTCCCGAAGCGCTGCAGGCGCTGTCCAGCTACGAATGGCCAGGCAACGTGCGCGAGCTGACCAACCTGGTCGAGCGCCTGGCGGTGCTGCATCCGGGCGGTTCAGTACGCGTGCAGGACCTGCCGGCCCGCTACCGTGGCGATGCCGCACTGGCAGCGGTGGCTGCACCGGCACCGGCAGCTACGGTTGCCAACGAAGAACGCCTGGACCTGCGCAGCTTCTCGTTCCACACCCCAGGCAGCGGCAACCAGCCGGCGCTGGAGCACGGCATCGCCGTCAATCGCCCGGCGGCACCGGCCGCCCTGCCCGACGAAGGCATGGACCTGCGCAACCACATGGCCAGCATCGAACTGGGCCTGATCAACGAAGCACTGGAACGCACCCAGGGCGTGGTTGCCCACGCCGCCCAGCTGCTCGGCCTGCGCCGCACCACCCTGGTCGAAAAGCTGCGCAAGTACGGCATCGAACGCGAGCAGGCCGAACTGGCCGGCTGAAGCGCGCTGTCAGCATGAAGGGGGCACGAACGCCTGGGCTTGCCCAGGCGTTGGTGTTTTTGGCGCCGCTGCACGACGTCAGTAGATCCACGCCATGTGTGGATAGAGACCGTGGCCGCGCGCTGACAACGCCGCGCATTTGCACAAGCTCCTACAGACAACGTTGCCGCGTTCCGGAGGATGGAGTGAGACCTCCCAACGAGGCTCCACCATGCATCGCCTCACCCTGCTCGCCGCCCTGCTCTGCCCCGGCATTGCCGCCGCCACCGGCTGCACCCTGCCCAATCCAGATGACTGAAAGCCACCCAGCCGGTCCCGCCTACTACACCCTCCTGCTGACCTGCCAGACAGACCGCCAGGGCCCTTTCATCTACACCCAGCACGACGGCCCCATCGCCCCGCGCCAGCGCCAGAATTCCGGCCGATGGACCCTGCAGCCCTAGGCCAGAAAACCGACGCCGGTTAAATGGCGCCACGACCGGAGTCAGAGCCGGTTGCGTTGCAACCGGATCCGACCCCGTGCCGACCAACGGTCGGCACCCACCACCATCAGAAGCACCATCAGCAGCAGGTTCCAACAGATCGCGGCCAACTGTCGAAGGCGGGGTGGGTCCGGTTGCGGGGGCGTGAGCGCCATGGATGGCGCGACCGAGCCTACAGGGACGTATTCACGGCGTCCCCCGCAACCGGACCCACCCCGCCACCCCACGGATAGCCCGATTTTGACGTTGATGTTGACGTCGCGTCGGCGGGTGCAGGGCGCAGCCCTGCCACCAAACACCCACACCCTCACGTCACTGAATCGAAAACCGGTTTCGGCACGGCACTTGCACTGGCTCCAGCAGACAACCCCATCCCTGTTTCTGGAACCGTTGCAGATGTCCCACTCCGTCACTTCGATCCTTTCGCAGATCCGCTCCTATCAGACCCAGATGGGACAGCCGGCGCTCAACCCGCTGGGCGAAACGCCGCGCAGCAACGCCCTGCCGGGCACGGTGCTCGATGCACCGCAGGCCCAGCCGGCCAGCTTCACCGAAACCCTGCGTGGTGCGATTGCCGGCGTCAACGATGCGCAACAGAAATCCGGCGCCCTCGCCAAGGCCTTCGAAATGGGCGACCCCAGCGCCGACCTGGCCAAGGTGATGGTCGCCTCGCAGCAGTCCCAGATCGCCTTCCGCGCCACCGTGGAAGTTCGCAACCGTCTCGTCCAGGCTTACCAGGACGTGATGAACATGCCGCTGTAAGGAATAGAGACGCATGGCACTGACGCTCTCCAAGGACAGCCTGAACGCCGAAAAGGCCGGGCAATGGTTCGACCGCCTGCAGAGTCTGCAGATCACCCGTCGGCTGGGCCTGATGGCGATGATCGCGGTGGCGGTGGCGGCAGGCCTGTCCGTGTTCTTCTGGTCGCAGAAGCCGGGCATGGTCCCGCTGTACACCGGCCTGGACCAGAAGGCGACCGCTGAAGCGACCGACCTGCTGCGCGCCGCGCAGATTCCGTTCGCACTCGACCCGGCCACCGGTGGCATCACCGTGCCGGAAAAGAACCTGCACGACGCGCGCCTGAAGCTGGCCGGCTCCGGCCTGACCGACAGCGGCAAGCTCGGCTTCGAGCTGATGGAGCGCGACCCGGGCTTCGGCGTCAGCCAGTTCGTCGAAAGCGCGCGCTACCAGCATGCGCTGGAAACCGAGCTGTCGCGCACCATCAACACGCTGCGCCCGGTGCGCGATTCGCGCGTGCACCTGGCCATTCCCAAGCCCAGCGCCTTCACCCGCCAGCGTGACGTGGCCAGCGCCTCGGTGACCCTGGAACTGCGTGGCGGCCAGCAGCTGGAACGCAGCCAGGTGGACGCCATCGTGCACATGGTCGCGGCCAGCATCCCGGATCTCGCCCCGGAACGGGTGACCGTGGTCGACCAGAGCGGGCGCATGCTCAGCGTCAGCGACCCGAACAGTGAGGCGGCGGTCAACGCTGCCCAGTTCGAACAGGTGCGCCGCCAGGAAACCTCGTTCAACCAGCGCATCCGCGAGCTGCTGGAACCAATGACCGGCCCCGGCCGCGTCAACCCGGAAGTGAGCGTGGACATGGATTTCTCGGTAACCGAGGAAGCCCGTGAGCTCTACAACGGTGAACCGCAGAAGCTGCGCAGCGAGCAGATGAGCGAGAACACCACCAGCACCCCGGGCCCGCAGGGCGTGCCGGGCGCGACCAGCAACAGCCCGCCGGGCCAGCAGGCCGCGCCGGCCACCGCGCAGGCGCCGACCGAAAGCAGCAAGAACGCCACCCGCAACTACGAGCTGGACCGCACCCTGCAGCACACCCGTCAGCCGGCGGGCCGCATCAAGCGCGTCTCGGTGGCGGTCCTGGTGGACAACGTGCCGCGCGCCGGCGCCAACGGCAAGGTCAGCCCGCAGCCGCTGTCGGCCGCCGAATTGACCCGCGTCGAGGCACTGGTCAAGCAGGCCGTCGGTTTCAATGCCGAGCGTGGCGATACCGTGTCGGTGATGAACGCCCCGTTCGTGCGTGATACCACGCCGGTCGAAGGCCCGGCCTGGTGGGAGCTGCCGTGGGTGCACGATGCCGGCCGCATGCTGCTGGGCGCCGTGGTGGTGCTGGCATTGCTGTTCGGCGTGCTGCGCCCGGCATTGCGTGCGATCACCGGCCAGAACAGGAAGAACGACGAACAGGCACTGGAACCGCACACCGCGGACGTGCAGCTGGTCGATGACGATGGCATGCCGCTGCCGGCGCTGGGCGCCGACCGGGCCAGCCTGGGCGGGCCGGATGCACTGGCCCTGCCGGTGGATTCATATGAGGAACGACTGCGGATGGCGCGTGAAGCCGTGAAGACCGACTCCAAGCGCGTGGCCCAGGTGGTCAAGGGCTGGGTGGCCAATGACTGAGGCACAACTGACCGGCGTGCAGCGCGCGGCCGTGCTGCTGCTGTCCCTGGGTGAGCTGGACGCGGCCGAAGTGCTGCGCCACATGGAACCCAAGGAAGTGCAGAAGATCGGCATCGCCATGGCCACCATGACCGACATCACCCGCGAGCAGGTGGAACGGGTAATGGACCAGTTCGGCCAGGAGCTGGGCTCGAAGACCTCGCTGGGCGTGGGTTCGGACGACTACATCCGCAACATGCTGGTGCAGGCGCTGGGCAGCGAGAAGGCTGGCAACCTGATCGACCGCATCCTGCTGGGCCGCAACACCACCGGCCTGGACGCGCTGAAATGGATGGACCCGCGTGCGGTGGCCGACCTGGTGCGCAACGAGCACCCGCAGATCATCGCCATCGTGATGGCGCACCTGGAAACCGACCAGGCCGCCGACGCGCTGAAGCTGCTGCCGGACCGTACCCGCGTGGACGTGCTGCTGCGCATCGCCACCCTCGACGGCATTCCGCCGAACGCACTCAATGAACTCAACGAGATCATGGAGCGCCAGTTCGCCGGCAACCAGAACCTGAAATCGTCCAACATCGGTGGCGTGCAGTGCGCGGCCAACATCCTGAACTTCATGGACAGCGGCCAGGATCAGGCCATCCTGGGCGAGATCGCCCGCATCGATGCGCCGCTGAGCAACCGCATCCAGGACCTGATGTTCGTGTTCGACGATCTGGTCGACCTGGATGACCGCGAGATGCAGCTTGTGCTGCGCGAAGTGAGCGGCGAGCGCCTGGGCCTGGCCCTGCGCGGCGCCGACATCAAGGTGCGCGACAAGATCACCCGCAACATGTCGCAGCGCGCGGCCGAGATTCTGCTGGAAGACATGGAGGCCCGTGGACCGGTGCGCCTGTCCGACGTGGAAGGCGCCCAGCGCGAGATCCTGGCCATCGTCAAGCGCATGGCCGATGAAGGCACCGTCACCATCGGCGGCAGCGCGGAGGCCATGCTGTGAGCAACGTCGTGCGCTGGCTTGCCCCGGACCTGCTGGCCCAGCCCGAACCGGCGCTGGAGCAGGAGGATGCATTCGAACTCACCGAGCCGGACCCGGAGCATGAACCCGAGCCACCGCTGCAGCTGCCGACGCTGGAGGAAATCCAGGCGATACAGGACAGCGCCGAGAAGGAAGGCTTCCAGCACGGCCATGCCGAAGGCTACGGCCAGGGCCAGGCCGAAGTGCGTCGCCTCGCCGCGCAGATCGAAGGCATCCTCGACAACTTCAGCCGACCGCTGGTGCGGCTGGAAAACGAAGTGGTCGGCGCGCTCGGCGAGCTGGCCGTACGCATCGCCGGTGCGCTGGTCGGCCGTGCCTACGAAGCTGAGCCGGCACTGCTGGCACAGCTGGTCGGTGAGGCGATCGACGCGGTGGGTGGCAGCACCCGCGAGGTCGAAGTGCGGCTGCACCCGGACGACATCGCCGCGCTCGCCCCGCTGTTGAGCCTGCCGCCACAGCAACGCCTGGTGCCGGATACCAGTCTCAGCCGCGGCGATCTTCGCGTGCACGCCGAAGCGGTGCGCATCGACGGCACCCTGGAAGCGCGCCTGCGCGGCGCGCTGGACGCGGTGATCCGCCAGACCGGAGCCAATACATGAATCCCGATCCGCAGCCGACGCCGCCACCGGCCGACTGGGCCATGGCCCGCAACCTGCGCCTGGCCCGTCGGCTCGACGGCCTGCGCGTGGATACCGCCCATGGCCGTGGCCTGATCCGCGAAGGCGTGCTGCGCCGCGCGGTCGGACTGACCCTGGAAGCGGTCGGCTGCGAAGCGCCGCTGGGTGCCAGCTGCAAGGTGGAAGTGGTCGATGGTGGCTGGGTCGATGCCGAAGTGGTCGGCTTCGCCGGCGAGCGCACTTACCTGATGCCGAGCGCGGAACTGCACGGCCTGCTGCCCAATGCGCGGGTGGTGCCGTCCGCACGCCGTGGCGGCGTTGAAGTGGGCGAAGGCCTGCTCGGCCGCGTCATCGACAGCGACGGCGTGCCGCTGGACGGCAAGGGCCCGATCCGCGCCGAGGGCCGTGTCGGCATGGCCGGCGTGTCGATCAATCCGCTGGCACGTGAACCGATCACCCAGCCGCTGGACGTGGGCGTGCGTGCGATCAACGCGCTGCTGCCGATCGGCCGCGGCCAGCGTGTCGGCCTGTTCGCTGGTTCTGGCGTCGGTAAGTCGACGCTGCTGGGCATGATGACCCGCTACACCGCCGCCGACGTGATCGTGGTCGGCCTGATCGGTGAACGTGGCCGCGAAGTCCGCGATTTCGTCGAGACCACGCTGGGCGAAGAAGGACTGCGCCGCGCCGTGGTGGTGGCCAGCCCCGCCGACCGACCGCCACTGGCGCGCCTGCACGGCGCCTACCGTGCCACCGCCATCGCCGAATGGTTCCGCGACCAGGGCCTGAACGTGCTGCTGCTGATGGACTCACTGACCCGCTTCGCCCAGGCGCAGCGCGAGATCGGCCTGTCGGTCGGCGAGCCGCCGACCACCCGCGGTTACCCACCGTCGGTGTTCGCCAAGCTGCCGGCACTGGTCGAACGCGCCGGCAACGGCGCCAAGGGCCGTGGCTCGATCACCGCGTTCTATACGGTGCTGACCGAAGGCGATGATCCGCAGGATCCGATCGCCGATGCAGCGCGCGCGATCCTCGACGGCCACATCCTGCTCTCGCGGCGCGTGGCCGACAGCGGCCTCTACCCGGCCATCGACGTCGAATCGTCGGTCAGCCGTGTGGTCACTGAAATCGCCGACGAGCCGTGGCGCCTGCGCATCCGCAAGTTGAAGCGACTGGTCTCGGCCTACTCGGCCAACCGCGACCTGATCGCCATCGGTGCCTACCAGCGCGGCAACGACGCGGCCACCGACGAAGCCCTGGAACGCTGGCCGGAAATCATGGAGTTCCTCGGCCAGGACGTTGCCAAGGCCGCAGATCTCCCGCACAGCCAGGCGGCGCTGCAGCGCCTGGTGGAACAAGAGAGTTAAGCCATGAACCAGTCCAAGCGCATCGATCCCCTGCTGAAGCGGGCCCAGGAACACGAGGACGCAGTGGCCCGCGATCTGGCCGAACGCCAGCGCGTGCTCGATACCCATCTGTCGCGACTGGACGAACTGCGCCGCTACGCCGAGGAGTATGCGAATGCGCAGATGGCTGCGACCAGCCCGGCGCAGCTGCTGAACCGGCGCGCGTTTCTCGACCGCCTCGACAGTGCGGTCGAACAGCAGCAGGCCACGGTCAATGGCAACCGCGAGAAGGTGGAAGCCGAGCGCGCCCGGCTGATCCTGGCCAGCCGTGACAAGGCCGTGCTGGAACAGCTGGCGGCCAGCTACCGGGCGCAGGAGAAAGTGGTCACCGACCGCCGCGACCAGCGCGAGATGGACGACATCGGTGCGCGCCGTGCGCGTCTGGTGCAGGCCGAAGACCAGGATGGCACCGAGCAGGGAGGCCGCCCGTGATGCCCGCCCCACTCGCCAGCAGCGCCAACGCGCAGGCACAGACTGCCGGCGGCGCCGCAGCGCGCACGCCACGCAGCGAGGCCAGCAAGGATTTCAGCCAGCTGTTGCAGGGCGGCGCGCCGGACGCGCTCGCCGGCGCCGCTACGTCACCGCCCACCTCGGCACCGAAGCCGCAGACGAGCGCCGATGGAAATGGCCAGGCGCCGGAGGAACGCAGCATGGATGCGGCGGCGACGGGAAACGAGACGTCGCCCTTGCCGCCGCAAACTCCGCCTGCGGGTGATCGGGCGACGGACAAGGACACGCCGGTGGCCACCGAGGACGCGCCGTGGCCGCCGCTGGGCCTGGCCGGCCTGGTCCTGGCGATGCCGGCCCCCTCCGATCCTGCCGCCACTGCTCCTGCTGCAACGGGTGCGGGCGCGGCGCTGCCGGCCACTGCCGGACCGGGACTGCCTGCCCCGACGCCGACCCCGGCGCCGGGCGCAGCCATCGCATCGATGGCTGACAGCACGCCCCCGGCCGCCAGCGCCGGCGATGCCACGACCCTGCCACTACCGGAGACGGTCCTGCCCGGCAGCAAGCACGGCGACCGCGACAGCAACGACGTGACCGCGATCGGCGACCGTAGCGCTACCCCATTCCTGCACGCCCCGGCCCCGGCGGTCCTGCAGGACCTCAAGGCTGCGCTCGCCACCGGCACTGCGGTCTTCAACGGCGAACCGACGCCCAGGCCCGTGTTCGGCGACGATGGTTTCGACCAGGCCATTGGCGCGCGCCTGGGCTGGCTGGCCGACCAGAAGATCGGCCATGCCCACATCCGCCTGAGTCCGGACGACATGGGCCCGGTCGACGTGCGCCTGCAGTTGAACGGCGACAAGGTGCACGCCAGCTTCAGCAGCCCGCATGTGGACGTGCGCCAGGCACTGGAAAGCAGCCTGCCACGCCTGCGCGAACTTCTCGGCGAACAGGGCTTCCAGCTGGCCCACGCCGATGTCGGCCAGCAGGCCCCTGGGGGTGACGGCAATGCGTCGGGGCGGCCCGGTGGCGGCGGTCTGCCCGGCGACGGAGAACCGACGCCGGGCGATGGCAGCGTGTCGTCGGCGCAGCTGATCCGCCAGCGCGGATTGCTGGACGCTTACGCCTGACAGGCGTGCCAACCAAGGTTGGCAGCCACCAGAGCGATGCGGCTGGCATCCCGACGGAATTCCGTCGCCCCCCGCTGCCCCGGCTCCGGCACACCCCTTGCATATCCCGGTGAAGCAACCCTCAGGAGCTTCACCCCGTGGCCGCAGCCGCTGACAAAACCAAGAAGACCGCCGAGAAGGACAAGGCCGCCAAGCCGCGTAGTCCGATCCTGATCACCGCACTGGTGGCCGTACTGGCCGCCGCTGCCGCCGGTGGCGGCGTCTGGTTCTTCACCCAGTCCAAGCACGAAGAGAAGACCGCGCAGGCCCCGAAGAAGGCCAGCACTCCGGCACCGGCGCAGTACTTCGCGCTGGACCCCGCGTTCGTGGTCAACCTCAACGGCCCGGTCGACGGCCCGCGCTACCTGCAGCTGGAAGTGCAGCTGATGACCCGCGACCCGACCGCGCTGGAAGCGATCAAGACCCATGCCCCCGCCATCCGCGCACGCCTGCTGATGCTGTTCTCGCAGGTCAGCCCGGACCAGATCGCCGATGTCGCCGGCAAGCAGAAGCTGCAGGCCGCTTCGCTGGCCGAAGTGCAGAAAGTGCTCAAGGCCGAGACCGGCAGCAACGGCGCCGACGATCTGCTGTTCACCAGCTTCGTGACCCAGTAAGGGCCCACCGATGAATGACCTGCTGTCCCAGGACGAGATTGATGCCCTGCTCCACGGCGTGGACAGTGGTGCGGTCGAGACCGATCCGGAACCGCCATCAGGCGAGGCGCGTTCGTACGACTTCGCCAGCCAGGACCGCATCATCCGTGGTCGCATGCCGACCCTGGAAATGGTCCACGAGCGCTTCGCGCGGCTGTGGCGGATCGGCCTGTTCAATCTGATCCGCCGTTCGGCCGAACTGTCGGTGCGCGGCATCGAGCTGATCAAGTTCAACGACTACATGCACTCGCTGTATGTGCCGACCAACCTGAACCTGATCCGCTTCAAGCCGCTGCGCGGTACCGGCCTGATCGTGTTCGAACCGACCCTGGTGTTCGCCATCGTCGACAACTTCTTCGGCGGCGACGGGCGCTACCCCACCCGCATCGAAGGCCGCGAGTTCACCGCCACCGAAATGCGGGTGATCCACCTGCTGCTGAAGCAGACCTTCGCCGACCTTCGCGAAGCCTGGGCACCGGTGATGGATGTCGACTTCGAGTACATCAACTCGGAAATCAACCCGCACTTCGCCAACATCGTGACGCCGCGCGAGTACGTGGTGGTGTGCCGCCTGCACGTCGAGCTCGACGGCGGTGGCGGCGACATCCACGTGACCCTGCCGTACTCGATGCTGGAGCCGATCCGCGAGCTGCTCGACGCCGGCATCCAGAGCGACCGCAATGACCGCGACGAGAGCTGGGGCCAGACCCTGCGCGAACAGCTCAACATCGCCGAGGTGACCCTGTCCAGCGTACTGGCCAGCAAGCGCATGACCCTGCGCGACCTGACCCAGCTGAAGGTCGGCGACATCCTGCCGATCGAACTCAGCCCGCAGGTGCCGCTGTGCGTGGAGAACATTCCCGTGTTCACCGGCGAGTTCGGCATCGCCAACGGCATGAACGCCGTGAAGATAACCGCTACCCATCCGCCGGGCACCCGCCCGCGCGCACCCGTCATCCAGGAAGACCCGCAATGAACGATATCGACGCCCTCGAACCGACCCCGGCCCAGTTCAGCAGCCTGCAGGCCGATGAGGCGAACGGTCCTGACCTGAACCTGGACGTGATCCTGGACGTGCCGGTGACCCTGTCGCTGGAAGTCGGTCGCGCCCGCCTGCCGATCCGCAACCTGCTACAGCTCAACCAGGGTTCGGTGGTGGAACTGGAACGCGGCGCCGGCGAATCGCTGGATGTGTTCGTCAACGGCACCCTGATCGCCCATGGCGAAGTCGTGGTGATCAATGACCGCTTCGGCGTGCGCCTGACCGATGTGGTCAGCCCGAGCGAGCGGATCCGGAGACTGCGTTGAGCCTGCTGGCCTCCACCCTGCTGGCGGTCGGCAAGACCGCCGCCCCGGTTGGCCCGCAGGTCGGCCAGCATGCGGCCGCCGCACCCAGCCTGTTCGGTGCGGTGCTGGCGCTGCTGGCCGTGCTGGCCCTGGTCGTCGGCCTGGGCTGGTTGCTCAAGCGCATGCCCGGCAGCGGCTTCCGCCCGGCCGAAGGCATGAAGCTGGTGGCCAGCCTCAGTGTCGGCGCCAAGGAACGCGTGGTGGTGGTCGAGGTCAATGGCCAGCAACTGCTGCTGGGCGTCACCGCCGGCGGCATCAACACCCTGCATACCCTGCCCGAACCGCTGCCGCCGCCGGCACCGGTGCGCGTGCCGGACTTCAAGAACCTGCCGAATTTCGCCCAGCTGCTACAGCAGCGGCTGCGCAAGGACCCCTGACATGCGTGTCACCCGTACCCGTCTTGCCACCCTGATGCCGTGGCTGCTGATGCTTGCCCTGTGCCTGTTGCCGGCACTGGCCTTCGCCGCCCCGGGCGCCCCGACCACGCCGCTGCCGGACATCAACGTGGGCAAAATCGGCGGTGCGCCGGTCAGCCTGCCGCTGCAGACCCTGCTGCTGATGACGGCGATCACCCTGATCCCGTCGATGCTGCTGGTGCTGACCTCGTTCACCCGCATCATCATCGTGCTGGGCCTGCTGCGCCAGGCATTGGGCACCGGCCAGTCGCCGTCCAACCAGGTGCTGCTGGGTCTGGCGCTGTTCCTGACCGCAATGATCATGCTGCCGACCTGGGACAAGGCCTGGAGCACCGGCATGGCGCCCTATCTCAATGGCGAGATCGACTTCCAGACCGCCTGGACGCTGACCACCTCGCCGCTGCGCGCCTTCATGCTAGCGCAGATCCGCGAGACCGACCTGATGACCTTCGCCGGCATCGCCGGGCACGGCACCTACGCCAGCCCCGATGCGATTCCGTTCCCGGTGCTGGTCGCCTCGTTCGTCACCAGCGAACTGAAGACCGCCTTCGAAATCGGATTCCTGATCTTCATCCCGTTCGTGATCATCGACCTGGTCGTGGCCAGCGTGCTGATGTCGATGGGCATGATGATGCTGTCGCCGATGCTGGTGTCGGCACCGTTCAAGATCCTGCTGTTCGTGCTGGTGGATGGCTGGGTGCTGACCGTGGGCACGTTGGCGGCGAGCTTCAATCCGGCGTGATCGAAAGGCAGTCGAGCCTGGCTCGACTCTACATAAGCAGATGGAATCCGAATGTCTCCCGAACTTGCCTTGACCGAACTGCGTGGCGGCCTGATCACCGTATTGTGGGTGGCTGGCCCGCTGCTGCTCACCGTGCTGGTGGTGGGCGTGGTGGTGGGCGTGGTGCAGGCCGCGACCCAGCTCAATGAACCGACCATCGCCTTCGTTGCCAAGGCGGCGGCGCTGACCGCGGTGCTGTTCGCGCTGGGCAGCCTGCTGATCGGCTACCTGGTGGAGTTCACCACGCTGCTGTTCCAGCGCATTCCACACCTGATCGGCTAGGACACACGCTTCGATGGACGCCGCCACCCAGATGGCAGCCGACGGCCTGCAGGCCTTCGGCATGATCGGCACCGTGCTGTGGACCATGCTGCGCATCGGTGCCGTGGCCATGGCCATGCCGATGGTCGGCACCCGTGCCGTTCCCGCGCGGGTGCGCGTCGTGCTGGCCGGGACCCTGGCCATCGCGCTGGCGCCGCTGCTGCCGCCAGTACCGGACTGGACGGGCTTCGATGCCGCCACGGTCCTGACCATCGCCCGCGAACTGGCCATCGGCGTGTCCATCGGCTTCCTGCTACGGCTGGTGTTCGAGGCCGGGGCGATGGCCGGCGAACTGATTGCCCAGGGCACCGGCCTGGCCTTCGCGCAGATGAGTGACCCACTGCGTGGCGGCACCTCGGGCGTGATCGGCCAGTGGTTCTATCTGCTGTTCGGCCTGCTGTTCTTCACCGCCAACGGGCACCTGGCGCTGATCTCACTGGTGGTGGACAGCTACCGGGCGCTGCCGATCGGCGCGCCGCTGCCCGACCCGCACGCCTTCTTCAGCATCGCCCCGACCTTCCTGCTGACCGTACTGCGCGGCGCATTGACCCTGGCGATCCCGCTGACCGTGGCGATGCTGGCAGTGAATCTGGCGTTCGGCGTGCTGGCCCGTGCGGCCCCGGCACTGAACCCGATCCAGCTGGGCCTGCCGGTCTCACTGCTGCTGGGCCTGTTCCTGCTGGCGTTGCTGGCCGGGGAAATGGGCCCGCCGGTACAGCGCCTGTTCGACGCCGCCATCCAGGCTGCGGACGCGGTCACACACTGAACTGATCATCACGTTTTACTGCTTGCCATGCCTTTGTTTCTGTAGAGCCGAGCCCATGCTCGGCTGTCTTCGGCAGGAGCGGCAGCCGAGCATGGGCTCGGCTCTACAGGGGCGCAATTTCACGTTTTACTGCTTGCCCTTCCCCCGGGTCCGCGCGTTAGAGTGAATGCGCGGCAACCGGGGGGATGCCGCACGTGGCCGCCGCCCTGCGTCGGCCTGCCTCATGCATGCCCCACCGTGGTTTCCGTCGACAGGCAGGTCCGGGAGACTGACGAATGCTGGTAGGCACGTATAACCCGTGGCTGGTGGCGATCTCGCTGCTGGTTGCCGTGATGGCTTCGTACACTGCGCTGGCAATGGCCGGGCGCACGGTCACCGCCCCCGGCAAGGGCGCGGCGTGGTGGTGGCGCCTCGGTGGTGGCTTCGCCATGGGCCTGGGCATCTGGTCGATGCATTTCATCGGCATGCTCGCCTTCGACCTGCCCATTCCGCTCGGCTACGACCTGCCCATCACCCTGCTCTCCCTGGCCCTGGCCATCGCCTCGTCAGTGTTCGCACTGTGGCTGGTCTCGCTGCGCACCCTGCCGCATCCGCGCCTGGCTGGCGGCGCACTCTTGATGGGTACCGGTATCGCCGGCATGCATTACGTTGGCATGGCCGCAATGCGCATGCAGCCGGGCATCGACTACGACCCGGGCTGGCTGCTGTTTTCGCTGATGGTGGCGGTCGCTGCTTCGTGGACGGCCCTGTACGTTGCATTCCGCCTGCGTGCGCAGCGCACCCGTGTCGGCGACCGGCTGGCCGCTGCCGGCCTGCTCGGGCTGGCCATTGTCGGCATGCACTACACCGGCATGGCCGCCGCGCGGTTCCCGGAAGGCAGCATCTGCGGTGCGGCGGTGGGCGATGGACTGCAGAGCGAATGGCTGGCCATGCTGGTGGTGATGCTCACCGTGGCGATCCTGGCCGTGGTGCTGGTGGTGTCCTGGCTGGACCAGCGGGTGGAGGCGCAGCTGCTGCGCCTGCGCAATTCCCTGTTGAGCACCTCGCTCACCGACGCGCAGCAGGAACTGACCCAGGCCGCGCTACACGACCCGCTCACCCGCTTGCCCAACCGCCTGCTGCTGCAGCGTCGGATCGTGCAGGCACTGGCCGAGGCCGAACAGGGCGGCAGCCGTTTCGCGGTGATGTTCATGGACCTGGATGGCTTCAAGCAGGTCAACGATGCCTATGGCCATCAGGCCGGTGATGCACTGCTGGTGGCGGTGGCCGAACGTACGCGCCAGCTGCTGCGCCCCCACGACATGCTGGCCCGTCTGGGCGGGGACGAATTCGTTCTGGTGGTGCGCATCGAGCACGACGAGGACCTTCCGACCCTGGCCCGCCGCATCCTGCAGGCGGTAGGCAGCGGGCCGTTGCTGGCCGACAACGAACTGCAGGTGACCGCCAGCATCGGCGTGGCAATCTGCCCCGACCACGCTGCCAGCGAGCGCCAGCTGATGGCCTTCGCCGACGCAGCGATGTACCAGGCCAAGGAATCCGGACGCAACGCCTTCGTGCTGTTCGCCGACTGGATGAACGACAGTGCCGAGCAGCAGTTCCGGCTGCTGGCCGACCTGCGCCGTGCGATCGGCAGCGAGCAGCTGTTCCTGCACTATCAGCCGAAGATCCGCGTGGCCACGCAGAAGGTGGCCGGTGCCGAAGCACTGATCCGCTGGAAGCACCCGGAGCACGGGCTGATCCCACCGGACCGCTTCATCCGCCTGGCCGAACGCAGCGGCGCGATCAACGAGATCGGTCGCTGGGCACTGGACCAGGCCTGCCAGCAACTGCGGCGCTGGCGCGACGCCGGGCATGAAGGCTGGTCAATGTCGGTGAACCTGTCGCCGGTGCAGTTCAGTTCGCCGCACCTGCTGCAGGATGTGCGTGAAGTGATCGAACGCTATGACATTGCCCCGCGCCACCTGGTGCTGGAGATCACCGAAAGCACGGTCATGCGCGATACCGATACCAGCCTTCGCCTGCTGCAGGCCTTGTCGGCGCTGGGCGTGGGCATCTCCATCGATGATTTCGGAACCGGGTATTCCAGCCTGCTGTACCTGAAGCGGCTGCCGGCCACCGAGATCAAGATCGACCATGCGTTCGTGCGCGACCTGGAACACAGCGCCGAAGACGTGGTGATCGTCTCGGCCATCGTAGCGCTGGGCCACGCGCTGGACATGGACATCGTGGCCGAAGGCGTGGAAACCGCCGCGCAGCGCGCCTACCTGGAGCGCCTGGGCTGCGATTACCTGCAGGGCTACCTGCTGGGCCGGCCGGTGGACGCCGCCCGCTTCATGCAGCTGCACGACCTGCCGCGGCCACGGGTGGAACTGGCCAGCGGCTTCAAAGCGCCCGAAGGTGGGGGTTGATGAACCCACACGGCCGCGCGCCCGGGTCAGCCCGGCGCGAGCGAATCACTCCAGCATGACCGGGTAGGGAGGAGTGAGCCTCGAGTTGTCGGAGACCGCAAAAGCGACTGACTGCAGCTGCTGGCAAAGTGTCGAAAGCAAGGCCACGAACTCAGCATTGGCTGCCTCAGACCATGCTCGCCCGAATCTGAGAGTAAGGTGTATGGAGCTCACCGGGTCTCCATTCAGAGCGGACTCAAGCGAGTAGCGCTCACCATCCAAGAATGCACCTTGGACACATCCGGGGAACACCAGTTCCAATGATGCGATTATGGCTTGGGGACATCCAATATCCAGTACAGCCTCAACATTGGACAGGTCTTTTTCACCGAGGTCTGCCAGCTTCAAAACAACAATGTCAAAGCTCATTGCTGCGGCCTCCCATCCTGCAATCCATTCAGCATCGCCCTTCTCTTCTGCGTGTCTTGCCATCATGCCTCATGTAGTTGCTCTCCTCCCTGTACAGCAGCAGTTGAACGATTCCCACCGTTCGCTACATGGGAATGCGCGCCATTGCATACATCACTGCGAACGCCAGAATGAGCAGGAGCAGGCCCTGCAGCAGATACACCGTGTCGCCGTTCGCGGCTGACGGCTAGCGGCACACTTCTTGCACGCAGCCCGGCATCCCCTGCTGCAGTGCCTGTGATGTCCGAGAACGAATCCGCCGGCGAAAAAACCGAACAACCGACAGAAAAACGCCTGCGCGACGCCCGCGAACAGGGCAACCTGCCGCGCTCGCGCGAACTCGGCACCGCCGCCGTGTTCGGCGCCGGCGTGCTGGCGGTGATGGCGATGAGCGGCTCGATCGGCCGCGGCGCCACGGCCTGGATGAAGCAGGCGCTCAGCCCGGAACAGAGCCTGCGGCAGAACCCGAAGGAACTGTTCGGCCACTTCGGCGACCTGCTGCTTCAGTTCATGCTAGTGATCGCGCCGCTGGTGCTGGTCTGCCTGCTGGCCAGTTTCGTCGCACCTCTGGTGATGGGGGGCCTGCGCTGGTCGCAGAAGGCGTTGCTGCCCGACATCAACCGCATGAACCCGATGAGCGGGCTCAAGCGCCTGTATGGCCCGGAGGCCATCGCCGAGTTCACCAAATCGCTGCTGCGCGTGGCCTTCGTCGGTGTCGCTGCCGGGATGGTGGTCTGCACCGGCTTCGACACCCTGCGCGGGCTGATCCACCACCCGCTGGAGACCGCCATCACCGACGGCCTCGGCTTCACCCTGCGCCTGCTGCTGGCCACCGCCGGTGCGATGCTGGTGCTGGCCGCCATCGACGCGCCGTACCAGCGCTGGAACTGGATGCGCAAGCTGAAGATGACCCGTGAAGAGCTGCGCCGGGAAATGAAGGAAAGCGAGGGCAGCCCCGAGGTGAAGGGCCGCATCCGCCAGCTGCAGCAGCAGATGGCCAACCGCCGGATGATGGAGGCGGTACCCACCGCCGACGTGGTGGTGGTCAACCCCACCCACTACGCGGTGGCCCTGAAGTACGAAGGTGGTGCCATGAACGCCCCGACCGTGGTCGCGCTGGGCGTGGACGAGACCGCCCTGCGCATCCGTGAAGTGGCCGACGGCAACAAGGTGGCGATCGTCTCTGCCCCGCCTTTGGCACGCGCCTTGTATCGGGAAGGCCAACTCGGAAAGGAAATCCCCGTGAGACTGTATTCGGCCGTCGCCCAGGTCCTGTCCTACGTCTACCAGCTGCGCGCCTGGCGCACTGGCCCGATGCCGGACGCCCCGCACATCCAGGTGGATGAATTCGGCAAGGGAGGCCGCCCGTGAGCGCCCAGCCCTCCACCGGTTTCAACACCCGCCGCGCTCTGGAAATGATCCGCCAGGGCCTTGGCGCGCCGCTGATCGTGCTGGCCCTGCTGGCCATGGTTGTGGTCCCGCTGGCCGCACCGGTGCTTGATGCGCTGTTCACCTTCAACATCGCCATCTCGCTGATGGTGCTGCTGGCGGTGGTCTACGTGAAGCGCCCGCTGGACTTCACCATCTTCCCGATCGTGCTGCTGATCACCACCATGCTGCGGCTGGCGCTGAACGTAGCCTCCACCCGCGTCATCCTGCTCAACGGCCAGAACGGCCACGATGCGGCCGGCAAGGTGATCGCCGCCTTCGGCGAATTCGTGATCGGCGGCAACTACGCGGTCGGCATCGTGGTGTTCGCGATCCTCACCATCATCAACTTCGTGGTGATCACCAAGGGCGCCGGCCGCGTCTCGGAAGTGACCGCGCGCTTCATCCTGGACGCGATGCCCGGCAAGCAGATGGCGATCGACGCCGACCTCAACGCTGGTTTGCTGACGCGTGAAGAAGCCAAGCTGCGCCGCGAAGAAGTCCGCGAGGAAGCCGACTTCTACGGTGCGATGGACGGTGCCAGCAAGTTCATCCGCGGCGACGCCATCGCCGGCATCCTGATCCTGTTCATCAACATGCTCGGCGGCCTGGCCGTGGGTGTGCTGCAGCATGGCATGCCCTTCGGTGAAGCCGCTGCCACCTACACCCTGTTGTCGATCGGTGACGGCCTGGTGGCCCAGCTGCCGGCGCTGCTGGTCTCCAGTGCGGTGGCGATGCTGGTCACCCGCGCCTCGCGCTCGCAGGACATGGCCCAGGCCATGACCGGCCAGGTGTTCGGCCAGTACCGGGCGCTGGCGATCACCGCCGGCATCATCGGCCTGGTGGGCCTGGTGCCGGGCATGCCCAACGTCGCTTTCCTGACGCTGGCGTCGATCCTCGGCTTCATTGCCTGGAAGCTGTACCGCAAGACCCAGGCCCCGGCCGCCGATGCCGCCGCAACGGGCAAGGACCCGGCGGCGCTCAGCGCCCTCGGCCGCCCGGCCGCGCCGGCGCCCACCGCCGAACTGAGCTGGGACGAACTGCGCCCGGTCGATCCGCTGGGCCTGGAGGTCGGCTACCGGCTGATTCCGCTGGTGGACAGCAACCAGGGCGGCGAACTGATGGCGCGCATCAAGGGCGTGCGCCGCAAGCTGACCCAGGATGTCGGCTTCCTGATTCCATCGGTACACATCCGCGACAACCTGGAACTGCCCGCCAACGGCTACCGCGTGCTGGTGCACGGCGTGCCGGTGGCCACCGCCGAGATCCACCCCGACCGCGAGCTCGCGCTGGACCCGGGCAGCGCGCTTGGCACGCTGGAAGGCATCGCCGGCAAGGACCCCGCGTTCGGCCTCGATGCCACCTGGATCCAACCGCACCAGCGTGCCCAGGCCGAAACGCTGGGCTACACGGTGGTCGACCCGGCCACCGTGGTCGCCACCCACCTTTCGCACCTGATCCGCGAGCACGCACCTGAGTTGCTCGGCCATGAGGAAGTGCAACACCTGCTGGCCAACCTGGCCAAGAGCGCGCCCAAGCTCGTCGAAGATCTGACGCCGAAGGCGCTGCCGCTGTCGGCGGTGGTGCGCGTGCTGCAGAACCTGCTGGTCGAGCGCATTCCGATCCGCCAGCTGCGCAAGATCGCCGAGGCACTGGTCGAACATGCGCCCAGCAGCCAGGACCCGGCCGTGCTGACCGCCGCCGTGCGCACCGCCCTGGGCCGCTTCATCGTGCAGGAGATCGCCGGAATGTCGGCGGAGCTGCCGGTGTTCACCCTCAACCCGCAATTGGAACGTGTCTTGCAGGAGTCCACGCAGGGCAACGGCGCCGCGCTGGAACCCGGACTCGCTGAGCGACTGCACCAGAGTCTGGCCGAATGTGTCAGCAAGCAGGAAGCCCGCAACGAGCCCGCGGTCGTGCTGGTACCTGGCCCGGTGCGCGCCGCGCTGGCACGCCTGGTCCGCCACAGCGTTCCGTCGCTGTCGGTCCTGGCCTACAGCGAGGTACCGGAGGACAAGCGCCTGAAGCTGGTCGGAACGATCAGCTGACGCCGCCCGCCGACGCGCCAGAAAACAGACACCACCTTCGAACCAACGCAACAGACAGATACCAAGGGGAACCCGCACCGTGCAGACCACCGACCACCCGAGTTCCCCGGCCGCCACTCCGCCGTCTTCGCCTCGTGACCACAGCATGAAAATCAAACGATTCGTCGCCGCCGACATGCGTTCGGCCATGAACCTGGTGCGCAAGGAACATGGTCCTGATGCCGTGATCCTGTCCAACCGCCGGATCGAGGAAGGCATCGAGATCGTCGCCGCCGCCAACTACGATGAAAGCGCCGTGCAGCGTGCGCTGGAAGCCTCGCGCCGCGACGTGGCGCCGCCGCCGGCGCCCAAACCGCGCACCGCCGCCGATGCGGTGATCGCCGCCGTCACCCGCCGTCGCAGCGCCACCCCGGCACCGGAGCCGGTCGCCGCCACCACCTCGGCGGTGGCCGCCCTCGCCCGCGCCGCGGTCGGCGCCACCGGCCGCACCCTGGACAGCGCCGACGAGATCGTGCCGACCCGCGGCAGCACCGGCTTTGCGGCCACCCTCGCGCGTGCCGCCGTCAACGAACCGGCGCTGCCGGAACAGATCTTCGCGCCGTTCGCCGAGGCCATCGTTGCACCGGCCGCCGCCGTGCCGGCCAACCGCGCCCGCTTCCCGATCGATCCGCCGCACGAGGCGCATCACGAAAGCGTGGCGCCGGCCGTGCAGCCGCCGCCGCTGCCGACCGCTGCCGTCGCCGACGCGCAGCCGGCCAGCGCCGCCAGCGAACCGGCGTTGGCCGATGCCATTGTCGAAACCGCGCCGGCCCCCACCCTGGCTCCGGCTCCGGTGCTGACGGTGGTCGCCCAGGACGACGCCGAGATCCGACAGTTGCGCCAGGAAGTGGCCGGCATGCGCCAGGTGATCGAGCGCGAGATGAACCGCTTCACCGACGAGCGCCTGCGCGGCTGCCCGGTGCGCGCCACCGCGTTGGACCTGATGGACGAATATGGCTTCGATGCCGGCCTGGCCCGCGACGTGGCCATGCAGATCCCGCTGGAGACCGAAGCCCATCGTGGCCGCGGCCTGATGCTGGGGCTGATCTCGCGCAAGCTGCCGATCGCCCCGGTCGACCCGCTGGAAGAAGGCGGCGTGATCGCCCTGGTCGGCCCGACCGGCGCCGGCAAGACCACCACCATCGCCAAGCTGGCCTCGCGATTCGCCGAGAAGCACGCGCCGCGTGACGTCGCCCTGGTCACCACCGATACCGCCCGCATCGGCGCCCGCGAGCAGCTGTACGGCTACGGCCGCCAGCTCGGCATCGCGGTGCACGAGGCCAACAGCGGCACCGACCTGGACCAGCTGCTGGAACGCCTGAAGGACTACAAGCTGGTGCTGATCGACACCGCCGGGCTGGGCCCGCGCGACCGCGCGCTGGCCGCCCAGCTGCAGTGGCTGCGTGCCGCCCGCCAGGTGCGCACCCTGCTGGTGCTGCCGGCCAATACCAGCTTCGGCGACATGGACGAGGTGGTCCGCCGCTTCGGCGCCGCCAACCTGCAGGGTCTGGTGCTGAGCAAGCTGGACGAGACCGGCCGCTTCGGCAACGCCCTGTCTGTGGCCGTGGACCATGCCCTGCCGATCACCTGGGTGACCGATGGCCAGGACGTCCCGGAGGACCTGCACCGGGCCAGTGCAGCCAATCTCGTACTTCGCCTTGAAGATTTGCGCCGAGCGGCCGATATGCCCTGCAACCCGGAGTTGAACCATGCCGTCGCGTGAGTACGCCAAGCTGACCAAGACCTTCCCGCTGTCGGCCACCCGCAGCGAGCCGCTCGGCCCTGTGCGCACCATCGCGGTGACCGGCGGCAAGGGCGGCGTGGGCAAGACCAACGTCTCGGCCAACCTGGCTGTGGCGCTGGCGGGCATGGGCAAGCGCACGCTGCTGCTGGACGCCGACCTGGGCCTGGCCAACATCGACGTGATCCTGGGCTTGAACCCCACCTTTACGCTGGCCGACCTGGTGGCCGGCCGCTGCTCGCTGGACGACGTCATCGTCGAAGGCCCGAACGGCGTGCTGGTGGTCCCGGCCGCTTCCGGCCGCCGGCACATGGCCGAGCTGGCCCCGGCCGAGCATGTCGGCCTGGTCAACGTGTTCTCCGAACTGGAACGCGAGCTGGACATCATGGTGGTCGATACCGCCGCCGGCATCACCGACGGCGTGCTGACCTTCTGCCAGGCCGCGCAGGACACCGTGGTGGTGGTCTGTGACGAACCGGCCTCGATCACCGACGCCTACGCACTGATCAAGGTGCTGTCGCGCGAGCGCGGCGTGGACCGCATCCAGGTGGTGGCCAACATGGTGCGCGACCCCAACGAGGGCCGCGTGCTGTACGAAAAGCTGACCCGCGTGTGCGAGAAGTTCCTCGCCGATGTCTCGCTGAACTACCTGGGCTGCGTGCCGCAGGACGACTGGCTGCGCCTGTCGGTGCAGCGCCAGCAACCGGTGGTGAAGGCCTACCCGTCCAGCCCGGCCGCGCTGGCGATCACCGAGATCGCGCGCCGCACCGCACGCTGGCAGGCGCCGACCGAACCGCGTGGCGGCGTCGAGTTCTTCCTCGAGCGCATTCTCAAGCAGCGCGGGGTGGCCGCATGAAAGGCGCAGCCCAGTACCGGGAGGTCCAGCGCTCGGCGGCCAACGAGGTCATCTCCCAGCACTCGGACCTGGTGCGGCGCATCGCCCACCACCTGGCCGCACGCCTGCCGGCGAGCGTGGAGGTGGACGACCTGATCCAGGCCGGCATGATGGGGCTGATCGAAGCGTCGCGCAGCTACGACGCCGACCAGGGCGCCTCGTTCGAGACCTACGCCTCGATCCGCATCCGCGGTTCGATGATCGACGAGATCCGCCGTGGCGACTGGGTGCCGCGCTCGGTGCATCGCCGCGCACGCGACGCCGCTGCCACCATCCGCCGCCTGGAACAGAGCACCGGCCGTGCCGCCAGCGCCACCGAAGTGGCCGCCGCGATGGAGATGCCGCTGCCCGAATACCTGCGGCTGATGGAAGACGCCGCGCGTGGCCAGGTGCTGAGCCTGGAGTCACGCATCGAGGACCAGGGCGAGCTGGATACCGTCGCCCAGGGCGGCCCGACGCCGCAGCAGGTGCTGGAGCGCGGCGAGTTCGGCCGCGAGCTGGGCAAGGCCATCGGCCACCTGCCCGAGCGCGAACAGCTGGTGCTCTCGCTCTATTACGAGCAGGAACTGAACCTGAAGGAGATCGGCGCGGTGCTCGGCGTGAGCGAGTCGCGGGTCTGCCAGATACACGGCCAGGCCGTGCTGCGCCTGCGTGGACGATTGAAGATTTTCGAGGCGGCCGACGCCGGCCTGGAAGAGTGAACATGCCCGAGGCGGCTGCCCCCGGCCACCCGGAATGAACAACAAAGGAACTCTGCTTTGAACAAGAACATGCGCATCCTGATCGTCGACGACTTCTCGACCATGCGTCGCATCGTCAAGAACCTGCTGGGCGATCTTGGCTTCACCAATACCGCCGAAGCCGAGGACGGGCATGCCGCGCTGTCGCTGCTGCAGAGCCAGTCGTTCGATTTCGTCGTCACCGACTGGAACATGCCGGTGATGACCGGCATCGAGCTGCTCAAGGCGATCCGCGCCGATGCCAAGCTGAAGACCCTGCCAGTGCTGATGGTCACTGCCGAAGCCAAGCGCGAACAGATCATCGAAGCCGCCCAGAACGGCGTGAACGGCTACATCATCAAGCCCTTCACCGCGCAGACGCTGGAAGAAAAGCTCGGCAAGATCTTTGAACGCCTGGCGGCCAGCGCCTGATGGATACCACGGTCGACAAGAACGCCCTCGCCCTGCGCCTGCAGGAAGCCCTGGACGCACTGGAGTCCGGTGACGAAGCTGCCTGGCGGCAACGCATCGACGGACTGGTCGCGCTGCGCACGCAGCCGATGATGAGCGGCCTGTCGCGGCTGGCCCGCGAGCTGGGACAGGCGCTGGGTGAACTACCGACCGTGCCCAGCGAGGCCGGTGAGCTGGATGACGCCTGCGCGCGCCTGGACCACGTGGTGGCGATGACCGAACAGGCCACCCACCGTACCCTGGACCTGGCCGAGGAATGCCGCAGCCTGACCGAACAGCTGCGTGCCGAAGGCCTGCAGCCAGGCCAGGACGCGCAGCTCGAGCGCATCCGCCACAACCTGACCGAGATGGCCCTGACCCAGAGCTACCAGGACCTGACCGGGCAGATCATCCGCCGCGTGGTCGGCATTGTCCGCCGCGTCCACGAAGGCTTCGGCGCACTCGGCCTGCCGCCGGAACAGCATCGCACCGACCCGGCACTGGCCGGGCCGGCACTGAAGGGACTGGACCGCCACGCGGTCTCGCAGAACGACGCCGACGACCTGTTGTCGGATCTGGGGCTGTAAGCATGAGCGCGGTATCCGACGACATCACTGCCGATTTCATCATCGAGGCGCAGGAGATCCTGGACCGCCTCGGCGAACAGCTGGTGTCGCTGGAGCAGGCACCGCAGGACAGCGACCAGCTCAATGCGGTGTTCCGCGGCTACCACACGCTCAAGGGCGGCGCCGGCTTCCTCGGCGTCACTGCCATGGTCGAGCTGTGCCACGCCGCTGAGGAGGCGCTGGGCGCGGCGCGCGCCGGCCAGGCCGTGCTGCAGGCCCACCACTTCGACGCGGCCCAGCAATCACTGGATTACCTGCAGTCGATGCTGGACGCCGTGTCGTCCGGCACCGAGCCGGGCTATGCGCCGCCGGACCTGATCGCCCAGTTCGACGTGCACGGGGGTGCCGTGGCTGCGCCCGCCGCCGCAGCAGCACCCGCCGCGGGGGGCAGCGACCTGATCACCGACGACGAATTCGAGGCGCTGCTCGACCAGCTGCACGGTGGCAATGCTCCGACTGCGATCGCGCCGGCAAAAAAAGCCGACGACGGCCTGATCAGCGAGGACGAGTTCGAAGCCCTGCTCGACCAGTTGCACGGTGGCGCCGCACCGGGTGCCAAGCCTGCTGCAGTCCTGGCACCGGCGCCGGCGCCCGCGCCGCGCCCGGTCGCTGCACCGGCACCCGTGGCCAAGCCGGCGGCCAAGCCGCTGGCCGAGGCCGAACACACGGTGCGCGTTGATACCAAACGCCTGGACGCGATCGTCAACCTGATCGGCGAACTGGTGCTGTCGCGCAATCGGCTCAAGACCCTGCGTGCACGCCTGCGCGATGAAGAGCTGGACCGCGCCGTGTCGACGCTGGATATCGCCACCGCGCGCCTGCAATCGGCGGTGATGCGCACCCGCATGCAGCCGGTGGGCAAGGTGTTCTCGCGGTTCCCCAAGGTCGCCCGCGACGTTGCCCGCTCGCTGAAGAAGGAAGTGGACCTGGAGCTGATCGGTGCCGAGACCGAGCTCGACCGCAACCTGGTCGAGGCCCTGGCCGACCCGCTGGTGCACCTGGTCCGCAACGCCATCGACCATGGCGTGGAAATGCCCGACCTGCGCGAAGCACAAGGCAAGCCGCGGATGGGCCATGTACGCCTGTCGGCGCAGCAGGAAGGCGACTACGTCAGCATCGAGGTGCAGGACGATGGCGCCGGCATCGACCCGGAGAAGCTGCGCGCGAAGGCGCGTGAGAAAGGCCTGATCGATCCAGAAGCCGCTGCCCGCCTGAGCAGCGAGGAGTGCCTGCACCTGGTGTTCCTGCCGGGCTTCTCGACCAAGCAGCAGGTCACCGATATCTCCGGCCGTGGCGTCGGCATGGACGTGGTGCAGTCGCGCATCCGCGAACTGAGCGGCCAGATCCAGATCCAGTCGGAACTGGGTCGTGGCAGCCGCTTCCTGATCCGCGTGCCGCTCACCCTGGCGATCCTGCCGACCCTGCTGGTGCAGGCCGGCGAGGACGTCTACGCACTACCCCTGGCACGCGTGATGGAAGTGCTGCACGCGCCGCGCACCTCGCTGGGCTGGTTCGATGGCCGCGCCGTGCTTGATCGCCGCTCGCACACCCTGCCGCTGGTCGACCTGCGCCAGTGGCTGGATGTGACACCGGCCGCGTCAACCCTGCTGACCATCGTGGTGCTGCAGGCCGGCGAAGCCCGCTTCGGGCTGGTCGTGGACCAGGTGCGCGGGCGTGAGGAAGTGGTCATCAAGCCACTGCCGAAGGCCCTGCGAGGCCTGCGCGGTTATGCCGGTGCAACCTTGATCGGCGATGGTCGCATGGCCCTGATCCTGGACGTGGACGGGCTGCGTTGAACCCCGCCAGGGCCATGCCCGGCAACCCGAAAAACTGTGACTACCGTCTGTACGCGATCTACCGGTGTCTCAAGTCCCATTCATACACGCCGATACCGGAACCATGGATAGACTCAGCCTCATTGGACTCTTTCTCGCCCTGGCCTCGCTGGTCGGTGGCAGCATCCTCAAGGGCGCCGGCCTGGCGTCGTTGTGGTCGCCTGCGGCGTTCGTGATCGTCATCGTCGGCACCGTCGCCGCGATCCTGCTGCATACCTCACCGGCGGTGTTCAAGCATGCGTTCAAGATCGTGCGCTGGGTCGTGCGCCCGCCACACAGTGATCGCCGCGAACTGATCCAGCAGATCGTCGAGTGGAGCAACATCGCCCGCCGCCAGGGCCTGCTGGGCCTGGAATCGCAGGTGGAAGCGCAGCAGGACCCGTTCCTGCGCAAGGGCCTGCAGCTGCTGGTGGACGGCGTCGAGCCCGAATCGATGCGGCACATGCTGGAAATCGAACTGGGCAGCCAGGAACACCAGGACCAGGCCGGCGCCAAGGTCTTCGAAGCGATGGGCATCTACGCACCGACACTCGGCATCATCGGTGCCGTGCTCGGCCTGATCGCGGTGATGAAGAACCTGGCCGACCCGAGCAAACTCGGCCACGGCATCGCCGCCGCGTTCACCGCCACCATCTACGGCATCGCCTCGGCCAATCTGCTGTTCCTGCCGGTGGCTGCCAAGCTCAAGAGTGTGATCTCGCACAACACCCGCGACCGCGAAATGGTCATTGAAGGCCTGATTTCGATCGCCCAGGGCGAGAACCCGCGCAACATCGAAACCAACCTTTCCGGCTTCCTGCACTGACATGGCCCGCCGCAAGCACCACGAAGAGCACGCCAACCATGAAGCATGGGCGATCCCCTATGCCGACCTGATGACGCTGCTGCTCGCCTTCTTCGTGGTCATGTACGCGATCTCCTCGGTCAACGAGGGCAAGTACCGGATCATGGCCGACGCGCTCACCGATGCCTTCGGTGGCGCACCGCGCACCATCAACCCGGTGCAGGTGGGGAACAAGCAGGTGCAGGGTGGCGGCTGGGACAGCCCTTCGGTGATCAAGTCCGGCACCAAGATCGGCCCCTCCGCGCCGGCGCCGTCGCACGACCCGACCCTGCTGCCGTCGATGGCCTCGCAGATGCGCATGCCGGTCTCCGTGCACAACCAGGAACAGATCGCCCGTGCCGAGCGCCAGCTCAACAGCATCGCCGACCGCCTCACCGCTGCATTGGCGCCGCTGATCGACCGCGGCATGATCAGCGTGCGCCGCACCGAGTTGTGGATTGAAGTGGAGATCAACAGCGACATCCTGTTCCCCACCGGCTCGGCCGCGCTGGACGTGCATGCACGGCAGACGCTGGCCAGCCTGGCCGAGGTGCTGCGTGACGTGCCCAACAGCGTGCGCGTGGAAGGCCATACCGACAACGTGCCGATCGCCACCGCCACCTTCCCTTCGAACTGGGAACTGTCGGCCGGACGCGCCGCCAGCGTGGTGCACCTGTTCGCCGACCAGGGCGTGCAGCCGTCGCGGCTGGCGATGGTCGGCTATGGCCAGTTCCGTCCGCGCGAAGAGAACGACAGCGCGCAGGGGCGCAACCGCAACCGCCGGGTGATGGTCATCATCCTGGCCGACACCTCGCATTCGGTGGATCCGCTCGGCCAGCGCCTCAATGCGGCCACCGGCGCCGTCGACGACAGCACCACCGAACAGGCCGCCGCAACTCCGGCCAGCGCCCCCACCTCCCCCATCGCACCGGTGAAGTTGCCGCCGGTGCCGGCTGGCAGCCGCGTCGGCGCCGCCGCTCCCCCGGCAATGAAGGAGTAAACCGATGCGCATCTGGGCAATCGCCAACCAGAAGGGCGGAGTCGGCAAGACCACCACCACCCTCGCCCTCGGCCGCGGCCTGGCCGCGCTGGGCCATCGCGTGCTGCTGATCGATCTCGATCCGCACGCCTCGCTCAGCCGCGCCTTCGGCGTACCGGTGGATCCGCCGCCGGCCGGCGTGCTGGAACTGTTCGGCGCTCCGCCGGCCGATCTTTCCAGCCTGTGCCATGCCAGCAGCATCCAAGGCCTGGACTATGTCTGCGCGCAGTCGGCGCTGGCCACGCTGGAGCGCCGCAGCGCCAACCAGCCCGGCCTCGGCCTGGCCCTGCAGAACGCACTGGCGCGCCACCAGGGCCAGCACGACTACATCCTGCTGGACTGTGCCCCCACCCTTGGCCTGTTGATGATCAACGCGCTGGCCGCTGCCGACCGCCTGATCATCCCCACCCAGGCCGAGCCGCTGGCCCTGCATGGTCTGGACGGCATGGTCCGCACCGGCGAGATGGTCGAGCGCTCTCGCCGCCGCCCGCTGCCGATCTCGATCCTGCCGACCCTGTTCGACCGCCGCACCCGCGCCGGCAACGAGTCGCTGCGCACCATGCAGGATCGTCATGGCACCCGCGTGTGGGAAGACGCCATTCCGATCGACACCCGCATCAGCAATGCCGCAGGCCTGACCCTGCCCAGCGTTGGTGAGGAGTACCCGGGCCGCGGCCTGGCCGCCTATCGCCGCGCACTGAACTGGATCCTCGGTGAGGATGCCCGCGCCCTGGAGCAGGCCGCATGAACAGCACCGGCGTACTGGACGACTATCTGGACGAACTGCTGGGCGAAGCGATCGCTCCGGCGGCCGTCGTGCTTCCAACGCCGGACAGCGTCGCCCCGGCCCCGGCCAGCATATCGCAACCGGAACATGAGCCGACCTGGGATGACCTGCCGGCCGAGGTGATCTACGAAACCGACACCGTCGCCGCGGCGCCTGCCGCGGACAACGCCGCGCTCGAAGCCGCCTTCGAGGCCGCCGCAACGGCCGGGCGCGAACCCACCTGGGACGATCTGCCTGCCGAGGTGATCTACGAAACGGAGACTGTTGCCGTTGCACCGGCAGAGGACGACGCAGCACTGGAGGCCGCCTTCGAGGCCGCCGCAATGCCGGTCGCCGCTCCCGAGCGGGAACCGACCTGGGATGATCTGCCTGACGAGGTGATCCACGAGACGGCCCCGGCCAAGGCCGGCCCGGAGCCCACCTGGGACGACCTGCCCGACGAAGTGATCTACGAGACCGACGCGGCCGACAGCCATCACCTCGCCCACACTGACAGCCCCGGCCTGCAGGCTGCGTTCGAGGCCGCTGCCGGCGGCGCGGATGTCCCCACGCCGCCCCCGGCCGTGGTAGCGCCCCCGGCGCCGCGCCCTGCACCCGCGCCTGCCCCGGCTGCGCCCGCTGCCGTCGCGCCGCCGCCCCGCGTTGCCGTGGATGCCCCGGCCACCAACCGTCCCGGCACCTGGCAGGAACTGCAGGCACAGGCTCTCCAGCCCGCCAGCAGCCCGCATCCGCAGAACCGCCGCGCCGGCGAGCGCACCTCGCGCTGGCTGCGCCTGCGTTGCGGCACCCAGGCTTATGCGCTGGAACTGCTGAAGGTGCAGGAAGTGGTGCTGCCAGTTCCCCTGCTGCCATTGCGCGGCACCGCACCAGCGATGCTCGGCATCATGAACCTTCGGGGCCAGGTGGTACCGGTGATGGATCTCGGCCTGCACCTGGGTGCGGCCGCTGCCGAAGACGATTCGCAGACCCGCATCGTGGTGCTGGAGGAAGACGGCGAAACCATCGGCCTGCGCGTGTCGGCGGTGGAAGATGTCGCCAACCTTACCGACTCGCAGATCGAGCCGCCTGATACCGCGCGCATCTGCCAGATTTCCAACGACCTGTTCCGTGGCGTCGCCCGGGTCAGCCAGCGTCCGATGATCCTGCTCGACGCCACACGGCTGTTGAGTTGAGTCGGCGCTTTGCGCCGACGCGGTGCCTGTCGGGGACTGCAGGTGCCGATGCGCAGCATTGGCATCTCCCGTCCCCGAACAACACCGCATCGGCGCACCGCGTCGATTCCCCTAAAGAACCCTGCCGGGGTGCCGTTATGGATCACGGAACCGTTTGTCCGGAGCAACGATGAGCACTGTCGAACTGGGTGGGGATCTCGGCATCGAGAGCAGCACCGAGCTCAAGAACCGCCTCGCCCCGCTGGTGGCGCAGGCAGGCGAGCTGACCCTGGATGCAAGCCAGGTCGCCCGCATCCACACGGCCGCCGTGCAGGTGCTGTGTGCATTCGTGCAGGCCCGCCGCGAGGCAGGCCTGGGCACCGGCTTCCACGGTTGCACCGCAACCTTCCGTGACGCCGCGCGCCTGCTGGGCGTCACCCAGGCCCTGGGCCTGGACGCAACCCATGACAACCTGAAATCTGTGGAGAACGCTGCATGAGCGCACGTATCTTGGTGGTGGACGATTCGGCGTCGATGCGCCAGATGGTTTCCTTCGCCCTCACCTCGGCCGGTTTTGCCGTCGAAGAAGCCGAAGACGGCGCGGTCGCGCTCGGTCGCGCCAAGGGCCAGCGCTTCAATGCGGTGGTCACCGACGTCAACATGCCGAACATGGACGGCATCGCGCTGATCCGCGAACTGCGCCAGCTGCCGGACTACAAGTTCACCCCGCTGCTGATGCTGACCACCGAATCGGCTGCCGACAAGAAGTCCGAAGGCAAGGCCGCCGGTGCCACCGGCTGGCTAGTCAAGCCGTTCAATCCGGAACAGCTGGTCGCCACCGTGCAGAAAGTGCTGGGCTGATCGCCCCGCACCGCTCCCCTTCTTCGCTTCCGGACCGCCACTGCCATGAGCATGGACCTGCAACGCTTCCACGCCACCTTCTTCGAGGAGAGCCGCGAAGGCCTCGACGCGATGGAGGCTGGCCTGCTGGCCCTGGAATCGGGGCAGCAGGACGCGGAGATCATCAATTCGGTGTTCCGCGCCGCCCATTCGATCAAGGGCGGCGCCGGCACCTTCGGCTTCGATGCCATCGCCGGCCTGACCCACGTGCTGGAAACGCTGCTCGATGAGCTGCGTGCCGGCAAGCGGGCGCTGGAAGGCCATGCCGTCGACGCCATGCTGTCTTCGGTGGACGTGCTTCGCGCCCTGCTGCGCGAAGCCGAACACGGCCAGGCTGCCGACCCCGCCGCTGTCGCCGCAGTGAAGGCGCGCCTGGAAGCCGTTCTCTCCGGCCAGGCCGCATCGAGCGCTCCGGTCGTGGCAGCGGCCAAGGTGGACGATACCCCCGAAGCCTGGCAGATTGGTTTCACTCCAGCGCCGTCGCTGTTCATGAGTGGCAACGATCCGCTGCGCATCATCCGCGAACTGGAACACCTCGGTTCGCTGCAGGTCGCCGCGCGCATGGAACGCCTGCCCGGCTTCGCCCAGCTCGACCCGCTGGAGGCCCACCTGGCGTGGGATCTGGGCCTGGTCGGCAAGGTGCCGCGCAGCAAGATCGAAGACACCTTCGCCTGGGTGTTGGACGACTGCGAACTGGACATCCGTCCGGCCGCGCCGCCAAGCCTGGCCACCCAGGCCCCGGCCGCAGCGGCCCCCGCTCCGGTGGCAGCGGCGCCGTCGGCACCTGCCGCGCCTGCCGCCAGCGGTGGTGCCAGCCAGGAGGCGGAAACCTCGATCCGCGTCAGCGTCGACAAGGTCGATGCGCTGATCAACCTGGTCGGCGAACTGGTCATCACCCAGGCCATGCTCAAGCAGGTCTCGCACGCGCTGGACCCGGTCCACGCCGAGAGCCTGTTCGCCGGCCTGGACCAGCTTGAACGCAACACACGCGACCTGCAGGAAGCGGTGATCGGCGTGCGCATGCTGCCCGTCGATGCGGTGTTCCGCCGCTTCCCGCGCCTGGTCCGGGACCTGTCCAGCCGCCTCGGCAAGCAGGTGCGCCTGCGCACCGTCGGCGAAGGCACCGAACTGGACAAGGGCCTGATCGAGAAGATCGCCGATCCGCTGGTGCATCTGGTACGCAACTCGATCGACCACGGCTTGGAAATGCCCGACGTCCGCCGCGGTGCGGGCAAGGACGAGACCGGCACGATCACGCTGGCAGCCTCGCATCAAGGCGGCCATATCGTCATCGAAGTCAGCGACGATGGCCGTGGCCTGGACCGCGCCAAGATCCTGGCCAAGGCTCACGAACGCGGCCTGGCCGTGCCGGACAACCCGACCGATTCGCAGGTCTGGGACCTGATCTTCCAGCCAGGCTTCTCCACGGCCGATGCGGTCACCGACCTGTCCGGGCGTGGTGTCGGCATGGACGTGGTCCGCCGCAACATCCAGGCACTGGGCGGCGAGGTGCAGATCGAAAGCAGCCTCGGTACCGGCACCCGCACGCTGATCCGCCTGCCGCTGACCCTGGCCATCCTCGATGGCATGACCGTAGCAGTGGCCGGCGAAACCCTGATCCTGCCCCTGGCGTACGTGCTGGAGGCCCTGCAGCCGCAGGCCGAGGACATCCGCAGCATGGCCGGCGAGGGCCGCGTGCTGCGCGTGCGTGGCGAGTACCTGCCGATCCTCTCGCTGAGCGAGTACTACGGCTACGGCAACCGCGCACCCGGCAGCGAATCGCTGGTGGTGGTGGTCGAAGGTGATGGCCAGAAGATCGCGCTGGAGGTGGACGAACTGGTCGGCCAGCAGCAGGTCGTGGTGAAGAACATCGAGAACAACTACCGCCGCATCGGCGGAGTATCCGGCGCCACCATCCTCGGCGACGGCCGGGTCGCGCTGATCGTCGACATCGGTGGGTTGGTGCGCTCGCTGCGGATGCCGCAGGCGGCCTGATCCACGCTGCATGCGAACCATGGACCGCCGCCCCTCGGGGCGGCGGTTTTCGTTTGTGTTCGCCCTGCCAGGGGGGTCAGATTCCCTTCCGCAGGAACGGAATATGACTGCGGGACGGCACCCCGAAACCACATCGTGAACTCCGTCGGCACGATAGTTGCTGTCGCAACCACTTCATCCAATCGAAAACCGCGTCGCTGCAACGCTTCCGCGCTGCCCTCCCTACGCATCCGAATGTGATCTGCGTCCATAAAGTCCATCGAGACTGCGCCGCTATTTCGCATTGACGGCCGTCACCGAACCCCACCGGGAACCACCGTTCGCTCTGCAACCACCCCCAAACCGGCGCACAGACGCCGGCACTCTGCCCACCTGGAGCACCCTGCATGAAGTGGTTCCAAGATCTGCCCATCGCCCGCAAGCTGGCTGTGGGGTTCACCCTCACCACGTTGATGACCCTGATCCTCGGCGCGTTCGCCCTGCTGCGACTGAGCGAAGCCAACGCGCAGCTACGCGACATGGCTGGCAACGATATCCCCTCGGTCCAGCACCTGGGCGAGGCGCGCTCGCAGCTCGGGGAGTTCCGCACCTACGAACTGGCCCAGCTGAGCATGCTCGACCAGCCGGAAAAGGTGGCCGACTACAACAAGCGCATGGACGACACCGCCAAGGCCGTACATGACGAACTGGCGGCGTACGCGGCGCTGCCGGCGCTGGACAAGGAGCGTGAACTGTATCGCGCAGCCAGCGCGCAACTGGATCGCTATTTCGCCGCCAACAAGGCGATGCGCGACGCCGTGACCGCCGGTGACGGCGTCCTGGCGCGGCAGATCTCCGACGAGCAGTCACGCCCGGCGCGCCGCGACCTGTTCGCTGCGATGAAGGCACTGGGCGCCCATATCGCCGGGCAGATGGACGGCAAGATCGCCGACGCCAACGCCACCCATCGCAACAGCATGATCGCCATCATCGGCTGCATCATCCTGCTGTCGCTGGTGGCCGCCGCGCTGGCCATCGTCATCTCGCGCGCGGTCACCGGCCCGCTGGGCAAGGCCGTGCATGCCATCCAGGCGGTCGCCCGCGGCGATCTCAGCGTCAGCACCCAGGCCACCAGCAGGGACGAAGCCGGCAGGATGCTTACGGCCACGGCCGAAATGACCGCAATGCTGCGCCGTTTCAGCGAGCAGACGCAGCTGATGGCACAGATGCATGCCGGCCCGGACATCAGCCACCGTATTCCGGAAGACTTCCCGGGCGTCTACGGCCAGCTGGCCAGCGGCATCAACACGGTGATCTTCGAACACCTCGATGCGATCGTCGATGCCATTGAAGTGCTCAACCAGTACGCCATCGGCAACCTTGCTCCGGACGCCCGCCGCCTGCCAGGCAGCCGCGCGATCCTGCACGAATCGATGGACGCCGCCAAGGCCAGCCTGCTGGCCATCAATACGCAGATCCAGCACCTGGCCTCGGCCGCCGCTGCGGGCGACTTCAGCCAGCGCGGTGACGCGCAGCGCTTCGATCACGATTTCCGCGTGATGATCGAGCAGCTCAACAGCATGATGCAGGTGGCCGACGGCAACCTCGGCCAGCTCTCGCAGCTGCTGCAATCGATCGCAGCCGGCGATCTGACCGCGCGCATGGACGGCCAGTTCAACGGCGTGTTCGCGCGCATGCGTGACGATGCCAATACCACGGTTACGCAGCTGACCCAGATCGTGAGCCAGATCCAGGCCAGCGCTTCGAGCATCACGCTTGCCGCCGGCGAGATCGCCTCGGGCAACAGCGACCTGTCGCGCCGTACCGAGCAGCAGGCCGCCAACCTGGAGGAAACCGCCGCCTCGATGGAGGAACTGACCTCCACCGTGCGCCAGAACGCCGAACACGCCCGCCAGGCCAACCAGCTCGCCATCGGCGCCCATGGCGTCGCCTCGCAGGGCGGCGAGGTGGTCGGCCAGGTGGTTACCACCATGTCGGCCATCGAAGCCTCGTCGAAGAAAATCGCCGAGATCATCAGCGTCATCGACGGCATCGCGTTCCAGACCAACATCCTGGCACTGAACGCCGCGGTGGAAGCCGCCCGTGCCGGCGAA
>NZ_JCAFTO010000009.1:0-16762 GCF_059370315.1 Stenotrophomonas sp. YJH_SMC_46
CATCACCGGCGCAGCTGCACTGCCGGAAGGCGTCGAAATGGTGATGCCGGGTGACAACGTCAAGATGGTCGTCACCCTGATCAACCCGGTGGCGATGGACGAAGGCCTGCGCTTCGCCATCCGCGAAGGCGGCCGCACCGTCGGCGCCGGCGTGGTCTCGAAGATCATCGAGTAAGCCTGCAGTACCGGTGGTTGCATAGCGCCGCCGGTTACGCGAATGGCGGGCCGGGAACCTCGGTCCGCCTTCGCCGTCTAAGGGAAGGCAAGTTTCAACACGTACGCCAGTAGCTCAATTGGCAGAGCAGCGGTCTCCAAAACCGCAGGTTGGGGGTTCGAGTCCCTCCTGGCGTGCCATCTGCCCACCTTATCCAGCGGCCTGGGCCGCTAAAGCAGACACAGCCGGATGAATAGCAAGATCGAACACTCCAAGGACAACTCCGCCAATGGCGGGGATATCGTCAAGTACGTCGCCGCATCGCTGCTGGTGCTGGCCGGTCTGTTCGTCTGGTTCTGGTTCTCCGCCGATTCCGGTCGCGCCACCCAGCTGGGTGCGTGGGCGGGTCAGCTGCGTGCGTTGGCGGTTGTGGTCGGTCTGGTTGGCGGTATCGGCGTGTTCATGCTGACCGGCAAGGGGCGCGACACCCGCGAATTCCTCTCCGAGTCGCGCTTCGAACTGCGCAAGGTGGTCTGGCCGACGCGCCAGGAAGCCATCCGCATGACCTGGGTCGTGATGGTGGTGGTGACCATTCTCAGTCTGTTGCTGGGTGGGTTCGATTACGTCATTCAGTGGCTGGTTCAGTTGTTCCTGAGCCGCTAAGGAGAATTGCATGAAGCGTTGGTACGTCGTTCACGCCTATTCGGGCTTCGAGAAGTCGGTGGCGCAGGCCCTGCGCGATCGCATCGTCCGTGACGGCATGGAAGAGCGCTTCGGCGATGTCCTGGTCCCGACCGAAGAAGTGGTCGAGATGCGCGCTGGGCAGAAGCGCCGCTCCGAGCGCAAGTTCTTCCCGGGTTATGTGCTGGTCCAGATCGAGACCCACGAAGAAGCCGGCATTCCGCGCATCGACAACGAAAGCTGGCATCTGGTCAAGGAAACCCCGCGCGTCATGGGCTTCATCGGCGGCACCGCCGACCGTCCGCTGCCGATCGCCGATTCCGAGGCCGAGGCCATCCTGAACCGCGTTCAGGAAGGTGTCGAGAAGCCGCGTCCGAAGGTGCTGTTCGAGCCGGGCCAGATGGTCCGCGTCACCGATGGCCCGTTCAACGATTTCAATGGCGTCGTCGAAGAAGTCAACTACGAGAAGAGCCGTCTGCGCGTTTCCGTGCTGATCTTCGGTCGCGCTACTCCGGTCGAACTCGAGTTCGGCCAGGTCGAAAAAGCCGTCTGATCCAGCTGCAGAGTCGAGCCATGCTCGGCTCCTGAACAGAAACCGGGCTTGGCCCGGTTTCTCTCGTTTATGTGCCACTTCAGGCATGTGAAGAAAAAACCTGATATAGTGCGCGGCTCCCCGCTGGGAAGCCAGCAGGATGAGGCCGCCGCAAGGCGGCCTTCAGCATGATTTCAAAACGCGATGCCGGGACGCGTGATTCCCGGTCCGATGGGGAGCCTGTTGTCGAAAGGCGCTAGCACCCGGAGAGTACTCACATGGCAAAGAAAGTTGTCGGTTACATCAAGCTGCAGGTGAAGGCCGGTCAGGCCAACCCCTCGCCGCCGGTCGGCCCTGCGCTGGGTCAGCGCGGTCTGAACATCATGGAATTCTGCAAGGCGTTCAACGCTGCCACGCAGAAGCTCGAGCCGGGCCTGCCGGTTCCGGTGATCATCACGGCCTATTCGGACCGTACGTTCACCTTCATCACCAAGAGCACCCCGGCCACCACCCTGCTGAAGAAGGCTGCTGGCATCTCGTCGGGCTCCAAGCGCCCGAACACCGAGAAGGTCGGCAAGGTCACCCGTAAGCAGCTGGAAGAGATCGCCAAGGCGAAGGAACCGGATCTGACTGCCGCCGATCTGGACGCCGCCGTGCGTACCATCGCTGGCTCTGCCCGTTCCATGGGCCTCGTGGTGGAGGGTTAATAAGATGGCACAGACCAAGCGTGAGAAGGCCATCAAGGCCGCCGTCGTCCCGGGCAAGGCATACGCCTTCGAGGACGCGATCAACATCCTGAAGACCGCCACCAAGGCCAAGTTCGTCGAGTCGATCGACGTCGCTGTGCGCCTGGGCGTCGATGCGAAGAAGTCCGACCAGCAGGTCCGTGGCTCCACCGTGCTGCCGGCCGGTACCGGCAAGTCGGTCCGCGTCGCCGTGTTCGCTCCGGCCGGTGCCAAGGCTGACGAAGCCCTGGCCGCTGGCGCCGAAGCCGTCGGCATGGATGATCTGGCCGAGAAGATGCAGGCCGGCGATCTGAACTACGACGTCGTCATCGCGACCCCGGACGCCATGCGCGTCGTCGGCAAGCTGGGCACCGTGCTGGGCCCGCGTGGCCTGATGCCGAACCCGAAGGTCGGCACCGTTTCCCCGAACCCGGGTGAAGCCGTGAAGAACGCCAAGTCGGGCCAGGTCCGTTACCGTACCGACAAGGCCGGCATCATCCACTGCACCATCGGCAAGGCCGACTTCGCCGAAGACGCGCTGAAGTCGAACCTGACCGCGCTGCTGCTGGACCTGATCAAGGCCAAGCCGGCCACCTCCAAGGGCACCTACCTGCAGAAGGTTTCGGTCAGCTCGACGATGGGCCCGGGCGTCACCGTCGACCAGTCGTCGCTGACCCTGAAGTAATTGTTTCAAGCGGTCACGGTACCTTCGGTGCCGTGACCGTGACATTTGAAGGCATCGCTGGCAGTGCATCGCCCGCGGTAGCCGTCAAAGACCGCAGGCGCGGTCGTGGCAATACCGGCGACGGGCAGGGAAGCTCGACCTGGCAAGGAGTCGCCGCCGGAGCAGTCATGAACGCTTAATCGATTCCCCGGAATCACCCTGCGTAGATGGTGCCCTTCTGGAGTTTTTCTGGTTCACGCACGTCTGGGTTTCCCCAGGTTGGCCCACTCCAGGTCTAGAACGGCCCACCCCCGGAACATCATCCCGATGTTCCCGGCGTCCAGGACGGATGCCGCACAGGACCGCACACGGCAGGAGCCGTAAGCGGAGTTCAATAGGAGGAGTGCAATGGCTCTCAATCTGTCCCAGAAGCAAGAAGTAGTCGCCGAGCTGGCAGACGTCGCCGCCAAGGCCCACTCCTTGATCGCAGCCGAATACGCTGGCACCACGGTCGCCCAGATGACCGCGATGCGCAAGCAGGCTCGTGAAACCGGTGTTTTCTTGAAGGTTGTCAAGAACACCCTGGCTTCGCGCGCCGTTGAAGGCACCGAGTTCGCAGTCGCCCAAGACCAGATGGTTGGTCCGCTGCTGTACGCGTTCTCGCTCGAGGAGCCCGGCGCTGCCGGTCGCCTGATCAAGGAAGCCGCCAAGGGCAACGACAAGCTGAAGGCTAAGGTCGTCGCCATCGGTGGCGAAGTGTTCCCGGCAAGCCACGTCGAAGTGCTGGCCTCGCTGCCGACCCGCGACCAGGCCCTGGCCATGCTGGCCCGCGTCCTGACCGAGCCGGTCACGATGTTTGCCCGCGCCATCAAGGCCGTTGGCGAGAAGCAGGGTGGTGGCGACGTCGCTGCCGACGCTGCCGAGCCGGCCGCCGAGACCGCCTGAGTTTCGACTTATCGTGGTTCCTGACGGAACCTCAACCCAGAAAATCATCCAAAGGTATTAATCATGTCCCTTACCAACGAACAGATCGTCGACGCCATCGCCGAGAAGTCCCTGATGGAAGTGATGGAGCTGGTCAAGGCCATCGAAGAGAAGTTCGGCGTCTCCGCCGCTGCTCCGGTTGCCGTGGCTGCCGCCGCTGGCCCGGCCGCTGCTGTTGAAGAGCAGACCGAGTTCACCGTCACCCTGAAGTCGGCCGGCGACAAGAAGGTCGAAGTCATCAAGGCCGTCCGCGCCATCACCGGCCTGGGCCTGAAGGAAGCGAAGGACCTGGCCGAAGCCGGTGGCGTCCTGAAGGAAGGCGCTTCGAAGGAAGACGCCGAGAAGATGAAGAAGGACCTGGAAGCTGCTGGCGCGACTGTCGAAGTCAAGTAAGCAGTTACCTTGCATCGTCATCGATTCGCGGCGATGCAGCCAAGGCTGGGGGCGTAAGCCCCCGGCCTTTGGTCGTTGTTGCGGTGGTGTAGAGTCGACTGTTAGTCGACTGCTGTGAAGGAAGTCGACTAACAGTCGACTCTACCTTTTCAAATGCAGGAAAAAAGCCCAACACGGGCTGCAGTCAAACCCCGGCAGGCCAGCGCATGGCGCGGCAGCGGGGGAGTGGAAGCAGACGAGTTGGCAGTTGGAAGTAGCGGGAGAAGGCGTGCTGGTGCCGGCAATACCAGCGACTTCCAACTGACAATTTCAAGTTCCCTTCGGATCGTGGGCGCACGATCCGCACAACAAGGTGGAAGACCTCATGACGTCCTATTCGTTCACCGAAAAAAAGCGTATCCGCAAGGATTTCGGCAAGCAGCGCTCGATTCTCGAAGTGCCGTTCCTGCTCGCCATCCAGGTGGATTCCTATCGTGAATTCCTGCAGGAGAACGTCGATCCGGCCAAGCGCACGGACCACGGCCTGCACGCTGCGCTGAAGTCGGTCTTCCCGATCGCCAGCTACAGCGGCAACGCTGCCCTGGAATACGTCGGCTACAAGCTGGGCGAACCGGTCTTCGACGAGCGTGAGTGCCGCCAGCGTGGCATGAGCTACGGCGCCCCGCTGCGCGTGACCGTGCGCCTGGTGATCTACGACCGTGAGTCGTCGACCAAGGCCATCAAGTATGTGAAGGAGCAGGAGGTCTATCTGGGCGAAATCCCGCTGATGACCGAGAACGGCACCTTCATCGTCAACGGTACCGAGCGCGTCATCGTCTCGCAGCTGCACCGCTCGCCGGGCGTGTTCTTCGACCACGACCGCGGCAAGACCCACAGCTCGGGCAAGCTGCTGTACAGCGCCCGCATCATTCCTTACCGCGGTTCCTGGCTGGACTTCGAGTTCGACCCGAAGGATGCGCTGTTCACCCGTATCGACCGCCGCCGCAAGCTGCCGGTGTCGATCCTGCTGCGCGCGCTTGGTTACAGCAACGAAGAGATGCTGGCCGAGTTCTTCGAGATCAACACCTTCCACATCAACCCGGATGAAGGCGTCCAGCTGGAGCTGGTGCCCGAGCGCCTGCGTGGCGAAACCCTGGGCTTCGACCTCGCCGACGGCGACAAGGTCATCGTGGAAGCCGGCAAGCGCATCACCGCGCGCCACATCAAGCAGCTGGAAGCCTCGGGCATCGCCGCCCTGGCCGTGCCGGACGACTACATCGTCGGCCGCATCCTGTCGCACGACGTGGTCGATGCCTCGACCGGCGAACTGCTGGCCCAGGCCAACGACGAGATCACCGACGAACAGCTGCAGGCCTTCCGCAAGGCCGGCGTGGACGCGGTCGGCACCCTGTGGGTGAACGACCTGGATCGTGGTCCGTACCTGTCCAACACCCTGCGCATCGACCCGACCAAGACCCAGCTGGAAGCGCTGGTCGAGATCTACCGCATGATGCGTCCGGGCGAGCCGCCGACCAAGGATGCCGCGCAGAACCTGTTCCACAACCTGTTCTTCACCTTCGAGCGCTACGACCTGTCCGCGGTCGGCCGCATGAAGTTCAACCGTCGCGTGGGCCGCAAGGAAACCACCGGCGAAGCCGTGCTGTACGACAGCAAGTACTTCGGTGAGCGCAACGACGAAGAGTCCAAGCGCCTGGTCGCCGCCCACGGCGACAGCTCCGACATCCTCGACGTGATCAAGGTCCTGACCGAGATCCGCAACGGTCGCGGCGTGGTCGACGACATCGATCACCTGGGCAATCGTCGCGTGCGTTCGGTCGGTGAAATGGCCGAGAACGTGTTCCGCGTGGGCCTGGTCCGCGTCGAGCGCGCGGTCAAGGAGCGCCTGTCGATGGCCGAGTCGGAAGGCCTGACCCCTCAGGAGCTGATCAACGCCAAGCCGGTCGCCGCTGCCATCAAGGAGTTCTTCGGCTCCTCGCAGCTGTCGCAGTTCATGGATCAGAACAACCCGCTGTCGGAAGTAACGCACAAGCGTCGCGTCTCGGCCCTGGGCCCGGGCGGCCTGACCCGCGAGCGCGCCGGCTTCGAAGTGCGCGACGTGCACCCGACCCATTACGGCCGCGTCTGCACCATCGAAACCCCGGAAGGCCCGAACATCGGCCTGATCAACTCGCTGGCCGTGTACGCCCGCACCAACCAGTACGGTTTCCTCGAGACCCCGTACCGAAAGGTCGTGGACGGCAAGGTCTATGACGAAGTCGAGTTCCTGTCGGCGATCGAAGAAAACGAGTACGTCATTGCGCAGGCCAACGCGCTGACCGACGCCAAGGGCACCCTGACCGAGCAGTTCGTGCCGTGCCGCTTCCAGGGCGAATCGCTGCTGAAGCCGCCGGCGGAAGTGCACTTCATGGACGTCTCGCCGATGCAGACCGTGTCGATCGCGGCCGCGCTGGTTCCGTTCCTGGAGCACGATGACGCCAACCGCGCACTGATGGGCGCCAACATGCAGCGTCAGGCCGTGCCGACCCTGCGCGCGCAGAAGCCGCTGGTGGGTACAGGCATCGAGCGCGCCGTGGCGCGTGACTCCGGCGTGACCGTGAACGCCCGCCGTGGTGGCGAGATCGTGCAGATCGACGCAGCCCGCATCGTGGTCAAGGTCAACGAGGAAGAGATCGTTGGCGCCACCGACGCGGGCGTGGACATCTACAACCTGGTCAAGTACACCCGTTCGAACCAGAACACCTGCATCAACCAGCGTCCGCTGGTCCAGGTGGGTGACGTCATCGCCCGCGGTGACGTGCTGGCCGACGGTCCGTCCACCGACATCGGCGAACTGGCCCTGGGCCAGAACATGCTGATCGCGTTCATGCCGTGGAACGGCTACAACTTCGAAGACTCCATCCTGCTCTCCGAGCGCGTGGTGGAAGAAGATCGTTACACCACGATCCACATCGAAGAGCTGACCTGCGTCGCGCGTGACACCAAGCTGGGGCCGGAGGAAATCTCCGCCGACATCCCGAACGTCTCCGAGCAGGCGCTGAACCGCCTGGACGAGAGCGGCGTGGTGTACATCGGTGCGGAAGTCCGTGCCGGCGACATCCTGGTCGGCAAGGTCACCCCGAAGGGCGAGAGCCAGCTGACTCCGGAAGAGAAGCTGCTGCGCGCGATCTTCGGCGAGAAGGCTTCGGACGTGAAGGATAGCTCGCTGCGCGTTCCGCCGGGCATGGACGGCACCGTCATCGACGTGCAGGTCTTCACCCGCGACGGCATCGAGAAGGACAAGCGCGCCCGCCAGATCGAAGAGTCTGAAATCAAGCGCGTCAAGAAGGACTTCGACGACCAGTTCCGCATCCTGGAGGCCGCCATCTACATGCGTCTGCGTTCGCAGATCGTGGGCAAGGTGGTCAACGGTGGCGCTGGCCTGAAGAAGGGTGACGTGATCACCGACGCGTTCCTGGATGGCCTGAAGAAGGCTGACTGGTTCGCCCTGCGCATGAAGGACGAAGACGCTTCGGAAGCCATCGAGCGCGCACAGAAGCAGATCCAGGCGCACGAGAAGGAATTCGAGCGTCGCTTCGCCGACAAGCGCGGCAAGATCACCGCCGGTGACGACCTCGCCCCGGGCGTGCTGAAGATGGTCAAGGTGTTCCTGGCCGTGAAGCGCCGCATCCAGCCGGGCGACAAGATGGCCGGCCGCCACGGCAACAAGGGTGTGGTCTCCAACGTGGTGCCGGTCGAGGACATGCCGTACATGGCCTCGGGCGAAACCGTGGATATCGTGCTGAACCCGCTGGGCGTGCCGTCGCGCATGAACATCGGCCAGATCCTGGAAGTGCACCTGGGCTGGGCCGCCAAGGGCCTGGGTCGCAAGATCCAGGCGATGCTGGAAGCCCAGGCGGCGGTGGCCGACCTGCGCAAGTTCCTGGACGACATCTACAACCACGACGATACCAACGTGGCCAACCGTGTCGACCTGTCGCAGTTCAGCGACGAGGAGCTGCTGCGCCTGGCCCGCAACCTGACCGACGGCGTGCCGATGGCCACCCCGGTGTTCGACGGCGCCACCGAAGCGGAAATCAAGCGCATGCTGGAACTGGCCGACCTGCCGAGCAGTGGCCAGACCCAGCTGTACGACGGCCGCACCGGTGAAGCATTCGATCGCCACACCACGGTTGGTTACATGCACTACCTGAAGCTGAACCACCTGGTCGACGACAAGATGCACGCCCGTTCGACCGGCCCGTACTCGCTCGTCACCCAGCAGCCGCTGGGCGGCAAGGCGCAGTTCGGCGGCCAGCGCTTCGGTGAAATGGAAGTCTGGGCGCTCGAAGCCTACGGCGCGGCCTACACCCTGCAGGAAATGTTGACGGTTAAGTCCGACGACGTGCAGGGCCGCAACCAGATGTACAAGAACATCGTCGACGGTGAGCACGAGATGGTCGCGGGCATGCCGGAATCCTTCAACGTGCTCGTGAAGGAAATCCGCTCGCTGGCCATCAACATGGAACTGGAAGACAACTGATCCATGCCGGCGCGGCGGCCTCCACCGCCGCGCCGCTGGCAGTGAACTGAAAGCCCATCGACACAGCATTCCTCCTTCTGGAGAACACCATGAAAGACCTGCTCAACCTCTTCAACCAGCAGCGCCAGACGCTGGACTTCGACGCGATCAAGATCGCGCTGGCCTCGCCGGACCTGATCCGTTCGTGGTCCTTCGGCGAAGTGAAGAAGCCGGAAACCATCAACTACCGCACCTTCAAGCCGGAACGTGACGGCCTGTTCTGCGCCGCCATCTTCGGACCGGTGAAGGACTACGAGTGCCTGTGCGGCAAGTACAAGCGCATGAAGCACCGCGGTGTGGTCTGCGAAAAGTGCGGCACCGAAGTGACCCTGGCCAAGGTGCGCCGCGAGCGCATGGGCCATATCGACCTGGCTTCGCCGGTCGCCCACATCTGGTTCCTCAAGTCGCTGCCGTCGCGCATCGGCCTGATGCTGGACATGACCCTGCGCGACATCGAGCGCGTGCTGTATTTCGAAGCCTACGTGGTGACCGAGCCGGGCCTGACCGCCCTGGAACGCCGCCAGCTGCTGACCGAAGAACAGTACCTGCAGGCCCGCCAGGAGCACGGTGACGACTTCGACGCCGCCATGGGCGCCGAGGCCGTGTACGAACTGCTGCGCACGATCGACCTGCAGTCGGAAATGACCCGCCTGCGCGAGGAAATCGCCGCTACCGGTTCGGAAACCAAGCTCAAGCGCCTCACCAAGCGCATCAAGCTGATCGAAGCCTTCCTGGAATCGGGCAACCGTCCGGAATGGATGGTCATGACCGTGCTGCCGGTGCTGCCGCCGGACCTGCGTCCGCTGGTCCCGCTGGATGGCGGCCGCTTCGCGACTTCCGACCTGAACGACCTGTACCGCCGCGTCATCAACCGCAACAACCGCCTGCGCCGCCTGCTCGAACTGAGCGCGCCGGACATCATCGTGCGCAATGAAAAGCGCATGCTGCAGGAGTCGGTCGATGCGCTGCTGGACAACGGCCGTCGTGGCCGTGCCATCACCGGCACCAACAAGCGCCCGCTGAAGTCGCTGGCCGACATGATCAAGGGCAAGCAGGGTCGCTTCCGCCAGAACCTGCTCGGCAAGCGCGTCGACTACTCGGGCCGTTCGGTCATCGTGGTCGGCCCGTACCTGCGCCTGCACCAGTGCGGCCTGCCGAAGAAGATGGCGCTCGAGCTGTTCAAGCCGTTCGTCTTCGCCAAGCTGCAGCGTCGTGGCCTGGCCACCACCATCAAGGCCGCCAAGAAGCTGGTCGAGCGCGAAGAAGCCGAAGTCTGGGACATCCTGGAAGAGGTCATCCGCGAGCATCCGGTGATGCTGAACCGTGCGCCGACCCTGCACCGTCTGGGTATCCAGGCGTTCGAGCCGGTGCTGATCGAAGGCAAGGCCATCCAGCTGCACCCGCTGGTCTGCACCGCGTTCAACGCCGACTTCGACGGTGACCAGATGGCCGTCCACGTGCCGCTCTCGCTGGAAGCCCAGCTGGAAGCGCGTGCGCTGATGATGTCGACCAACAACATCCTGTCGCCGGCCAACGGCGAGCCGATCATCGTGCCGTCGCAGGACGTCGTGCTGGGTCTGTACTACATGACCCGCTCGCTGGAGAACAAGAAGGGCGAGGGCATGGCCTTCGCCAACATCGCCGAAGTCAAGCGCGCCTACGACAACCGCGTGGTGGAACTGCACGCCAAGGTCAAGGTCCGCATCACCGAGGTGGTGACCGACGAAGATGGCAACAAGCAGAACAAGACCTCGATCGTGGACACCACGATCGGTCGCGCCCTGCTGGCTGAAATCCTGCCGGAAGGCCTGCCGTTCGCGCTGGCCAATGTCGAACTGACCAAGAAGAACATCAGCCGCCTGATCAACTCCAGCTACCGCCAGCTGGGCCTGAAGGACACGGTCGTGTTCGCTGACAAGCTGATGTACACCGGCTTCGCCTACGCGACCCGTGCCGGCGTCTCGATCGGCATCGACGACATGCTGATCCCGGACGAGAAGAAGGGCATCCTCACCGAGGCCGAAGCCGAAGTGCTGGAAATCCAGGAGCAGTACCAGTCGGGCCTGGTCACCGCCGGCGAGCGCTACAACAAGGTGGTCGACATCTGGTCGCGCACCAACGAGCGCATCGCCAAGGCGATGATGGACACCATCGGTACCGAGAAGGTGGTCAATGCCAAGGGTGAGACCATCGACCAGAAGTCGATGAACTCGCTGTACATCATGGCCGACTCCGGTGCGCGTGGTTCGCAGGCGCAGATCCGTCAGCTGGCCGGCATGCGCGGCCTGATGGCCCGCCCGGACGGCTCGATCATCGAGACGCCCATCAAGGCGAACTTCCGCGAAGGCCTGAACGTGCAGGAGTACTTCAACTCCACCCACGGTGCCCGTAAGGGTCTGGCCGATACCGCGCTGAAGACCGCGAACTCGGGTTACCTGACCCGTCGTCTGGTCGACGTCGCGCAGGACGTGGTGATCACCGAGGTGGATTGCGGTACCACCGAAGGCCTGATCATGACCCCGATCGTGGAAGGCGGCGACGTGGTCGAGCCGCTGAAGGACCGCGTGCTGGGTCGCGTGGTGGCCGAGGACGTGTTCCTGCCGGGCAACGATGAAGATCCGATCGTCACCCGCAACACCCTGCTGGACGAAGCCTGGGTGGCCAAGCTGGAAGATGCCGGCGTGCAGACCATCAAGGTCCGCTCGACCATCTCCTGCGAATCGGCCTTCGGTGTCTGCTCGCGCTGCTACGGCCGCGATCTGGCCCGCGGCCACCTGGTCAACATCGGTGAAGCGGTCGGCGTCATCGCCGCCCAGTCCATCGGTGAGCCGGGTACCCAGCTGACCATGCGTACGTTCCACATCGGTGGTGCGGCGTCGCGAGCTGCTGCGGTCGACAACATCACCGTCAAGACCACCGGCTCGGTCAAGTTCAGCAACCTCAAGTCGGTCGAGCACGCCAACGGCTCGCTGGTGGCGGTGTCGCGCTCGGGCGAAATCTCGGTGCTCGATGCCCACGGTCGTGAGCGTGAGCGTTACAAGCTGCCGTACGGTGCGACCATCACGTCCAAGGACGGTGATGCGATCAAGGCTGGCCAGACCGTGGCCAACTGGGATCCGCATAACCACCCGATCGTGTCGGAAGTGGCCGGCTTCATCCGCTTCATCGACTTCGTCGACGGCATCACCGTCATCGAGAAGACCGACGAGCTGACCGGCCTTGCCTCGCGCGAAATCACCGATCCGAAGCGTCGTGGTACCCAGGCCAAGGACCTGCGCCCGATCGTGCGCATCGTCGACGCCAAGGGCAATGACCTGTCGATCCCGGGCACCGATCTGCCGGCGCAGTACCTGCTGCCGCCGCGCTCGATCGTCAACCTGCAGGACGGCGCTGCCGTCGGCGTGGGTGACGTGGTCGCCAAGATTCCGCAGGAAGCGTCGAAGACCCGCGACATCACCGGTGGTCTGCCGCGCGTGGCCGATCTGTTCGAAGCCCGCAAGCCGAAGGATCCGGCGGTGCTGGCCGAGCGTTCGGGCATCATCAGCTTCGGCAAGGACACCAAGGGCAAGCAGCGCCTGATCATCAAGGACACCGATGGTTCGGAGCACGAAGAGCTGATCCCGAAGTACCGCCAGGTCATCGTGTTCGAAGGCGAGCATGTCACCAAGGGTGAAACCATCGTGGACGGCGAGCCGAGCCCGCAGGACATCCTGCGCCTGCTGGGTGTCGAACCGCTGGCTGCCTACCTGGTGAAGGAAATCCAGGACGTGTATCGCCTGCAGGGCGTGAAGATCAACGACAAGCACATCGAGGTGATCACCCGCCAGATGCTGCGCAAGGTCGAGATCACCGACCAGGGCAGCAGCAAGTTCCTGAACGGCGAACAGGTGGAGCGCCAGCGCGTTATCGAGGAGAATGCGCGCCTCGCGGCCCGCAACGAGCTGCCGGCTCGTTTCGATCCGGTGCTGCTGGGTATCACCAAGGCCTCGCTGGCGACTGAATCGTTCATCTCGGCCGCGTCGTTCCAGGAAACCACCCGTGTGTTGACCGAAGCGGCCGTCCGCGGCACCTCGGACAACCTGCGCGGCCTGAAGGAAAACGTCATCGTGGGTCGCCTGATTCCGGCCGGTACCGGCCTGGCGTACCACAGCAACCGCCGCCGCGGCGCCTCCGGCCTTACCGAGTCGGAAATGCAGACCCTGGCCGGCACTCCGGCTGCGGTCGAGGCAGCGGTGGTTGAAGCCGAAGCTGAACAGGCCTCGGGCGAAGAATGATGCATCCGGTCCGGCCGCAAGGCCGGACCACCCGGGCGGTAGAGTCGACTGTTGGTCGACTGCCATCGAGAGTCGGCTAACAGTCGACTCTACCGGCGCGGGGCAGGATGGACCTCGTGGTTCACCCCGCCAACCTGAACGGGGTACATGGAGGCCCCCCAGTAACGTTCCGGGATCAGGAGCGGGCTTGACAGGAGGCGTTTGACTGCTTTCCTGGCAGGTTGCTACAATCGTCTGTCTCAGCAGGCCAGAATTTTGGCCTGCTTTAACATTTCCGCATCTCTGGCCGGATTTTCCGGCCACCAATCAGAAGAACCTACTGATGGCGACGATCAACCAGCTGGTCCGCAAGCCGCGGCAAGCGACCACCTACAAGAGTGCCTCGCCGGCGCTCGACAAGTGCCCGCAGCGCCGTGGCGTCTGCACCCGTGTCTACACCACCACTCCGAAGAAGCCGAACTCGGCTCTGCGCAAGGTTGCCAAGGTCCGCCTGACCAACCAGGAAGAAGTGATTTCCTACATCGGTGGTGAAGGCCACAACCTGCAGGAGCACTCCGTGGTCCTGATCCGCGGCGGTCGCGTCAAGGACCTGCCGGGTGTGCGTTACCACACCGTTCGTGGCTCGCTCGACGCCGCCGGCGTTGCCAAGCGTCGCCAGGCCCGTTCCAAGTACGGCGCCAAGCGTCCGAAGGCATAAGGAGAGAGCACAATGTCGCGTAAGGGTAATACTCCGCAGCGTTCCGTCCTGCCCGATCCGAAGCACGGAAGCGAAACCATCGCCCGTTTCATCAACATGGTCATGCAGAGCGGCAAGAAGTCCGTCGCCGAGAAGATCGTGTACGGCGCCATGGACGTGATCACCGAGAAGAACAGCAGCGCCAACGCCATTGAACTGGTGCAGAAGGCTCTGGACAACGTCGCTCCGGCGGTCGAAGTCAAGTCGCGCCGCGTCGGTGGTGCCACCTACCAGGTGCCGGTCGAAGTGCGTTCGTCGCGCAAGATGGCCCTGGCCATGCGCTGGCTGATCGACTCCGCGCGCAAGCGCGGCGAGAACACCATGCCGAAGAAGCTGGCTGCTGAACTGATCGACGCCTCGGAAAACCGTGGCGGCGCCATCAAGAAGCGCGAAGAAACCCACCGCATGGCCGAAGCCAACAAGGCATTCGCCCACTACCGCTGGTGAGTTTGACGGCCTTGTAAAACAGGCAGGGCAGCACCACTTCGGTGCGTGCTGCCTCGCGGTCCCAGAAAGACTGCGCCAATCCGAAGGCCGCCGAAAGGCGGCGTTCGGCCATCCGAAATCCAAGAAATCTGAGAGGCTCCCGTGGCCCGTTCCACTCCCATCGAGCGTTACCGTAACTTCGGCATCATGGCTCACATCGATGCCGGCAAGACCACCACGTCCGAGCGCATCCTGTTCTACACCGGCAAGAGCCACAAGATCGGTGAAGTGCACGACGGCGCCGCCACCATGGACTGGATGGAGCAGGAGCAGGAGCGTGGCATCACGATCCAGTCCGCTGCCACCACCGCGTTCTGGAAGGGCATGGACAAGTCCCTGCCGGAGCACCGCTTCAACATCATCGACACCCCGGGGCACGTCGACTTCACCATCGAAGTGGAGCGCTCGCTGCGCGTGCTCGACGGTGCCGTCTTCGTCCTGTGCGCCGTCGGCGGCGTGCAGCCGCAGTCGGAAACCGTGTGGCGCCAGGCCAACAAGTACCACGTGCCGCGCATCGCGTTCGTCAACAAGATGGACCGCACCGGTGCCAACTTCCAGAAGGTCGTCGGCCAGCTGAAGGCCAAGCTGGGCGCGGTTGCCGTGCCGATGCAGCTGCCGATCGGCGCTGAAGACAACTTCAAGGGCGTTGTCGACCTGCTGAAGATGAAGGCCATCCACTGGGATGAAGCCTCGCAGGGCATGAAGTTCGAGTACAGCGACATCCCGGCCGATCTGCAGGCGGCTGCGGAAGAAGCTCGCCAGTTCATGGTCGAGACCGCTGCCGAAGCCAGCGAAGAGCTGATGGAAAAGTACCTGGGCGGCGAAGAGCTGGCCGAGGCCGAAATCATCAACGCGCTGCGTACCCGTACCCTGGCCACCGAGATCGTGCCGATGTACTGCGGCTCGGCCTTCAAGAACAAGGGCGTGCAGGCCATGCTGGACGGCGTGATCCAGCTGCTGCCGTCGCCGGTCGACGTGCCGGACGTGAAGGGCGTGGACGTTGACGACGACACCGTCGAAATGACCCGCAAGTCGGACGACAAGGCGCCGTTCTCGTCGCTGGCCTTCAAGATCATCACCGACCCGTTCGTCGGCGCGCTGACCTTCTTCCGTGTCTACTCGGGCACCCTGAACGGTGGCGACACCGTGCTGAACTCGGTGAAGGGCAAGAAGGAGCGCATCGGCCGCATCCTGCAGATGCACTCGAACAACCGCGAGGAAATCAAGGAAGTTCTGGCTGGTGACATCGCTGCTGCAGTGGGCCTGAAGGACACCACCACCGGTGACACCCTGTGCGCCGTGGATGCGCCGATCATCCTGGAGCGCATGACGTTCCCGGAGCCGGTGATCTCGATGGCCGTCGAGCCGAAGACCAAGTCGGACCAGGAAAAGATGGGTCTGGCGCTGGGTCGCCTGGCGCAGGAAGATCCGTCGTTCCGCGTCAAGACCGACGAAGAATCCGGCCAGACCATCATCTCGGGCATGGGCGAGCTGCACCTGGACATCATCGTCGACCGCCTGAAGCGCGAGTTCAACGTTGAAGCCAACGTCGGCGCGCCGCAGGTGGCCTACCGCGAAACCATCACCCTGGCTGACGTCAAGTCGGACTACAAGCACGCCAAGCAGTCCGGTGGTAAGGGTCAGTACGGTCACGTCGTGATCGAGCTGTCGCCGATCACCGCTGAAGATCGTGCCGATCCGAAGATCGCTCCGATGATCAAGGACGATTTCCTGTTCATCAACGACATCACCGGCGGCGTGATCCCGAAGGAATTCATTCCGTCGGTTGAAAAGGGCCTGCGCGAAACCATCACCAGCGGCCCGCTGGCTGGCTTCCCGGTCGTGGACGTCAAGGTGAAGCTGGTGTTCGGTTCGTACCACGACGTCGACTCCTCGGAAATGGCGTTCAAGCTGGCTTCGTCGATGGCCTTCAAGCAGGGCTTCGCCAAGGCCAAGCCGGTGCTGCTGGAGCCGATCATGAAGGTCGAGATCGTGACCCCGGAGGATTACCAGGGTGACGTGATGGGCGACGTCAGCCGTCGTCGCGGCGTGCTGCAGGGTTCCGACACCACCGGTGACGGTTCGGCCAGCATCATCAACGCGATGATCCCGCTGGGTGAAATGTTCGGCTACGCCACTGCGCTGCGTTCGCAGACCCAGGGCCGCGCCACCTTCACCATGGAATTCGATCACTACGAGCCGGCTCCGACCAACATCGCCGAAGCCGTCATGAAGAAGGGCTGAGCCTCGCTCAGCCTCTCTTGAAACCATTTACGAACAATCAAGGTATAGAACAATGGCAAAGGGTAAGTTCGAGCGCACCAAGCCGCACGTCAACGTCGGCACCATCGGTCACGTCGACCACGGCAAGACCACGCTGACCGCTGCACTGACCAAGATCGGTGCCGAGCGCTTCGGTGGCGAGTTCAAGGATTACTCCTCGATCGACGCCGCGCCGGAAGAAAAGGCGCGTGGCATCACGATCTCGACCGCGCACGTCGAATACGAATCCCCGATCCGTCACTACGCCCACGTTGACTGCCCGGGCCACGCTGACTACGTCAAGAACATGATC